>JBARXC010000079.1:0-113014 GCA_049647125.1 bacterium | reverse complement strand
CAACCGTATCCTGGATCTGTAAGGTGCCGTAATTCGTCGTAGAATCAGTTAGCGTGATATAACTGTTAGCGCAGCGCAGTGTACCAGTGGTATTGGTCGCGACATCAGAACCAACATTGGCAATTGTACAAACAATACCGGCATCCTCACCTGGATCCAATATACCATTACCATTACCACCAACAACCGCATAATCAACCAGAATGACATTGGGCATGGTAGCACCGCCGCCAGTAACCGGGACAAGTGCTGTATAGCGATAGTAATTTGCTTTGGTTACGGTCACCAACATGGTATCGCCTTCTGCCTGTGGACTTATCGTTATATCGATTGCGCTGCCAGTTCCTTCATCAACACCGATGATTTCTCCATCTACAGTCAGAGCAATAATTGAACTATCATCTGCAGTAACCGTGAAAAAGAGTTGTGCGCCAGGTAGTGTTGCAGCGTGACTCACTGTAAGGTTTTGCGGAATTTCTGAATACAAGGTAAAAAAGCAGTCCCCGTGATGATGGAATTGGTTAATGAGAGTTGCCCGATACGAACCTGCCTGTGCTGAATCCGGCATCCATGAAGCCACGAGATAATATTTTGCCGAACTCATCGCCGGACTGGGGCGAAGATTATCATGTCCTTCCATGTCGAATAATGGATACCCTGGATCAAACTGCGACCACAGACCATTATATGTACCCCAGATATAAGTATCATTGACAAACGAATAAGAGTTCTCATCCGCTGCCATGATACCTAAGGCACCATACTGAATCCGATGAAACTTCTCAGCAAAAACCTCGCTCGGATAATCATACTCACCAGTCTGACAATTGATCGAATAAACATACGGATACATCGTATTGGTCAAACTGTTGAGATGTGTCATATTGTACGGCGGTTCCCCCCAACCACCTGTATAACCATGATCACGATGCTGGACAATAAAACAACCCGAATTGATCGCATTGGTAATCCCGGTCGAAGAACCACTGTCCCACCACGCCGCATTATACTGATTAGTCAGTGCCGGCAACCAGCCAAGATTATACCAGTACTGGACTACTGGCGCTGTACCCACACGCGTCGACCATGGACCACCCACAATCGGCGTACCTGAATAGATATTATACTGACGCGCCGGAGTCTTGCCAAACTCATTGATCATGAACTCACGCACGGTCTCAGAACATAACTGGAACCAACGCTCAGTCTGCCAACCACAGGCAACTAATGGATGATCATAAAAACCAGCATCCGTATATGGCGACCGCTCATAACTTAAGAACTTGTTGACCATGCGGTCTAAATGCGTCGCAGTCTGAGCCGTAATCCGACCATGATGCATATCCGGTAGATTATCACCATTAACATCAGCATAGATATTGTCCGCTACACAATAGCTGTTCCATGTTGGCGCTGTTACCCCATAGACATCACCTGAGGACGGATAATCGGACAAGATCAAAAAAGCCACTGGCGCAGGATTCCAGGTATTGTATGCATTATTAAGAAAATTCTCAATCGCCTGCCAGGTCGAACCACCAATCTCAGTCAAGGTAAAGACATCACAACTGATACCCTGTAACTTACGCCACGCCTTGATCGTATCAGCCCATGCCTCAAATAACGCATCGTCCGGCACAATGATGATATACTCAAAACCACTTTGCTCATCTATCCGTTCCGGTGCATAAAAATCAATCTCAGACAAGGAACCATAGTTTAATAAATGACCCTGCAAAATCGGCTCCCAAAAACGACTGCGCAAACGATCTACACCAAAATGACCATTACCACCGATAAAATCTACCCGAAAACGAATGTCCTTGTAAACGATCAACTCCTTGGTCACGGGATTGTACTGAAACGGCATAACGCCCACTAATACCACATCCACACCACGCATCTTTAATGGCGCAGATAACTTGACCGGCGATGACGGCCAGTACGCATTACGACCATAAATAGCCATGTCCTTTTCATAACGCAACGGTGAATTATCATTATCAGGCGGTATGTTCGACGCCGGCGCTACCTCAATATTATGATAAACCTCAGTACGTACATCAAGGATCACAACCTGGGCACGCGCACCCTGTGGCACTGCTACATAACGGGACACACCTCCAAGATTCGGCACACCCGGTTCAGCAATAAATACAGCCGGCACACCAAAACTCTTCTGCACTACACCATCAAGCACTTGATCCTCAATCACAACCTGGTGCGAGCTGAACACTAATTCCACACCAGATGGCGTCTGGTTGATTACATTGAACAATGGATTACTTGCCCAGTTAGCATCAAAGGTCACTGTCTCAGCAGCAAAACCACATATGAGAAGTAACAACAGAACGCATATCATTTTACGCATATTTTACTCCTTTCGTTGGATATTAAACACTATTAACACTATGTACTTTAGGTTAGATTATTTGATCTTGTTTTTTAACCTCCTTTATTGCCTTTGCCAATTTTTCCCAAATTTGAGATTTGGAGGAAAAATCGAGCATCCCGAGCTGATTGAATCAGCGAGGGGCTTGTTCACCCTTACCTTAAAAGTACCGCCTTTTCTGTTTTCTGATAATCATCCGTCTCAAAACGCACAAAGTACACACCTGCAGGAACACGACGACCTAAATCATCAATTGCATGCCATACAATTCGGTGATGCACTGAATGCGGTTCTTCAGATACATCGTATGATTTCACCAGTTTACCCGCAGTATCGTATATCTTTATGTATGCATCACGAACACCCTGACTGATTGCATAATTCAATGTTATGGACTTGACCCCTGGATTCGATGTCAGAGCAAGATTTGAATTTATTATATCTTGCACTTTCGGTGTCTCAGCAATACCAACGACCACGTCAGCCCTTTCTAAACAGGAATAATCACCCCATGCCCAGGCATTGTTATATCCCTTGACATAGTAATAAAACTCACCCTCAGCATGTCCGGTAAACTGGTAAGATGTATCAGTAATGCTCGAAGAAACCGTATTAACGTCAGCAAATAAGCATATTGGGAAAATATCGTCAACATAAAAACCACCGTTTAGAGTATTTTGATCAGTCATGGAGCGGAACCTGAAATAGACAGACTTACCTACCCAAGAATTCAATGAATATGCTTTTCTCACCCAGGAACTCTGGTTACCGTTAAAACGTGTCGTATCCATATTATACCAGTACTTTGTGTCTTCGGAAATTTCAACGACTGCAACATCATAATTAGTTTCCAGGTTATAACGACACCAGAAAGTGAGTGAATCACCGGTTTGCACAAGAAAAGGATGAATTGTTTGAACACCGTGATTCATATTATTGACATTCCCTGAAAAAAAGCTGTGTGTGCCAGAATGGGCTTGGCTCGTGCTTACCGTGAACCCATCAAGGACCCAGCGGTTCGTGCCCGATTCAATATCATCTTCAATAATCGAAGGGTTGAATAACTCAACAAGCTCCCATTGCAATGGCTCATTAAAAACCGGGTTCTTAGCATGCCAGTAGATCGTGAAATCCTCGCCTACCGTACCCAAAGGATAGATGGTCGGTGGTGGCACCACAGTTCTAATTAAAAGCACAATAGAATCGCAGATCCCGGCGATATATTCAAGCGCCTTGAAATTCTGATGAATAATATGGTCGAGCTGACTCTGCGGTTGATAAAATGACGTACCGAGTTCTGTAACAAACGAAAGGTTTGATACACCGCCAACATAGTGGGACCAGGCATAAAACCAGTCCACGGACGAGCCACTGACTGGATATATAGTTATCGCAATAGGACCACGATCATAGTATCCACCTCCTAATCGTTGTATTAAATCTGCTGCATTATTACCAAAATGGCTGTACAGGGCTGAATCAGGGGGATGTTCGGCTTTCCAACCCCATGGCCACATGAGCATTTCACCATGGCTATGATAGCTCATATTTGCATTACAGAAATGGGATTTGACATAGAGCGTCAAAGCCCTTGTTTCATCACCTGAGTTTGCATAGGCACCGACAAAAAGGTCTGAGGCTGGTCGATGGCTTGCCTTGCCATTATCAACTGCACCCCACTCGCCTTCGAGTTCTGATGTACAACCTGCATAATTACGGTTCGGATCAGTCCCAGTGCTGCCGCCAAAGGGTTCGCGGTCTTTGCGCCACATATTACCTGATGGATAATCGTATAAGTAGCCATCAGGATTAATTATCGGGAAGCAGTACAGTTCTGTGTTATCAATAATATCGGTAATATTGCCTACAGTACCGTATGCTTTAAGCATGGAATCTGCGAAAAACAGTACCGTGGGAATACAAGCCCATTCGCGCGAATGATGGAGCCCATCGACCAAAAAACCTGGCTCATCGTCTTCTTCAACGTGGACATTATCAGATATTTTGACACCGTATATCCAGTTGCCTTGATAAGTCGGAATCGGCAAAGAATCCAGTTTACAGATTGACGGATAGTTCTGAACCATCTGCTGGAGACTGTCGTTTACCTCTGTATATGACAGATAAGCAGCCCGCACCTGCTCCTTAATATGAGCAATACTGAAGACGATTATTTCATACGGCAAACCGGATCCGCGTATCTTCATCAAGACGTCTTGGTCAGCAACAATGTCATAGTACTCATTAGCACGCGCTCCAGCAATATCTAAATCATACTTTGGTGAAACCTTTTCCAGATCTTTCCACGCACAAGCATAGACCCTTACTATCATATCCTGGCTCAGTGCAATACCTACAAAAACCAGTAATAAGATAATGATTTTTTTCATTGTCTCTCCTTTTGATGTTCTCTGTACTATTCTCATACATAATCTATCCTAATATTAATAAACCCATAATTATTTAGACTCAAATCTATTAGGCGCTACTCTATTCTTCTTTCCTTAAATTATAATACCAATTATAAAAATGTCAAGCCTAAACGAATCTGTGATTTGCTAAGCGACCCGGCCAATCCTCATCAGCCGAATCGACTTCCATTGCCATACTTTTATGATATCGAAAAGTGACTGGGCTTCACGCCCGAGATCAAAAGAAAAGTAGATGAAAAGTGGTTTGCCTTTGAGGTTTTTCTTGTGCAGCGGACCCCAGAACCTTGAATCCATTGAATTGTCACGGTTATCACCCATGACAAAAATATAATCTTTAGGTACTACAACTGGACCGAAATTGTCCCTCACATACTTGCCCAGAATATCGTAAAGCTCTGCTTGCTCCCATTCCCTCTGATAAAGCTCGGGGTCTAAGTCAACGGATTCAAACATACGAAAGTCAGCGTGACGGACATAAGATTCTGATATTTCTTTTCCATTGATATATAATACCTTATTGATTACCTGAACAGTATCACGTTCAAGGGCAACACAACGTTTCACAAAATCCCGCTTCTCATAAGGATATTGAAAAACGACTATTTCACCACGTCGGGGTAATCTTCCCGGGATTAATGGGATCTGATGAACTGAAAATGGAACCGGAATTTTGACACCATAGATAAAGCGGTTAACGAGCAAAGCATCACCCACTAACAAGGTTTTCTCCATAGAAGGTGTGGGTATTACATATGCCTGCACAAAAAATGCCCTAAGAACCAAAACCACTGCGATAACGATTATCCAGGTTACTATTTCCCGCTTGATCTTTTCCTTCATAGACAATTATAATGCGTTTTGCACTGAAGTCAATAATGTCATTAATTGTCCTCTTTTCGCCTTTTCTGCACCCTCTTTCAGTCCTATCAAGAGAAGATCAATTATACCTTGACTTATGTACGATTATACATAGAATAATAAATGCGATTTTATGGGCGGTTAGCTCAGCCTTGGTTAGAGCGTCTGCGTGACATGCAGAAGGTCACCCGTTCAAGTCGGGTACCGCCCATGTTTTCCCATCGAGGCTATGCTGGACAGAAAAACTCATCACAAGGAAAAGACCAATGGAAGACATACTGGATATCCTCATAACTATTCAGAAACTCGATGATGAGAGAAACGATACGACATCTGAAATAGAATCAATCCCCGCTAAAATTGAACATTTAGAAAAAGAAATAATGGAAGCAAATACTGCACTTAATGAAAAAACAACTCGTATCCAAGAGATTCGCAAGATATACAAAATCAAAGAAGGCGACATTGCTGAAAACGAAAATAAACTCGCTAAATTAAACAACCAAACCTTTGCCGTAAAAACCAATGAAGAATACCGCGCAATCCTCAATGAAATTGATTTCTTGAAAAAAGAAAATAAGAAAATTGAAGACGAAATGATGAATTTCCTGGAAGAAGAAGAAAAACTAATGAACTTAATAGAAAAGTTCAAATCAGAAACCAAGGAATTCATCAGTAAGAAAAGCAGCGAAATCGACAATACCAAAAAGCATAATGAAGAATTGATCGAACATCTAGCTAAACTAAAGGCTGATTTCGATACCAACTTTGGCAATCTTCCCAACGATATCAAGGAGCAGTACAATAGAATAAAGAAAGTCCGTGGCAATGCGGTCTGTTTGATCCATGATGAAACATGTACAGGATGCTTTGCGAATCTCACGCCCCAATTTTTCAATGAACTCAAGAAAAGGAGTGAACTGCTCGTGTGTGGTAGTTGCGGTCGCATATTAGTATACGCTGACTCTGATAAAAAAAATTAAGAAAACCGGCGGACTCTGATGCCTGCACCCTCTTTCCATCCCCTAGTTATATATGCTGACGGTTCATCGCGCGGCAACCCTGGACCTGCCGGTATCGGCGTCGCGGTTTTTTCGGCAGACAATCTATCCAAAGCATTGGAAGAAATCTCCTGCTACATCGGTATAGCAACGAACAACGTTGCTGAATATGAGGCAGTCATTCACGCATTGAGATGGTTGATCAAATCAGGAAAAAAATCCTGCACAATAAAACTTGACTCTGAACTCGTTTATAAGCAAGTTACTGGTCAGTATAAAGTACGAAAAGCGCATATTGCTCACCAGGTTAAAAGGGTCCATAGATTAAGAGAACGACTTGGAGAAATTTCATTTGTCCTGGTGCCACGTGCTGATAATAAAACTGCAGATCGTCTTGCTAGACAGGCATCGAAAAAAGTAAAGGGCAGCAAGAAATCCTTCAAACAACGTACACTATTCGAATAGAAGATTGGGCATCTTGACAACCATTTAAAAAAGAATACACTAATTCAATGAAAATTTCGAAAGAAATAAACGCACCACGCCTTTTGATTTTTGGCTATCTTGGCATTATCAGTATTAGCACGTTGCTACTGCTTCTGCCATTTTCCACGACCAATGGTATTTCAGTCGTTGACGCGCTATTTACCGCTTCATCCGGCTTATGTGTTACCGGCTTGATCGTCAAGAATACGGCACTTGACTTTACCTTATTCGGGAAATGTATTATCCTTACGCTCATTCAAATCGGTGGTCTTGGCTACATGACCCTTTCAACAACTTTTTTCTTTTTTCTTGGAAGAAAAATATCCTTACGTGACCGAGTTCTTTTTAAGGAATCGATTAATGTCCTCTCTTTTGAAAACCTGAAACGTTTTGCCTGGCGTGTATTCAGAATAACCCTAGCCCTGGAATTCACCGGCACCATACTTTTGTATATCTTCTTCCTGAAGAAATTCAACCCACTTACTGCCTTGGGCCATGCGTTTTTTCACTCGGTATCTGCATTCTGCAATGCCGGGTTCTCAAGTTTTTCCGAAAACATAAGCCTTTTTTCAAGTTCAACCGGTGTACCACTTACCGTTGCCGCGTTATTTATTATTGGCGGTCTGGGTTTTATTGTTATCTCTGATGTTTTCACGACCTTTGTAAAAAAAGCCAAAAAACGTTTGTCCTTACACACAATAATCGTGCTGAGAACAACGCTTGCTTTGATTGTTTGCGGTACCATATTCATTCTCGTGCGCGAAGGTCACCACGCATTGCAGGGGTATACGTTTGCCGAGAAACTACTCTTCTCCTTTTTCCAGGCAGTCACGCCGCGAACTGCCGGCTTCAACACCTTTTCCATATCAATGTTCTCGCCAATAACCCTACTCATGTTTATGCTCTTCATGTTCATCGGCGCTTCTCCTGGAGGTACTGGTGGTGGTATAAAAACAACGACCTTTGCATTACTCTGTAAATGGATAAAAGAATTGCTCCTGGGTCGCTACAGTGATATTTCCACCCACAAAAAAAGAATACCTATTGAGCAGGCTTTTAGATCTTTCGTTATTGTGGGGCTGGCTGTATTTGTTGTGATTCTCTCGTTTGTTTTGATTATGCTTTTTGACAATCCGCGACCCATGAAAGCTCTTTTTGAGGTTTTTTCAGCTTTGGGAACAGTTGGACTTTCTTTGGGTTCAGCTTTGAAGCCATTTTGTAGTTTCTCATATGATCTCTCATGGATCAGTAAACTGGTGATAATAATAACCATGATAACTGGTCGTGTAGGAACGATCACTATTGGCAGTGCGCTTTTGCGACCGCACCCAATGTATTTTAAATATCCAGAAGAACCTATTGTAATCGGGTAACCCCAGGGTGCAACCGATTCTGTTGTACAATGCACATTTTCTTGATTTTCGCAAGCCGCGCCGACAAATCCGGGCGATCCAAATTAGAAACGGCATAATAGAAAAAACCTTTCCAGAAAAACCAAAACTGCCGCGTACAATAAAACAGTACGACCTAAAAGACAGCTATGTCATACCGGGTTTTATAGATAGCCACACCCATCTCATATCTTTGGGCATTGAGCGCCAACGCATTAATCTTGAGAAGTGCAGGTCTTTGAACGACTGTTTTGACAAACTGCGCAGTGGGTTAACCAAAGAAAAAAAAGTTGTCTTTGCTTCTAACTGGGACGAAAGCATTTGGTCTTCATTCAAATTAGAAAACCTGAATCGGCACACCCTCGACAGAATATCAAGGAAAAAACCAATTATCATGCGCCGTATCTGCGGTCACTTTGCAGTTGTTAATTCCTGTGGACTGAACCATATATCAAGTAAATGGCATATCGTGGACCGAAAAAACGGCTACCTTTATGAAGATATTGCCCTTAGCTTAAATGATATTTTCAAACCAGATGATGCCATGCTTTTAAAAGCCGTAAAACTCGGTACATCTGAAGCACTGCGCAAGGGAATAACTTCAGTCCATGAAATAACAAGCCCCAGGCGCTTCCGCTTGTTGCAGAATATCAAAACAAAACGCGGTTTGAAACTGAGGTTTTCTGTCTATATCTTGCTCAAGTATTTTAAAGACATCCTGAACGCCGGGTTTGCAAGCGGCTTGGGTGATGATTTTTTGAGCTTTTCCGGGATCAAGGTTTTTCTCGACGGTTCAATCGGCGCTAAAACCGCGGCATTGACCAAACCCTATGCCCGAACCAGAACCTATGGCAAGATATTAATAACCAAACATAAACTTGAACGCATTGCCAGTGCTGCAAAGAAGCATAGTATCCAGCTTATGATCCACACAATCGGCGACCGCGCTACTGGTCAAGCCCTGAAAGTCCTGAAAAAAATCAGCACCGGAACGCGAAATCCTTTGCGCCACCGGCTCGAACACCTCGAAATACTTAACCACTCTTTGATTCGCGAAATCGCTGGCTTGGATTTAATTTGCTCAATGCAACCGAACTTCGCGCGTCGATGGCAAAAACCCGGCAATATGTACGAACAGAATCTTGGCGATAGATATAAGACAATGAATTGTTTTAAACAAATTTCAGATATTGGCATCAAATTAGTATTTGGCTCAGATTGCATGCCCTTGGGTCCGCTCTTTGGTATTCAGGGTGCTATTCATCATCCTTTTCCATATGGTCGACTCAAACCAGAATCTGCTTTCCGAAGTTATACGACAGAGGGTGCCTTTGCCACATTTGCCGAAAATAGAAAAGGGGTTATTGACGAAGGTTTTCTTGCTGATCTTGTAGTGTTTGATAAAAACCCACTTACCCAAACCAATATGGATCGAATTAAGGTATTGATGACCATGGTCAACGGCGATATCGTTTACCAAAGAAAATTATCATGAAACTCTCCTGGTATTTTAAAAAGGCATACAAGAAATTCAGTACTGACCGGTGTCCCCTCCTTGCTTCTGCACTGGTACATGCTACTACCTTTAGTCTCTTTCCTCTTCTCCTTGGTCTTATTTCACTCTCAATCTTTATCCTGGGTTCTTCCGAGGGGATCATTGATAAGGTCATACCTTATTTAAAACAGGCGTTTCCAGTCGATATCAATGAAATCATCAATAACTTATCATTGATAAAGCAAAATTCAATCGTTATCGCAGTTGCTGGGTTACTCGGTTTTCTCTGGGGTGCAGCAAGTATTTTCCGTGCTCTCGAATCAACCCTCAATGTCATCTGGAAGGTCAAGAAAGACCGACCCTTTTTCCGCAAGAGTCTTCTGACCATTGGTTCGGCATTTCTTGTAATTATCCTTCTTTTAGGATCAATTTTCGCCACCCTCATGGCAAAGGCGGTTGGCGCTGAAGGTTTAGCAACGTTTCCTCCACAGTTCAGCATTATTTTGAGTATCCTTTTGTTTAGCTTGATCTACTGGCAATTCCCGAACCGCAAGGTACAATTCAAGGATGCCCTATTTGGTGCAGTGTTCACTGGTATAGCCTGGGAAATAGCAAAATTCCTCTTTACCTTCTATATTACCAGAATGGTGGACTATTCCAGAGTATTCGGCTCACTGTCCACCTTGGTAGTTATTTTTTTATGGATCTATTACTCGGCATACATTTTTCTATTCGGCGCTGAGCTGAGCTATATCTACGCCCGGAGAAAACACCTTAAGAAATAAAGAGTAGTTATTAAGTGATTGAGTCATTAAGTCATTGAAATATTCAGACTAACAGAAAAAAAACTAATTACGTAATAACTTAATAACCGAATTACTCAATTACTGCTCGGCTTCGCCGAGTCCATCTTCCCCCTTGACAATGGTTAAATTGTGGTTACAATTAGGTAATGACTCTATATATAGTGTATTTCAAACATATTTCGCAGTATGTATCTGAAATCCTGAATGAATCCAAACTCCATATATCTAACCTTTTACTAAATGGGGTAGATCGGGAGGTCGAAAACGGTTCTGGTCATTTGAATTTGATATTGTTCACCCCGTGGAATAGGAGTAATTTAATTATGGAAATAAAAAGGGAAATAATTAAAGTTAAAGAAAATAAAATTCTTCAAGGAAGGCTGTATTTCACAGGGTAAAGGATTTAATGCTTTGAATTTAGCATTTATCTTATGAAGTGTCCAAGATGTGGTAAGGATAGCGACCGGGTATTAGAAACAAGAATGCCGCAGTCTGGTTCAGTCATACGCAGAAGAAGGAAGTGCACTAACTGTCTATTCCGTTTCACGACGTACGAATCCATTGAGCGCATGCCTTTGGTGGTCATAAAACGCGACAAAACAAGGGAACTGTACGATCGAGCAAAATTTCTCAATGGTATTGCAACCGCCTGCCGAAAGAGACCTGTGTCAGCCGAAAAGATAGAAAACATTGTCAATGAAATCGAAGACACGGTATCTGACAAATACCAAACAGAAATAAAATCATCTGAACTTGGGCGTATGGTATTAGACCGTCTATTAGAAATAGATGAAGTCAGTTATGTGCGATTTGCGTCGGTATACCGTAAATTCACTAATATCGATAAATTTGCCACCGAGTTAAAAAAGATTAAAAAGGAGAAAAGATGCCGGAAAAAACATCGGTAAGGATTGGTATCTCTGAAGAAATCCCTAAAGAATTAATTTTTCAGAGTATTAAGAAAAGAAACGGAATAGTTGTTACTTTTGACAAAAAGAAAATAACTAATGCCATATACATGGCGGCAAAAGCCATAGGTGGCGACGACCGAGAACTTGCAGAAAAATTAGCCAATGAAGTTGTCTTGTTTCTTTATACCCTAAAGGGAGATAAAACACCAGAAATCGAAGAAGTCCAGGACGCGGTGGAAAAAATACTCATTGAAAGCGGCCATGCCCGCACTGCAAAGGCTTATATCCTTTACCGAAAACAACGTGAAATACTTAGAAAAAAGAAACTCCTTGCCAAACTGCCAGATGAACGGGACACAACTGACTATGCCCTATTTGTACGCACTTCAGACGATGATTTTGTCTCCTGGGATCGAACAAGGATCATCAATGCGTTGCGAAATGAAACCGGTGTGGCTCAAAAAATCGCACAAAAAATTGCCGAAGAAACTGAAGATACGGTTTTAAACTCCAATGTGCATCTTATCTCTTCATCCCTGATCCGAGAAATAGTTAACGTTAAACTAATCGAACACGGTCTAGAAAATTCACGCTTGCGTCATACACGACTGGGCATCCCTCTTTACGACGCAGAAAAAATCATCTTGTACGCGAATCGTGAGAATGCTAATATTCCGCACAACCCCGAAGCGACGAATATGACCATTGCCGAGACGGTCAAAAAACAGTATATGCTTTCTGAAGTTTTTAGCCGCGATGTCGCGGACGCGCACATAAAGGGCGATATCCATCTGCACGATCTGGGCTTTGGTGACCGCCCCTATTGTTCAGGTCAATCTTTGGAATATGTAAAGAAATTTGGACTTAACCTACCTAACGCGCTCTCCATAGCCAAACCAGCGAAACATGCTGATACATTGCTCGCCCATATGGTCAAATTTTCAGCCGCGCTACAAGGACATTTTGCTGGGGCAATTGGCTGGGATGCGGTCAATATCTTTTTTGCACCATTTTTAACCCAAATGAACGATCGCCAAATCCATCAACTTGCCCAGATGCTTGTATTTGAATATTCGCAGCAATCAGTGGCAAGAGGCGGTCAGGCAATATTCTCAGACCTCAATATTTACTGGGAAATCCCCAAGCATTTTAAGCATGTCGAGGCGATTGGTCCGGCCGGTAAATATACGGGTAAAAAGTATGGCGATTATACAAAAGATGCCCAAAAATTTGCCTGGGCTTTGTTTGATATCTACATGGACGGTGATGGTACAGGTCGACCCTTTTTCTTCCCTAAACCACTCGTCCATATTACCGAGAATTTCTTTAAAACTCCAGGCTGGGAAGACTTTTTAAATCACATCGCTGACGTGTCGTCCAAGCGCGGTAATACTTACTATGTATTTGACCGCGGTGAAACCGCAAAAATATCAGAGTGCTGCAGATTATCATTCAAGCTTGAGGAATCAGACCTGGAAGATGCCAATACGCCGTGGAAAATGCGTTATACTGCCCTACAAAACGTCACTTTAAACCTTCCCAGGGCTGCCTATTTAGCCAAACACGACGATGCTTTACTGTACAAAAACCTCGATAGATTACTCGACCACGCAGTAAAGGCACACCTTCAGAAAAAGGAATTTATTGAGCAGATCATCGCGTTGAAAGATGAAGGACCGCTCGCCCTGCTGACCATGGAAAGAGACGGTGAAGCGTATCTAAGGCTCCATCGAGCAACTTACCTGATTGGTCTACTGGGCTTGAATGAGCTTGTTGAATACCACACAGGAAAACAGATGCATGAAGATGAAACAGCTTTACGCTTCGGCCTCAAAGTATTAGCATATCTGTATTTGCGCATCAAGGCTCTATCAAACACGCATGATCTGCGTTTGGTCATGGAGCAGACTCCAGCTGAATCTGCAGCCTACCGTCTTGCCCGCCTTGACCTTGAACATTTTCCAAATCTCGCATTGAATATTGTGAAAGGTAGTTCCGATACCAACTCGATATATTATACCAATTCAACATATTTGAATGTCGGGGTGAATTTAGACGCGATCGACCGGGTAAAAATCGAAGGTAAATTTCACGATATGATTGAAGCCGGTGCATTAACCCATGTCTGGCTCGGCGAATCACAACCGCCAAAAGAGTCAATTGCAAACTTTGTGGTAAAAACATTTCATAATACCCGTAATGCACAAATCGCCTTCTCGCCGGAGTTTACGACCTGTAACAGTTGTTTCAAAACATCGAGAGGACTTAGAGAAACTTGTCCTCATTGTGGCAGTGAAAAAGTTGACCACATAACCCGCGTAACCGGCTATTTTACCAAGGTCTCGGGTTGGAATAAAGGCAAAAAGGAAGAGCTGAAAGACCGCTATCGTTCTAATCTCTAATAGTGTAAATCCTTAGCAGAAAGGGGCACCGACCACCTTTATCAGAGAGCCGCTATGTTGACATATGGGCTATTTTGGCTATTATCAATAAAGGTGGAGACTATGAAAAAAATATCGTTAATAATCACAATTACTGCATTGATACTTGTGAACTGTGGCAAGCCCGAAGAACCAACACCACAGGTCACTGAAGAGGCGGCTTTTGTACTACCTCAAGGTATGGTTTTTATTCCAGCTGGATATTTCACAATGGGTAGTGATTCTGGTAATGCAAGTCCCAAGCACAGGGTCTGGATAGATGCTTTCTTCATTGATAAATATGAGGTGACGAATCGTCAGTATAGAAGATTTATTGAAGCAACCGGCCATCCAAAAGCACCTTTTCTCAAAGATCGAGACCTCAATAAACCTGACCAACCAGTCGTCGGCGTGAGTTATTATGATGCCTTGACCTATGCGCAATGGGCGGGCAAACGTTTGCCCACTGAGGCAGAATGGGAATACGCTGCGCGAGGTGGCCTGGAAAGTAAGCAATTCCCATGGGGAGAAGAATCAGTGGGAAAAAGATGCAATTATGCTCCCAAGCCGTTCAGAGAAAAAGATGGTTATGACTACTCAGCTCCAGTAGGGAAGTATGCGCCGAACAATTACGGATTATATGACGTGGCGGGCAATGTCTGGGAGTGGTGTCAGGATTTCTATGACCAAGAATACTACACGATCAGCCCTGACAAAAACCCCCCTGGTCCTGATTCTGGTTATTCGCGTGTTGTTCGGGGTGGTTCGTGGTTGAGCATTAATCCCAAATACTTGAAGTGCTCGTCGAGAATGGAACTAAAACCATTTGTTCAGGACCGCTATTATGGGTTCCGTTGTGCAAAGAGTCCGTAGCCTTTTATTCTTTCTGTTCATTGTTGCGTGTCTTACCAGTAGGTTTAAGAAACCGTTTGAGTACAATGTGCTGGCGGCCGACCCGATTGACAAAGAACCCAATAAAGAAACTGAAACCCCGTCAAATGCATATGAACCTTCTATATCATTGGAGCGCAGATTAGCGCGTTCAAGCAAGATCATAGAATTCGAGCGCACCTTATCTACTGAAACTCTTCAACCAGTCATGCTTCGGCTTGACTACGAGATCCGCTCCTTCGATGCAACCCAAACCTCAGCGGTATCGATCACCAATGGTTTGATTCAAAGAATTACCATGGACAAAGACACTTATCGCCAGGGCGAAATTGCGAAGCTCAATGTTATGGCCGTTCTGCCCTTGGAAGATCCAAAAATCAATTTTCTCTATCAAACATATGACCTATACACTGTTGCGCATAACACCTACAATACAGTACTCGCGGTGCCGATGAATATGGAACCGGGCGATTATATAATGACCTTACGCTATCAGGATAAAGGTAAGCAAAAGAAACTCGAGATGCCGTTTACAGTAATCCCTGGCGGTTTTTCTGAAGAGGACACGGCTGATCTTGACATCAGCATCCTCACCGAAGAAACCCTTGAAATGCTTAAGTATGAAGGCAACTACTTTGCCCGCGCCTACAGTAGAAACCCAGATTCAATTTTGTATGACGGCGACTTTATCTGGCCATGTTCTGGAACCATTACCGGGCTCTTTGGTACACCGCGGCGCTATAATAAAGATCTTGATAAGTGGTCTCATAAAGCTGTAGATATTGGCAATGTCGTGGGCACTAAGGTCTACGCACCTAATCACGGCGTTGTTGTCATGGCAAAGAACTTAGAGGTCCATGGCAAGAGTATTGTTATTGCCCATGGCCAGAAAATATACACGATCTATATTCACTTGGATTCAATATGTGTAGAAACCGGTGATAAAGTCAAAAAAGGACAGTTTATGGCTGAGTTAGGGAGAACCGGTTTATGTACAGGCCCGAACCTTCATTGGGGGTTTGTCGTGAATCGAGTTCATGTTGACCCCAGGTATTGGATAAAAGGAGAGCCCGAGATCAAAAAAGGACAATGGATTCAATATAAAAAACCGGAAGATTAGATTTCGTCACTATTCAACCAGCCTTATCGTCAGATAACCAGTTAATATCCCCAATACTGCTCCAATAATGACATCCGTTGGATAGTGCTTTTTCAAATAGATGCGAGAAAAGCCCACGGTCGTTGCGTACAGGTACATCGGCACTTTCAATTCGGGATAATGGTGAGTCAGAATGACCGCATGAGTGAAGCAAAAAGTAGTATGACCTGACGGAAATGAGGAGTTCCAACGTAGGCAATACCCTTCGGGTCGCTGACGATTTACGAAATATTTAAGAGGCAGGACTGTCGCCCAATTCACAATAAAACCAACGAGGTCTTGCTTGCCTAAATTATCGCGATCAAGGAAAAAGGAAAAGGCTGGATTGACGGCGTTGAACTCTGGTCTCGAAACAAAAGAAACACCATTCATCAAACAAACTATGGGCTTAGCTTGCCAGCTTTCACTCATTGTCTTGTAAGCATTGTCTTCAAACCTACATAATGCCTGGCTGATAACCAACAACAGAAGCATGGTATATTCTATTCTGAAACAAAGATATGTCAATGGGATGTTAGATAGTTGTCTTATCTATCGGGTAACTAATAATAGGCTATCTTACTTTCTATTTCACCCCCCTGCGGCAAGCAGCGGGGATTTCCAAGTTAAAGCGTGCAGTGCTTGACTTACCGTATTATATCTGTATAATCTGCTAATGAAAAGGAGGTTTTAACACATGCCTTGTGGCAAGAAAAGGAAGTTGAAAAAAATAAAGAAGCACAAATTAAAAAAAAGACGCAAAAGAGACCGTCACAAAAAGAAGTTGAGATAATTCCTACCTGTCAGGTAACTTCTTTACGGCGTTTTCAAAAGTATACCGCGCTTTGATGCGTTGACAAACTCGATTGTTTCCCGAGCAAAATCGCCAAAACAATCTTTTTCTTCCAACCGCTTAAGACATTGTGTTAGGGTATTGGAAGATTCATAGATCAACCGATACAATGTCTTGATGGTTTCAACTTCTTGAGTTGTAAACCCATTAAGTTGCAGGCCCCGCACATTCACCCCGAATACTCTTGCCGGATTCCCGCGCGCTAACATATACGGCGGTATGTCCTTATTTAGATATGACATAGCACCGAGCATTGCGTATTTGCCGATTCTGCAGAACTGGTGTACCCCAACAAGCCCCCCGGTATTTACGAAGTTTTCGAGTTCAACATAACCGCCGAGCTGACTCCCGCTTGATATTATATTATTATTGCCGATTCGAATGTTGTGTGCAATGTGCACATAGGTCATTATAAAATTATTATCGCCGATGCATGTTGCCTTGTTTTCACCGGTCGCTCTGGAAATAGTTGTGTATTCTCTAATTATATTATTGTCGCCGATCAGGCACTTTGATGGTTCGCCCTTAAAATGATAGTCTTGCGGGTCCACACCGATCTGGACACCAGCACATATTGTATTGCCCTTTCCGATTATCGAGCCGTTTCTGATTATAACATGACCGCCTATTTTGTTATCTGCAGCGATCTTGACATCATCCTCAATGACTGAATAAGGACCAATGATAACTGATTTATCAACCTTTGCGTTTTTGCTGATAGTAAACTGCTTCACTCTTGTAGGTTCTTTAGAAAAAAAAATCTGAACTTACTTCTTAATGCCTGCCATGATCACTGCCTGACAGACAACCTCACCATCAACTCTGGCAACCCCTGATATCCTGACTACATCACCACGTTCCTGCAAAATTTCGACTTCCATAATAAGTGTATCACCAGGCCGTACTATTTTCTTGAACCGCGTCCTGTCAATACCGAGGAATAGAGGGATAGCGCCCTTATTCTTGCGGAGCAACATCACACCACCGGTTTGCGCAAGTGCCTCAACCATTAAAACACCCGGCATAATCGGCTCTTTTGGAAAATGACCCGCAAAGAAATATTCATCAGTGCGCACATGCTTTTTCGCAATAATCCTGGTATCACTAATCTCCACTACTTCATCAACAAACAAAAACGGTGGCCGATGCGGTAAGATTTCCTTAATTTCATCTATGTTCACAGTACCCCCTAACGTAATTTAAATAGCCACGGCTTCGCTTTGTTCAACTGTCACGTTCATTACGTATCTTCTCCCGGCATTGCTTGAGCATACTTACTTCTTCTTCACCGCAGCCTGTAAGCCCGATCCTTACCGAATCAGCATGCTTACCATGACAGTCAGAGCCTCCAGTCATCAACAAACCGTTTTTCAAGGCAATCTCGTACAATCCCTGGCGCCAGCGCGGCGTGTGCTCTGGATGCCAGACTTCAATGCCCAGAGCACCATCTATAATTAACTGATAGATAACAGATTCGCTATTTATGGTCCCTGGATGAGCGATAACCGGAACGCCGTTGTATTCCTTTATTATTCTTATTACCTCTCTCGGATGGATGTTTTTCTTCGGGACATAGTACGGCAACCCATACCCTAAATATTTGTGAAAGGCTTCAGTTATTGATTTGACATATCTGTTTTCCACGAGAACCTCAGCGATATGGGGTCTGCCCAAAGAGCAATCTTTGGCAACCATCTTAATCTGTTCAAACTCCAGTTTGACCCCGTCACTGGAGAGTTTACTGATGATTTTCTTCACCCGTTCGGCACGATGTTTCTTGAATTCATCCAGGTATGATAATAAACTAGGGTCTTTGTAATCCACGTAGTAACCAAGCATATGAACATCCAGGTCACCGATGTTTGAACTCATCTCAACTGCTGGAATAACCTCAAAACCATGTTTGGAATAAAACATCGCTTCTTCAACGCCCGACACTGTATCATGATCAGTGATTGCCATTGCTTTTAGATTCGATCGCTTGCAGAGTTGCACTATTTCATAAGGCGTAAATGAGCCGTCAGAATATATCGAGTGAATATGGAGGTCAGCGAAATATCTACTTGGCGGTGTAGGTGATGGAGCGCCTTGAGTGCTTCTGGTCAACTCGACTTGGCCTTAAGTCCAAGATCAGAACAAACGTCGTCTATAATTTTTGCTTCAATCACTTCCCGTTTCAAAAGGAAACCTTCTAATAATGCGTTGTCACATAACGCATTGATTGTACGTGGTACGCCTTTTGAATATGTGTATACTTTCTCCAAAGCCTCTTTGGTCATGAGTGGCTTCATGCAACCGGCGACTCGAAGACGATGGATAATATAACTGGTAGTTGCCTTTGCGTCCAGTTCCTCAAGAACACAACGGACTGCAATGCGTTGATATAACGGTGGGTCAAGTCTCAAATAGTCTTCCATCTCTGGTAAACCGAAGAGGATAAAGTTCAAAAGCTTACCGTGCTCTGATTCCAGGTTGAGCAAACCACGGATTTCCTCCATTATTTCTTTGGTTTGCAACATATTTGCTTCGTCGATCAGAATGACTACTTTCCTGTCTTGACCTGTCAAATCCAGAAGACGGTGGTAAATAGCAGTTATTATCTCTATTTTGTTTTCTGACTCAATCGGCGTCTCGAGCATCAGGGCGATTTTCTTCAAAAACCACAAAGAAGTGATTTCCGAATGAATGATCACCAACAGGGTTGCTTCAACATCATCATCAATCAGTTTATCTAAAAGCCGCCTCGATAATGTCGTCTTACCGGTCCCGATATCACCGATCATCAAAGCAAGCCCCTTCTCAGTTTCAACTGCGTGGGTCAGTTTCAGCAGGGCTTTTGAATGCTGCGGTGAGTCGTAGTAGAATCTCTCGTCAGTAGCAAAACTAAAGGGGTGTGCTTTTAACTTATAGAATTTCTCGTAACCCATGATTGTTTCCTATAAATATGTGATTTTAGACTTCTTCGCCCGGACCTTAGCCGTTTTTATAGATTCAGGTTTTGCTTTAGCTGGTGGCTTCGTGACAATTTTCCTGCCTTTTTTCTTTGTTTCGGCTAGGTATTTATTCTTAAGATCATTAATTCTCCGTGCTAAATCAGGCACTGTTTTGTCGATTTTATAAGCATACATGTAGGATCTTAACGCCTCTTTCATTTTCTTCATCTTCTCATAGCAGTTACCGAGGAGAAAATGAATGCCAAAGTACTCCCGTGCTGGTCGATTTGTAATTTTTAGACCGGCGCCCAAAATTTTTACCGCATCATCTGCCTTACCACGTTCGAGAAAGCATGATCCGATCATTTCATATGCCTTGAGTCTGAGTTCAGGGTCTTTTGCGGCGATTTCAAATTCTTCAATAGCTTCTTGATAAAGACCCATGCCCTTATAGGCAACCCCGAGATCATAACGCGAACGAAAATCGCCCTCACCAATAGATTCAAAGACCTCACGCCGGAATTGAGAAATTAACCCTTCGATACTTTGTATGCTATCAGATTTCTTCTCATCTTCAAGTTCAGTTCTAAGAACTTCGCCAAGGTCAATATAATCCTGGGGCTGTTCAAATGCTGAAAACATTTCTTGAGCCTTGGTGTTTTCTGAATCAAGTTCAAGGATTTTCTTGCATAAATCCCGGGCTTCACTCTTTGCTTCGCGCCGACTCAGCGATTCAGCCAAATCTACCATCGCCTCTATTTGTAAATCCATATCATTTTTTATCTTACTTATCTCAACAAGATGCTGACGGGACCTGAGATCAAATGGTCTCAGGTCAGCTATTCTCTTATTGAGATCAAAGGCGTTATCATAGTTCTTATTATTCCATGACTCATTTGCCGCACTGCGGAAGCAATCAATGGCTTCTTCTTCAGAACCAAGGTTGAGATAGAGCTCACCCAACTCAATAGTCTTATCAATTTCGGATAATACAGCAGGTGTTTCTGTGACACCCTCTTCTTCCTCAGCTGAGATCTCATCATCTTTGAGCAACTCAGCCACTTCAGGTGATACAAAATCCTCAAGCGGAATATCCGATTCTTTTTCTTCTTCTGTTTCCTCTTCAGCAACTTCTTCTTCTACTTCAGGTTTCTTAACAACTTCTTCTATTTCTTCCTCGACTTCCTTTTCAACTTCTGCTTGTGGTTCTTCGACGACAATTTTTTCTCTCAGTTTCTCCTGTTTGTCTTCGATTTCATGCGCTTCTTTTAGAAGTTCCTCACCCTCTTCTTTTTTTCCAACCTTTTCGTATATTGCAGAAATTGTCTCAAGGATTTTCGGGTTGTTAGGAACGAGTTCTTTTATAGTATTATAGGTTTCCAGCGCAGCATCTAGATCATTGGCTTTTATCTTCCGTTCTGCATACTCAAGGAAGTAATTCGCTGCCTCACCGCGCTGGTCTAATTGCTTATGCAACTCGCCGAGTAACTCATAAATTGTTGTCCTGTCCTTTTCAAGTCTGATTATCTTCTTACATAACGCTATGGCATTTGGAAAGTAAGTTTCTTCTTTGAAGACCCGCGCACCTTGTTCGTATACGATGAGCGCATCATTTTTACGATTGACCTTTATAAGAAGATCACCGAGTTTATTGAATAAGGAACCCTCTTTGGGAAATTCTTTTACTGCTTGTTCTAACTCGGTTATGGCTTTTTTTGTGTCACCTTTGGCAACAAACTCAGCAACCTTTCTTTTAACCTCACCAAGCTCAGACATTATTCAAATTTCAATCCTAAATTTGTGACTACTCTTTCTATAATTGTATCGTCAATATTTTTTTTCCTCTGCATATAACCCTCTAAAAGGGCATTGTCGCAAGTTATGTTTACAAGCCTCGGTTTGCCGTCTGAATAGCGACAGACCAAATCAATCGCCCTGGGCGTAAAAATTTCATTTGTCACGCCAGCAATACCGAGCCGATGGCTGATATAAGCTCTTATCGTATCACTACCCATTGATTTCAACTTAACCTTAACCGCAATGCGTTGATATAGAGCACGATTGGATGTCAGGTACGACTCCAGCTCAGGCAGCCCACTGAGGATAAACGAAATCAATCTGGTGTCAGCTATTTCAAGATTCAGAAGCCCTCTAATCTCTTCTAATATCTCAGGACTCGTAATTTTGTTTGCCTCATCGATAATAATAACTGCCTTCTCGTTTCTACGATATATCTCATTGAGCCTTTGAGAAATTCGACTTATTATTTCAGTTGTCGAAGAACCAAAATCTCTAAGGCCAACAAGGTTTGCAATTTTAGTGAAAAGCCAACCCGGCGCGAATTCAGAATGGGTCAGGACGATCAAGCCAACCTGATAGTTCCCTTGTGCATAAAGTTCACTAAGAATCTTACGCACCAGGGTTGTCTTACCAGTCCCTATATCACCCAACAGAACTGCCAACCCTCGCGTGCCGCGTGCCGCATGGACCAGGTATTCGCGCGCCAGAGCATGCTGAGGGGAATTGAAATAGAATTTTGGATCAGGATGATTAGTAAATGGTTCAAATTTTAAATCGTAAAATTCCTGATAGCCCACTTATCCTCCTATTTTAGAGAAAAGCGATATTTTCGCCTTTTCTTTCTTCAATATCGGGTTCTTTCTTGAGAAGATCCTTAGATGGTTTTTCTGACTGGGTTGAAGGTGGTTGGTCGATTATCGTCGGATACATCTCCTCGGCTGGTTCCTGTATTATTTCCTTTGGTCCCATCTTGGCTGGCTGCACAAAAGGTTCAGGTTGCGCTGGCGGTGATATGGATATTTTCTGAGGAGGCGTAGCTTTTTCAGGTTCTCTTTTTGGTTTTTCAAATGCTATATCCTTACCACCCATTAGTATATACATCTCCTTGACGTCCTTATACTCAGGGTTAATGCTAATAATCCGTTCGGTCTCCCTTAATGCATTGTCAAAATCTCCTAACCCTGCATAAGCAGACGCGAGCAGATAACGTAACTTTACTTTCTGGTTTTCAGAAATCTCTTCATACAATAAAGCAGGAGCAATCACTTTTTTGGCTTCACCATAACGACCCAGCCTGATAAGCGACGCGCCATTTATCTCAAGCGATAACGGCCATGTACCCTTTTCTTGCTTGACGTCAACAACATAGCTCAAGGCAGTCGCATATAAACCAACATCAAAAGCCAGCTTTGCCAGAGTCATCTTTTTATTAACATCAGTTTTCTCCCACACTATTGCTTTCCTGAAATTATCAAATTCCTGGGCAACCTCGAAACTTGGCACACTTGGTGCCTCAGCTTCATTGAGTAAGAATTCTATGTCCGCTATCTGCCCCTCTAATTGTGGCACATCATGTCCTTTTTCTACACTTGGCTCAACTTCGTCAGAAGGTTCTTGTGTTGTAGTATCTGTTGCAGCAACAAAACCCTCAATCTCCTTGCCGAGATCTTCGAACATCTCCATTGCTTGTTCATCTCCTGCTGTTTGTTCTGGAGTTTCGGGTTGAGTAGTTTCTTCTTCTGCCTTCGGTTCACTAATAGTCTGGCCGATAATATCTTCAACACTGGGCTTTAGATCTTCCTCTATTTCAGCTTCAGAAAACGCTTTCTCAGTCTCTGGTTCGCCTGCTTCGGTCGGAATGGTTTCTTCAACTTCAGATTCTGGCACCGTTTCTTCCACAACTTCTTCAGTGGCGGTTTTAGCTTCGACAGATGCACCGCCACTTCCTAACTCATTAATTCTGTCTATCGCATCCTTGTTGTTTGGATCGATCTCAATAATTCGGTTCAGTACATTTATTGCCTCTTCAGTTTCATTGCTGGCGACCAAATCACTTACCGCCTTTTCAAATTCAACTATCGCCTCATCCTTTGAGCCAATCTCATAGAGTAGGTTACCCAGTTCAATACGGCTTTTAGGATCGAGTTCCTCACCGCCATCTGTTTGTGGAAGCAACTTGTTGACTTTCTCAAGTATTTCCTGATCACCTACCTCTTCAGCAAGAGATTTGACTTTTTTCAATTCATCCTCGGCATCCTGTAACCTGCTAATCGAATAGAGAACCTTAACAAAGGAAAATCGCAAAGCTAGATTTTTGGGCTGCAACTCAACTACTTTGCGCAACCCAGATATGAACATTGCATTTTCCTTGTTGTCAATCGCCCATGTGCACAAATCAAGTATTGCGTTGATTGCCTTATCAGGTAGACCATAAAATCTATAAAGATCAGCCAGACGTGCGATAATTTCCTCATTGGATTTATCAATTCTTATAATTTTCTCCAAACAAAGTATCGCTTCGGCGTATTGATTCGCATTGGTGTAGTAGTCACTAGCACTGTCATACCGCTGAATAGCCTCGGCATTTCTGCCCAATTTTAAAACCAAGTCTCCAGAGAGTTCAACGGCTCTCGCATGTTTAGGATCATCGCTCAAGATCCGGCGCAGTATTATCTGAGCCTTTTCAAAACTCCCTTCTTCTATATATTCTCTGCTTTTATCAAGAAGATCTACTTCCATAAAAAATTATAACCTAATTCATAACTTTGTCAAGAAGATATTTTCAATATTTTTATACAAAATTTCCTCTTGTTTTCTTAGCGAATCAAGCTCTGTCTTAATGGACTCGTTGAATTCTGCATCGGTTATCGAGCTGAGGTTTATCAAGACGTTGATCCGAGCAGCCATAAACCCACTGTGGAGCGAGTAAAGCGCCACACCAACATCAGAAATCGCGTTCTTTAAACCTTTTTGAGCAAGCGTTTTGGCATAAGGGTAGACAGAGAGAATTTTTTTACAAACCTCAAACGGCACTTGAGCTGCATGTTTGTAGGCATTTTGCACGGCAATTTGCTTGTCCTCCTTATCCTTATCTGTCTCATCAGGTAACTTGAACGCTACCAAAACTTGGTCAAAAGCCGACTTGTCTTTATTGATGAATTTGTAGAATTCGTAGGCAGTTAGTTTTAAAAATCCGTGAAAATCCAGGAGTTCTTCATCTTTTGTCTTGTTCACGGTGATACCGGTAACCATTGAGAGTAGCGCCGTACCGAGAGCAGCTTCGAACGCAGCAACACTGCCCCCACCTGGTGTAGGTCGTGCCAGAGCCAAAACGTGCAGAAAATCCATGATTGATTGCTTTGAACCTTTCCCGTGGAGCTTGTACTCCAGAATTTGGTCTTCGGTAAAGCGGTCCAGCTGTAAGTAGTAAATCGCTGTATCGATCAATGCCTTTTCAGGAACCAGACCAACAATCTCTGATTCTTTGATGCTGATGCCGTACCTTTCTGCTTCGCGCTTTACTGTTTCGAAAACTCGATGCAATGGTGTCTTTGTATAATTGGTCATATTGCAGGATATCTGAGCCAGGTTCTCTTCTTTGAGCATAAAGCCGAGTGACTTGGTGTATCGATAACCACCGCTGCCAAACCTGATCGCCTGGGCTATTTTCTGGGCTATTGAAACATCTGAGGTGTTGAGGTTTATATTAAAGGCGATAAGTGGAAACCGTGCTCCGATCACCGTCGCACCGGCAGTCGGATGGAGTTTTGGCTCGCCAAAATCAGGTCGACGTTCAGGGTTGGTTTCGATCTCATCTCTCAACCCCTCGAATTCACCTTTTCTTATCGCCGCAAGATTCTGCCGATCAGGTCGAGTTGCCGCAGCTTCGTAAAGGTAGACTGGTATCTTTAACTCCTCAGCAACCCGCTTTGCCAAACGCTTTGCCATTTCAACACATTCCCGGGTTGTAACGTTGCTGATCGGGACAAACGGAACAACATCAGTAGCACCCATTCTTGGATGCTCACCTTTATGTTTGGTCAGGTCAATCAACTCTGATGCTTTCTTGATACCTCTAAATGCTGCTTCCAGTACGGCTTCAGGCTCACCTACGAATGTTACGACTGCACGGTTATGGTCTGCATCCTTTTCCTGATCAAGTAGTTCTACACCTGCACTCTTTATTTCAGTTAATATCTGATCGAGTTTATCCTGGTCTCGTCCTTCACTGAAATTTGGAATGCACTCAACTATTTTTTCCATATATTATCCTTCCTTTTTTTATTGTGTATTTAACAATATCCTCACCAAAATAATACGGAATTTTTCTATAATTATCGACACTGAATATTACAAAATCAGCTTGCTTACCAGGTTCAATACTCCCCATCCGGTCAAATAAATTCAGCGCTCGGGCACCGTATTTGGTTGCCCCGAGAAGCGCGTCTTCAATAGGCATGCGATAGACAATACAGGCGAGAGATATGATCTTAGGCATTGAATAGATCATGCATGAACCAGGATTAAAATCCGAGGCGATTGCCGGATGGCAGCGCAGTTTCCGATAGGTTTTAATATCAGGTTTTTTAGCGAATTGCAAAAAGAATGTTACGCCTGGCAACAAAGTAGGAACAACACGAGCTTTTTTCATTGCTTTTATCGCACCCTTTGTTGAATACTCCAGGTGATCGGCCGATACGCATTTCAATTTCGCGGCAAGATATGCACCGTGAATATCAGCGAATTGATCCGCATGTATTTTAAGCCCAAAACCGTATTTTTTCGCTACTTTTAATATTCTTTCACTTTCCTGTTTTGTAAAAGCGATTTTGTCACAGAATATATCACAGAATTCAGCCAATTTTTTTTCAGCAACACTGGGAATGATTTTGTTGATGACCAGTTCAATATAATTTTGTCGCTTCATCTGATCAGGGATCGTGTGAACCAGATAGGTCGATACAATGTCAAGTTTTGAATCTTTTTTCAGCCGTTTTATCACCCTCAAGGTTTTCATCTCCTCTGCCGTCGACAAACCGTAGCCGCTCTTTATTTCAACCGTGGTGGTACCGTGTTTTGCGAGATTCTTCAACCGTTTCATCGCTGATCTGTACAATACATTTTCTGAAGCTCGACGTGTCATTCTAACCGTCTTAACAATGCCGCCCCCTGCTTTGGCGATTTTTTCATACTTGACACCGGTAACGCGCATCGCAAATTCGTCTTCGCGCGAACCGCCGAAAACCAAATGGGTATGAGAATCCACCAAACCCGGGCATACTACGCAACCCTTAGCATCGACTACGTTTCTTGCTTTATTAGTTTTTATTTTACCAACTTTTCTAATCTTACCATTTTCAACGAGCACCGAAGCGTCTTTCAAAACACTCAGTCCTCTTTTCATGGTCAGTATCTCTGAAGCGTTGCGAATCAACATAGCCATCGATTATTCTACATTATTTTTCAATTATGTCAACGGTACTAATGCTTAAATAATCAGTACTTTGCCTGTATACTTCTCAGTGTTTCATTGAGAATAGCTAGTTCTCTGATCAGATGAACAAAAGCACAACCACCTTCATGCCAAAGAACGCATTTTTCCCGATCACATTCCTTGGGTTCATTATCACTCTTAAAAGGACACTTCAAGCTTTCGTTCATGATACCTCCTTAGCTGATATTGATCGAACCAATCTCAGAATCAATTAGTATTATATGCTGTAGAAAATATAAGTCAAGGAACTGCATGGATATGACTTGACAGACAATAATCAGCATTTATAATTGCTCATTGTGAAAAGCACCAATCGTATCTTGCTAACTGCTCTCATAATCTTTATTCTGGCACTCGGTGTCCGCTTTATTAACCTCGAAACAATCAAGGATAATCCCTTTTTCAATTATCCGATAATGGATGAAAAATATCATGACCAGTGGGCACAGGAAATCGCTCAAGGAAACTTGTTTGGTCGGGTTCCCTATTATCGCGCACCAGCATACCCTTATTTTTTGGGTCTTGTCTATAAACTATTCGGTCACAGCTATTATATTCCAAGGCTAATCGGGATTATTATCGGAGCACTGTCGTGCATGCTCATTTTTCTCACTGGAAAAGAAATATTTTCCTACAAGATCGGTGCATTAGCAGGTTTACTTGCTTGTTTTTACAGCATGTTCTTGTATTTCGATGCTATGCTTCTTACTGTCTATCTGGAAATATTCTTCTGCGTTCTTGCGCTTTTCCTCTTAATCAAGTCGTTGAAAAAGCGAAATGACATACAACTCATTCTGGCTGGACTGTTTTTCGGTTTGGCTTCAATCACAAGACCGACTTTTTTGCTGTGCGTACTGGTCTTCGCATCATATCTTTATGTTATCTCGAGAAAAGATAAATTTAAAGAACGGCTTAGGCGAGTCTTTCTCTTGATTATCGGCGTCACACCGAGTATTCTAACTGTAATGATCATAAACTCAACGATTGGTAAGGATAGTGTACCACTTGCCTGGAATGGCGGTATTAACTTTTACCTCGGCAATAATCAGGCGGCAAATGGTTGGTCAGCAACATCACCCGAAATCGACAAAACATGGTTGGGTGGGTACAAAGATGCAATCATTATAGCGGAACTCGATATGAACAGAAAACTTCGTTTTTCCGAAGTTTCTAATTATTGGTTTCGACGAGGATTCCAATACATTTTCTCCCGACCAATTAATTGGTTTGTATTGATATTAAAAAAAGCCTACTTATTGGTAAACGCGTATGAATTTCCAAATAATCAAAGCATAAAAACTTATCAGAGTTTCTCGCCGCTGCTCCGTATTCCGCTCTTAAATTTCGGAATTGTCACGGCCTTAGCTATCATTGGGTTTATTTTCGCACCCAAACAAAAGACGACCAAAGCCGCATTGCTGTTTCTATTGACTTATTCCCTAACCATAATCCTGTTCTTTGTACCCGCACGTTATCGTATGCCACTCATACCATTGCTCTTGATTTTTGCGGCTTATGCAATCTTCTGGATTGTTCAAGAATTGCGTTCTAAGAACTATAAGAAAATCGTTTTATCCGGAGGTTTGATTGTCTTGATTTTAGGGTTTGTGCATACTGACTTACTCAACGCGCACCGTGATTTTGTTGATAAAAATGTAATCCATGCAACCTATGCAAACCACTATTTTGATATGGCACAGTATGAAAAAGCCCTGATCGAATTCAATAAAGCACTTAAATATGACCCGCGCAATATCAAAACTATCAATGCGCTCGGTGATACTTATTCGAAACTTGGTAACTATGATAAAGCGCGCGAAACATATGCCATATCACTACGTACACAGAGCAATGCTGATGCCCTGTTTAAGCTTGGTTTGGTCAATTTTGAACAAGGGATTATGGACAGTGCCCAGCTTTATTTTACTGATGCTGCTGGACTCGACTCGACCAATCCTATTATCTGCTACTATGCAGGTATGGCTTATGCACTCGACAAAAAACCTCAGCAAGCCATACGATATTTGGAAATATCTCTGCGCTATCATCCTTACCCACGATATATCAGTAACACACATCATAATATCGGATTGTGTTACCTGGAAATCGGCAATATCAAGAAGGCAAAAGAACATCTGGCTAAATCCGGCATAAAACAGCAGGATATCGATGATCTGATAAAGTAAATATCGTTTAAAATCGGACGTTCGTAGGTATCGCGCCCGTAGGGCTCGAAAGGCTATTGCTCAAAAGACCTGGCAACGGATGGATCAGTTATAATTATATAATCAGCCAGATATGTATACTCGGTGAAGTTAACATCTGGGAATTGGTCATTTGGAAACGAGGATATTACAAGAATTTTTACTTCCGGGTCATATCTTTTCAACTGTTGTACAACCCCGAAATACTCATCACTATGGAATTTCCCGTTAATGTGCAAGACCTTGTTATCTTTGTTATGTTTGCGGTATTGGTAAATAGCGTATGCCATCGTTGCATCCCAGAGGGATTGCCCCTGGTTTATTCTAAAAACCATCATTGCCAATGGCATTTTCTTTTGCATCTTATCACCGGGCATGAGCGTATCTTTTTTTATAAGCAGAGGTTCTAAAACTTCCTGGACCTTCAGCAGCTTTTCCCGGTATTCACCAGTTGCCGTATCATAAGGCAAAGGAGCAAGAAATGACTTTGCCGTCTCAGATATCGCAAGCAATGCATCTTGTCCCCTTGTCCTGGCGATATTAGTGTAGCGCATCGGTGCATTCGCGGCAATGACATCAATCTTTGATGTTTTTGCGAACTCCACCAATGGTCGGTAATCTTCATAATTAATCCATATCCGGGCGTCTTTTTTAAAATGCTTCTCAGTTATTTGACCGTTGAGATATTCATCTAATATAACCTGGACATCACGGTCAAACATCTCAAGGGATAGAGCGATCATACCTTCATATCCATCATGCAGTTTCTGGAAAAGCAGCAATTCAAGATAGTGCGCAACCGCATCATTATGTTCTTCACCAAAAATAATCACGTCATAATTGGCAAAATCCTCTACAATTTGGTCGATGTCAATCAATTTTCCAAGATTTCCAGAATATATTTTATAACAGTCAGCATAGGGATTTTCCCCCTGAGCATAAAGTATTGCTGATGAACTGCAAAGCAAGAATACCATAAGCATGATATAATTCCATTTATATTTCATAAAACTCCTTTCAAGATAATATCTTAGTCTAATTCTGCAATTACTGCTTCAGATTTGCATTTCATAGATACGGTATTTCTTATAGAGTTTGCCGCCTATCGCCATATCAAAACGGTTAATAAGATCGTTATCCTCCAGGTTCCAGCCTAATTCACACCACTGGTACCCCAACCGGAGATTAGCTTTCTCGGTTTCATAATAGAGAACGGCAATGATACCGGTTTCACGGTACTCTTTCATGACGCCGGCGATGAGTGACCTGACGCCGGTTATTTTCCTTTTATAAAACAAGAACTTCAGCATTTCAATAGGTCCCAGGCGACCATTCAATTTCTTCAGCACCTGGTTTATATCAGGAACCGTGACCGTCACAGCTACTGGTCGACCGCCCATTTCGGCAAATAATACCAGTTCTGGTTCGACAAATTGCTTCAGTTTTTTTGCCGAGAGGTTAATCTCGTCATCGGTCATCGGCACAAAACCCCAGTTTTTTTCCCAAGCAGTATTATAGATGTCTTTGAGGAATTGAACATCGCGTTCAAATTTTTTCATGTCAAAAGGGCGCACTTTGACGTCGGTCCTTGCCTTAATTCGATTTACCATTTTTTCAATGCGTAGCGGGATTCCATCTTTAGCATATTTAATGAACGCATAGAGGTCTTTCGCTTTCTTAAAACCGTACTGCTCAGCTTGTTCTAGATAATAAGGTGGAGTATAAGGCATCATCACGGTCGGCGGTTTATCAAACCCCTCAAGGAGAAAAGAGTTTTCATCATTCATACTCGGGCTTGTTGGACCACGCATGATTTCCATACCATTTACTTTCAACCATTTTTTTGCTTCATCCCACAGAACTTGGGCTACTTCAAAATCGTTCACGCATTCAAAGAAACCAAAGAAACCTGCTTTTTCATTATGAAACTCATTATGGTTTTCATCTACTACGGCGACGATTCTGCCAACAGGATTATCTCCGTTCCTCGCTAAGAAAATTTCTCTCTTTGCATGTTTCCAAAAAGGGTTTTGTTTGGTGTCCAGAGTTCCGCGTACCTCAGCTAAAAGCGGCGGCACCCAGTACTCGTTACCCTTATAAATACGCCAGGGTAATTTCAGAAAACTTTCCCAGTCCTTTTGGTTCTTGACTGTCTCAATACAGAGGCTCAAAAGAACTCCTTGAGACTCCCTATATTTTTTGTATGGGAAATTGTATTTAAAACCATGCCGGTGAAGTCTTTCTTGTTTTCATCTAGGAAGGTAATTGTAACCATCTTATTGATGCTGTCAAGCATGAATGTTCCCATGTACCATTAGGCCGCGTCTCTTCAATGAACACCTTGATTTATTCCCTCATTTTTATATACTGTACTAATCAAGGAAAACAAGGAGGACTTTATGAAAATGTGGTCTTTTTTTCTAATCATCGCATTCCTCGTGGCGCTGCCACTTCTCGCTCAAACGATTGATACGGATGCAAAAATTGCGGAAAGATCAGAACCTGAAATGAATGTCGAGGGATTGAAACAGGTAAGCAGGTTACCAGAAGTGGTCAAAGATGCAAGGGATGCCGGTGCTGAAGAAGAAGAAATACAAAACATAGTCAAGGGTGTAAAAAACAAAAAGCTGTCTGCGGATGAAGGAACCAATATTATCAAAACAATGGAAGAGAATACAAGAACAGGGAAATCTAATAAGGGAATCTCAGAATTCGTATTCCAACAGAAAGCAAATGGCGTAAAAGGTAAGGAATTAGGACAGGCAATAAAAAAGGAACTGCAAGAAAGACACCAGATAAAAAAACAAGAGCGGAAAGACAAAGAAGAAACTGATATTAAGAAAAAAGAACAAAAACAAGAAGCACAGAAGCAAAATACAGAAGACGAAGACTATAGAACAAACACAGAACTTCAAAAGCAAAAACCAATAAAGAAAAAAGTTGATGACGGTAAGTCCGAATCAAAAAAAAAGAAAAAAGACAAAAAATAAATTTGGTGCGTCAAGTAAAGGAGCTTATATGAACAAGAAAATTTTTCTTGTAATTGCTGTGGTATTATTGATATACATGACTTGTTCACAGAAAAAAGATGAAACCAGGGTAATCGACCAGAAAGTTATAGAAAAGATTGCGAAAATTTCTGCGGTGTTTGATATCAACGAGGACATAGCCATTGATATGCTGAAGAAAGAAGAAATTTCCGCTCAGGAATACAGAGATATAATCGCCGCAATAGCACTTGATGAAAGAACAACTAATACCTTCGTGCAAATGAAGAAGATCTATGCAGAGGAATTTCAGAAACAGTAAATCCAGGATATAAAAGAAACGGAGATAATATGTTAAGAAAATACATACCGTATGCACTAATAATGCTATTGTCCATACCATTTATCACTTCAGCAGCTGACCTGAGTCAAAATCTTGATGCGTTATTTTACACCGACGACATAGCAAGGCAGGAAGAACTTATCGCCGAGATATCAAGCCATGATGTTCCTATCAATACCTTGATTACATTACTAAAGAATACCAAATTCAAGAAAGGTGTGGCACGTGGTATCCGTACTGCAAAAAATATGTGTATTGATGGTATTGAAAGACCATACTATCTATACATTCCAGAGAATTATGACCATAACAAGAAAACACCGCTCCTGGTATATCTTCATGGTGGTGTTAGTAGAAAAGATATCAGCGAAGATGATGTAAAATATTTTGAGGATTTGCCATTTGTGAAAATGGCTGAAGAACAAGGCTATATTCTTTTGTTTCCCATGGGTCAGTACGGCGCGACCTGGTGGGATTCAGTAGGTATAGCTAATATTCTGCAGCAAATCCGCGTGACGAAAAGAGAATACAATATTGACGATAATAGAATATTTATGACCGGTTTTTCTGATGGTGGTTCTGGCTCATTTCTGTTTGCTATGACCTATCCATCTTATTTCGCGGGTTTTTTACCGCTGAATGGTCATCCTGGTGTGGGTTCAGAGGTCGGCAAAATACAAACCTATTTTGTTAATCTCTTTAATCGACCCGTGTATGTCATCAACACTGACGAAGATGGGTATTATCCAGCAGATAAAATTCACGATATGCTCAATCTGGCTCATGAAGCTGGTGCCGACATCTTCTACCGCATATATACTGGCATAGGACACGAATTTGCTTATGCAGAAGAAGAACTGCCACGCATGGTCAGCTTTATGGAAAATAACCCGCGCCACCTTAGACCACTGGTAAAATGGGAGAGCGCATATCCAGACCTGGAGTGCATGTGGCTGCGCATCGATTCAATTTCTGGGCAAGGACACGCAACTTGGTACAAAGACCATAATATGGAAATTATCGATGACCGAGTGATGTTCGGTTTTTACCCGGATGATGATTTTGCTGGTATTGATTTAGATGCAATTGACAAACAAGTGTTATTACAGTTTTTCCCGGACCACGATTTTAAGGGTCCGGCAGTGAAAATTAGCAAGGTAATTGGTGATAGCACACTCTGTGCAGTCGTTGGGATAAAAGATGGAGATGTGATAATAAAACTAAGCGATATGCCGGTTAATACAATAGAAGACATCTATGCCTACAAAGAAAACAAGAGGTGTGGTGATCCCGCTGAAATTGTCGTACTGAGAGACGGCGAGATATTGGCCTTTAAAGGTCAGTTTCCCGGACCTACAATATTCGATCTCTTTACACGCGGCAGGACATCAGGACGAATTGAGGGATACTTTTCAGGAAACACCTTTTCCTTAAAAACATCACAGATTGGGGTGTTCACTATCAAGATTCACCCGGATATGGTGCAAATAGATCAGAACATCGTTATTATCGTAAATGGCGAGGTTGTTTTTGATAAAAAAGTGCGAGCTAACCCTGAGTACCTGCTAAAGAATTATCTAAAAAATAGAGACCGTGAACGTCTTTACGTCAATGAAATCACGATAGCCTTAGAAGAATAACGTTTTATTGTTCGAGCAAGTTCCTTAAGGCATGCGTCAAGAACATACATTAATAAAAGAAAAAGGGGAGTGATAAAGTCACTCCCCTTTTTCTTCATGCTTATTTACGCACGTTCGATATTTGTGGCCTTTTCCCCTTTGGGGGATTTAGTAATCTCGAACTTAACCCGTTCTCCTTCATTCAGGGTACGGTAACCTTCACCAGCGATATCCTGGAAGTGGGCAAATACGTCACCACTACCGTCTTCTTTTTCGATGAAGCCAAATCCTTTTCTACTATCAAACCACTTTACAGTTCCGTATGGCATGTTTCTCCTTTCAAGCGTCTATCTGTTTCATGGATTGAGAATATGAGTATCCTGCAGTCCTTCAACAAATAATATTGCTTATCTAAAAAATACTATACATATATAATCAGTTTTGTCAAGAGGTAATTTTTTCATAGGTAGTATACTTTATTGTGTGGAAATTAGTCTTGAAAGAAATGGAATATGGTGTGTCCTGTGAATGGGGTCAGGTCTGGAGGGCGTGTTGCCCAAATCGAATTAAAAATGTCATTACGAGGAGCGCAGCGACGAAGTAATCTCATGAAATATAATGAGATTGTCCCGCTTTGCGAGGATTCTCGTGAAACGGAACCACACCCCGACCACTACAATTCTTAATGGTCGAACCATAGTAACCTACTGTTCATAAGAATGTAAAAATGTCCAATGTCCAGACCTGATCCCGAAAAAGGGTGTATTTCTCAAACTTATAGACGGTACCAGACGTTCTTGTCCAGGGAGCGGTACTGGATTGCCTCGGCGATGTGCTGGACTTTTATATCTTCGGTGTTTTCTAAATCAGCGATCGTCCTGGCAACTTTTAATACTTTATCATAGGCACGGGCAGACAACCCGAATTTTTGAATTGCGGTTTTGAGCAAGGACTGGGACTGGTCATCAATCAAACAGAATTTACGCACGTCTTTTGTTCCCATATGCGCATTGCAGAAAATTTTTTTCTTGCTGTTGAAACGCACGAGCTGAACCTCCCGCGCCTTATTCACACGTCCCCTTATCGCCTCTGAAGATTCTCCAGGCTGACTTGATTTCAGTTCATCGTACTTGAGTGACGGCACTTCAATATGAATATCGATCCGGTCAAGCAAAGGTCCAGAAATCCTGTTGTGGTAGCGCTGAATTTGCTGGGGTGTACACCGACATTCATGAAATGGGTCAGTAAAATAACCACACGGGCATGGATTCATGGCAGCGGCGAGCATGAAACGCGCCGGGTAGGTTAAAGTCACCTTTGCCCTACCGATCGTCACGGAACCGTCCTCAAGCGGCTGGCGTAGCACCTCAAGGACATTTTTGTGGAACTCAGGGAGCTCATCGAGGAATAACACACCATTATGCGCTAAAGAAACCTCACCTGGTTTGGGCACGTGACCACCGCCAATAATACCCGCATCAGAGATCGTATGATGCGGCGATCGGAATGGTCTGGTACCCAGCAGAGAATCTGCGCTTGATAAGATGCCGGCAACTGAATGAATTTTGGTCGTCTCAAGCGCTTCTTCTAAGGTCATCTTTGGTAATACGGTAACAAGCCGGCGCGCCAGCATGGTCTTGCCCGTGCCCGGAGGCCCAATCATCAAAACATTATGACCGCCTGCAGCAGCTATTTCCAGAGCGCGCTTTGCATGATGTTGACCCTTTACCTCAGCAAAATCTACTGTGTACTGTGAAGCTGCATCAAAGATATTTTCGCGATCTATGACCGTAGGTTGTATATTTGATTCACCGTTGAGGAATGCGACAACTTCAATGAGATTATCAAACCCATATACACTAATGCCTTGGACAATCGCTGCTTCATATGCATTGGATCGCGGCACGATCAAACCGTCGAGTTTATTGTCTTTGGCAGCAAGCGACACAGATATAGCACCCTTAACTGGGCGCAGCGTGCCGTCTAAAGACAATTCACCAAGGATTGCATACCGCCTCAAGTGGGCGCCACGTACAGTCTCTGATGCTGACAAAATGCCTACGGCAATCGGTAAATCAAAGCTTGAACCTTCTTTTTTTATATCAGCAGGTGCGAGGTTCACCGTGATTTTGCGTGCGGGAAACCGGAAACCAGCATTTTTGATCGCTGCAAAAACCCGGTCCTTTGATTCTTTTACAGCATTGTCAGGCAGACCAACAGTCGTGAAACCAGGCAAGCCGGTTGATAAATCCACCTCAACATCTACAATATATCCCTCAATGCCAAATGTGGCGCATGAAATGATCTTTGATAACATGAGTTTAAGTATATGACTCGGGGGCGTTCAGTCAACAAAAACTCGCGACGAAGTTGTGACATTTTTGTCACACAAACAATGACTTCTCGCGCAGCGGGATCATCGCTTTATCCCGCTTCGTATTATAATTTTATAAATAGAATTGCGGGATTTACCAATATTCTAAATATCAAATATGAGAAAGCGGGATAATAACTCAATAACCCCGTACGTTTGACAACTTACGGGGCAGGCTGAATTACTTAATAACCTGTTTTATAATTCTGCTTGACGAAGTCATTATTATTAGTATAATTAAACTGAAGTTGGTTGTCTTTAAAGAGGAGGAAAGCATGAAAAAACTTCTTGTACTATTTCCAATATTTCTTCTCATTGTTAGTTGCGGCGAAAGTCCAATCGTTGGACAGTGGGAAAGGTTTGGCGATGAGGCTGAAGGGGCAGTAGTTCAGGTCGAGCGCGTCGGCAACATGTATCATGGCAAGCTGATAAAATCCGCCGGTATACTTGACCTACTCGGTTTTGCTGAGAAGGATATAAAATGGCGTGATATCGAACCAGTGGCGCCTAACAAATGGAAGGGCAAGGATTTGATCAAGATGGTTGATCATTATGGAAATGTTGCCTCAATCGATTACAAAGATGTGTATTTTACACTCATGGCTGACGGCGTTTTAGAAATACGCAAATTTGCCAAAGAGGCAGAAATGGTCGGCACTGTACAAAAGTGGCGCCGCGTACAGTAAACCCCGTAGGATGTGTTTGTTATCTAATGGGGTAAAAACAGTTATTTTTATAAATAATATCACTTACCTTTTATCAAGGAAAATGCTTCGGCACGGGTTGCTGCTCTACGCATCGCCCCACGTATTGCTGAAGTCACAATAAGTGTACCAGGTTTCTTCACACCGATCATGGAAAGACAGAGGTGTTCTGCTTCGATGACAATCAAAACCCCCATGGGTTTGAGATTTTCCATCAAGAAATCTGCGATCTCATGGGTCAATCGTTCCTGAACAAGAGGTCTCTTTGCCATGATATCAATAACTCTCACTAAACTGGAAAATCCAGTGATCCTATTTTCTTTAGGGATATAAACCATATGTGCTTTACCAAAAAATGGCAGCAAGTGGTGTTCGCAAATTGAATAGAAAGGGATGTCTTTGATGATGATCATCTCGTCTTCGTTTTTTGCCTGATATGTCTTGAGTTCCTTTTTAGGATCCTGCTTCACACCAGCAAATATTTCATCGTACATATCCGCGATACGGCGGGGCGTATCTTTTAACCCATGTCTTCTTGGATTTTCGCCAATTGCTTTAAGGATTACTTTTACGGCTTTTTCAATTGCCTTTTTGTTTTCTTTTTTCATTGTTTTTTCTTCTTCTTGGTTACTGTTTTTTTGTTAGTACGGAGACCTAAAATCTTATCAATCTCATCACTGTTGAGAATCTCTTTTTCAAGAAGCGCTGCAGCTAATACCTTAAGCTTTTTAATGTTATTCCTAACAATGGTTTCTGCACGACGTTCTGCAGTGTCAACAAATTTCTTGACCTCTTCGTCTATATCGTGAGCCGTATCTTCTGAATAATCTCGATGCATGCCTATCTCACGACCCAAGAATATCTCTTCTTGCTTCTCACCATATGTCAAAGGACCCAACTTCTCACTCATACCCCATTCACAGACCATTTTGCGCGCAAGCTTTGTCGCCTTTTCAATATCATTACCAGCACCAGTTGATAGGTCACCGAGCACGATTTTTTCTGCCGCCCTACCGCCAAGCATAAAAGCCAGTTGGTTTTGACAATATGTTTTGGAATATGTTCGACGTTCATCAATCGGCAATGCCTGGGTCAAACCCAAAGCCATGCCTCTTGGTATTATCGTAACCTTATGTATGGGGTCCATGCCCGGCAAAGATTTGGAAACGAGGACATGACCGCATTCATGAAAAGCAGTAAGTTTTTTCTCATCATCAGAAATAAGCAAGCTTTTTCTTTCCACGCCCATCAAAATTTTGTCTTTGGCATCTTCAAATTCCTGCATAGTTATTACTTTATTATCACGTCGTGCTGCAAGTAGAGCAGCTTCATTGACCATGTTTGCCAAATCTGCGCCGGAGAACCCTGGCGTACCACGTGCCAGCACCTCTTTATCAACATCTTTAGCCAGCGGTTTTTTCCGCGTGTGGACTTTGAGGATACCCAACCTACCACGTACGTCAGGGCGATCAAGCACGACGACCCGGTCAAACCTACCCGGTCTTAAAAGAGCTGGATCAAGTATGTCAGGACGATTAGTCGCGGCCATGAGGATAACGCCTTCGTTTACTTCAAAACCATCCATTTCAACGAGTAATTGGTTTAGGGTCTGCTCACGCTCGTCATGTCCCCCGCCCAAACCAGCACCGCGCAACCGACCCACGGCATCGATTTCATCGACAAATATGATACACGGCGAATTGCGCTTTGCCTGATCAAAGAGGTCCCTGACCCGTGAAGCACCAACCCCGACGAACATCTCCACAAAGTTCGAACCACTAATTGATATGAAAGGTACGCGTGCCTCACCGGCAACGGCCCTAGCCATCAGGGTTTTCCCGGTTCCTGGTGGGCCGAGCAATAACACGCCCTTTGGAATTCTTCCACCCAGGCGCGTGAATTTCCTCGGTTCTTTTAAAAACTCTATTACTTCTGTCAATTCTTGTTTGGCTTCTTCAACACCGGCAACATCATCAAAAGTAACCGAAGGTTTATTTTCCAGCATGATCTTGGCGCGGCTTCGTCCAAACCCCAGGGCACGGTTTTGACCAGATTGCATCTGTCTTATGAAAAAAATCCAGATACCAATCAGGAGTAGCCATGGAACAATACTTATTAATATGCTTCCCCAACTGGACTTTTGTTTAGCAACTACCTTAACGCCGTACTGGACTAATTCGTCTGCCAGTTTTGGGTCTTCAAAAGGTATCAGGGTGGCAAACTCGGAAAAATCCTCTTTGTCTTCGAATGATATTGATGATCTGAATTTTCCTTTGATTGACCGCTCGGTTATAGTTACTTCATAAATATTTTTGCTTCTCAATTCCTGCAAGAAGACTGAATATGGGATATCAACTGCCCGGGCACCACGATTGATAACCTGCAAGATAATAATATAAACAGCAACGATAATGACCGACCATATTATAAGTGTTTGTAAAGCACGTTTTCTTGGCGGCTGTTTACTTACCATTCACTACTCCAATGAAATTCAGGTTACGATACTTATTAGATTGATCAAGACCATAACCAACAACAAAAACACTGGGGATATTAAAACCGAGATACGTAATATGGATATCGATCTGACGGTCATTCCGTTTATTAAGCAAAGAACATACTGCCACGCTGCGCGGCTTCAATTCGCTAAAACGGTCGAGCAAGAATCTAAGAGTGCAACCGGTGTCAACTACATCCTCGACTACTATTATATCACGGTCTGTAATATCAGACGAAATATCCTGCACCAGCTTCACTTCGCCGCTTGACTCTTTTCCGTCGTAGCTTGAGACCGACACAAAATCAACCTCAACTGGTATCTTAATTTCCTTTAGTAAATCAGACAAAAACATAAAAGATCCTTTCAAAACACCAATGATTACCGGGTTCTTATTTTGATAGTCGCCGTTTATCTTCTGACCAATCGCCTTCACTTTCTGCAAAATAGTTTCTTCTTTAATTAGGATGTGCAAAATTTACCACCAGTATCTTTTTTGTACTCTTGCTAATAAACGCTCGGGAAGACCGCGCTATACCAATTACCCAGAGGATACCTGTCTTGTCACACAGCATCATTATCTCTTTCCGCTGGTGCAAAGGTGTTTTAAGTTCCTGAAAAATCTTCTTAATCTTTTTCCTACCAATTTTTGTTTCAATAAAATCTCCATCCATTTTGCTTCTTATCAGCAGCGGCGGATCAAGCCCATCAAGGTCAAAAACCTCACAATTTGGCTCCAATTTCCTTAAGTCAAATTCTGTCTCAGTTCGTATTTTAATAAGAAGATTACCGATAACTAAAAAATCGTCTTCTGTATCGATAGCTATCTCAACTTGTCTTAGCGGCTTTGGAATTCCAACAATTACCTTGTTATACTCCTTTTGCGCATACAGTTTCTTGGGCAAAGGTATCTTCTTGCCGCTTTCTTTGTTCCTTAGACTCAGTATTTGCGCAATATGTTTACTTTCAAAGCCATCAAGAACACCACGCAGGTCTTTTATTGCTTTCATTACCGCCCTGCTTTGGATAGCTGAATTATACTTCAATAATTTCTTTATGTCAAGTAAAATATGGCCAAATTTCCGCTCCGCCACCTTTTTATACGCCTTGCCAGCTTGCTCTTCAAGGAATTCATCATCCTGCCTGAGGACATCGATTGTCCGCTCAATAACCTGGTGCAATTCTGGATTTATTTTGAGTAATTTTGGTATAATCTTATGTCTTAGCAGATTACGGCGAAAATCCAAAAGCCGATTTGTCTCATCCTGAGAATAATCCAGCCTTTTACTTCTTAGATATCTAATAATCTCAGGTTTTTTTAAACTTGTCAGCGGTCTGACAAATGGTTGGCGCTTTGCCGGTATTGACCTTAAACCCCGCGCACCACTGCCCCGGATCAAGTTCATGAAAAATGTCTCAATAACATCGTCCAGGTTATGGCCAAGTGCAATTACTTGTCCATTGATCCTCCTCATGTATCTACGCAACGCCTTATAGCGCATTTGACGTGCTGCTCCTTCAATGCCAAGCTTTGTTTTTCCAACTTTAAGATAAATTACTTTGTATTTGGCATTATATTTTAAGGCATATTTTTTTGTCAGTGCCTCCTCTTTGCTTAAATATTCCTGGGGTCGTAAGCCATGATTTAAATAAACAAGGTGAAAATCTATTTTATCACGGTAAAGATTAGACAGTGTGTCGAGAAGACAAACAGAATCCGGACCAGAAGAAAACGCAATGACTGCCCTTTTCACACCCTTGAACATATCATACTTCTGGTCAGTATTCTGAACAGTAGCTAATACTTTCTTTGTGATATCAATCTTCACGCGTCAATTATACACAAAATTGCGGGGATTACAATAATAACCCCTCACCTTACTCCTTTCCCTTCAAGGAAGAGGGAAACAAAGGCCTTCTCGACTCGTCCGCCGCACTTTATGGCGAACTTGCTCGAAGACTAATTTCTTACTGTTCGAGCTTTCCCCGTGAAATACAACACTATATATTCGCAGCAAATTATTTTTTTTAAGACCGTGTCTTTTCATACCACAAATACGTTACTATTATTTTACGGGGCTTGTCGAGAACGCAGGTTTTTGATTCTACTTCAATTTTATCACTTTTCTAATCAAAGTGTAATCTTCACTCTCCAAGCGTACAAAGTAAACGCCCGCAGGAACTAAGCGATCCAATTGGTCTCTACCTGAACATAGTTTTGTTGTTGTTACTTCCTAAGTGTAGATTGGAGTGTTATTCTGCTACTTTCTGGTGGATGTCGGTCTTTATGATATCTTCTAATCTTTTGAGCAAAGCCATCAAATCGGCGATTTGTGGCAAATGATCAGGTAATTCATTGAGCATGTTTTGCAGGGCTTTTTTAGACAAGTCAATGCCCTTGTTAATCACGTTAAGAGTCCCTTTTTCTTCCACTTCCTGAACTTCGTTATCAAAAAAGTCATCGATAAAACCTGATACTAATCTGCCTGACTTGGCAGCAATGAGTGTGTGGTACCAAACAAGATCAGAGAAGTCTTCCTCAATTGAATTAGGTATACCAGATGTCTGTAATCCTTTTATGAAACTGCTTGCTTCCTTAAAATACTCATGTGCAATGCAATAAATAGTGTATTCTTCTGGATTCACATCAGGTATTTGCTCATCAGGCGAAATATCGATTTCAATACCCTGCTTCTTTGCCATATCTTTGATCATGCTTTTGGTCTTGGCAAAAATATTATGCAGGTCGTTTAGAAATACCTCAGGGTCATCCGGGTTCTCACCTTTTAAATAGTGCTGCAGCACCCGTTCCGCGTTATCTTTATAGACCCGACAATTATCTTTTTCATCACAGCGTTCACAACGATAATCGCAATAATTATAAGGGGAAGCTTTATATTTCTTATCTGGCATTGGTAAATATATTCATTATCGCTCAGGAGTCAATACGCTTGAGTAATTAATTGCTATTCTAATATTGGAAAATCAGGATATTCTTTTTTTAAGAAATCAAATGTTTTCTGTGCCATTGCTTGGTTATCTAATTTATTTTTGAAAAGAAGATAAACACGATATATCGCCTTTGCCCTTGCTCTGCCCTCAGAGAAGAGCTTTACATAGGCACCAAATATCTCCACTGCGTCTTTGTATTTTGCACTGTTTTCTAAAACCGCAGCAAGATTATACAGGTTTTTCTCAGTAATCTTCTGTAAAATGCCTTTTTCACGCAACTCCTCATAAACAGAAAGAACAGCGTCCGACTCTGCTGACCTCAGCGCGATATCGAGTGCTTTATTGTACATGAGCATTGCATCATCGTGATGACCTTTCTTATAATAGATACGGGCGAGGATTAAGGGCGCATCAAAGTTATGGGGTTCTTCATCCAAGACAGCCAGAAGTAAGGGCATGGCACCTGCTGTATCATTGATATCCATTTTCCTGTACACTTCTTTCATCTGAGAAGACATTCTCAATTTTTCAAAGCTATCTTCAACCATGGGTGCAACGTATTTCTTTTCAATACCGAGAAATTTCATACCCATGCCGACTGCAGCTCCGAAGATAAATCCACCGATATGTGCATAATACGCAGTGCCAACCTCAACACTCCACCTGGCACTCACTATCTGCATTAGGAACCAGATCGGCAGGGCAATGCCAGCATAGATAGCATAAGAGCCAAAAATCGGCGGCAGGAATATCAGCCAAAAGAAATAGGCGAATCTGATCTTGGTCTTGTAGTGCCGTATCATAAACGCACCCATGATACCAGCAATTGCACCGGACGCACCGACCAAAGGTGTATTGCTCGTAGAATAAACCGCAGTATGCAGCAGACACGCGATAACTCCAGAAACTAAGTACAGACCAAGAAATACTTTCCACGACCACGTATCTTCGATATTACAACCGACTAACCATAAAAACAGCATATTGAAGAGAAGGTGGAAAAAATTAGCATGAACGAACATGTACGTGAAGAGTTTGAAAAAACCAAAATGTTTGGGCGTGAAGCCCAATTTATTGAACACGACATTGCTGAATTTTGCCTTGTGTTCATTATACAGTTTATGCCAAACAGCATAATCATCATCTTCCCAGCGTATGTTTTCATTTTCAAAGAACAGCTCATGCTGTTCATCGATCGTTATATTTTGCATCGCATTTGGGTCTTGTTCCAGGATATCAAAGTAGTATTTGATCTCGATTTCCTGCAATTCCTGGTGGATTCTATATAGTTCTTGTTCCTGACCACGCAGCACATTGCTGGTAATCATAAAAATAATTACATTGAGCGCGATCAACCCGATGGTCAGGTAAGGCAAGCGCCTTACACCCTCTTCACTACCGATAGGGATCAGAAAAAACATTAGTTATAGTATATTATGAAACGGTATCAAGTCAACTAAGATATTGACTTCTTTTTTTATTACGCTATAATAAATTGTTACTTTTAATAGCTAAAATTAGCCTGAAAATTATTTTAGTATTTAATTTATATGGGGTCGTAGTTCAGATTGGTTAGAACGCCTGCCTGTCACGCAGGAGGTCGCGAGTTCAACTCTCGTCGGCCCCGTTTTTTATCTAGACAGTCTTTTTCATGCAAACCCTCATTTTATCAATTAACAAAATGATAGCTGAGAGTATTAGAGAACAGTTTGTGAAAATAAAATCAGCGAAATCTATTTCACTTGAGGACAACACATTTGGTGACAATATCTCGACCGCTAATTGAAATCTTCAGAATATAGACACCTGATGGTAGATGACTGACATCGACCAATGTCTTCTGTGCATGACCAGAAGAGATGTTCTTTTCATCATTAACTACGCAACGCCCGGTTATGTCATATAATGCGACATGGAATCTTGAACCGTCAGTGCCTATGGTATTGAGTTCAATACATTTCTTGACCGGGTTACTGACCAGGGTGACCAGCGCTGGTTCAATCGATGCATTGGATTCATCAATACCTGGTCCTAAATATTCCCACTTCAGCGCATCAAAAGCAATATACTGACCTTGGGTCCCGGTCGCGTCACCAAGACGCACATATGCGTTGCCCATAAATCCAAACATACCGAGCCTTACCCATTCATCCGAGTAATTGGACTGATCGATCATGACCATGGTACTTCCTGCATAAGTATTAATATGATATCGTGCCGCTGTTGCATTAGCATGGCTTTGCGGAATATAAGCATACAAATTATAATCAGCAAGCCCAGAGAGGACTGGTGTCCAGACCGCATAGCACGTGTCTTGATACGTTGCTGCAGTCGTATAGGTCCACCAGGCATGTCCATTATAACCGCTTAAGGCATCTCTCCAAAATCCCATGGATGACGGTGGATCAGTGTGAAGATAAAAACCATCAGCAAACTGAAGATCATCTACAATAGTATCAGTCGCAGGTTCCCAATCCCCTCGCGCGCCAACACACCAGTAGACATTATTAAGGTTCTCATAACCATTGTTATAACCTGGCCAGTCATAGCGCGCGTATTTGCCATCGTAACTTGGATAGCCAGCCGTATTCTTATCACCATATGGATCATTAAAAATGAGCGTGTGCCAATCCAGTACTTGACCGATTGCCAAAACTAAATGCCCTGCTCCGGTTAGACCTACACACATACCGTATGGATAACCAGCATTTACTTCAGCTGTCGTCTCAGTAAAAGTCGGTGAATCATCGCGCCACGAAGTTATATTGTGATTAGTTAAATATGGCGCCATATGCGTATAAGGACGATTAGTCCCAGACCACATATAACCGTATCCACCGGTTGCCCAGTTACCGCTTGGATCTTGTGCTTGCCAGGTATAGTCAATTTCTCGATAATGGTAAAGCTCGCACATATATCGGCCAAAATGACTGGTATGTTCATATGGCAAAGAGCACCAGCAATCCCACTTTGGTAGCTTATCATAGTAGGCAATAGCCATCATTGCAGTTGTGGGTGCACAAGCCCAGTGTCCATTAAACCAGTCTGGGGTATCATAGACCTGGTGAAGATAGGGTACATCAATAGAATCTCTGGCCTTTGGATAAGCCCCGTGTACAAAATCAATTGTCTCAATCGGCTTGGTAAGAGTATACATTCTTTTGTGGTTTTTTAAAATATCGTCCTGAAACTCGGCAATATAAATTTCTCCCCGGTCATACGTATGATAAATAACCATACGGTCATGATCAAAAAATTCTGGGTCCATCTCAAATACTGATTTTGTAGAAGTTAATCGTACTTGTTCACTCGCGTCATATTTAGAAAGATAAAGATCAGCACTAGTTATGGTGTGTCCATTGGTTTCGATTTGATGAAAAATCACATACTGTGCATCAGCTGACCAGCAAGGATTTACACCAGCACCAATATGATAGGTCAGCCCGCTCGATATGTCGAACACACTGAGTTCACCATCAAGGCTTGAATATACGATATGCTCACTATTGGGCGACCATTCAGGATAAAAATAGCCTGTTTTCACCTTCTGGGTAATGCATGTTTTTTCTCCAGTTGTAAATTCCAATAACCACAGCTGGTCCTGGTCATCATTATACACTGCATATTCATTATCAGGCGAAATCGGTGCCAGGTTTGCATATGTTCCAAGGTCATACTTTTTCAACCCCGTGCTTTTTATCACAAGTAATTCAGAACCTATGATGAACGCAATTGTGCCGTCATTTGAAAAACTGACCTGACCAACCTGATAATGAGGTTCATGCAACATAATAAGTTGGTCAGATGACCGATTGTACAGGGCTGGTATCTGAAGACCGTTTTCCTGTATTATCTTCAGACCAATGAAATTACCATCCGGCGATAGAGAAAAATACCTGCCGCAACCCGGTCCAGCAATTAATCTGGTAATATCAGCATTGTGTATTTCATATATCGCTGAACATTGATTGTCAGTTAAGATTATTAAATTGTCTAATACCTGGGGGTTAATAAAATAACCATCCGGGTAATAATAATTGAATAGTAACACAACCAGGAAGTTAATCATATATCCTTTTCTAACCTTATACTATTATAGAGTCTTGATGCAGTATGTCAAGAAAACATTGTCAGGTTTTAGAAAAATATAATTGTGGTCAATAAGGTTGCCGTAAAAATAATAATGGTTGGCAAAGCCATTAGTTTGAAGAATTTTTTCATCGACACATTGAAGTACTCGATGGATACGCAAACACAAGGGTGAACCGGTGAAATAACATAGCCGAAAAAAATGCTTGTGTAAATAATCGCAAAGACAAATGGTGTTATCGCGCCGCTTGTCAAATAAACAGGATATATTATCGAAGCTGGTAAAAGAACCCTGCCGGTTGCAAAACCAAGGATAAAACCAGCGACGACGCACAGGGTCGCGGTCGGCAAAGGGATTGCCGCAATCAAATCGGCAATATTAGAAGCTTGAAAAATGTGCAAGAAAACAAACATACCTAAGATTATCAGGGTGAAATTCCACGGCTTCATATTCTTGGCAATAGCCCAGAGGTTCGGCTTGCTTTTACTAACAACCAAGGAAAAAGCGAAAGCTGTGCACACCGCGAGAATTGTAGCTATTTCTTTTACCGGCAGAGTAAGTGCTTTCTTCAACATAAAATCAAGGAGCGGGGCAATAAGGATGATGCCCAGAGGGATGAGCAGTTTTTTCAAGGAAAATGAACTTGAGTAATCAATGATCCCGCGTACTCTCCGCACAAAGAAGACATACCCCAAAACCAGGGCAAAGGCAAATGTTGGCAAAAGAGACAATAGCGCAGTGTATACACTGAGACTTGATATCTTTGCCGATGCAATGAGTGCCGAACTCAAAGGATAAATCATAACAAACAGATGACGGAACCAATCATTGATAGCTACTTTCAGATCAGCTGGCACACCTTGCCCACCTTTTTCCAAAATTGGTGCCGAGAGCAAGGCACCACCCGGCATTGGCAGCAACCCCATGATCGCCGGAGATAGAGCCATGAGACCTTTCCTTCCAATACGTAGGTTATTCACCAAGTCATCCATCTGACCGCTTTGTTTCATGGTTCCACCAATCATCGGGATAACGCCCATGGCAAGTGCCAATAGAACAATTGAGGGATCAGTCAGGGTATAGAAAATCTTATACGGGATTGATATAAACGGTATCGTAAAAACGCCCAAGACAAGCGCGCCGCAAAATAATGCCAGGGGAAGGTTTTTGCGGGCAACGATTAATATAACACCAAGGGAAATTATGAAACCAAACCAACTGAAGATCATACCCCCTCCTTTGTTCTTCCCTTAAAAGGGGGAAAAAAGTGGGGGTATAGATATTTTGTATTTAAAAAATTAGAATTTTGAATTTGTTTCGAATTTAGAGTTTCGAATTTAGAGTTTGTATAGGAATTTGTGAAATTCCTATACATCATAACAACAGTTCGGCGATCTGCACGGCATTTAATGCAGCACCTTTGCGTATATTATCCGCGACGATCCACATGGCTAAACCGTTTTCAAACGCAAGGTCTTTTCTAATCCTTCCCACAAACACGGCGTCCTTTCCAACTGCGCTTATTGGTATTGGATAAATCTCATCTTTGTCAAAGACCTTAACACCTGGAGCTTCTTGTAGTATTCCAATCGCCTCAGCCGGCGAAATGGGGTTTTCAAACTCAACTGACAGCGCCTCACTGTGCCCGACATAAACAGGAACCCTTACGCATGTTGAAGTTACTTGTATTGATTCATCATCAAATATCTTCCTTGTTTCGTTGAGCATTTTGATTTCTTCAGATGTATAACCTTGATCATCAAAACCACCGATCTGCGGGATGATATTATTACCGATCGGATGCTTAAAAACTGCATCTTCTGGCTTCTCAATATCATGTCCCATAGATAAGTATTCGAATTCGTATCTCAACTCATCTAAAGCATTTTTACCAGCACCGCTTACCGATTGATACGTCGCAACAAAAATCCTTTTCACCTTAGCCTTTTTATGAAGTGGATACAGTGCAACGAGCATCTGGATAGTCGAACAATTAGGGTTGGCAATGATACCCTTGTGCTCTTTTAGTTTTTCAGGGTTTATTTCGGGGATAATAAGGGGCACTTCAGGGTCCATACGAAAGGCGTTTGAATTGTCGATAACAACTGATCGTTCAGCAAACTTGGGCACGATTTCCTTTGCCAGCGGTGCATCCAAACATCCAAAGACTATTTTTGCCTGACCAATCAATGCATTGTAATCAGTCAGCACCTCGAGCTCGCGTTCCTTATACAATATCACTTGACCCTCACTGCGTTCAGATGCAAAGGGAAGCAATTCTCTGATCGGGAAATTCCTCTGCTCTAAAATCTTGATAACTTCTTCACCAACCAACCCGGTTGCACCAAGCACCGCAATATTCTTCATGTATTTATTATACTTTAAATAGCACCAAAGTCAATGTTTCCAGTGACTAACCCTTACTGACTTCTTTGGTTTTTGTGTTATTAGGGCGTATTCAGAGAATCTTGCTCTTGTACCTCGGTGGTGTCTTCACCAAGGCAATAGATATAACCATCATGCGAGCCGCAATAGATCTTGCCATCGAGTACTGCAGGCGTGGCGTTGATAAGCGCACCAGTAGGAAATGACCATACTAATTCTGCCTCGGTTGTAATACCATATATTTTACCGCTTCTTGAGCCAATAACAACCATCGAATCAGTAACACACGGCGAGCTCCAGATGCCGCCGTCAGTGCGGAATTTCCAGATCACTTTACCCGAATCAGCACTAAGGCAGTAAATGCGTCCATCGCCCGAGCCAAAATATATTCGCGCGTCAACCACGGCTGGGGTTGAGATTACGCGACCACTTGCTTTATACTGCCAGATCACCTTACCCTTGTGCCGGTCCATGCAAAAGAATTTACCTGTTTCGCAGCCAATATATAAAGTATCGCCAATAATCACGGGTGAGACATCGGTATCTGAGCCCGTAAGGAATTTCCACACGATCGCACCGTCAAGTTTTGAGAGACAGTATAAATAACCGCGTGATGAACCAGCATAAACGAATGTATCAATTACTGCTACTGAAGATTCAATTGAACCAGCGACTTTTGTTTTCCATATCACTTTACCGCTGTCTGCATCAAAGCAGTAGATATAGTGGTCCTCGCCACCCACATAGATAGTATCATTGATAATGCACGGTGATGAATCCATATCATTGCCAATCTTTGTTTTCCAGATCAACTTGCCATCGCGCAAGGAAACACAATGGAGAAAATTGTCACGCGCGCCGAAATAAACACGGCGCTTGTACAGGGTGGGTGAAGATTTTATTGAATGCCCGCACTTGTATTTCCAAATCAGCTTACCAGTATGTTTGTTAAGACAATACAGATAACTATCACATGAGCCGATAACCATGGTATCGCCCCAGAACGCGGGTTGACCACTCCAGGCAATACCGCGCCAGATTGTTTTAGGATCAACCCCTCTTTTTTCCTTTTTCCCCTCATAGATGAAACCAGTCTCAAATTTCCAGATAAGCTTAATACTGCGCGGCACCTTGCCTGAACCGCAAAATGTACGGCATTGATTGCCTCGAAACATAATCAGGGATCCTTTAGGTGGTGTTAGAGTATCGGGCTCGCAAATTGGTTTTGCTGCCTCCTGTTTACCGCCACAATTTAAAAAAACTAAAAGAAAAAATGTAAAGAGAAACACTTTTTTAATTAATCTTTTTATCATCGTTGAAAAAATAAAAGGCTAATCGAGAGACTTCAGACCTTGATATTTATTCTTTTATCCTTGGGTATATTATACCCTGGTCAGATATTATTGGAGCTGAATCTGGAAAATCTTGAGCTGAAAGCTCCTTCACCAGTTTTGCTGCCCGGTGCAGGGAATCAAGAGCAAGATATTTGTATGTCCTCTGAATCGCTGAGATAATCTTGCCGTGCTGGAAAACACCAGTTGAATCGAGCACAACTTTCAGAATCGGCGCATAACCCCGTTCATCTCCAAGATTAAATCCCCATGTACAAAAATTGCCAAGGCTATAGGCGATCAATCTATCACTGTATATCTCTATTGCGCGAGGTACGTGCGGACCGTGCCCCCAGACAAAATCGGCACCACTATCCACCACTGCCCTGGAGAACTTAACAACATTACCCCTTGACCAACCCATAAAATATTCAAACGTATCTCGGGTGTGGAGAAATTTCAAACCCTCGCCGCCAGCGTGGAAGGAAACAATGATTATGTCATTAAGCTTTGCCTGTGCAGCAACGATACGTTGGGCTTTTGGGATTTCAAATACTGAATTCGTATTCGGTGACGTTGAAAATGAGACGATCGCAATTTTATTGCCGCTGATTTCAAACTGCCCCACTTTGCTGTAAGCTCCACCATAGGTAAGTCCAACATCACTCAGTACATTCTGTGTGCCCTTTATGCCTTCAGCACCGAAATCATTCATATGGTTGTTGGCAAGATTCATGAAATCAAACCCTGCATTCAGCAAATTCTCTACCCAGTCAGGCGGTGTCCGAAAGGCATAACACCGTCCTTTTTGTACTTTTTTCGTACATACACCACCAGTCAACAACGTACCTTCTAAATTGCCCAGGGTTAAATCTGCATCCATAAGTGTTGAATCAACGTTCTTGAACAAATCTCCGCCTTGGTTGGGTGGAAGGTTTTTTGACGGGTAATCTGAACCCATCATTATATCACCAACCGTAATAACCGATAATGAACCGGCAAAAAAAATGCCTGCGGTAAGCAGTAATGTTACAAGGATTCTTGTTCTTGAAGGGTTAATCAACAACTACACTAGACAGGTCAATATAAGGTTTGGGATCAACCTTCACTCCGGAAACATGGACTTCGTAGTGGAGGTGAGGACAGGTTGTTCTGCCGGTATCGCCAATCTTGGCAATAACCTGACCCCGCTTTACAAAATCACCTTTATTAACAACGATACTGTTGCAGTGAGCATACCGTGTTTTAAAACCAAAGCCGTGGTCAATATCTAAACACAATCCATAACCGCGATTCCATCCTGCGTGAGAAACAACGCCATCAGCCGTAGCAAGGATATCAGTACCGCGGGGCGCTCCAATATCTATACCCCAGTGCATTCTGATTGTCTTTTTATTAATCGGATCAACACGATAGCCAAAACCTGAGCCGAGACGATGGCCAGGAACGGGGTGGATCGATGGTCTGTGTGCCCAGAGATATAATTTATTTTCTATCTTCTGTCTGATGTCATTTAGACTTGTTTTTCTCAACTCGCATTTGCCTTTCAACACATCCAAGGATTCATACAACTGATTTAAGATACTATTAGCACGATCGGAAAGCGCCTTTTCCAAAGGTCTTACGTCGGTTCCACCAATACCCATCGACCAAATATCAGGATGGACAAATTGCATTTGCCAATAGGTCCTTTCTCGATTGTCCTGTTCAATATACCGGTCAAAATTCCGGTGCGTCAAAGCAACCAGGTTGTTCAATGAATCCAATCTACTGAGCAACAGCTTATTCTCATGTTCGCTCTTCCGTGCACTCATCGCAATGAATATTTCCCGTGCATTGTATGAAGATAGAATAATAGTTGAAATAATGATACAGAGCAGGACCGCAAATGCGATGATAAATGAATGACTCGGCACTTTGAAACTACGTGAAAAGTTATGTTTTTTCAAGACTAATATAATATCAGTGAGATCTATCATCATATCATTATATCGAAAAAGCAAGTTTTGTCAAGGGTTCTATGTGAGAGAGGCTCTGAAAAAATAGTTTCAGAGCCTCTCTAGGATTGTTGACTAGGATATTTTTTAGGGTATAATATGGTATGCCAAAAATAAAACATGTGGCAATAATTATGGACGGAAATGGCCGATGGGCAAAAAAACGCGGTTTGCCGCGGGTCGTTGGTCATCGCCAGGGTGTCGAATCTGTTCGCACCATTGTCAACGCGACCAAAGATCTTGACATCAAGTTTTTGACGCTCTATACCTTTTCAACTGAAAACTGGCAAAGACCAGAAAAGGAAATAAATACTCTTATGGAAATGCTCGAAGAAATGATTCGAAAGGAAACTGCTGAACTCCATAAAAATGATGTAAAGGTCAATGCCATTGGCAGACTCGACACGCTGTATCCTAAACCTAAAAAAGCCATGGAACAAGCCATCGAAAAAACCAAAAACAACAAAAGCCTTGTTATGACTCTATGTTTGAGCTATAGTGGACGTAGTGAGATCGTCGATGCGGTCAAGAAAATAGTGAAACGAGACCGTGATCAAAAAATAGACCTTGACGATTTTAAGGAAGAAAATTTCAGCAAATTCCTCTATGATCCTGAGTTACCAGACCCAGAGTTTTTAATAAGAACCGGCGCGGAAAATAGAGAAAGGATTTCAAATTTCTTGTTATGGCAGATTGCCTACACCGAGGTTTACTTCACGAAGACGCTCTGGCCTGATTTCCGAAAAAAGGAGTTTGTCAAAGCAGTACAAGATTTTGAAAAGAGGGAGCGATTGTTTGGCCGTATCAAGTGATCTTAAGAAACGTTCCTTGACCGGATTTTCCCTGATTGTGGTAGCGTTTCTCATTATCTGGCTTGGCCGGGTCTTCTTACCGTTTTTATTAATTATATTCATCAGTTTTGCCAATAATGAGTATCTGAGATTCTGGCACCGCAAAGATATCTATCCCCATACCCTGGCCGTACTTTTGCCAGCCTACGCAATTCCTTTGCTTATCTATTATGAAGTGCCTTTGCTTCTGCCATTCTCAATATTTTTCTTTTTTGTTTGTCTATTATCAGTCATGCGTTTTCCGGGTGCGCGCTACAAACCTAATTTCTTGGTTGAATGTACAGCCGCGATTTTTGGTATCATCTATTTATCGCTCTTGCCATCAAGCCTAATCCTACTCAGGAAAATCGGCTTTACCATAGCACTCATGCCCCTTATTCTAACCTGGCTCTATGATACTTTTGCGTATCTTGTTGGTACGGCAATCGGCAAACATCCGTTGTCTAAAAAGGTTAGTCCAAAAAAATCCTGGGAAGGGACCTTGATTGCATTCCCCATACTACTCCCGTGCACTTATCTGCTGAGTAAACTCTGGATCCCTTCATTCAACTTTCTGGATACAATATTAGTAACTTTAGGAATTGGTGTAATGGGAACGATCGGCGATCTTTTTGAATCCGGGATGAAGCGCGAAGTGAACCTCAAAGATGCCTCCAAGATATTCCCCGGTCACGGCGGGTTCCTGGACCGCATGGATTCGTTGATCTTTAATATCCCCTTCTTTTATCTTTACCTGATACTTCAGCAATAAACAGTAAACATGGATAAAGCACCGCTTGCCGACAGTATAAGACCAGAAAATTTTGAAGATGTTCTTGGCCAGGAACACCTGTTAGGACCAGGCTGTCCTATAAAAAGGCAGATCGAGAAGAACCGGCTTTTCTCGATGATTTTCTTCGGACCGCCGGGCAGTGGAAAAACAACTATTGCCCGGCTCTTCGCAAAACAATTTGCTGCTCATTTTGTTTCGTTCTCAGCCGCCATGAGCAGTATGACCGAAATAAAAAAGTTCATGAAGAAAGCCGAGGAACAAAAGCATTTGTACGGACATGAAACCATTATCTTCATCGATGAAATCCATCGTTTTAATAAAGCTCAGCAGGATGCCTTTCTGCCATACGTGGAAAAGGGTTCGATTGTTTTAATCGGTGCCACGACTGAAAATCCGTCATTTGAATTGAATTCAAGTCTCCTATCCCGTGTCAAAGTCTACATGGTCAAACCACTGAGCTTCGATGATATAAAAAAGATCGTGAAACGGGCACTGATTTCTGAAAAAGGACTTGCTGGAAAATACTCTTTGACACCGGACGGACTGGACTTCATCGCCAATATCTCAGACGGTGATGCAAGGGTAGCCCTCAATGCCCTGGAATTATCCGCGCTCGCCTGTCAAGCACACAATATCGAACTCAAAATCGTGGAGGATATCGTGCAGAAAAAAGCGTTGAAGTACGATAAACAGGGTGAAGAACACTATAATTTGATTTCCGCCCTTCATAAATCACTACGGGGCTCAAATGCAGACGCCGGGCTGTATTGGTTAGCACGTATGCTCGAAGCTGGCGAAGATCCGCGCTACATTGCACGTCGGCTCGTTCGTTTTGCGGTTGAAGATGTGGGCGCTGCAGACCCCCAGGCATTAGTTGTGGCAATCGCAACAAAAGATGCAGTACATTTCATTGGCCGACCTGAAGGCGACCTGGCGCTTGCCGAATGTGTGGTCTATCTTGCCCGCGCGCCAAAAAGCAATGAAATCTACTTAGCATATGAAGCAGCCAAACAAGATGCACTAAAGACACTCGCTGAACCAGTGCCCCTGCATATCCGCAATGCACCTACGTCCTTAATGAAAAACCTCGGCTATGGCAAAGGATATAAATATCCCCATGACTATCCAAACGCCAAAGTCAGTCAAGAATATATGCCAAAGAATTTAAAAAACAAGAAATACCTGAAGGATTAAGGAAAAAGGAAATGTTGCGTGGAGACATTTGATCTTATCATAGTCGGTGCAGGACCTGCAGGCTCCGCCGCGGCTTACACAGCTGCCAATGAAGGCATCTCCGTACTTCTCCTTGAAGAACATCCAGAAATTGGTAAACCGGTCATTTGCGCTGAGGGCATTTCCAGATCTACGATTAAGCCCTACCTTGACATTAACCGCGAATGGATATCTCAGGATTTGGATGGGGCAATCATCCGTGGTCCTTTCGGTGATGAGTTCAAAGTTGAATACCCGAAATGTGGCTGGGTGCTTGATCGAACAAAGTTCGATGCCGCGCTTGCTGACATGGCAAAAGCCCGTGGCGCCCTGGTCAAAACATCGGCTAAAGCAGTCAGCATACAAGACAGCAAAGTAGTCGTTGATCAGGGTACAAAAGTCGAGTATGGATTCAAATTCATAATCGGTGCTGATGGTATTGCATCACGCGTTGGTTCTTGGTTGGGTGTTGATACAAGACTCGGCTTAGCTGACATCGCGGTCTGTGCTGAATACGTGATTGAAAATATTAAAGTGGACAACAGATATGCCAGCTTGATATTTGGTCACCAGCATGCACCGGGCGGCTATGCTTGGATATTTCCAAAATCAGAAACCTCAGCCAATGTCGGTCTTGGTATATCACCAACTAAGACAAAGGAAAAAGCAAAAGACCTTCTCGACCAATGGCTGACGCAGGAATTCCCAAATGGTGTAATAAAACAGAAAACATTTGGCGGTGTACCATCAATGGTCTTTAAAAACATCGCGGGTGAAAACTTCTACCTGATCGGAGATGCAGCCCGCTTATCCGACCCTTTGAGCGGTGCGGGCATAACCAATGGTATAAAATCCGGAGTTATTGCGGGTCGAAATGCGGTTCGCAGGATAAAAGGTCAAAAAGATTTGTACTATGCTGAAATCAAGAAAAATATCCTAAATGAAATAAAATTCCATTTAAAGGTGCGCAATGTGTACTGGCGTTTAGATGACGAAGAATGCAATAAGGTTTTTAAGATCGGCAAAAGGGTCTTTGAGGGTAAAATTGTTGACGACATAGATATGCGGCACCTTGTAAAGGAAATTCTGTTGTTATCACCTAAGATAATGCTGAAATGGTTTGGCTTACCTTTCTAAATGCTGCAAACTGCGTTTAGCATCTATTGAGCAGATTACACCACTTATTTATTCTTCAATTTGTTTGATGATTTCTTTTTGGATGTTTTTACTTCCGCATTTTTCTTCTTAAGCAAATTCTTGTGCTTTGAATGTAATTGCTTTATTTTCTGCAAATCACTCTCGCGCTGGTCATTAACACCATTAGCATCAGCATCTATAAAACCATCTTTATCTTTTTGCTTGGTGTCTTTTTTATCTGTTTTATTACTGCTTTTTATAACCTTTTCAGTCTTCGTTTTTTGATCTTTTTCACCGTTATTACGCGGTACTGGTTTAACACCGAAGAGCAAGCTGGCAAAAAATATCAGAACAATAAAGCGCTTCATTTTTGTCTCCTTAATATTATAAACATTTTGCCGTTCATGTCAAGATTATCTCAATTTAACAAAAACCCTTCTGCGGTCGCCTGGTTCAAGCCAGATTCTTCTTTCCAGGGTTTTAAAACCGAATTTTTTGATCTCGATGAGATACTCGCCGGGTTTCAAGGCAATTGTACGCGGAGTCTTACCGATACTCACTTCATCACCAGATGCTATTTCGGTAATATAAATTTGACAAGACTTTGGCGTCGAGATGATCCTGAGCAAAGCTGGTTCAGGTTCCTCAATGTATATTTCAATACTTTTACGGATCACACCCATGCGCTCATCTTCCAAGTTAGACAGACGATCGATCGATCCGACCGCGATAATCGTCTCAATACCCTCAGATCCCCCAACGATATAATCATAATCAGCATCCTCTGAAGGTAGTTGGTATGTTCGACCGGCTTCAACCCATCCGTCATGCCCATCCAGGGGGAAGAGCATACTTGCTCCTCCCCCAGTCTCGATATCATAAACAGCGAGATAACACTCGCGGTCAACCTGGAAGTAGACAGTGAGCTTCTCATTAGGGTAGTAAATGCCATCTTCTTTGTCAACCCAGATGTCGATATCAAGCGCATTGCCTACAGTAAATAGTGATAAGATTATCGCAAGCAACATGTTTACCTCTTCTCTTTAGCAGTACCTGACTTGTAATTGTCTGTGCTCTTTTTCTCATTCGAAGAACTGCTCTTCTTTACAGGTGAAGTCTGTTTATAATTACTCTTTTGTGGACTCGGCTCTCTTTTCTCATTGTAATCTTGACTTTGTCGTTCGGTATTACTGGTCTGTTTCTTGGTTGTCTTCTTTTCCTCGTCATTATAATATTGCTGAGGTGTTGTTTTGCTGGATTTCGATTCGCTCTTTTCTCTCTTTATTATCTTCGGCTCTGATTTCTGATCATTGTAATATTTATCATCAGTATATTTTGTATTTGATGTCTTTACCGGAGTCTTATCAACACGTTTATTAGTAGGGTAAGAATTGTTTTGCTTGCTTGCATCGGATTTCACTTGAGTCTTCTTTTCCTGGTTGTACTTCTTGTATTCTTGATTCTTTACGGCAATCTTTTTCTCGGTTTGTGTAACATATTCTTTCCTCATTTTCTCAAGATTCCCGTTCTGGCGCTCTTTCTCAATGCGTGAAAAACCCTCTGGATCCTTTTGCTTTATGAGTTCACGGACTGCACTTTCTTTGTACGGTATATTGAGTTCACGCGGTGGCTTTGGAGGTAAGTTGATACCGTGCTGTTTTGCCCGGTAGCGCAATTCATAGTATGTATAAGGAACCTTATAACGCACCCAGCGGCCATAACGCGGTCTGAACCACCAGTGACCACCATCATACCATACCACATAGAAACCACTATAAAAGAAATCCCAATGGAAGTGATGGTGCCAGTGACATCGATACCAATACCAATCCCACCACCATGGATACCACCAAACATAATGCACGCAATAGTATCCATGTGGATAATAAACCCAATAGCCGTCATAGCAGTAATTATCTTCCCAGTATTCGTCGTACCAATAGTCACCCTCATAATAATCATAATCATTGTAAACAAAAGTGACACTGGTTGCAAATAGTGGCACCGCGGCTAAAGCCAATAATAATAGGCGTTTCATTATTGCCTCCTTTTTATATATATTTCTCAAACTCCTGGCAGTATTCAGCAGAGGGAATTTTCTTAGCTAAGACAGCCAAAAGCTCCTTAACCGTTTGTTCGAAGTCAGGTGTACCCCGGCTCCTGCCGACTGCCAGTATTTTAGGGACCAGTTCGTTTGAATTAAAGACAAGCATTTTTTTTCTCAACTCTCTCACAATACGCTTGAGGCTCTGGGCAAGGATATATCTCCTTACCGTTGTATTCATTGTGTACTGTGTTATTGGTCCCATTTTATGGTCCTATCACCAATTCCGGGTTACCCGGGTCAATTTGATACGCCCAGTCAAAGATCACGTAGTCTGGACCTATCGCAGTAAGACGTATCTTAGCAAAGTGGTTATCCCATATCCAGAATATATAGGTGTGACCAAGGATCGCTTCAACAACACCGGTTGTCGACCAACCATATTGAGGCGCATAAGTTATCTCGTCAAGCGACTCCGTGTAGCCAAAATCCTGAATCCAGGTATCAGATCGACCGGTATAAAGATAATGGACTTCGTTAATATCATCATAACCGTAGAAAAAATCACACAATGGGTGGTCATAAGCAACAATTGAATAAATACTGAAATCCCAACCGGAGTAATCAGGGTATTCATTGTAATCAAAGATCTGTTCATTATAACCTTCTGGCCGTGGAGTATCATAGACAATTTCATAAGATAGATCACTCTCATTGCCATTACAATCAAATGCTGTAATCGCATAATAATAAGTTTCTCCGTTGAACAAACCGAAATCCAAGAAGTAATCGAGGTTTGTCTGACCTATTTCATAATAATAGCCACCCGGTGTAAGACTGCGATAAATACAATACCCGGCAAGGTCAGGTTCAGTATTCTCATACCAAATCAGCATTATCTCTTCATCCCCAGTAATTGAATGTAAACCTCTTGGTACTGCAGGTGGTTCATTATCAAACCCTTCATAGCAACAACTAATCAAGACCAGAACTGATGCAGCAATTAGAAGATAGAAGATACTTTTGAACTTTTTCATCATTCACCTCTACCTTATGATTATGCAATACGCGTGCCAGAGAAAAGTTATGTAATTTCATTGAAATAGCATGAATAGGGCACAAATTTCGTCTGTCTTGCACAAAAATTGTGCACCCCGTACCCCGCACCTTGTTTCGCTCAATGTATAGGCATTAGTTGCACATTCTGTAGAACCCCAAGAATAATTAGTGGTTTGTCTACAAACCTATGCAGAACAAGGTGCGGGGTATGGGAACAGGTTACCTAATTCAGAGTTATCTCTACAGGATAACTGATTTCACCGATTATTGTCTGGATATAGGCAGTTGCTTTTACTCGATATTCAACCTTACCAAGTCTTATCGCAGAAATCAATGCTTCGCCAAGTTTACTATATTCAAGGGTAACCGTGGTAACAAAGCTGTTTGATCCTTTTGCTGAGATCTTTATTCCCTTACCTGTGGTACCAGAGATTAACCTATTATCATTTGCATATAAAGTATATTTCAGTTTATCAAGAACCGCATCGATTTTATTAGGATTGTTGCAATTTATGTCGAAGTCAAGCTTGAGATTATTAAAAGTGAAGTCATAAGGTTTTACTGAAATGAGGGAGAACTTACATTCTTTTATGGCAAGCCGCTCTTGAACTGCGGTACATGAAAGCAGAAAGACAATAATAAGGGATAAACATATTCTCTTCATAGAAATATAATATTCATATTGTTATGCAAATCAAGATAGGTAATTTTAGCATACCATTAAACCATAGCTTACGGCATTAATCCCTGGATTTCACTGTCACCTGGTGCTTCGACTGTAAAGGAAATCGTAATCTTGTACTCTTCTGTTGGCTCGAGCGAGACTTTCCAATAGTAAATGCCAATATCTTTATCATGCTCAGATGGTTCGGGTTCTATTTTAACGTCTTTCACCTTGATGTCTGGATCCTGAGGTATTGGAACCTGATCTACAATAGTACACTGAATCTTTTTGTTATGGAAGTTTTTGATACTATTCTCATAGGTGAATTCATACTTTGTCTTGCCACTGAACAAACCCCCTTTGGAAACTTTTAATTTTTTCAGTTCGCGCTTGATCTTAACCCGGTCATCGACTCCGAAGGAAACCGTGGTCGACTCATCTGGTGCAATCGTTGGCACATACGTTTTACCGGTAAAATCATCGCCCACATACGTCCCTACCTGACCAGCGATAAACAAGTAGTCACTCGTATTTTTCATCTTGCCCGTTGAATAGGCAAGCTGGGTTATCCGGGGTATGATAAAATACTCAAAATCCGCCTCAAAAGAACCGGAGTATATTTTTATCTTCTTTTCTGGATCGCCACTCTTTATTGTATACCTACCAGGTAAAGGATACCATATTGAAACCCCGGTTTCTACTGGTGGTGCTGGAGAAGGCTCAGCAATCAATGGTTCCATTTTAAGGGCTTCTTCGGGCATCTCTGTTTCTGACAAGAAACCCCGACTGGCCCGCGCATACTGATAGTAATCTATATACCACGGCTGAGGTACAGGAGCTGTCCCGCCGAGCGCCGGCTGAGCTGTAGAAAGCACCAGCTTGGTATTTTCCCAATCCTCACCAGTACGCTGCGCGATCTTGCCAAAATAAGAAAAGCCAATATTACTTTTTGAAGGCTGGGCTCTAAGCTCATAATAGGTACGCCAGCTCGCTCCATAAAGAATGTAACTGAGTTGTATTCGGTAATTCGTAGTACCCTCTGGATGTCCATCAAAAATTATTGTTTTTCGATTTTCCACAATTGACCTGATGTCGTTGAGCTCGTGGGAGAAAACGTCAATCTCGTCTTGTAATTCTTTACGCACGCGTTCGATCTCGGCCATTCTCATTTTAGCACTCAATAATTCATCGACCATAAAATTTAAACCCTGGCGCCATGCCTGGGGAGATACCTTGCCAGTTATGATCTCCTTAGAAATAATTTCTGGACCGCCAACTACGATTGTCTGCAGGAATTTCTCCTTGTCTTTTAAGACAGCAAATTCATTACCCAGGGTCTGGTTTTTGATCTCAAGTGTTTCGATTTTCTTCTTGAGCATTTCAACATCTGGATGCGGCTCGTCCTTATACCCTTTCTTAACCTGGACTTCACCGATCTTCAACCCTTTTGCCTTTACGCGTACTGATGCATCATCTATTGCACCGGGTAGACCAGAAAATACTAAATCAGTAGATCTATCAAGGTACACATTGGCGAACCTTGTGACCATCACACGATCACTGTAAATAACCACAGAATCAATCTTGGAAAAAACATCAAGATTTATTAGAAAAAATAGCAATGCAATCATGAGACCTCCTTGAATACTATATATAATTGTCCAACAAAGTCAATGGTAGGACTGGAGAAATCTACTTGAAGCATTGAATATAACGATATTGCTATTTGTATTATCGCCGTAATCTTTCTGTTATCATCGTAATCAGGAATTCCAAATTCTTTTTTGAAATTCCTCTCAATTTTCTTGACTTTGCGATTTTCCTGATTATAATAGACCTGAAGGAGGTTAGATGAAAATGTTTAGAACTGAAAAATATAATGATTTTACTAAACCCGCGATTAGAAAAAAAATGGAAAAAGCCCTTGCCCAAGTTGAATCTCAATTGGGTCGAGAATATAAAATAATCATTGGCGGCAAAAGGATCAAATTGGACAAAAAATTCCTTTCGTATAATCCTTCAAAAAAGGGCGAAATTATAGGAACTTTTCAAAAAGCCGATGAAAAAACAGCGGAACAAGCCATGCAAGTTGCCCTTGAGACCTTTAAATCATGGCGCTATACACCCGCGAGAATTAGAGCAAATTATCTATTCAAAATGGCAAATATCATGCGAAAACGACGTTTTGAACTAGACGCCTGGATGGTTTTCGAAGAAGGCAAGAACTGGCTTGAGGCAGACGCTGACGTTGCCGAAGCAATCGATTTTTGTGATTATTACGGCTTCGAAGCTTTGAGATATAATAAAGGACCTAATTTATATAAATACCCAGGCGAAATTAATGAACAGGTCTATATTCCGCTTGGTGTTGGCGTCATCATCCCACCCTGGAACTTCCCACTCGCTATTCTATGTGGCATGACAACAGCTGCGTTTGTCAGCGGCAATACTGTAATTCTAAAACCTTCAAGTGACTCACCTTGCATTGCAGCCAAGTTTATGGAGATCGTTGAACAAGCAAAAGTCCCTGTAGGGGTAGTCAATTTCTTAACTGGTCCGGGTGCTATTGCAGGAGATTACCTTGTTCGACATCCAAAAACAAGGTTCATTGCCTTTACTGGTTCAAAAACAGTTGGCTTGCGCATTGTGGAACAGGCAGGAAAAGCACAGCCAGGTCAGATATGGATAAAACGTGTTATTGCTGAAATGGGTGGTAAGGATCTAATTATTGTCGATTCAGAAGCAGATATTGATAGCGCTGTTGCTGGTGTTAGAGCTTCTGCTTTTGGTTTTCAAGGTCAAAAATGTTCTGCCTGTTCGCGATTGATCCTTGACGACAAAATCTACGATGAATTCATAAGAAAATTCATCCCAACAGTTGAGGCAATAAAGATAGGTTCGGTGAAAGACTATGGGAATTATCTTGGACCCGTAATAAATGAAACAGCTTATAATTCAATCCTGGAATACATTAAGATTGGAAAATCAGAGGGTAATGTCGTCTGTGGAGGTGAACCAGCTCCAGGCGATGGTTGGTTTATTCAACCAACTGTGATTGTTGATATTGAAGCGCACCACAGGATTTTTCAGGAAGAGATCTTTGGACCAGCGCTGGCGGTTACACGAGCACGAAATTTCGATCATGCAATAGAACTGGCAAACGACTCTGAATACGGGCTTACTGGAGCAGTATATACTAAAAACAAAAAGAAAATAGAAAAAGCCAAAAGAGAAGTTTTTGTCGGTAACCTCTACTTCAACCGGAAATGTACCGGCGCACTCGTTGGCATTCAGCCCTTTGGCGGCTTTAACATGTCGGGTACTGATTCAAAAGCCGGTGGTCCAGACTATCTCCTTCTCTTTACCCAGGCGAAATCAATCTGCGCATACATCGGCAAGAAAACAACGAAAAAGAAGACGAAAAAGACAATTAAGAAAAAGACTAAGCCAAGACGGAAAAAGCGGAGATAGTCGATGACAATAGATCAGATCTTCAAAACCATACGCAAAAATAAGATTCAATTCATCGACCTTTGGTTTTCCGATATTTTAGGTTCAGTGAAGAATGTCACAATCCCGGTTCGGGAATTACATAAGGCACTAAAAGGAGGTATCTGGTTTGATGGTTCATCCGTTGAAGGATTTGGCAGAATTTTTGAAAGCGACATGTACCTCAAACCAGACCCGGCAACTTTTGCGGTCATTCCATGGAAAGAGGAACGTACCGCGCGGCTCATTTGCGACGTCTATGCACCTGACCACAAACCTGCATTGGTTGATCCCCGTGGTGTTTTAAAAAATAACCTTAAACTGTTAAAACGACGAGGTATGGATTACTATATCGGCGCCGAACTCGAATTCTACCTTTTCCGGCGTGATGATAATGAAGTTCTCCCCCTGCCCCATGACCGGGTTGGTTACTTTGACCTGGGCGGTGATCTTGCTTTGCGCATAAGAAAAAAGATGTGCGAACGGCTCCAGGATTTTGGCATTGGATTTGAAGCTGGACATCATGAAGTTGGTCGGGGTCAACACGAGATTGATCTTCCTTACACTGATGCCCTTAAACTGGCAGATAATATCCTGACCGCACGCATGATAATCAAGAAAGTGGCTGAGGAATATTATTTGCATGCGACATTCATGCCAAAACCAATATTCGGCGCTGCAGGAAACGGTATGCACATACACCAGAGTATTTTTAAAGGAAAGAGAAATTTGTTTAGCAATCCAAAAGATAGCTATGGTCTGAGCAAGCTCGCTTACAATTACCTTACCGGTGTGCTCAAGCATATCAAAGAAATATGCGCTCTCACATCGCCGCTTGTGAATTCATACAAAAGACTTGTTTCTGGCTTTGAGGCTCCCGTGTATATTTGTTGGGGTAGAATGAACCGCTCGGCTTTAATACGGGTACCCCGTATAAGCCGGAAAAACTACGACAGCACACGAATTGAGCTTCGCTGCTGTGACCCATCAGCAAACCCCTATTTGCTACTTGCCTCGGTACTCAGAGCTGGGATTGACGGCATGCAGCGTAATCTGAAACCGCCAAAACCCATTGAAGAAAATGTCTACAAAATCAAGTTCGATGTACTCAAAACTAAAGGGATTGACCTCCTTCCTCGTTCTTTGTGGGAAGCATTGGCGTATTTTCATCGGAGTAAAATGGCTAAAAGTGCACTTGGTGATATTTTATTCCAGCGTTATTATGAAATAAAAATGAAAGAATGGGATGAGTATTCAATCCAAGTGTCAAAATGGGAGCACGATAAATATTTAGAATTGTATTGATACAGTAGTATCAATACAATTCTTCGATTACGGCGATAAACAGATAGATTACACAGATAAAAACAGACTACTATAGAGAATTCTCAAAATATATAGTTGTTCAATTCATTGAACACAATGTAGTCGTCCAAAAAATCCTTTTCTTTCTCTTTTCCTCTCCCCTTGGGGGAGAGGAATAAGGTGAGGGGGTTATCTGTCATTCACAAAAAGGGTGAGGGCCAATCCCTCAAAGCTTTTCCCCAAATTTATTATACGAAACAATCTCCTTTAAAGCTTTGCGTGGTCTCGGCGCAATACCTCCTATCCCCTGTCCAGTCGACTCATCAGCTGGATAACCCAATGCCAGGAGCACGGCGATATTATACCGATTGGGTATACCGAGTAACTTCTTCAACTTCTTGTGATGAAACCACCCAACAAAACAGGTGCCAATGCCAAGTGCCGTAGCAGCCAGGCAAATATGAGTCATGGCAATAGAGATATCAACAAGATGATTCTCGTGACCAAAGAGTTGTGCGATATAATGGGTCATTGCCTTGGTATAGCACCCGGCAATGACCCATGGAGCGTCTTTTAGCCATTTGATTATAAGCTTATCCCCCATTGCGACCTGCCTGGGTATCTTCTCGATAATCGAGTTGTCATCAATGACCACGAAATGCCATGCTTGGCGATTACTCGAAGACGGCGCAATCTGCGCTGCCTTTAAAATCTGGAGTATCTTTTCGCGCTCAATTTTTCGAGGCGCGAACTTGCGCACACTCCTTCGCCTTTTCATTACCTCAAAAATATCTATACTATTAACTCCTCGCTCACTGGACAATAATGATTTTTTGCTCCTTTACTAAATCGTCGTTGAAGCCGGCAAATTCCATCCTTAAAAAGTAGACACCACTTGATAGGTTCTTAGAAGTAAAACCTACAATATGGTGACCCGCCTTGTTATTACCTTTGTACACCGTGCTTTCTCTTTGCCCAGCAATATTATACAGGGATATCGATACGTCACTATTAAACGGCAATATAAAATCAATGTAACCTTGTGACCGTACAGGATTAGGATAAAAGTAAATGGCCGGTGCCACCATAGTGTGAACTGTCTTTTCTTCAATACCTACGCCTTCCCGCATCAATGATGGATCACCAAAGAGCGTGTAGTCCAGCATGTTTTGCTGGGGTGTCCACTCTGGATCACCTCCCCAAGGATCAGGAAAGTAAAGATAATTGAAATAAAACATCTTGGCGTCAAACAAGGCATCGCCAACTTTTTTGCCCTCGCTGATCAGATAGTAGTAAAAGTAATAATCAAGAGACATTATGTTGCCGGTAGAAGGATCTTCCCAACCTGGTGTATACCAACCAAGGGTCGTCGCAGCAACAATCCCCGAAGCACCATGAGCGATAAGTGCACGCGCCAGATTCTCCGTGGTCCCAGCATTACTACAAGATGCTGCAAAAACAATCGATGGATGGTTATTATCAAGTGCTGGGGGATCATAAATATCGATAAACGTCTCCCAAGCCATCTCAGAATCCTCTGGGATGGAATCACCATCATCCCAAGCCCAGTATTTTCGATAGGCACCAGTTGGATTACCATGCCCTGACCAATTTGTTAGTGCATAATTCCCGGTTGACCATTCAGCAACAACATTGCTCTGGGTTAGCGCCTGTTCATGAGGATAGCTCGATGGGCATAAACCTGCTTCCTCGTATAACCGCGTATAGTTCCAACCGGCAAGCAGACTGTCTTTCATGCATTCCATGAGTGCCGCGCCGTCACAATCTGGCCAACCAGAACCATTTTCATTTGCAAAATTATTAAAAGCAGCGAGGAGTAAAGCGCGGTTCTTCCATGCTCCAGTATCCCTTTCAAAAATCACTGTTTTTAGCGCGATAGAACTCAAGGTGCTAAAATCATTAAATGGAAATCTGCCGACCATGATTTCAGGCACAAATCCAATACTGTCTTCTTCGTATTCACCATAATACCCGTCGCCATCTGCATCCCAATCATCAGTGAGTTCGGCAAAGTAATAGTCAGTTGGCGTATCGTAATTATGCCCAGGATCAGGAAAACATAGCTTCATCGGGATCATATCAACATTTCCAGCGAGTAAAAGATAATGAATACCCCATGTGTTGTATTTGTCGATGAGAAAATTCCTGACCTTATCAGCTGCTTGGGAACCTGGATACTGATCAATAATCGAATCATAACTCACTAATTTCGTGGTGAAGCCAATGCTATTCTTCCAATCGACCAGACTATCAAACGCGCTGAAAAGATTATCTTTGCTAATAATAATATAGTTAAAAGAATCCTGCCGTGAACCAACCTCGTAAAAATCCTGTATCTCATCCCAGTTAGCGAAAATTTCAGCGTCTTTATCAACCCAATCTGCAATTCTATTGTCGGCAGGTTCTTGTGTATAGTGAATCGTGACATCAGCAGATGAGTAGAAGCTGAGATTACCCTGGGTGTAAAAAAGTGGGAAATACGTTATTCTAATAAACGGTATATTTCGGAAATGACTGATTTTTGAAACGTAAACTGGTTTGGCAGGAAAAGGACTTTCCAAAGTCTGAAGGAAAGCTTTATTCCCTTGATATCTTGTTAATGCCTCTTTTACGATTTTTTCATCAGAGCAGAGCGGCAAAGCCGGTGAAGAAATAGACAATTCGAAACTGCCCAACTGTTCAGGCAATTCATAGTCCACATCAACTGAGAAAACCCGGGCACCAGCTGGTAATGCAAGTACAATGCTCTTTGCCGGCAGGATCGGGGTACCAGGTATTTGCAGCTTGTTAAAACCCTGGATAATCGGCGTATTTCCATCAAACTCCAAAGAGTTTGCAGTAATTCTTGCAGTAATAACCCCGGCAAAAAGAGTTGCTATGAAAAGTACTGAACAAACGAAAATCTTTCTTGCGAACATAAAACCTCCTTGTTTTATGAAATAATCTGTTCTTACTTTTTCATTGTAGCATATTATCGGCTTCGTGTCAATGAAATGCTTTCACGCCCGATTCACCCCGTTAGATAACTGCTTTTGTCGCAATTTCCGCACTACCAAAACTAGTTTGTATCTAACGGGATAAATCAGGCGACTACATCTGATTACTTAATGATTATAATTCTTTTCAGGTAAGGCCGAAGAGTCCGGAAAAGCCCAAAAAGGCAAGCGCCATTAGACCTGCAGCAATAAAAGAGATTGGGTAACCTTTTATTGACGGGTTTATCGGCGCGAGGTCAAGCCGCTCCTTGATTGCAGCAAAGGTAATCATGACGACCATAAATCCAAGACCAGTACCAATGGAAAAAATCGTGCTGTTTAAAAAATTAAACTTGTTGTCGATAGTCAAGAAAGTAACACCGAGGATTGCGCAGTTGGTCGTGATCAAGGGTAAATAGATACCCAGAGCATTATACAAGGTTCGGTAAGATTTTTTCAAGAACATCTCAACGAGTTGGACGAGTGAAGCGATTGTCAGAATAAATACTGCGGTTCGCAAAAAGACAAGATCAAACGGCAAGAGAATTCCGTGGTAAACAATCCACGTAATCCAAGAAGCAAGGGTCATAACAAAAATAACTGCCATACCCATACCAGTGGCAGTCTCAACTGCATTAGAAACACCAAAGAATGGACATAGACCGAGAAAACGCATTAATACGATATTGTTTACAAGAAAAGCAGCCAGGAAGATTAATGCAGGATCTTTCATTCTTGTCTCCTATTTAGAATATCTGTTTATCAATGCCTTCATGACACCAATAACAAGAAACGCTCCCGGGGGAAGTATCATGAAGATAACCGGCGCATTCTTAAATCCTTCGCCAAGTATTGCCATACCCAAAAAAGTACCGTTACCAAGAATTTCCCTTATCGCACCCATGACTGTCAAAGCAAGGGTAAACCCCAAACCGACCCCAAGACCATCGAGTGCCGAATTAATTACTGAATTTTTTGAAGCATAAGCCTCAGCCCTACCCAAGATCATGCAGTTAACTACAATGAGCGGCACAAAGACACCCAGGGCACGATACAGGCCTGGTTGAAACGCCTGCATAAAATAATCAATGATCGTTACAAAAGTGGATATAATCAAAATAAAGATAGGTATTCTTACCTCATTCGGTATCCTCTTTCTCATTATCGAAATTATTATATTAGAAAAAAAGAGTACGAAAGTAGCAGCAAGACCCATACCAAAAGCATCACGCACCGTGCCAGATACTGCCAGTGCAGGACATAAACCGATCATCAGAACGAGAACAACATTTTCTTTGATTAAACCGCGGGTGAAAATTTGCGACTTCTTCATTTTAGATGATCCTTATAGATTTCGACTTTTTCTTTTACGCCATCGATTAATGCCTTAGAAGAAACCGTTGCGCCGGTTATCGCATCAGGTATTTTCTCTTTGAAATAATTTAGAAATTCCTTACCCCTTATAACATCACCAATACCCGGGGTCTCGTTTGAATAGAGTATTTCAACACCAGTTATTTGTCCTTGCATGGTTACGCCAACAATAAATTCAATCTGGTCTGCATATCCCTGGGTTGTTGCGATAAAAACAATACCGATAGTATCGCTTTCCCCAAGTGCATACCAGAGCGTATCTGTTATAACTTCAATAAAATCCTGGGCATCAGGGAACACACAACGCTTGTCAAGTGGTGGATATAAGTAACTGGCGAATTTTTCAATACCCTGTTTTATCCCATTGCATACGGCGCGCGATGAGATTGTTGCGGCAGTTATCGCGTCAATTTCGCCACCATCCCTTATTAGACGAACATTATCAAGGGTTTTGCCAATAAACTGCTCTCGAAAATCAGGCTCAATAATCTTGACGCCTAAGCCCGGTGTCTCCTTAAGCCCTTCAGCGGCACTGGCAATCCTGATGCCGGTGATTTTTCCTTCCAGATCAAGACCCACCATGATCGGGATGGGACCACCATAACCCTGTGGAAAAACACGAAAAACAATACCCACAACATTTTGCGTGGAGTCAATAGCCTCCCACACGGTATCTGGTACTACTGGAGTAAATACTTCAGCGATTATTACTTCTTTTAAACCAGCTATGGTCAATGCTTTTTGGGTTTCTTTAATACGCGGTGCAGTATACGAGTATACAAAGGATAAAATAACTGAACAAACAAGCGCAACAATAAAGAGCATTACCACCATGGATCTGGTGCTGGTCATGACTTCACCCCTTTCTTTTTCTGTTCACCAAAAATCCTCTCTTTTGTAAAACGGTCAATTACCGGTGTGAACACATTCATGAGAAGGATTGAATAAGAAACACCCTCGGGATAACCTCCCCATATCCGTATGACTGCGGTGAGGACTCCGCAGCCAATGCCGAAAATCCACCGTCCCTTCTTGGTTATCGGTGAAGTTACCCAATCAGTTGCCATGAAAAAAGCACCAAGAAATAGACCACCTGAGAAAAGATGGAATGGTAAGTTCGCTTTGGTGGGCAGGATAAGAGCAAGCACACCAAAACTTACCAAATATCCCGTAACAATACGATAATCCACAATACCGACGATAATCAAAAACAAACCGCCAATGAGTAGAAGAAGTGCTGATGTTTCACCCAGGCACCCGCCAACTTTGCCAATAAAAAGGTTCTTTATCGTTGACATTTCATTGAGTCGTTGAATAATGGCTTCTGGCGGACCGAAATTTGCCGGGTTTTTAAGCAGGGTTAAAGGCGTAGCGCTCGTGATACTATCCATACCTGATAAGGTACTGCCCGTAGGCACCAACCACGCCTTGGTCATAAAAGACGGCCACGAAGTCATTAAGAACGCCCGTCCAGCAAGTGCTGGATTGATGAAATTGTAACCCAGACCACCGAAAAGCTGCTTGACAAAAACAATTGCAAAAACGCTACCGACAACTGGCAGCCAAAGCGGTACGCCAGGGGGAAGATTAAAGGCTAGCAATATGCCAGTGAGCGCTGCACTGCCATCATCTAAGGTAATCTTCTTTCCCAACATCCTTTGCATAACTGCTTCACTAATCATACAGGAAACAATACTCATGACTGTTATGAGCAAAGCGCGCCAGCCAAATACATAGACGCTGAACATAAAAGCCGGCAAAAGGGCAAGAATCACCGCCTTCATTGCCAGCGAAATATCGAGTCTACCTCTGATATGGGGTGACGCGGAAACAATCAACAAATCTTTCATTTCTCTGATAATCTCCAGACTTCACTCTTTCCATATTTCAGATAGTGCACAAGCGGTATCTTCGAAGGACAAGCATAAGCACAACAGCCACATTCAATACAATCAAGCACACCATACTCCTTTGATTTCAGGAATTTTTTATTCTTTACCAGTTTGTAGATTTCGGTCGGCATCAATCCCATGGGGCATACATCAACGCAACTAGCACAGCGTACGCATGGTCCCTCTTCATAAATACTGGTCTCTTTAGTAACTAAGATACCTGAGGTGCCCTTTATTACCGGTACATCCTCAGCATATTGGGAAATCCCCATCATTGGCCCGCCAAAAATAATTTCCTTGGGTTGATCGACAAAACCACCGCAGAAATTAATCACCTCGATTACCGGCGTCCCGATTCTAACGAGCAAATTCTTGGATTCCTTAACCCCATTACCCGTTACAGTTACGATCCGATCGATCAGTGGTTTCCTGAACTTTACTGCCTGAAATGTAGCATAACACGTACCCACATTCTGCACCACACAACCCACAGCCATAGGCAATCCTCCTCTGGGTACAGTACGATTGAGCACCGCCTTTATTAGCTGTTTTTCAGCACCCTGGGGATACTTTGTGTTTAATACCCTAACTTCTTCATTTTCACGGGCAAAAATCTTGGCGGCATCTTTTTTATTGTCTTCGACACAGAATATTAAATGTTCAGCATTGAGAATTTTTTGAAACAACTTGGCACCTTCAATAACGCCAACTGGGTACTCAAGCATCAGCCTATGGTCAGCAGTTAGCCTTGGTTCACATTCACAACCATTGATAAGTAAATAATCGATTGGCTTGTCTGGAGGTGGTGACAGTTTTACGTGCGTCGGAAATGCTGCACCACCCAGACCTACGATACCAGCATCTTTAATAATATTGAGGAGCTCTTCTTTTGAAAGATTTTCATGGTCATGTTTTTCTTTAACACCTGAAGCCCAGTCTTCTGTTTCGTCTGATTCAATGATGCAGCATTGGGATGAACCTAAAACAGGATGCGCATGTTGTTTAATATCCAATACTTTACCTGAAATACTGGCATGGATTGAGGCAGAAATGAAACCTTCACTTTCGCCAATTTTCGTACCGATTTTCACAAGGTCACCCTTTTGTACAAGGGGTTTAGCTGGCTTGCCAGTATGCTGAGCAAATGGTATGTATGCCCGCTTCGGCGCTGGCATGACTTCAATAGCGAGGTTTTCAGTAAGTTTGTTTTCTGAAAGATGGACACCGCCAACAAACCCTTTTAACATGGGCTTTAGTATAATCATTTTCCTCAATCAGTCAAGCTTTCTACAAAAGCCAGCTAAAGTCACTCCTTGACACCAGCTCAGAAACAACTATACTTAAGTATGAAAAAACAGCAGAGTCAGAAAATCAACCTCGATGAAATCATCCGCTGTTTGAGTATTGTTGCCCGAACCCTGCATGAAAACCCAAAACAAGCGCTAAAAGATTTAAGAGATATCGGCGGGGAAATGGATCGTAAAATCCCCTACCGTGATGGCCACAGCATTAGGGTAACTGACTATTGCTTGAGCATTGCTGATGACCTTGGTTTTTCTGAAAATGAAAAGGTTGTTTTGGAAGTCGCCGCACTCTTGCACGACTTTGGGAAGATCGGAATTGACGAGAACATATTACTTAAACCAGAAACACTGACCAGCGATGAAAGGAACGAAATTACAATGCATGTAATGAGGGGTTATTACATGCTCGCTGGTTTTAATGAACTCATTGAAGCACTTAAGGGGATCAAAACCCACCATGAATACTATGATGGGTCTGGGTATCCTGAGGGTCTAGCCAAAGGAGACATCCCACTTATCGGAAGGATCATTGCAGTAGCTGATGCTTTTGATGCCATGACCTCGGAACGACCTTATCGAAAGGCACTGACTAAAAAAGCAGCAATCGAGGAGTTGAAGCGTGCTTCAGGCAGTCAGTTTGATCCAGCAATCGTAAAAATATTCTTAAAACTATTAGCTCAAAAAAATAAGAAAAATAGAAAATAACGCCGCATCAAATAGTTCGTGTTTTATTCTTTGTAATAGGTGAGTTTTTCCTAAAAATTGGAGTAGCGAGACTTGTCTCGCATCAAAACAGCACAGAACAAGTTCTGCTACTCCGCATGTCTGTTTGTTCTTTGTTTATTGAAGAACGATTTAGGAAAAACTAAACTATTACTATTTTTTTATATATTTGGTGTTAGAATGCTAAGGCGCCAGGATATAGCCAGTAAAGGTAAGAACTGCGTTACCACCCACTTTTACTCTCAATATCTGGTCTCGCGTAGTTTCAACATGGGCATAAACCCTACCTTTTCTCCCTTGTAAATAGCCCTGCTCTATAATAATTCGCGTAAAATTGGTCGGCGTGACTATCTTCTGGCGAATCATGTAACAAGCAAGGCTGCCGGCTGATGCACCAGAAATAGGGTCTTCATTGATACCTAATGAAGGAGCAAAATGGCGCATAAAGGCATCATCGCTAGCATCAAAGGTTTCTCGGCAGAAGACAATTACGCCATGTATACCAAGACGAGTACATACACTGTCCATTACTGAAAAATTCGGATTCAGTTTTTGCATATCGTTTAATGATTTCACGGGTACGATTAGATCATAAAAACCCACCGAAATAATATCAAAAGGTAGCCCGACAGACGTAAGATCATCAGGCGCAAGGCCCAAGAACTTAGCAACGGCGACTGGGTTGACCACTGGTTCCATGTAATTTGGTTTGGTCAAAAGCACGGTAGCCCGGATGATTCTATCACCTTTCACCCTCAAGTCCACTTGTTGAATACCGGCTTTGGTTCTTTGCCGAATCGTTGTTTTAGGTTCTTTTATGGACAGTATATTTTCGCCACTGAGAGCAAAGTACGTTGCGATAGTTGTATGACCAGAGAAATTAACCTCGCCACTACCTGTAAAGAAACGGAGATAGATATCAGCTTCTTTGGTTTGTTCAGGTAAGACAAAACCGGTATCTGTCAAGGGGTTAAGATCTTTGGCTATCTTGCGCATGGTCTCATCAGCCATGCCGCTTGACGACAATACAATCCACGCAGGATTGCCTCCGTATGGTATTGAGGTGAATGCGCTCATCCTCTTTGCTTTAATCCACTCTGCCATATATTAAAATTCTATATATATTTGTAGTTTTGTCAAGACGGACGGCAGACAGGCAAAAGAGATTGGACTGAGAATTAAAAAAGGGACGTCTTGGTCATTTGGATTTTGATATTCGATATTGTTTAGAATTTGGCGCTTGGGGTTTGGGATTTGGCTGAGTCGAGCGAAGCTTGTTTTCCACATTTATGGCGCTTCAGTCGTTTTTTCAAGGAGAAAATTCAATAAAAAAACATTGTTTTCAATTTCCAAAAATCTGGTCAGGGATTTTTTGTCTTGCCAGATTTCGTAAACCAGAAGTCGGGTTTCTGGACCCACTTGTTCCACAAAACTGAACAGTTGTTCTTCAGTCATGTCAAGCTGGCATAGAATTTTCAGGATATAGTAATCTTTCAAGGTATTTTTGCCAATCAGTCCAATTAGGGGTTTGCTCGCTACCTGCCCGATATTTACCAGGCCTTGAACTGCCGCATACCTGACAGCATAATAGCTGTCATCAAGTCCCTCGATTAAATAATCGAGTTCCTCGATCGTGGCTATTTGGCTCAGCGCATAATAGGCAGATTTCCTAACCACCTGAATTGAATCATTGAGTCCTTGAACAATAAACAGTAGGGCTTTTCTGGATTTCGCTTTTCCTAACGCGGTGAAAGCACCTGACCTTATCTGCCACTCCTCATCATTGATGAATTGTGACACCGGTTCAACAATCTTATCAGTGCCGATCTCGCCCAAGACCCATACTGACTGCTTGAGACTACGCGACTCCTCATCACTGCCCCGGTAAGCGAGATTGCTGACAATACCGTCAATTGCGGACTCGCCAATTTTCTTGAAAATGTCCTTAAGCCGGTGGCGTTCTCTCGCTCCCTTAGTATCGAACTTGGATACGAAAAACGCGATCGTTGTATCAGCATCTAAGGAATCTTTACCCAATTCCACAAGCAGTGCAAAGGCTGATTCTTGTTCTGCCTGGAACTGCACAAGTGAGGTTGTAGCTATACCATATAAATCCTCAAAATTAATATCCTGACTTAGCATAAATAAAAGTAATATCATATCCTTAGATTACACCTGATCCCCTGATATCCTGGGTCATTCCCAATCAATACCAATACCATATTCACCTTTTTTCCAGAGGCTTGCATCCTTACCAGAATAGTAAGCGTCTTTTCCCTTGATGTCCACAAGTACACCGGTGCTCCCGTATTCTCTGCGGAAATTCCCATAACCCTGAGTATTATGCGCGCGCTTTACTGAGTAAGCGTCATCACCTGATTCATCAATGAGCAAACCCACACCGTTGGCATTGCCTGCTCCCTGACTCAGATCAAAAGCCACATAAGAATCATCTCCTTTTATATCGTATAATATACCTAATGCGAGATCGTGTCCACATCCCTGTGATACGCCTTTGGCTAGATAGTTGTCATCTCCAGATATATCAATCAAAGCACCGAGCGCAATGTGTACACCTGAACCTTGCGCATACTGGTAGGCGATATATGAATCATTTCCTGCATCATCAACAACCGCACCGATACCATACCAGTAGCTCGCCCCCTGGGCAAATATGTCTGCAATGTAGTAGTCATTGCCCCTGCCTTCAAGAATCATTCCAATACCAGCTGACAGGTCAGGTCTAAAACCGATTGAAAAACCCTGGGATAAAGACAAGTAGTGATCAAGATACCGTATTTCATCCGTATATTTCTCAAGCATTATGTATCGGTCATTACCGGTTTGATCAGCAAGGATACCAATGCCATATGTTGAAGCAAAACCCTGTGCATAAAGGGCGCCTTGATACAGGTCATTGCCATCTTCGTCCCTCAGCACACCGATGCCAAAACCTCCTGCACCCTGGGTAAAGGTATCGCCATAATAGGTGTCATTACCCATTTTATCAATCAATAACCCGACGCCAAAAACGCCGCAACCAAGTGAAAAACTCTTTGCTCGATATATATCATTGCCCTGCTCATCGATCAAAATCGAGACACCAAAATGACCGCACGCAATAACGTAATCATCGCCCTCATATCGATCATTACCGGCGCGGTCTATGATTAGATGCACCTTATCTGTCGGCGCACCGAAACTGTAGATATCATCACCACCAAGATCAATTATCACAGCAAAATCTCTCGAGTATACGTTCTTTCCAGTATCTGCCACAACGATCTCGCCGAATTCATATCGTTTATAAAAAACCACATTTCCTTCAACACCTTCAATACTCTGGTGTTGTCTATCGAATCCTTCAACCCACTTCTGATAACTTAACGCCGCACAAAGAAGATATGCTTGAGCAGTAAAGAGTTTCTCATAATCAACTTTTCCGGCGTACTCCTTTAGATAATTCACCAACGAATCATTCTGTTCGGTGTCCTCTCTTTCTTGTTCAATTGAGCTTGTCAGTTCAGGAGAAAATACGCTTAGCTCCTCAAAAACCCCGCTGAGTTCAACCGGTGTTTTTTCAAATGCGTTATTGATTAAACCGTAGCATTTTTTTAGGGCGGTTTCAAAATCAGTTTGCCGGTAACTGACTTTGAAATCATACAACCCAACCAGTTCCTTCAATATTTTCTCTTCAGAGGATGTCCAAAAGAGCGTATCCATATCAATCAGGAAATCTATTGTGCCAAGTGGATTGACAAGCAACTCGTCAACTATTGCAAAGCGATACTCATCACGTATTGTATAGTCATCCCTGAATGTAATGTCTTGTCTGGTCAATCCGATATAAACAAGCGATGAATCAACATATGCGGACCAAGATTGCATTATGAGGAGTAACACTATCATCTTTTAATTATAGCAAAATCCCCGTGTAAATCAAGAATGTTCATGGATTTTTCTTCGATAACCTACTGGTGTAACTCAACGAAGAATCTCGCGGCAGTTTTATCACGGATATCTTCTTATCCCGCACTTTCAGTGAAAGGGCGGGACTTCTTACTTATCCATTACCATTCTGGTCCAATGGTTAGGTAAAACTTCCAATCGTCGGTAAAGTTCTGAAAATTATATGCCCGACCAATATCAAATTTCAATATCATATACATAAACGTTATCCGTAAACCCGCGCCAAAACCCATCTTAAGGTCTTCAAGGTGAAAACCATTATATGTGCTGTAGACTTTAAAGGAATCTGAGTAAATGCCGCCAAAATCAGCGTACAAAACACCACGAATATCCCTGAATTCAATGGGCAAAGGAAACGAAATTTTGAGTCGGTCAATAAATGGAAAACGGTACTCGAGGTTGAGAAAACCCAGTTTTGACCCAGCAAATGCATAGGAATCATAGCCACGCAAAGAATACTGACCACCTATTGACCAGCGATCAGGATCTGGACCAAAGCTGGAGGCAAGGACTAAACGGGTGGCAAAACTTGCTCGAGGTGAAAGACCGAAATACCTTCGGTAGTCAAAGATCACACTTCTTGTGTCGAAATCGCTAAACAGTGTCGCATATCCCTCAAGTCTTACGCGGCGCCCACTGTGCGGACCGATTCTTCCCCATCTTATATTATCGAAGACAAAAGCAAGGTTTGGATAGAACATATTATAACTGGAATCACGATAAGTATCTGAGCTGTATATCGGTGGCACAAAGAAATCATACCATCTGGTCTCGTAGATCTTATAGGCATAAGCGCCTAATTCAGCACGGAAGACTCGACTGAATGGATATTGAATAACACCACCACCGCCTACATAGCGCCAAATAAAAAGGTCATCATACTCCCGAAAGTAATTCAAGTACTGGAACAAGGTGAAACCAAAATCGCTCCGTTTCCTAAGATACCAGTAGCTCAGAAAGATATCAGAACTCGTAAGACTGCCGTAGAAATTCGAAGCAATTAGAATACGATGATTACCCAGAATATCACTCAAGGCAATCTCGCCGAGCCCGGAAAATCCAATTATTGAATAGTATGAAGCACTCGCCACAAAATAGTCAAAGGTAAATTTGGGGGTGTACTTCCTCACCCGCGCCGTCTCCAGCTCAGTTTTTTCATAAGTATTGGATACAGTAGCTGCTTCAAGTGTTTGCGCATCTGACATTTTGGTCAATGCGTTTTTTACGACACAAATATCATAACCGTAATCATTGAGATATGAAAAGGCAATTTTTTTGCCGTCTTTTGAAATTGATGGATAATATATGCCGGTAAGGATGCTCGTTTTCTTCATTATGCGTGCGCTATCACACGAATACCAGTACATATTGAATGCCGTGTCATAATCAGCAGTGAAATACAAACCACCCTTATTATCAAAGATTGGAGATGCAACATAAGTGGTGCGCGGCGTCAAACGTGATATCACCCCTTTTTGATTAAGAAACACAGCATAATTGCCGTATCTATATTCAGGTGTGGAATCAGGACGGTCACTAACAAAGGCGACGATGCCTTCTGAAGAAACGCACGGGTACTTATCAGTGTAAATATCATTGGTTATATTCTCAACTGTACCGGACGTTATATCCAAAATAAAGATATCAGTGTATCCGTCTTTAACCCCAGAAAATACTATCTCATCGCCGTTCGGAGCGAATTTTGGAGAATAGATACCATCAAGCCCAAAATCCATTCTCTTAGAAACCTTGCCGCTTTCCGCATCCATAATATAAAGAACATCAGTGCCCTTTGACTTCGCAGCGAAAGTAATAAACCGGTCATCCGGTGACCATGACAAACCACCCTGGTATAGATGCAGACCTTCGTAGCCGGATGAATATTGCGCCTTCACTAGTTTCTTCAGAAGTTGACCATCAATGCTCGATATCACGATTAGTTCAGCAATACCCGATCGATCGCTTATAAAGGCTATTTTATCGCCGCGCGACGAAATAGCGGTCGAGGTATTATAAACCGTCTTCGTTTTTTTGTGATCAAAGACGATACGCGCGAAATCATGAAAATTCTCCTGGAGTTCAACTTTGGGGAAATACTGCATCTGATAATACCTCATCCACTCGTCATTGAAATCGTCAACTGTAACACCGAATAAATGAAGAAAGGTTGCCTCGAGGCTTTTTTTGGATTTCACCAGGTGGAGGAACTCTCCTACTTTCTGTCGCCCGTATTTTTCGGCGACATATCTGTAAAAAGCTTGTCCTTCCTTGTAGATTACAAAACCGCCGTAGCTTCCCAAAACAGATAAGGGAATTACGTTGTTATTCATGACCAGATCGCGCATAAAAATGTCAGTCTCAGGATCCCACCCCAATGATGAGAATTCTGCATGACCCTCCATGACCCAAAGAGGTACTGAATAGAAAATGTCGCCGGAGAATAATGCTTCCATTTTGGTCGGAAAGAATATGACAAACTGGAAAACATGGCTTAATTCGTGGACCAAAACATGACGGAATTCCTCATAGTCGCCGGTAAATGGAACGACCATGCGGTTTTTCAATATCTCGGTAAAACCCCCAACTGCTTCTTCGATCAACTCAAGAGTGATATTTGTCTGCGAAAAATCATTTGGTGAATTATAGATTATCGCCGGGATAGTGAAATCAACTTCCACACCAAGGTCTTCAGTTAACATATCATACCCGTCTTCAAGAATTTCCTCGGCAAAAGCAGCAAGCTCTTCCCCACCTTCAGCAAAGTATATATTGAAATGTTCGGTTTCAAGAATCTTAAAGTGGTAATCCTTGTACTGGATTTTATTCTGACCATAATATTGTGAAAATAAGATTAAACTTATTATTGCAAGGTTTATCATAATCTATTATACATTAGACACGTAACGATGTCAATCTGTTTATCCCGCACCTTGCTTTGATTCAGCTTTCACTAATATGTATGCTGTTTTTGGAGAACCATAAGTAAGCTTGTTGTGTTTTCTATTAACATTTACCAAAACAAGCTGCGGGATGCATTGACTAGCTTCGGCAAATCTATATAATTCAATATGCACATTTTCATAAGCGATGCCCATATCAGAACCGATGAAAGCTATCGGGCGAGAATGTTAATAAGGTTTCTCCATGAGAATAAAGCAAAGATGACCGATCTTTACATCCTTGGCGACCTTTTTGAATTCTGGTTCGAATACAATATTGTCTTTCCAAAAGACTACTTTAAGACCCTGGCTGCTTTGTATAACCTTATTCAAGAAGGCAAAACAGTCCATTATATAATGGGAAATCATGAAGTCATGATTGGTCGATTTCTTAAGAATTTTGGCTTTGTGGTCCATCCAGAACAGACCACCGTTAACATTGATGGTAAAACTGTCTACCTTGCCCACGGTAATAAAATCGACCGCAGGCTCTGGACAAACCTCTGGGAAAAATTACTGACCTCAAAAATTAACCACGCGCTCTATCGGCTCATCCACCCGGATATTGGTGTCTTCCTCGCTCAGGGCATTGCTTATCTTTCGCGTAAGCAGCGGCGTAATCCGAACCTGCCAAAGATGTTTGAAGACCATGCCCGAGCAATATTAAAAGAAGTTGACATTGCAATCCTTGCTCATTCCCACATTCCTGATTTCAAAAAATATCCAGGTAATAAATACTATCTTAATACTGGTGATTGGGTTAACAATTTTTCCTACGGCGTGATCGATAAGGGAAAAGTTAACCTCAAATACTACCGGCGATAACTAGTCGCTCGATTTATATTGTCATACTCAGTGTTTTGCGCAATCGATACCAGAATGAAGTTATTGATTTGATTTTCTTGGCATTCTTTTCTGCAGCAACACGACCGGCTTTAACCAATTCATCAATAGCAGAAAAATCAGCCCAGTGAAACCCGTTAACATCTGGGGTAATAACAAGATCAGCTGGTTCGAGAATTTTCTGGTCAAGATAAAAGCGCACAAAAGATTGGGCACGGTGGCTAATCTGAAACCCGGTATCAGGGTCACCCTTGAATTTTGGTTGGTTACCAAGATAGCTTGCCATTACTATTCGGGCACCGAGTTTCATTACCGGTGTCACCGGAATATTATCAATCACACCACCATCCACGAGGATACGTTCATCCTTAACAAAAGGTGGAAAAATCCCTGGTATTGCACAACTCGACCATACTGCCTCAGCCAGCGAGCCGGTTTTAAAAATAATCTCCTCGCCTGACTGGATATCCAGGGCATTACATATGAAGGTTATTTTGCAATTATTAAATGTCTTATTCCCAAATAGGTCTTGAAACATCTTCCTGGCTGCTGCGGTTCTAATATGCGATTTTTTAAAGAGCAACCGACCGATATAGAATTTTTCAAAGACCTCTTTTTTGAAACGTTCCAAGATATTATTGTCAGTGTCTGTATAGAATTCATCCAATCCGAAATTCTTGAACTCTTCAGACTGAATCATGGTTCTAGCTTGCTTTTGTAATCCTTTAGCTGTACCGTTCAGCGCATAGATACCGCCGATCATAGAACCGATTGAAGTACCCGCCACGAAACGTGGTTTTATACCGAGTTCTTCAAGAACTTCGAGGACACCGATATGCGCCAGCCCCTTGGCACCACCCCCGCCCAATGCAATACCAATGTTCATGATGAAAGACTATCAGAAAAACGGGGCATCAGGTTGTGGCTATCAGAATACCATGATATTTGGTAACATTTTATCATTTCAAATTTCACAGATTTTTATGCACCATAAATGGTGCAACTACATTTTACTGTATTCATCTGATCCCCTGATATCCTGATTTCCTGACCTTTCCATGGTGCGTGCCACGACAACCTTATTACGTCCTGTTTGTTTTGCTCGATACATAGCATTATCTGCTTTTTCGATCAGTTCTTCTCTAGTCTTAGCATCACCTGGATAATGAGCAACGCCGACACTGATGGTTATTTGTATTTTAGAATTATTGAATTTGATCGGTGACTTTGCGATATGCGCCCTTATGCGTACTGCCTGATCAATGCCCTTTTTCAACGAAGTATTAGAAAGAACTATGGTAAATTCCTCACCGCCGTACCGGGCAGCAATGCCAGTATGCGATATGAGATTAGCAAGGGATTTGATCACCTTATCACCCGCCTGATGCCCATGTTCATCGTTGACTTTTTTGAAATGATCGATGTCAATCATCAAGAGTACAGCTTCATTCTCTTCGTCGATCTGTTTTTGCAATAATTCCTGGAATTGTCGGTGATTATATAAACCAGTAAGCCCATCAAGTGCTGCTTTTTCCTTTTCCTGTTCATGGTGGATCGCTCTTTGCCACACCAAACTTAAATGAGAAGCAAGAAGATTAACCGGCTCAACATCATCCTCATTGAATTTCTTCTTCTTGTGATCCTCACACCATATTACGCCAAGCAGATCTTCATCCTGGGTAATTGGAACCCCGATGAAAGAAAGATTTCTGGTTTTCTCGCTCCTTTTAAAGACAACTAAATTGCCTTCACTTAGGTCTTCTTTTATTATATAATTGCGGTGCCGAACAATGAAACCGACGAGTCCGTCATCCAAGGGAAATTCGGTATTCTCCTTAATATAGGTGGACTTTATAACTCTACCATACTCATTCAGTTCATCAATCTCAGCGATTGAGACATCATTACAATCAAGGACTTCTTTGAACGAACTCACCGCATTGGGCAGTATTTTCTCGAGATCCAGTCCTCTATGTAGTCTTTTGGCAAATGCCACAAGTGCATGGAGATCTTTGGATTTACGATACTGCCTTTCATACAACCGCAGCATAGCCAGGAAATAACCCGCTGCTCTTACTGCCTCATCGAATAACTCCTTGTCTTTTTCATCAAATTGTTCGCCTTTACGATCAATAACCAAAACACCCTCAATCTTCTCCAAAAGAACGATTGGAGCAATCATCACTGAATCGATTTTCAATTCGCCTTTATAATAACCGAGTTCGTCTGGGTTCTGAACAAATTCCTTTATTAAAATAGACTTCCTGGAATCTATGATCTGTTTGTAGATACCTCCTTTAAGACTGACCACAGAGCCTGGACCAAAGAGTTCGGAACGCGAAAAACCCTGAACGAGCACGAGGTTATGTTCACTGTGTGAGAAAAAAGCGGTTGTATTAGCATCAAAGAAGTTATGTATAAGCTGAACATAGTAAAGGAGTGGTCTTTCAACACCACTATGTCGGTCAATATCTTTAAGTGAAGTCAATATTTCTTGGGATTCAAAGTCAGCTGGTCGAAAGAATTCATCACGTGCCTCATATTTGACTAAGGATTTTTTCAAGAACGATTCATTCTCTGAATAATTTCTTACCAACACACCGATAATGATGATTACCACCGCAAACAATACAAGACGCAAGATTATTATCTCATGGCTAAAGACCGACGCAAGGATTTCAATTATAAGCAGGCATAAAGCAATTATCCAGTAGTTAGAATATTTTTCTTTATAACCTATTATCGGAAGGATAACCGCATAGACCATAAAGAGAAGCGAACTTAAGCCACCGGTCAGCTGAACCGAAAGATTTACAAGGATTGCGCCGATCGTAGTGTGGACCAGCTCAATTTTCTTCTGACTTGTATAGAACAGATAGAAAAGTGCGATCGCGGCCGGCAATACGTAAAGGAAATACCCGGGCAACTGCAGTCTCAGCACACCAGTGCTGCTGATAACTGCATAGACAATTGCGCTGAGATAGAATATTTTTATTCCCATTCTATAGTTGCCGGTGGCTTTGAACTTATATCAAAAACAACCCGATTTACTCCCTCAACTTCATATAATGGCTATCATTTCGCGTTCGTCACGCGATTTTTTCCAAAGCTTTTAAAGCAAGCCTCTTCAAATATCGGTCTTCCCCATGCGCCAATTCCTCGAGTGTGGCGCTTAAATCCTGAGGTCGCATTTTCATTAGGGTTGCAATACCGAGTTCTTTCAAACTGCGCGCCACTGAATCATTTCGTTCCTGTAATGATAACAATATATCCTTGATCCATGGACCAGCTTCAAATAATGTTTTATCTTCGATGATCTTCAGGACTTCAATATAAACTTCATCGCCCGTGTCTTTAAAACGTGGGAGTAGTTTTACAAATTCCTCAGAGGTCAACTTCTTTTTCAAACCTCTCAGAGCCTCAGCCTGAACTTCAACTGACGTATCATGTAAGGCTTTGAGCAACCCCTCAGTATACTCAAGACGCGTAAAGGTTTTCACTAACTCAAGACGGACGCGGTAGTCCTCGTCCTCCAGAAGGGGTTCGAGTTGCTCAGTGATTGATGGGGTCCCGATCTCACTAAGAATAGTAAGGATATTTCTCCGCAAATACCACTCGCGAGCACCTAAATTCTTGAGCAGTATCGTGATACTCTTCTCACCGACATTTTTCATGATATCAACGAGTCTCATGCGTATATTATAATCTTCGACATCCCGTAGGGTCACAATCGCCTGGTTTACTGCCGCAGCACCGAATTTCACGATCGCTGTTCTTACCTCAGGATAGATACCACTCTCCCACACCATGGAAAAAAGTAGGGACAAACCAAGCGGGTGACCTGTTTCTCCTAAAAAGTGAATCATTTTCATCTTGAATGCAGGAGATATCTCTTCTCTTGATAAAATCGTGTTAAATGGTTCGAGGAGCTTAGTGCAAAAATCCTTCTGGTGATGCTCTCTGGACACTTGATACAATAAACCCACATCATCAAAAACCCGTTCAATAGCTTCCACTATGGGTTCCTGTTCAAGCCCTGCAGAAACTCTCAAGATAATGGTTTTCCCGATATCATAACTACCTTGTCCAACAAATCGATTCCCCAATACCGCTAAGGACCTCAACGCAGTCTCTCGTGTTGCAACATTTTCCGAATCCAGCATCGCGAAATAAGGTTCCACAGTCATACGGAGGTCGTCCTCGGTCACAACCGAGGCGAGTTTGTCACTCAATAACAACTTCACACCGGCGTGTGCAAGGTGTTCAAAAATCTTCGGCATAGTATCTTTTAAGACGGGCACCATCCTAGCGAGTTTATCTTCATCCATCGTGCGCAGCAGTTTGTGTATATTCGCTTCTTTGTTGCGTTCAACCCAATCAGTTATCACATCAACCAAGAAATCATTCTTTGCTCCGGAGAGAAGATTTAGTAAAAGTGGTTGCATATCCATATTCTGGAAGAGCTTTAGCCGCTGCTGGGGAGGCATGAGTTGGAGGATTTCAGCTACGTTCTTGCTATATGCCTGCTGGGATTCTTCAGGTGTGGTTTCAATTTCATCAACCACTTTGTCCAATTTTGTTTGTGTTTCTGATACCGACAATCCTTTTTCAACAAAGTTCTTCAAATTACTGAGCGCCCCTAGAATCTCCTCTTTTGTTCTTGCTGATTTCTTATCAGCACCAGCAACCTGCATCGTACCGCTGGTCTGGACACCAAATTTCACTGCGTTGATTTTTATCAAGCGCGTACCTTTTGTGTCTAACATGGTTGCTACATCGCCATATTGTTTGACCTTCATCTTAGGTGTTATCATGACATCTAAGAGGTTCTTCAAATCCTGGGACGTAACCCCTGATGCGAAAGTCAAACTGTCTATTTCGATTTTTCGCAATGATTCAAGCATTGCAAGGATCGCCGGATTCTTTTGGACATCGATTTTCATATCCTGGAAAATAATTGTCTGTTCCAAAAAGAACATTGAAAATTCGCTGGTTTGACCATAAATGATCGTGAGTTGTTCTTTTAGTTTATCGATTACCTTATCCATGACCGGATGACCTGGCGGATAAGATTTTGCGGTTCTAAATGATACTGCAATCTCTTTTAAGAAATCATTAACAACTGATTGTTCCACAACTTATTGTAAACAGATTTTGTGTCTTGTCAACTTCATAGAAAGAAAAACCCACCTCTTGATAATTTCTCAAAAAAAAGTATAATACTATCAGCCCGTAGGGAACCCGCGTCATAAATGGCGAGGTATTCCAACGGGGTGAATAAGGAGAGAGTTTTAATGAAAAATTTGATAAAGAAAAACAAGATAAAAGTCGGCATAATAGGACTCGGCTATGTCGGTCTACCCCTTGCTGTAGAAATAGCAAACAAAGGCGCAAAAGTCATTGGTTTTGATATCAATAAGACAAGAGTGAAGCAAGTAAACAGGGGTTTGTCAGTGATAAGTGATGTTACATCGTTAGATCTAAAAAAATTAACCAAAAAGAAAAAAATAACGGCGACGACTAATTTTAAACAATTAAAACTATGTGACATAATCCTTATTTGCGTTCCAACGCCGGTCGATGAAAACAAGGAGCCGGATCTTCAACCGGTTATTAGCAGTGCAGAAGAGATAAAGAAAAACATGCGAAAAGGACAAATGGTCATTCTCAAAAGCACAACTTATCCAGAAACCACAGAAAAGGTTGTTCTGCCAATTTTATGTGAGTCTGGTCTTAAGGTAGGCAAGGATTTCTATCTTGCTTTTTGTCCGGAAAGAATCGACCCTGGTAATAAAAGATTCGGGGTTGAGAATACCCCCACGGTCATTGGTGGAGTTACCAAAAAATGTACTGAAATGGCGACCTTGTTCTATAGTAAATACGTCAGTGAAGTACACGCGGTCTCATCGCCGCGCTGCGCTGAGATGACAAAACTTCTTGAGAACACTTTTAGAAATGTAAATATTGCATTAGTCAATGAATTTGCCCAACTCTGCGAAAGAATGGGTGGTATTGACATGTGGGAAGTTATTGAAGCAGCAAAGAGTAAACCATTTGGTTATATGGCATTTTATCCAGGACCGGGTGTGGGCGGGCACTGCATACCGATTGATCCGTACTACTTATCATGGAAAGCAAGGGAATATGATTTTCATACTGTATTTATTGAGCTCTCCGCACGTATCAATGAAGAAATGCCTTATTTTGTCGTCAATAAGATAATGTATGAATTGAGTAAATCCGGTGTCTGCCCGAGCAAAGCAAAAATCCTGCTGCTCGGTATGTCATTCAAAAAAGATATCTCTGACCTGCGGGCTTCACCCGCGATAAAAGTGTATCAGATCATAAAACCAAAGGTTGGAGTAATCAAATATCACGACCCTCATGTTCCGCAATTCCGCATCGATAGAAAAGTTGTAAACTCAGTCAAGCTGACCAAAACCGAGTTAAAAAAATACGATGCGGTCATAATTCTGGCAAACCACTCTGTTTATGACTATGACTTTATTCTTAAAAACTCTAAATTGGTCATTGATACAAGGAACGCGATAAAGAAAAGGTTTAAGAAAGTAAAAAAACTCGGCGCTGGATAAAGTCCGGCTTCCTTCACTTTGCACTAGGCACTAAGCAGTAAGCACTAGTATTATATTCAGTTAGATCCCTGACATTAATAATACTTACTAAAATTCCTTTTTTCAACAAGCTGTAAAGGCAGAGTTCACTCTGCAATTGAAGAGTAGGTTGAAAAATCCTGAAAAATCAAGAACTATTAGAAGTTATGCGAGAAAAACCCTCCAAACCCCTCTCGGCCGCGACCCGCAGGTCGCGACCGGGAGGGGAAATGTTTCTATAATTTAGACACCTGAATTTTCTAACCGTTTATTATATCCAAAAGTACTTAAGTGTCAAGAGGATAAAAACACTGAATCCAATTCATTTATCAACGAAAAGATCCTGTTGGGTCAACTTAGCCTTTTTTAGCCTTCTGACGCTGAATACCTCACCCTCTTGGAAATCTCTCAATACCTTTTTTGCCCTTTGAATTACTGAATCCGGCAACCCGGCTAACCTTGCCACCTGGATGCCGTACGATTGATCACTTGGGCCAACACCGAGCTTGCGCAAGAAAATGATTTCATCTCCCCATTCTTTTACGAGGAAATTGAAATTCTTAACACCTTTGAGAAAATCCTCGACCCGGGTTAGCTCATGAAAATGGGTGGCAAAGAGTGTCCTCGGTTTTTTGGTGCTGTGCAGATACTCGACTATTGCCCAGGCAAGGGAAAGCCCATCATAGGTCGATGTTCCTCTACCTACTTCATCGAGGATAACAAGACTATTCTCAGAAACATTATTCAATATGTTTGCGGTCTCCATCATTTCCGCAAGAAACGTGCTTACACCCCGCGAAATGTCATCACTCGCGCCAATGCGCGTAAATATCTTGTCGACAATGCCGATCTTCGCCTCTTTTGCCGGCACAAAACTACCCACCTGTGCCATTATTGTTATCAAGGCAACCTGTCGTAGATAAGTCGATTTGCCGGCCATATTAGGACCGGTTATTATGAGTATCTGGTTGGAATTTCTATCAAGTATAACATCATTAGGTATATAAGAACCTTTTTCCAGGATTTTTTCAACGACGGGATGTCGACCCTCGGTGATATTCACCTTATTACTTATGTTTATTTTCGGTCGCGAATAATTATTCAATGCCGCGTTCTGAGCGAAACTTTGAAGTACATCGAGCATGGCAAGTGCTTTGGTGGCAGTTAGTATTGTCTCGGTACTCTTGGCAATGTCTTCCCTGAGGGCAATATATAACTCGTATTCAAGTACTTTAATTTTATCCTCAGCACTGAGAATCTTCTGTTCAAACTCCTTTAATTCAGTTGTGTAAAACCTCTCTGCATTAGCCATGGTTTGCTTCCTGATATAATTATCTGGTACACTTTTAAGGTTAGCTTTGGTTATTTCAATATAATATCCAAATACAGAGTTGTAAGCTACTTTCAAAGAAGAAATACCGGTCCGCTCTTTTTCAGTACGTTCAAAACCAAGAAGCCAATCTTTGCCGCCCCGAGCAATACCCCGTAATTCATCCAAGTTTTCTGAATACCCTTCCCGGATAATCCCTCCTTCATCCACGACAGAAGGCGGACTCTCGACCAAGGCACTATTTATCATCGACACTTCGTTGTCAAAGGTGCTAATGTTCTTGCATATATTAACGATGATATTGCTGTCACAGCTTTCAATCATCTGTTTAATTTTTGGATACAGCTCAAGCGATTCTTTGAGGGCAACCATTTCCCGGGGCATAATTCTCTTGCAAGCAAGCCGGGCAGTAATGCGTTCGACATCGCGGACAGATTTCATAATACCCAGCAATTCCTGTCTTAGGAATTCCTTACTTTTCAACTCTTCAACACCGTCGAGTCTTTCTTCAATATGCTCAGTATCGATTAGAGGTTCTTGTAACTCTCTACGTAGCCGTCGTTTGCCAAACGGCGTCAGACAACTGTCCATCACCCAGAGTAAACTTCTCGCTTCACCGCCCTGGATATTTTCAAAAATCTCGAGATTTTTACGTGTCGATGAATCAAGGTACATTGCATTCTTTGCCTCAAACAACGTGATCTTGCTTATATGGGACAATGCTGTCTTCTGGTTTTCTACAAGATAGTAGAGTAAAGCACCCGCCGCGCCAATGGCGAGTTTTAACTCTTCAATACCAAACCCATCAAGCGCCACAATTCTGAAATGTTCGGTCAATTTTTTGTGGGCGATCTCTTGGATAAAATGGTAGCCATCCAGATGGGTCAAGGAAAGCTCTGACTTTACTTCAATACCATCAGGAACAATAACTTCTCTTACCTCTTTTCTCAATAGTATTTCTTCAACCTCTTGTGTACTAACCTCACCGCAAGAAAATTCCCCGCTGGTGATATCACAAAACGCCATCCCAGTATGTTCTTCATCAGGCAGGCAGGCAGCTATGAATAAAGGCTTCTTCTCGTCCAATAGTGAAGTTCTCAAAATTGTTCCTGGGGTAATCACCTCAACGACATCGCGTGCGACCAATTTCTTACCTTTGCCAGCTGGCTCAAGCTGCTCACAGATAGCGATCTTGAGCCCATGCTTGACTAATTTAGCTATGTAGCTTTCACCTGCTTTGATCGGTACGCCAGCGAGAGGGACTTTGATGCCTTTTTGTATGGTCTTTGATGTAAGCGTGATGCCGAGACAGGAACTCGCGAGCTTTGCGTCATCATAATAGAATTCATAGAAATCCCCCACTCTAAAAAGGAGCAAAGCATCTTTGTATTTGTTCTTAATTCTTTGATATTGCTCAAGAAGTGGAGTTAGTTGCATAATTGAATATGCAGGATCGTTCCTACAGAACTTGCAGGATCAACCCGCCAAAAAACATGGCGGGTCTTGCAGGATCATTCTGCCATTACAATCGGCAGAACTCGCAGGATCATCCCATCGGGACTCGTTCAATAAACTCTTTGCGAGCGAAGCGATACTGCATTATTACTAGTATCCTTTAACGACATTACCTTTTATTCCTAGAGACTCGAGTTCATGAGAAAATGTCTTGGCTTGTTCAATGGTGGAGAATTCACCGACCCAGACGCGGTAATACGTGTTGCCTTTAACCAATGCTTCGACTATCTGAACACTGAAGTCCTTCTTTCTGATTTCTTCAGCGTAGTTCTCAGCATTGCTTTTATTACGATATGACCCCACCTGAACCGTGTAATAATCATGGGGAACTTCGGGGGTGTCTTTCGAGGGAATAATTGTCAGTGCCCGTTCACTCCACACTGATTTTGGATATGTTTTTCTTAAGTTTTCAAGGATACTGATGCCTTCTTTTTCCTTATCACTACTCATATAGGAAACGCCTAACCAGAACATTATTTCGTCCTGCAAATTAGTATCTGGATATTTTCGTAAAAGTTCGTTCAAGGTTATGATCGCATTCTGATACCTTTTACGCGCAATATTGCTCTTGGCGATCTCCAAATAAGAAATATCAGCATAGCGTGACTGTGGGTAATCGGTTTTCACCTTATTAAAATAGAATAACGCGCTGTCCGGGATAACTGACAAACGTCCTAAGTAATAGTATACCTCAGCAATACGTGGATTATTCTCATCCTTTGCCACCTGTACAAAGATATCGCGTGCCTGTTCATACTGTGATGAATTGAATAGCTTTATAGCTTCATCAATGTCTTGAGAAAACAGACAAAGTGGAACTATAAGTAAAGCAAGAATGATTCTATAGCGTGACATTTTGGACACAATAGGGTAAATTTATCCGTGGTAAAGCCGCATTTCCCACACTTGTATTTTTCCTGAGCTACGGTTGCTTCCATTTCTGCAATCTTTTCTTTCAGGGCTTTGTCTTTGATGCTTGCTTTCACCATCCGCAATTTTGGCAACACACTATTTGGATAAACATCAGCAAGTTTGCCATACACTTCCCTGGCTCCTGCAAGATCGTTCTTCTTCTCATAAACGTGAGCAAGCGCAAAACCAACTGCAAAGTTCTTTGGGTTGTTCTGGAAAATCTTTTCATATATTGGGATTATTTCGTCAAATAGACCAAGTTCAAAATATACCTTTTCAAATTTTGAAACGACAGAAAATGCGCGGTCTGGATGTTGAGTCATAATCCTATGATAGTATTCCTTTGCTTTTTTCAAATTCCCTTTCTGCTCATAATAGCTGGCAAATTGAAATAAAGCAGCGAATGAATCAGGAGTTATCTTCAGCGCCTTCTTTAGCAAACTCACGACTTCTTTATCAACATCTGAATCCTTGTCATTTATATTTTTCAAACGGGAGCTAGCGAGTGATGCATAGTAAAATGCATGCCGTCGGTCATCTTTTGGCTTTATACCGCCTTCTTCATAGAGTGCGATGCAATCTACATAATTACCCATATCTTCATAGATTTTAAGGATTAGTTCACGCGCATGTTTGTCTTTTTTGTCGATCTTTATAATCTCTTTAAGAAACGAAGTCGCTTTGTTTAACCGGGTAGCTTCAAGCATGTCATTAACCAAAGCTAGGTACACCTTTTTTTCTTCGTGTTTGTTCAACGTCGGTCTAACCGTGAGCGATTGGTGTATCTGTATCGCCCTTTCAACATCACCCTTTTTCCTATACAAATCACCGAGTCTTACATAAGCATCAACGAGATCGCTGTCAATGCTGACCGCCTCTTTGAACTTTTTCATTGCCAGGTTTTCTCTGTTTTCGAGCAGGGCAATGAGGGCTTCAATGTATGGTGTGTGACCGGTGGCTTTTTCGTGTTTACGATAGAAATAAAGAAACATAACACAGGCAATCAAAGCTACGATCAGAATCATCAATACTATCATTCTGGTTCCTCAAATGGTAAATTACGCAGCGCATTCAGCTCCTTGCGCAAATTCTTATTCTCTCTACGGAGTCGATGAAGATTACTTCTTAAAACGATTTCATCCGCCAGCGCAAAGATGAGCACGAAAATCATACCGGCAACAAAAGCATAGAAACAGACCACGGATAATGACATATCATTGACCTTCTGGCCAAAAATATCAAGGTCAACTCTTGCCTGCGAGTTGAGTACCATAAAACCGATCATAAAACCAATGACCAAAATCACAAAAACGAGTCCGACAAAGCGCATTAAACCTCCTGTTCAATCATATACATTATGCATTCTTTGTCAATACATAATATCGTTATTATCGTTTTGGGCGTTATGATCGTTTAGAACGTTTTGATCGTCAAAACCGTATTTTATTTCGCCTTACGCACTACTCACTACACCTTTTTATTGCCCCCATACTCCGTTACACCGTTACTCCGATACTGTCTACTGCTTACTGCCTACTGCTTTTTGAATCCCAGTGGGATTGGAAGAGACCCCTCGACTTGCTCGGGATGGAAAGGAGCTGACGCTGGAAGGGAGCTGCGCTGGAATGATGTTTTGATCTTTATCCACTTCCATAATTATCTCGCATTCTCCTTATATTTTAAATCATTCCATTCGAAGAATCCATTCCAGTGTGAAACACTCATTTCCATACGAAGTATCTCTTCCATGCTTAGCATCATTTCTCTCTACTCCCTATGCTCTAGTGTCTTTTTCCTGATTCGCCCTTGACTCATTGAATATGTTGATTATTATATCGTATGGATAAGGAACATAAATTCTTCATGAATAAAAAGATCGGTGTTTTGTACGGCGGCTGGTCATCAGAAAGAGACATTTCTCTCGGTTCTGGTAAATGTGTTATGGCATCCTTGAAAAAGCAAGGTTTTTATATAAAAGGTATTGATGTCGATAAAAATTTTATGACCAAACTAAAAGGTATTGATGTCGCGTTCATTGCCCTGCATGGAAAACCGGGTGAAGATGGTACAGTACAGGGCATGCTTGAGTTTTTGGATATCCCGTATACTGGTTCCGGTATCATGGGCTCAGCAATCGGCATGGACAAAGTAGTGTCGAAATATCTCTTTGAAACCAAAGGCATACCAACCCCTGATTTCTACTTTGAGGAAAATATTGATATCGATGAGATTATCATGAAACTGGACTTACCCATAGTTGTCAAACCACGGGCTGAAGGTTCGAGCGTCGGCATCTACATTATAAAAAATAAATCAGAATTAAAGAAAACAATAACGAGTTTGCGCCGTAAGTTCAAAGGCTTGCTTTTTGAAAAATATATTCCGGGGATGATGGCAACCTGCGGCATACTAAATGAAACCCCCTTACCGATCCTTGAAATTGCACCGAAGAAACGTAAATTCTACGATTATAAATCTAAATATACCGAAGGTATGACCGAATATATCGTACCGGCGCGCATCCCTAAGAAGCACTATAAAAAAGTACAGGAGTATGCACTCGCTGCACACCGGGTAGTCGGCGCGCACGGATTCTCACGCGTGGATTTTGTGCTCGATGAAAACCACCACCCCTATGCACTGGAGGTCAATACTATACCCGGACTTTTAGCCGGTTCTAACTTGCCCCTTGAGGCAAGTGCGAGCGGTCTCTCGTACGATGATTTGATTTTTGAAATCCTGAAGACAGCCCGAATGAGATTTTAGAAGTTCCCCCGCAGCGCCGGGGACGGTCAGATACTAATAATCTTAGTTAGATCTTTACTAAACGCGAATATGCTGAAGATCCCGCCCGTGTGAATGAAAATAACCTTTTTATATCTCTTATCTCTCAAATTTTTCAGCATCCCATAAAAAGTCTTGCCTGTATATACGGGTTCGAGGATAATGCCCAGCTTTGCTACTTGTCGTATTGTATTGAGTTCTTCAGGATAAGGAACACCATAAGCTCTCCCAACAAATCCGTCAATTAAATCCACGTCGTGTGGGTTGATTCTAATACGCATATTGAATTTGTCTATGGCGCGTTCGCAAATGCTCAAAATCTTATCTTTGAAATATTCAACAGTGTCGGCAACGATCACACCCTTAAGCGCCACATTTATTTTTAGCAGCTTCTTGCCGAGTAATAGACCTGCATAGGTTCCACCTGAACCGACTGCGCAGTAGATTGCATCGATTCTATTTTTCTTTATAAACCCAGCCATTTCCTTCATACAATCGAGATAACCTAGCGCACCTATTTCATTAGAACCACCTTCCGGGATGACATAGGGTCTGAAATCAAGTTTTCTTAATTTTCTTGCATATTCAGTCATTATTTCGTCCCGGTATTTGTATTGGGACGACGTGATGTAAGTGATCTTTGCGTCTAATAATCTGTCGATCAAGATATTCCCCGTGTACTTTTTCCCGGGCTTACCGCGCAGGAATAGATGACAGTGAAAAGCAAAATGCTTGGCAAAGACAACTGCTGTGCGACAGTGATTTGACTGGACTGGACCACAGGTGATGATCGTATCACGTCTTTTCTTGCGTGCATCAGCAATAAGATACTCCATTTTTCGCGCTTTGTTACCTGAAATGAGCAAGCCGTTCAGATCATCGCGCTTAATATAGATGCGGGTTCTAATCCCCAGTCCTTCAAGGAGTTGAATCGGCGTCTTGGTGATGAGCTTAACAGGTTTTAACATCTTCATAATTTATCTTATTCATTTAGGGATTGATTTCAAGCCTCTTATCATAATTGACATACTTGAAAATCTTGGTATAATTAGAAGATAGATAAAAAAGAAAGGAGGAAGCAATGTTTATATTCGGTATCATAATCATCGTCGCAGTCCTTATTTTCAGGGGTTCATTCAAAATAAAACCTGAAGACCGGCGTTTTCAGGATAAACTGAAGGCACGGCAGTTCGCCTCTTTTGGTGGTTTTGCTCTCGCCGCAATCCTTATAATCGCATCATTGATTCGTATCGTGCCGGCCGGCAATATAGGTGTTCAGGTATTGTTCGGTAAAGTGCTCATTGGTTCGACATTATCTGAAGGACTCAACGTGGTAAACCCGTTTATTGATCTTGAGATAATGACTATCCGGACCCAGGCATACACAATGTCGATTGCTACAGAAGAAGGTCAAAGATATGGTGATGACGCGATTACTTCACTCACCAAAGACGGCTTAGAAGTTGCCATGGACCTCACGGTCTGGTTTCACTTAGATGGAACCGAAGCAGGGATTGTCTTCCAGAAAATCGGCAAGGATTATGTCGCCAAAATTGTCCGACCTGCAGCCCGTACCGCAATCAGAAATACAACGGTCAAATACAATGCAGTTGAAATATACTCGGAGAAACGCGAAGAAGTCCAGACCGAAATCAATACATCGCTTGCTGTGGATTTTAAAGAACGAGGAATTATCCTGGAAAAAGTCCTCTTGAGAAATATCAAGCTGCCTGCAAAGGTTAAGAATGCGATCGAAGCAAAACTTGAGGCTGATCAAGATGCCCAGAAAATGGAATTTGTCTTGTTAAAAGAGATCAAAGAAGCCGACAGGAAAAAGATTGAAGCAGGAGGAATTGCTGAGGCACAGAGGATCATTGCCCAATCATTGATCGGTGAACGGGGTCGCGCTTATCTATCCTGGAAATACCTTGAAAACCTCAAGAATCTCTACCAGTCGCCTAATAATACTATTGTCATCTCACCTTATGACAAGAGCTTCATTCCGCTCCTGCAGATTCGCTAGCCTGAATAAATAGAGCTTTAGTGCTTCTAAAACTATATCGGGAGTGCAGTGGCTTTTGCAGCAAAGAAAGTATGCGCGAGCATATTATTCACTGACATAAGATATTTCAACAAAGTCGTGAATATTCTGTCTTTAGAAGAAACCCACTCATTTTTGAACGACTGCTTTGAACCGATTGTAGAAAGCGTTTTAAAATACGAAGGGACCGTCGACAAATTCATGGGTGATGCAGTTATGGCAGTATTTGGCTCACCGATCAGGCACAATAATGACCCTTTTCGCGCGGTGAAATGTGCGCTTGATATCCAGAAAAGAATCGAAGATATCAATGTGAAGTGGCGCAAACCACTTAACTTCCTCGTTGAAATCAACATTGGCATTTGTACGGGTGAAGTCCTGGCCGCTAATGTAGGTCATGTAAAGAGAATGGACTACACTGTGATTGGGAAACATGTAAATCTTGCTGCGCAATTAGTCCATATGTGCAATGCTCATAACGCAGAAATACTCGTTGATGGACAAACCTATGAGAAAACGAAAGATGATTTCGTGTTTAAAGAAATAGGAGAAAAACTCCTTTTAGGCTTTATCGAACCGGTAATGCTGTATTCACCGAAAACTGCTGCAGTCAAGAAAGAAATTTAGCCGCGTACGTTCATTAGTTCACTATTTTATTAAACAAATCTTTTCGATCATTGTCTTGTCGCCAGTTTCGAGTTTGCAAAAATAGACACCCGGTGGTGATTGTTTGGCTGAATCATCACGGCCATCCCAACACACAGACTTCGCAGAATTATTCAGATTACACTGATTTATGGAAAAAACACGAACACAACGACCTGCAGCATTGTATATTTTTAACTCTATGCTCCCTGCGCTACGTGTCCCGTAGGATGAATGTGTTTTCCTATTGGGATGCACTTTGCCAAAACTGATATTAGTTTTGAACTTAAAGGGATTCGGGTAGACTTGTAGACATGGCATGCTAATCCTGTTTTGCTCTTCAGAAACACCAACTTCATGATAATATATGTTCAGCCAGGGTGGCCCGTTCACTTGCTCTCGTGGCCAAAATATCGTATGCTGATCAAATAGTATATTCCCCACTACCAGTGAATCAATATCATTTACTGGATAGCTTCCAGGCGGTGGTACACTCGTCATGTCATCAGGGTCCTTCATTTTGATACTGCAGTATGTATTTCCTACATTGTAATCAGTAAAGAATATCGCGGCAAGGTCCACCGACTGAGTCCAGCCAACCGCTGTGCCAAAGCCACTTGTTTGGTGTGTTGAATCTGATGTTGGTAAATCCCAAATTAGTCTTGCAGAATCACCCTCTGTCCAGTTCTGATCATTGACATTCCAGTAGTCTACATCTTGATTCCAAGCCGTACCGATTGACCATACAAATGGTGTAAGATATACAGAGTCGATTACCATATCAGGAGGAACTGTAGATATGTCGTATTTTATAAATGGATTACCACCCTGTCCACCGCCAAAGGTATAGATAAAAACATCTTCAACAGGTGAGAGAACTATAACCTGGGCTTGTAGTGATCCTATGATGAAGACCAAGAGAATCGCAACCATAAACAGAGATCTGTTTATAAACGACATCCTAAATTTCATATCCACCTCCTTATACTTAATCCTTTAAGCAATTTTTGTGCCTGAATTTCGATATTTTTATTCGAAATATAGTATAAATTATGGTTTTTTTGCTGAATTATGGAATTTTTTACCCTAAATGTGTACTATTTTACACAGTTGAGTTAAATAGAGGTTTGCCCCGTAGTAAACCCATTATTTATTTATTCTTTAGCATCCCCACCCTGAAAGACAATTTTTTGCCAACGGAGTTTACTCGCTTCCCTGAAAAACATCAAATCTGCCTTGAACATCATTTCGATATTTCGCATCTGTTCATAAGTAAGCCACTTGTATTCTTTCACCTCGTCCGGGTTGATTTTTATCCGGCCATCAATTAGTTTTACAAACCACCAGTGCAAAAGATACTGTTTATCTTCAGTATAACACTCCCAGACTTTTTTAATTGGCTTTACTATTATCCCCATTTCCTCCTGCGCCTCGCGTATGACTGCTTGTTCCTGGGTTTCATTTTGTTCAATAGCTCCGGTTATCGGACACCAGTAATCTTCAGCTTCACCTTTTTTCGCCCGCTTGATCAAAAGAAACTTATCACCTTCTTTTATCACAACCGCCACTGCCTGTTTCATTGTTAGATCATCAATACCAAAGAATTGTAGACACCCGATTTATCGGCTAAGATCAGGCAGTCCAATTTACCCCGTCAGATAACTGTAGATAACTGTCTCCGTCAAAACTCCGCCTATTAAAACCACCATGTATCTAACGGGGTAACATGAATGAGTTATCTCCAATGATATTGCCAGAGGTTTCTTGTAGAAAAAATTGTACACGTCTTGATAGGATAATCGAAACGCGGTGGAATAGTCGATATTAGGCATGCAATATAGCGGTTATATAACCTGCCTATTTGAGCATCAGCATTTTTCCTGTCAGACTTGTCTCATCAATATTCAAATGATAGAAATAGACACCATTTGGCAATGAATTATCATTCTCATCCTTACCATACCATTTTACTGAATAACTACCTTGAGCTTGAGATGTGTTGACTACTGTTCCGAGTAATCTTCCGTTGATATCATATATTCTCAGGTTAACAACGCATGTTTTTGCCAGAGAATAATTAATCGTTAGATAATCTGAGAACGGATTTGGATAAAGGGAAAAAGAACTCTTGGTACATGTTGTAAACTCCTCAATACCAGTAGAAAAGTAGGTGAGACGATCAAGATTCAAGGCTTCTGTATAATTAGGATTTGTCTCATCAGGATAGCTCTTAATACAAACCACAGCGCCATAGTCTTCAGCTGGGAATCCATACACAATGTAGGTTATGGTGTCCGAAAAAACAGGAACACCACTGATAAACGCTGTCATTACGCATGTATCAAAATCACATATGCGCAGGCATTCAAAATTGCCATAAGGGATGATAACTGTTCCATAGGCATCACATATTTGAAAGCCATAATGGTCAAATCTGAGCGAATCTGTGCCCTCTGCTATTGAAAAACCATAGTGGAAATGACGGCTGTTACCATAAGATAGCGGCAAAGGAGCCGAATCTATAGGCTCATACTGCAAAAGGAAATTCGTATCAGGACCGAGGCCGCCTAAACCAAGAGTACTCATAAAATCGGGAATAAGTTCATAATATTGATACACTGTATCACTACCTGCGAATGACATATAAACCAAATTTGCATCAGGGAATGAATCAGCAAAAGGTGTGGACGAAACAGGAACAATAAATAGATCCTCACTCTCTGTACCCATTGGTTGAGATGTAAAATTCCAGGTCTGTGGACCGCCTGGAGAACCGAGGTCAATACTTACACTATCCTTACCATTTTTTGTCCACTCAGTACCAATATAATGAGGCATTTCAGTCCAATCAATGACAATCTGGCTGTATAAAGGCACGATTACTACAAACAACATTAATAGCACTACCGACCCTAATAGTTTCATATTTCCTCCTCTTTATTTATTATTATCATTAAAATTTCAAAAAAATCAAGAGTTAATATTTCCATGAAAAAATTTTTCTTGTCCGCACAGTTGACATTTATCTTTTTTAGTTTATAATTGAATATGCTTAAACGTGCCTATCTGGCACCCGATGAATTCACCGCAATTACCTTGCGGGAGATGCTAAAAGGTAAAGGCATCATCGCCATGATACAACGCTTTGAAACGACCTGGCTCGACGGTTTACCTAAAATCATGAAAGGCGGCTGGGGTGAGGTCCTGGTTGATGAACAAAACCTCGAAGACGCAGAAAAATACATCGAAGAATTTCTGCAAGATTTCCCAGAACAGTAAACCCCGTGGGAACCCCTGCCACGTTATTTGCCTTGTTTATATTCAGTCAAAATCCAACGCAGGCACGCGTAAGTTTGTGTGCAGTCGGTGATATCCTATTAGACCGGGGTATTCGGGCGAGTATACAGACCAATGGCGTAGATTATCCATTTGAGCATGTCAGTGAATTCATCAATGGCTTTGACCTGGCATTCTGCAATCTCGAGTGTCCAATCTCTGCACGCGGTGCTTCAACAGGTAAAATATACTGTTTTAGGGCTGACACAAATTTCTTTACCGGGGTGGATAACGCAGGCTTTAACATTTTTTCCCTAGCAAACAACCATACGATTGACTGGGGTCGAAATGCATTTATGGACACAAAAGAGATAATCGAAAAACGAAAGCTTTATGCAGTTGGTGCTGGTAAAAATCAAGAAGAGGCGAGAGGACCCACAATTGTCAGAATGAACGGACTAACGTTTGCTTTTTTTGCCTATGTTGGCATGCCACTCGAAGGCATTGTCTGGGCTGAAGATAAACCAGGACCTGCCCAAGCTACAATTGAGGAGATCTGTAAAGAAATACTCACGATAAGAGAAGGAGTCGATTTTGTAATCGTCTCGCTCCACTGGGGCATAGAATATCAACACACACCTATGATCAATCAGGTACAATGGGCACGCAAAATAATTGACGCGGGAGCTGATCTGATCATCGGTCACCATCCCCATGTGCTACAAAGCATTGAGATCTACAGAAACAGATTTATTCTCTACAGCCTCGGCAATTTTGTTTTCGATCAACACAAACTGTACCAACGGCAAACTGGTATATTCTCTTGCATATTCAAAAAAGGAAGAATTGATTCTGTTTCTTTCTACCCTGTTCTATTAGAAAATTTTCGCCCCGGTTTAGTAAAAGACAGTGTTTTTGAATTCATTAAAGAAAAGATTGAAGCAATATCAAGTCAGCACAACACAGAATTCTTGGCTGGTGACGAGCAAATTTTCCTAACTGATTCGACATCACTTTTGAGTTTCACAAACCCCATTATGCGTTCGAGAATCAACAAAAGCAAAATTATCGTGTACAACAATTCAGTAGAAATAATGGATACCAACGGTTTTGTTACTGATACCTTTACAATTGCTCCAGGAGAGAAAATAAAAGATTGCTGTTTTATTAAAGATTCTGCATCACTACATCTTTTTGCAATCATTGGAAAACCCAAAGCATCCCGGGGTGATTATATAGCACAGTATCGTATAACAGATAAAAAGATCATTGAAGAATGGCTTGATAAAGACCGAGGATATAATCCATGGAAGATCATAACTGCAGATATTGATAGTGATTCAGTACCCGAGATATGTGTTGGTGTTTATAAAAAAGCGCGCTTTCATCCTGTTCTCACAAACAGACTTTTCATCTATAACTGGGATGGTAATTATCTCTATCCAAAGTGGTTTGGTTCAAGACTCTCAATGCCATTTTTGGACTTTGATTTCTTCGATATTGATAGCGATGGACTCGATGATCTTATTGCATTAGAAATAAACAAGGACGGCACTAAAAGAATCATGGTCTATCAGTGGCTGGGATTTGGATTCAGTGGATATAGGGAATTGGCCAAGAATTTAAATGAAACCTGGTTATCTAATATCGATATCAACTCGCTGATTTCCAATCATTACATTGATCAGAAGAAGTAGTCGCCCGATTTATCGGGTAGAATAAGACCTTTTGCTTCAAGAATTGGGCGTTTTTTCAAAAAAATAATTTTGAATTTGTTTAGGATTCATGAATTAGCATTTAGTGCTTACGACAGTCACTTGACATTGGCAAATCTGTAGTTATACTTGAAAGTATGAGATTGCGTTATCTCTTTTTGCTGATATTGCCATTATTATTAAACTGTCCCAAAAAATACGCCCCGGATGTTGAAAGTATTGAAGTACTGTATGTATCGTCTTTATACAACGACATTTACCAGGATCAACCGCTCCTTGCCGGTATAAAAGGTCTTCCGGGTCTCATGGTCGGTCATCTCAAAACCAACCCACCATTCATATCCATAATCCTGGGCAGGTTGGGGTTTTATGAACTCCTCAATGAAACCGGCATTGATTTCGTGATCGCCGACTCACTCACTTTTTGGACTGATAACATTAATTATTTCCTGATACCTAAATCAATGGGTTATGCCATAAAAAATTATGAAGGCATAAGATTTGCGATTTTGCGCAAAGATAAAGATACGCTGACGATTGATGATGAAATACAAATTTCATTGGCAAAACAAAGGAGCGATGTTATTTGGATAATCGAAAATAAGTTGCTTGATATTGCTCCAATGAAAATAAGCTTCTTTATTAAAGATCGTGGACTAACTGACACGACTATGACCCCACTCAATGTTGAACTGGATACCTTATTATACTTAAAGATCAAGGTATTCAAAGAGAGACTTGAACATATCTTGAACCAAAAGACCTATCTTGAACAAAAAAATCTCAAGGAATACATTCTGTCTAAGATATCGCACAATGAAAGCGTGAATCTAATTCTATACCCTCAGGACTTATTTATTAACGATATTACCAGCGATTCAGTTGCACTCCGGGAAATTTTGAATAGCATCGTCAGTGAAATGAAATTCGGCAAAACGGTTATGAATAAAGAACAAATACAAGAGTTAAACAGAGGTAAAAAATACGAAACCTGGGGTAAACCAAAAAAGAACAATAACGTGCTCTTACCTGACGACTATGGCACATATCTATTCGATATGTTCTACAAACTCGGTTTTAATAATGGCAAATAAAAAGAAATTCAACTGGAAAAGACTTCTCTGGGTCGTTTTTATCTATCTCTATTCAGGGCTGTTTTTCTACAATTTCTTCAGGCCCTTTAATAACTGGTTTATTACCTACATATACACCATGATATTAGTTTTATGGCTATGTGTGGAATATTATGAAAAACACCTTTTTTTCCAGAGTGGATTTTTACCTTTGGATCAATACACATGGTATTTACGCACCCTCTTTGCGTTGTTCTATTACTCGTCTTTTGTCCTCGGCTGCGCGACCCTTGTTTGGTGGCAAAGCAATCGCATCCACTTCTACCCATTCATTCAGATTATCGGTATCTCAGCACTTCTCTATTCGATATTCATGCGCCGCCAGGCTCTTGCCAAGCCAATCCCTGATAATGCAAGCATCACAGGATTCTATATAAGCCTGCTATTTTTGACGATGTCGCTTGCTTTAGGCTACAGCTCATTGTTTCTTTTTGCCTATGTAATTATTATCGGTTATCCGCTGATTCTTGGGCAGCGGATTTATGAAATAAAGCGCTTCAAGAAATTCGAAAAATATGTTTATGAGGAAAAGAAAATAAATAAAATCAATACAAAGAATTATTTTGATTTATGGGAAGCATATATGAAAAAATATTGCAGAAAGCGAGGAAAAAAATGAATTTAATATTGGGTGCGTTGACATTGTTTGTGCTAAACGCTGACATTCCAGCAAAGGTTTCGTTTCTTGTCGGTACCGCGACTATTGACCGGGAAGGAACAAAATATGCCGCGGTTCTCAACGCTTCACTTCATGTCAATGATGTTATCACGACTGGTGACGATTCAGAATGTGAAATCCAGTTTTCAAACTATGCCTTGGTTCATCTCCAGCCGAATTCCAGTATCAAAATTGAGAAAAAAGAAGAAACACCGCAAGGTATTTTTCACCGCATCTTCGCGTCTCTGGGTGAGGTTATCTCCAAGGTAACCAAAATGAATAAAGATGATGAATATGAACTGAGGACTGATGCAGCGCAAGCATTTATCAGAGGCACAACATTCAAGACAAGTATTGAAGAAGACGGAACAAGTTCTTTCAGCGTATTCGAAGGCAATATCGCGGTCAAGAGTCTGCTCGAAGGCGCCAAGGAAATTCTATTAGACCAGCATTTCAAATCAAAAATCAAGAAAGGTGAGTTAGAACCCTTAGTTGACAAATTGTCCGACCTTGAAATCACCGCGTTTGCCAATACCTTTAAAGGTTTTCTTGATCGGGGTAAGGTCATGGATGACCTGCGTGGTAAACTTGAAGAAGAGAAAAAGAAAAAAGAAGAGGAACTCAAGAAAAAGAAAGACGACGCCATTGATAAAAAAAAGGATAAACTGAAAGGCTTATTTAAGTAATACAACAATTCAATATAGTAATGTTTAGTAAAACACTAAAGGCAGTCTGTATAGGCTGTGTGGTACTCATTCTTGCCGTGGGTATTAATAGCTGTGAAAAACCTGTTTCTCATACCGGTTTTAAAATAGTATCACTTTCTCCGGCAATGACCGAGATTGTATTTACACTCGGTGCGGCGCAGGATCTGGTCGGCGTCACGACCTTCTGCAACTATCCTGAACAAGCCAAGTACATTTACAAAATAGGGGATTTCTCTAACCCTTCTCTTGAAAGGATTGTCGGACTAAAACCAGATCTGGTAATCGTAAACCTACCCGAACAAATGAGGATCAAAAGGCAACTCGAAAAACTGAACATCAATATCTTTGTATCATCACCCAGAACTCTTGATGATATATATAACGAAATCATTGAGATTGGCCGCATCCTAAAGAAAGAACAAGCTGCTGATTCTTTGGTAAATTACATGAAGATGCATATTAGTAGGGTTTACAAACCTGTCCTGCCTGTCCCGAAGTATATCGAGGGGAATGCAGTTGAAGGATCAAGCAAGAAACGCGTGTATATTGAGCTTTCGCCAAAACCTCTGGTAACTGTAGGCGCGCCGAGTTTCCTGAACGAACTGTTAGAAATGGCTGGCGCTGAAAATATCTTTGCCGACCTGGAAAAAGACTACCCGGTTGTACCTCAGGAAGAAGTTATAAAACGGAACCCGGATGTCATTATTGTACTGCATCCGGAAAAGATAACCGACCGATTGGGTTGGCGCAAGATAACGGCGATCAAAAACAACGCGGTCTACACAACCCTTAACCAGGACCATTTGATGCGACCAGGACCACGTCTGGTAATTGGGTTTAAAGAACTGAAAGAGATCGTCGATGAATAGGTATATACCAATTTTCCTGGTTTTTCTGCTTGCGATATTCCTCAGCATTATCATAGGACCAGCTCAGTTGAATGCCGATATTCTTCAGCTCCGTATTTCGCGCGTCATTCTAGGTATCTTTGCGGGCGGCGTCCTTGCTTTCTGTGGCGGAATCCTCCAGGGATTATTTGGTAACCCTTTAGTTGAACCGTATACACTCGGTTCAGCGTCAGGTGCGGCACTGGGTGGTTCGATTGGTATGCTGATTTTCGGCACGATCAGTCCGCTTTTTGCTTTTTTTGGCGCACTTGGCGTTGGCTTTTTTGTCTTCACAATTGCCCGTATAGAAGGCGGGTTGCTACGAGATCGTCTAATTCTTGCCGGTGTAGTCATGAGCTTCTTATGCTCTTCACTAGTCATGATTATCATGGTCATGGGTGGACGCGAGCTGTACGAAATATTGTATCTGTTAATGGGTTATCTCGGCGTCGTCATAAACTCAACAAACCGATTAATGATTATTTCGATGATTGTCCTTTCAGGTATTCTGCTTGTATATCTTTATCAATACTATCGCGAGCTCGACATAATATCTCAAGGCATGGAAACCGCCGCCGGATTGGGCATTGATATTCAGAAACTCTCCATTATCATATTCCTGACCACTGCTTTGCTTATCGGTATTACGGTATCTATTGTCGGCGCCATTGGGTTTGTCGGTCTTATTGTACCGCATATTTCAAAACTTCTATTTGGACCAAAACACCTTAAGAATCTACCTGCTTCTTTTTTGCTCGGTGCTACATTTTTGCTTCTTGCTGATACTATCGCCCGTGTGATTACTGTCTATGAACTTCCCGTCGGCGTTGTCACATCATTGATCGGCGTGCCGTTTTTCATCTACCTATATAGAAGATGAACTTATGAAGCTAAGAAGTTCAGATGTTCTGAACCTCGTAACCTCAAAACTTCAAAATACGACGGGCCCTGTTAAATTGGGTAACATGGATGCTCATACTTTTCCTAAAAGTTTATTTAACAGGGCGGGCGTAAACGCCCTACTCCTAATTCTGGTCAGCCTGACTACATTAGACACTGAAGGTGAAGGTATGACCGAATGAATATCATCGAAACCCGAGATATCTGTTTTTCCTATAACACAAAAGAAGTGCTGACCAATGTTTCGTTTTTCCTGAAACAAGGTGAGTTTCTCGGCATTATCGGTCCTAATGGCGCTGGTAAATCAACTATTCTACGGTTGATCTGCGGTATATTAAGACCGAAGCACGGCACAATTACAGTCTCTGATCATGACACGCGCGGTATTGAACGCAAGCAGCTTGCTAAAAAAATTGCCTTTGTACCTCAAGAAACTCACTTTGTTTTGAATTTCACGGTCGAGGAGATTGTTATGATGGGAAGATTCCCATATCTACGTGCTTTTCAAAGAGAGAACAAAACCGATTATGAAGCGCGCGACCATGCACTGGCATATACTGATCTCCAGGATTTTAGAAAAAGACCGATAAACTCGTTATCTTCAGGTGAGCGACAACGCGTTGTCTTAGCCCGGGCTTTGGCTCAAGAGCCAGCCATATTAATCCTTGACGAACCAACCAGCTACCTTGACCTGCACCATCAATTCGCAATAATGGAACTTTTGAAAAAACTGAATAAAGAAGGTATGTCAATAATAGTAGTCAACCATGATCTGAATTTAGCAAGCCTTTACTGCAAGCGTTTGATTCTCATGCACCAAGGCAAAGTGTTTGAGCAGGGGAGCCCCGGCGAGCTAATAAATGAGAGGATTTTAAAAGAGGTTTACCAGACTGATGTCAAGGTCATCAAACATCCACATATAGACGTACCCCATATCTTGTTAAAGCCCAAGGGAGAATAAGATGGAAATCATAAATCAGAGAATTACTTTAAAGACCAAGGGCAGCGGCGATCTTGTAAATATCACTGATGAGATATCAAGACTGCTCCAGCACTCGAAATTAACCAAGGGGAATATTACGGTCTTTAATATCGGCTCGACCGCCGCGATCACGACTTTTGAATTCGAACCCGGAATGATCAAAGACATGCAGGAATTATACGAAAAGCTAGTCCCCTCAAACCGGCACTACCATCATGATGATACATGGGGCGATGCCAATGGGTTCAGTCACCTACGCGCCGCGCTCCAGGGACCATCTTTGACCATACCTTTTGAAAACGGTAGCCTCTTACTGGGCACATGGCAACAAGTTGTCCTTGCCGAGTTTGACAACCGACCGCGTCAGCGCAAAATTGTGGTCCAGATAATTGGTGAATGAAAAACCGTTTTACGCAAAATAAGCAGTGTTTAGTGTTACTGAAACGTCATGTGGGGTCAGACCTGGAAACTAGTGCCGTTTCAAATAGTTCGTGGTTTATTTTTTTTCTAACATTGAAAAATTGTAGTGGCAAACTTTCGTCTTTATTTATTAGTCGAGTAGGTTTAACCAATATAGAGTTGGTAAATCGAACATTTTCAATTTGAAACGGTACTAGAAACTATTTTGGTGATTGTGCGCTTCAGTTTTTTATCCTCTTCCGTTAGTCGTTCAATCGTCAGTCCCGCTTTGCTCACCGCGGGATAACGCATACCAACGATATCACCTATCTCTTGATTCGTCAATCCCGTATAATTCCGTAGGTCTGACCCCATATCCCCATATCTTTGCCTTGACAATTCATTTTTCTCTCTTATAATATATATAAGAGGAGGAGGTATGGTGAATATAATCGTGTTAGTTGCTGTTTTGTTGAGCAGTGTAGAAGAACAGCACTATTTTACCCCAGTTTTGTATGGTGATGCAACCAGTATTACGTTTTCCAACGGCATTTCATTTGATACAAGAACCCTTGGTAAGGACGGTGAACCACATTTGCCTCTGGATCTAAGGTACACCGCAGACGAGGCAGAATATTATATTGTTCAGTTTAATGGTCCAATATATCAAGAACAAAAAGATTGGTTAGAGTCAATGAACGCAAAGATTCACTTTGTAGTGCCGCGGTATGGATTTGTGTGTAGAGTAAAGGATCAAATAGTTGTGGATCAGATTCGGGATAATCCATCAGTCAATTGGGTAGGGATATATCAACCCGCTTACAAGATTTCTGCACTTTTTGATCAGGTAGGAAATGAGCATAAGGTAACGATTCTTTTATTCATGGATGCAGATATTTCAGATGCGTTAGAACGGGTAAAATCAATTACTAATCGTGCTGAATTCACAATCTCAGACAACGGCATTAACAAAATTATTCAGGGAGTGATTAGCAAACATGATATTACCAAGCTTGCCCATATAAATGGTATTTACTGGATTGAGCCGTATATTCAGCCTGAATTGCATATTCCTAATATTCAGTGGATTATTCAAACTGCAGTGAACAATAACAGAAAGGTGTGGGATATGGGTATTACTGGTCAAGGAGAAATTGTCAATTATTTTGATACAGGTATAAATACTTCTGATTATTTTTTCCGGGCGGGTAGTCCAGCAATACCGACGTGGGGGTATTATCCTACCCATAATAAAATTGTTGCGTACGATTCAGGTGCTCCAAGGTATATTGCATTCGGTGATCCAACATATCACGGTACACGGGTGGGTCGAGTCCTGGCTGGTAATGATACAATACTAAGTGGTTCTTCGTATGATGGTATAGCAAAAGGGGCGAAAATCTATTTTAATGACTGTGGCGATGCTTCAGGTATGATGTATATTTATCCCGATTTAAATGATGCTTATATCAGACCATATAACAAGTATTTTCCACCAACAAGAGCACATATGAGCTCAAATTCCTGGGGTGCTTCTGTAGGTGGTGCCTATACCGCAACATGTCTCCAAGTTGATCAGTTTATGTGGGGACATAAAGATTTCTTGCTTTTCTATACAGTGGGTAATGCAGGCATGGTGGATAGTAGTGTTGGTGCACCTGCTTCAGCAAAGAATGTCATTGCGGTTGGTGGAAGTAGTGATATTTCCCAATTATGGAATTGGTCAAGTCGTGGTCCAGCCCAGGATGGTAGATTAAAACCCACGGTTCTATCGCATTGTCATAATATTGATTTTGATCCTGGGTTTTACAGTGGGACAAGTTTAGCAAGCCCAGGTGCTGGAGGTGCAGCTGCGCTTGCACGTCAATATCTGAGAGAAGGTTGGTATCCCACTGGCAAAAAGACTGAAGCAGATTCATTTGCCTTTATCAGTGCTTCACTTTTAAAGGCGATATTAGTAAATTCTGCTATTAATATAGACACTTTTTTCGCTCCTGACAATAATATTGGCTGGGGTTTAGTAGTTCTAGATTCCACCCTCTATTTTGCAGGTGATGAGCGGAGGATTATAGTAGTCGATAACACCACAGGAGTATTTACAGGTGAACAGGTTGATTATCATTTTAATCTTCCTCCAAATACACAGAATTTGAAGATTGCCCTGGCATGGACAGATTATCCAGGTAACCCTGCAGTCTTGACCCAGATCGTGAATGACCTTGACCTAACTGCCTATTTTGGTGCAATCTATTATCGTGGTAATCAATATTCTGGTGAAGAGTCTATGATAAACCCTCCCGGTAGGGACTCAATAAATTTGGAAGAGTGCATTCGAGTAATTAATCCTATAGGTGGTGATTGGTGTGTCTCGATTGCAGGAAGGAATGTGCCAATAGGTCCACAACCGTTCGCCCTTGTGATTAGCTACATTGCACCTTCTAGTGCTGGTGTTGTGACGCTTGATAAACCGGTGTACAGAGTTAATGATTTTGCTATTGATACAGTCCAGATCAGGGTAGAAGATACAAACTATGGTTCAGCAAGTGTCGCGGATTCACTTCAAATAGTATTCCATGGTGCTTTGATCGAGACCCAACCTGAGACCTTATGGTCTTTTGAGCTTGCCGAAAGCGCTTATGTTTTTAAAGCAGAATTTCCACTTCTCTTTCACAAACCAGTTCATGGTGATGGGAAGCTCTCTGTATGTCAAGATGATACTATTACTGTTTCTTATTCTGATACAAATCCTTCTTATACATCTACGACCTGGGCTAGTGTTGATGCATCATATTTTATTATCAGTGATGTTCATTGTGAAAACATTGATGAAAACTCAGGAGAAGTATGTTGGACAACCAATGAGAATTCAAATTCAACGGTCTATTACGGTATTGATCCAGGTAATTTGAATCAAATTGTCAGCCTCGATACACCATTTGTTTTTTCTCACCGCATCAGGTTATCAGGATTAAGTGGAAATACTCTCTATTATTATGATGTTGAATCAAAAGACTTTCGCGGCAATATTGTGCGTGATAATAATGGTGGGCAGCATTATACATTTACGACAAAAGGAGGTGGAGGTCTTGATGTCATGGTGGTTGTTCTTAATAGTGATGCGTATGATTCTGCATTTGTCCATCATGATTTTCTTGAGGATGCATTAGATAGTGGTGGTTGGACCTATAGTTGGTGGCAGACAAAATCTGATGGTGATTTCTCTTGGGATTTACTAAAGCAATACAAGGCAGTCTTTTTCCAGATCGGTCAAGTTGGTGGTATGGGCGGAAACTATCCAGTATGGACAGTTGCCCAGAAAGAATCAATCAAGGTGTACCACGATGGCGGCGCACGGTTCTCTGTAACAGGATTTGATATTGGTTGGGATCCCTGGTACAACTCACCGAGTGCAGATACGAATTTCTGTAAGGATTATCTCCATTTCCGATATGTTGGTGACATTGTTCAAACTACCTGGAATACGCTTTATGGCATGCCCGGCGATCCGATTTCTGGTGCGTATACCGGTGGTGTAATCTATCATCCATGTCGTTCTGGTGCAGCTGGTGATTCAATACGACTTTCTGGCACTGGTGCAACAGGTACTGGTTCATATGTCTGGCATGGCAATGTTGCAAATGATTCCTGTAGCATAAAATGGGAATCCCAGGATACAATGGGCATATCTGGTGATGGTGTCTGGGGTGGATATCAGACAAGGGTTGTGACCAATGCCTTTGAAATTACCCAGATCGACACAACCAATCCTAATAGTCCGGAACGGACAGATATCTTGAATAAGATGTTCATCTGGCTCATTGGGCACGACCATCCTGACGTGACACTTAGCTCACCGCAAGGTGGTCAAACCTATAACTCAAGTCCGATTACAGTTGACTGGGTTGCTGCTGCCTATGGTGGTGCATCAATTGACACTACTTGGATTGAGTACTCATCAGATGGAGGGCAGACCTGGATTGAGATAGTATCTGCTACTGGCATTACCTCGCCCTATGATTGGGATGTGAGTAGTTTAACCAATGGTGCACGCTATCAGGTGAGGGTTATAGTGAGTGATAAAGATGTTTATCCGTCAGTGAAAGGGTCAGATGTAACAGGAAACTTTACCATTAATATCCCTGGTAATGACTTTTTAGGGCCCAGGATTATTCCTCAATCTATTGAAGTTGAGTCCAATCCAAAAATTGTTACTCCGACAGATACATCAATGTATTTTACTGCAATAGTAAGTGATTCTTTGAGTGGGTTGAGTAATATTGCCGCTGCTGAGTGGTCGGTAGGGAGTACACCTAACCCTCCGGGAACTGGTGTTGCGATGAGTGCACGCGATGGTTCATTTGATGAGGTTGAGGAAGGTGTAATTGATACGATGTACTTCATATACAATCCTGGATGGACAGAGATTTGTACCTTATGGGTGCGTGGTTATGATGCTCTGGATAACTGGGGCAATGCCTTGCTGAGAACATTTACACTTATTGATGGTCAAGTAGTGATTGGTATATCAGAAGATGGCAGAGCGATCCCGATGCACTGGTCACTTTCTAAGCCAAGACCAAATCCATTTACAAAGAACGTAGTAATTGTATATGGTGTGCCGAAGAGAAGCTGTGTGAGTCTAAAAATTTACAATATTCTTGGTCAGGTTGTGAAAACACTGACCGACGGAAGAACAGAGCCGGGTATTTACACGATGTATTGGGATGGTCGAGATGATTTGGACCGCAAGGTGAGTGCTGGTGTTTACTTTGTGAGAGTGGAAGCAGCTGCCTATGAAAAGACTGAGAAAGTAGTGCTGTTAAAATAATCTTATAAAATCTGATACAAGAAAGGGTCAGTGGTTTTATGAGGCCACGCGTGGAGTCAGGCCCCTTCGGCTCCGCTCAGGACAGGCTGGAAACTAGAAACTACACCTGCGGTGTCGATTATCCCGTACATTTTACAATTGACGGAACAGGCAGTGATAATAAAAAGATTACGCCGATGACAAAATAAAATCTCACCTAAATTAAATCGAGATTTTTTGATTTTTTTCAATATTAACCCCGTTAGAGAATACTTTATCAAGCTACTCAAATACCCGATACTGTAAAATCCCTTATTTCTGCTGATAGAATTGAGTAAAACTTGACGTTGGTATT
>JBARXC010000078.1:0-2660 GCA_049647125.1 bacterium | reverse complement strand
AGGTGTGTGGGTCCATTCCATCCCGCACCCCGCACTTTATTATTTGACGGGTGGTTTACTGCAACAGAATTTATACTACGTAGCAAAAAGTGCGAGGGTGCGTGGATCATTTCCATACGAAGTATCTCTTCTATGCGAAGCATCATTTCTCCCATACTTTCCCTCTGGGTCGTTGACAATTTTAGAATTATGTGTAGAATTTAACATGGCAAACACAATTGTCCCGATAGCACTGCTCATTGTTGCCATTGGTGTTCTTTTGTTCATTGCCAAAGAACTCGATCCCCCAAAAAAACGTAAGCTCTCGGGCATCATATTCTTCCTTTTGTGCATACTCTTTGTAATATCACAGATTTCATACCTTATAAACCCATTGGAGAGGTTCAAGAATTTGGGCGGGTTATTTGGCTTTTACTCGTCAGCCTGGACCTTTTGGCTTGTCGGTTTCTATTTCTTTATTATCCCGTGTATCCTTGCATATCTCGGCTTTGCGTTTCTCTTTAAACCTGAAAAAAGGACTACCACTGCCTTATTATATTTGGTTCCGATAGGTGTAATAGTCGATGCGATATTTGCCCTGTTCTTAAAACTGAGTGTGAACAACATCGGTGCGGGTGGTACATTCGGCTCTATAGTTAACACATTTCTCATCAACTACTTTGGTCGACTCGGCACGTACCTTATTCTGGGTTTCGGGATCATAATCGTCGTGTTCATGATAGTCAAGAAAAGCATCTTTCCTAAGCGAAAACCAAAAGATGAGATATTCATAAAGGAAAAACCAAAAAAAGCAAAGAAACCGAAAAAGGAAACAAGGCCAAAAGAAAAAGACGAAACGTCAACCAGTACGAAAATAACAAAGCCGCTACCAAAAATAGACTTCAAAACGGCATTCGTGGAGATCCTCCAAGAATCACCAGAAGACAGCGAGCTGGATAAAAAAGTTTTGGAAACAGAAGCCACTGTCTTAATAAACCGCCTTGCTGAATTCGATGTTCAAGGAAAGATCGTCAACGTCGAATCGGGACCGGTTATCTCGCGCTTCGAATTTGAACCCGCTCCAGGCGTCAAGGTTAGCCGCATAGCCAACCTCGGTAATGACCTGGCTCTGGCGCTGAAAGCAACGCGCATAAGGATTGTCGCACCGATACCTGGCAAATCAGCAATAGGCATTGAAGTTCCGAATCGCAAACGTAGCCTGGTCTGTTTGAAAGAAGGTATCATTAGCAGTGAATTCCAAGATAAGCCTTTACCTTTAGGCATTGTGCTCGGTGAGGATATTACTGGTCAACCAGTCGTCGACGACATCTCACAAATGCCCCACATGCTCATTGCCGGCACTACTGGTTCTGGAAAGAGCGTTTGCATCAACACCATCATCCTCAGTCTGCTCTATCATCATACCCATAAAAATATCAGGTTCCTCATGATTGATCCAAAGCGTCTTGAACTACCAATGTACAATCCAATACCCCATCTTTTGCGCCGCGCGGTCACACAACCTAAGCATGCAATTACCCAGCTTGAGAAACTAGTTAAGATTATGGAAATCAGGTATCGCGATTTTGCCCGAGAAGGGGTTAGAGACATTGACGGTTACAATACAAAGATGAAGAAAAAAGGCGGCGACGTGAAACCATATATCCTCGTCATCGTCGATGAACTTGCTGATTTGATGCTCACTGCAGCGAATGAAATTGAGGAAAACATAACAAGATTAGCCCAAATGTCGAGAGCCGTCGGCATCCATCTGATTCTGGCAACCCAGCGACCCTCAGTAGATGTTATTACTGGTTTGATAAAAGCAAATTTCCCGTGCCGTATTGCTTTCCAAGTTGCTTCGAAGACTGATTCCCGAACCATACTCGACATGAACGGTGCCGAATCCTTACTCGGAAAAGGTGATATGCTCTTCTTGCCACCTGGCAAAGGTACCCCGGTTCGCCTACACGGTACCTACATATCAACCGAAGAAATTAGCGGTATTAGCAATCTTATTGCTCGTATGTATTTATTGGAACTACTAAAGGATCTTGAAGGAGATGTAAACAAAATTACGAATGCAATAATTGAAGAGGAATTATGGACCGCATTCGTAAATACCAAAGACCCGGCATTTGATGAAAAACGACGCGCACTCTCCAATATGATGCCGGTCGAAAAAATCGACGACATTATCCAAAATGGTTACTACCCTAAACTCGGCGAAGAACAGGTCAAGATTGAAAAGGTAGTACAAGAAGAAAACATCGAGGTTGATCCCCTTTTCATTGAAGGCGCAAAGCTCGTGTTTAGACACCAGGTGGCTTCAGTTTCACTTTTGCAGCGCCGACTCGGTATCGGCTATGCACGCGCCGGAAGGATTATCGATCAGCTCGAGGCAGCTGATCTGATCGAACCGTTCCAGGGTAGCAAGTCGCGAAAAGTCCTCGTTGAAAGAGAAGAAGAGTTCAATAAGATACTGCAGAAATACACGCAATAGAAACAAAGAAACAGCACTGGGTGCGGTAAAGGTCGCTTCGCAACGGTTATGGTTCACTATCGTGAACGGTTCCTCTCGACAGGCTCGGGACACTGAATTTTATGGCTGAATCACAGATTAAGATAAAATTCGTGACGGCTCTTACGAGCGGAAACAGACAGAAACGGAGAAACGGAGC
>JBARXC010000077.1:0-5358 GCA_049647125.1 bacterium | reverse complement strand
CAAATGCCTGAACAATACCGGGATAAGGTTTCCGCACAGACTGCGGTGTTATTTCGTTTTCGGGTTCAACTGTTTTTCTTTCGCTGCAGTCTTCCTTCATGTCCTTCAAATCTGATCGCATGTTAGTCTTCCTTGAATGATTGTTGTAGGTTTTTTAGAAAAGATTTGATCTTCTTGTTAGACCGAAGAAAAATTACATTCTTTTTGTTTTTGCAGGCATCCAATTTCTCAAGAAGCCTGGGTCGCTTGAACTTCGGGAATGTCCATATCCATTTGATAAATCTCCAACTCAAACGTTCAGGACAGCCTTCGGTTAAATCAGGTCGCGTTCTTCCATTAAAAAGTATACGTCGCTTCAACACTCTCCACAGACATGAAAAACGCGACATGTCCAGGAAAATTATTGTATCAGCAGCAGATAATCTTATATCAATCGTGCCGCCATAGTTGCCGTCAATAATCCACTGTTTTTTCGAAGAGATCTCTTCTATGATCTGCTTCCATTTCAGTTTATTTGTTTCTATCCACCCAGGCTTCCAAAATAGCAGATCCAAGTGAGTAACATCAAGGCCAAGAATCTTGCCGATATCATATGCCAAAGTGGTCTTTCCTGCCCCTCCGCATCCAATGATCATCACCTTCTTCCAATCTGATCGCATGTTAGTCTTTATTTTTCACATAACCGCTTAATAATTTCCTGATTTTATTTTGATACTTTTTCTTAATTGATAATGGTAGAAATTTATAGTATTTCAGTTGTAGTTTTTTCGGCAATCTGAAAAAATCGCCAGAAATTTTCTTTCTACAGTTAATACTACCGCAATGGCATTTAGCACCCCATCCATCATTATCTTTCTTCCCAATTCTATCGACAGCAGAAAGGGAATAATCATGGGTTAGTTCTCCATTTTTCTTTATATCTTTTAAGGCATAAATATCTTTAATAGCAATAGTCCTCATTTTGACAATGCAATTAGGATCACAAGCGTGATTCATATAGGCAGCTGGAGAATTATCAAGAACATACCTGCTATGGCCAACGTAGTCCCAGTGTTCAGAATCTATTCCGGATGCCGCGATTTCCTTCGACGTATATGTTTTCAATCCGGTAAGATTAAGATGGAAAATATGGGTTCCCTTTTTAATGTCGGTTGTGGCAAATAATCCCTTGCCTTGAATCTTGGATTTTCCTATTTTAACGTAATTCTTCATGTAATAAATTCATTCCAATCTGATCGCACTTTTCGCTTTGCCAATTGCAATTCTCTTACTCATTAAACAAATATGACACAACACATCCTGAGATAAATCGTCCGGCGTCAGAGCACAAAAAGGCGACGCTTTCTGCGATATCTTGGGGTGATGTAGTAGTACGTTTCTGCCAGGCTTGTCCATGATTACATTGTTCAATGGCTTCCTCAAGAGTCTCTATGTTAGATACTGGGTCTGGCCCAATGATGTTTATGGTCACACCATTTTTCCATACCTCGTCACGTGCAAGAAGCAATGCATGTGCCCTTGCTGCTTTGCCAATATTGTATGAATATGCTGGTGAAGTATAGGGCGGTAACAGGGCTATACCAATTAACCTTCCCCACTGTCGCTTATACATTTCAGGAAGTAACAGAGGCATCAAATTATATATTGGTGCGAGTTCTTGTTGAACATCCTTAAGCGCAGCAGCTGGGTCAAGTTTATCTAAAGGCGCCGGGTGCCAACCGCCACCAGGACCAATAATACAGATATCTACCTGCCCAAATTCCTTACGGGTGACATCCACAAGTTTTTTGCATGCATCAGCTTCAAATACATCAGCCTGTATGGCAATTGCATTTCTTCCAGTCTTCGCAATATGATTCACGATTATTTCTGCGGCTTGCCTGCTTGATCGGTAATTAATAACCACCTTTGCACCTTCGCGCGCAAGAGTGAGAGCAATGCTCCGACCCATTCCTTTACCTGCTGCTCCCGTGACTATCGCAACTTTGTTTTTGCAAATCATCCATTCCTCCTACCAGTCGTATTATAATATACTATAAGAATAAATCAAGGCACAAGGAAGCAATTTTTAATTAACCTTCCTATGCCATGTTGGCACCAAAACGTTCAGGGAAAATTGATGGGGTCAAATCTCTACATTCAACATTTTCCCTTATTGACATTTTTCTTATTTTGTTTAATATATTAGGAGTGATGATATGTATTCTAAAGTAATCATAGTAAACACATTCTCAAAACCAACAAATATTATTATACTAATTGCTCTAAATCTACAATTGTCTCTGGGACAATGGTGGTCATTACCTGTAAATCTTGGCATCCAGAATGCAGATGATGTAAATCCTCACACATGTCGTGCCTGTGTAGAGCCATCATGTCTTGTTTGGGAATCAAATACTCATGGAAACTGGGATATTCTGTCACGGTTTGTTTATTGGGAATACTTAACGGATACTCTTAGTATTACTGTCGATACTAATTCTGACATTAATGCTAGCGTAGCTATTGATTATTCAAACAATTGTTTCTGGTGTGTTTGGCAAACTGATAGAACGGGAAATTGGGACATCTTTGTTTCCTACGGTGATTCACTCAATGGTTGGAGTGTTCCTTATCAATTATCATCAGACACTCTGGAGGATCTCAATCCATCGGTTTATGTGAATTTAGATACAGTCTGGGTAATTTGGAATTCACCATTCGGTATTGGTACGGCGTATTATGATGGTAATGGATGGAGTTTTCCCAAATACATAAACGGCAGTTGGACTTCATACGATGCACGTCCCTGCATTAGTGGTCACTATAATCATCCACTTGCTGTGTGGTCGTATAATAGTAATATATATTTCAGTGAATGCACAGATACAACTTGGTCATTTCCTCAGCAAATAACCAATAACAATCTATCAAAATGGCCAGAAATATGTGCGGAAATATTTCCATGGACAAATGAGAGTTACGGCGCTTGGATTACCTGGCAATGTTCATTATCCATGGGAAATTGGGAAATTTTCGCGACGGATCGAGATGTTTTCACTAACATAAATCAGTTAACGAACAATAATTACAATGATATTACACCAAGTCCCTTATTGGATCTAGCATTAGTAGATATTCCTCCTGTTACTGCGTTCTGTAGCGATAGTAATGGGAATAATGATATCTCAGCATATTGGCTGGGTTGGGGTATCGAGCCTATTGATACGAATGCATCAGATGATAGCAATCCTGTATTGACACAATCAGGTCTACATTTGTGGGTTTACTGGCAAACAGATAGAAACGGTGACTTGGATATATACGGTAGATTTATTGATATGAATAATATTGAGGAATTTGTTATAAAGGATATATATATTAAGACCACTATAAATTTAAAACCAAATCCTTTTTCAAAAAACATAATAATTAAATGGCAACTTCAAAATCAAACACAAAAGTATCTTGCAATTTATGATCTAACTGGTCGTGAAGTAAAGAAATTGTATCTCCATAAATCACAGGGTATGGTTACATGGAACGGGACAGACCATCAGAATAATCCATTACCTGAAGGGATCTACTTTATTGAATTAGATGGGAAGATACAACAGAAGGTTATAAAAGTAAAATGAAGAATATAATTACAGTAATCGTATCAGTGTGTGTATTATCATTCGCTCAGGTTGAACGTTGGGTATATCAATTTGATGGTGGTGTAAATGGAAATGATGAGGCAAAGGCAATCATTCAGGGTACTGATGGCAATATATACGCAACTGGTTATGGACATATCATGGGAAACGGCAGCGACGTCGTTGTTGTCAGTCTTACACCTGCAGGTGGAGAACGCTGGGTATATACGTATAATGGTCCGGGCGACTCAATGGATGTCGCTCTGGGAGTTGCGTGTGACCAAGACGGTAATTTATATATTGCAGGGAGCAGCTATAATAATAACAACGATCTATTGATAGTAAGCCTTACGTCAGATGGAGTTGAACGCTGGGTCTATCAGTACAATGGCACCGGGAATGGAGACGACATAGCAAACTCAATTGCAGTGGGATTGGATGGTAATGTATATGCCGCAGGAGTTAGTTACGGGACTGGCACGGGGGATGATTTCGTTATCGTTAGTGTGGATACAGCAGGAAACGAACGTTGGGTGTACAGATATGATTGGGCTTCCTGGCATGACGGAGCAAATGTACTTACCTGTGGTGCTGACGATAATATTTATGTGGGAGGCTATAGCTATATGTGGGTTTGTACGCAAGTTTTTACCGTAATATGCGTTGATACTGTAGGATCAGAAAAATGGATATTTAGAACTCAGGGTACTGGAGTAGTAGATGAGGCTGTGCAATCGATTGTGTATGGTCTTGATGGAAACATTTATGCAGCGGGGTATTCCTCTTTATTAGATTTTACGGTAGTTAGTCTTGATACTGCGGGAACCCGGAGATGGGAATACGTGAAGGGACAAGCCGGGTTTAATGACCGTGCTCTTGACGTCGCCTATGGTTCAGATGGTAATATTTATTCGGTTGGTTTTCTTGAAAGCAATGGCACCGGCTATGATTTTACAGTGATCAGCCTATCAAATGCAAGTGACTCAAATTGGATTTACCAATACAATGGTTCTGGAAGCGGCAATGATGTGGCACATGCCATTGTCTATGGTGAGGACGCTCATATCTACGCTGCAGGATCAAACCTAGATTCCATCACTGGGGATGATTTTACAGTAATACGTTTGGATACAACAGGAGCAGAAAAGTGGGTTTACAGATTTAGTGGCTCGGGGGATGGTTCTGATATAGCTTTTTCCATAACATACGGTTTGGATCATAACCTTTATATCGCAGGATACAGTTATGACAGTACGACTGCCTTAGATTTTACAGTTATCAGTCTTGATACAACAACAAGTCATATTGAGGAGGATAAGGCTACTCCCACAAAGAGTAATAACTTCGCTTCGATCATCTTCAGTGGTCCTATACTACTACCTGAAGGTAAAAACTACAAAGTTTTCGACATCACAGGACGAGTTGTAACACCCGATAAAATTAAACCAGGAATTTACTTCATTGAAATTGATGGAGTGATTACTAAAAAGGTAGTAAAAGTGAAATAACTCTCCTGTTTTTCGCTTGTGCCATCAGGCCACTTTCGTATACGACAAATAACTTAAATTGCTATATACAGATAATCAGTTTTGTCAAGAGAAGAAAGGAAATGACGAGATCGCTTAGCTGTAGGTCTTTAAGAAAGGCATATCCATGGTTTTGTATGAGTCGATCAATGTTTGTCTACCTGCAATATTATTGAAGACTACATACATAAACTGGGCAAGACCCGGATAGGAGA
>JBARXC010000076.1:0-2573 GCA_049647125.1 bacterium | reverse complement strand
AATAGTTTTTGTGAAAATCGATGCCAACGTAATTCATCTTTGCACCTCCAGTAGATTAAGTATAACCACACCAACCAAGGATGCAATTTTTTCATAACATCAGACCTGGAAACTAGAAACTAAATATATGAAAAAATATAGAGAAAAGCACGCCAAAATTATGGGTGATATTGCTGGACCAAACTGGACCAGGGTCCACGCAGTAGCCTATATTCCCCTACATTTAGTACGGTTTCGAGCTAAGGTGACTAACGGGTGGTCCATCGTGCTCAGCATTTAAACGCTGAGCGCTTGAAAGTCCGCTGAGTTGTATATGGGTAAACGGGGGGAGATCATACAGCATAGAGCTGAGGAAAAAACGCTTGACTTTGGAGCACAGGAAGCTATATAATATGGGGTATAAAAAAGAAGGGGAGTGATCCCCACAAAAGAACTGTGAGGACAGGCCTTAGGATGTCTCTACTAAAAAATGAGCCTTTTTTACCATTTCGCCTGGAACATAACACTTGACAACATGATTAGTGTTCTGTATCATTATTAGAAGGTATACGTATGTAAAGGGAAGGTTATATGAAAAAACATTGGTTTTTTATCATTATTTTTTTACTGTTATATTGTACAGAAAATAAAGAAACATATTTATATATCAATGGTGGACCTGTGATTAATCGCACTCACCATTTTCCTGTGGATACATTAGGCACGTATGATTCTGCTTTAATTCTTGAAATACTGTCTGATCCAATATGTGATACAATAACCATTAAACTAAATGACGAAATTCTAACCGATTTCACGATCGAGGGAAATAAGATCAGCGTTGTGAAACCAATACCTACGCAGAGTTGCCAGTACAAACTGGAAATAGAATCTGATCTTGGTGCTGTATCCTCAGTATGTTCAATACCCGGGGGCTTTAAAATACCCAAACCTCCGTCATTATATGTGCAACCAGGATGGGATTGTGAAATCCATTGGGACAAAGCGATTTATGCAGAATGCTATGATGTAAGTATTAGTTACTTTGATACTTTTCCGACGCATCCATATGCGTGGGACACCAGCTATATATTTGATGATACATCAACAATTATTATCCCAAGGGAGAAAATCAATTATGTTGGAACATTGGTTGTCCTTATTACAGCAATCAATGGCGCAAGTCTATTGTCCGGTGATGAGGGTAATATTCAAGGAGATGGCAATGGATTTTGGCTCGGGAAATCAATTACACGACGTGCAATTAAAGTTGAGTATTGATAAATTTGAATAATGAATGATACTTCGTTGTTAATTCTTTGCCCAATACCCAGAGTTTCGATTGCGATGAAACTCGTACACCGTCGAGAAGATATTTATGGTATGTTGAAAGCATAATTTTGTTGGATTCCCTTTCAATCCGGTTTGATTATCGTATAATTCCACCCAGTATTTCTTAAGAACATAATATTCAACTAGTTACAAAAAAACTATTGAGTATTTGCAGTTACACTTAATTTATCTGGGGCAATAAATTAACTAAAGAAGGGGGCCGACTTTCGCCGACCCTTTTTTGTGCGGTATTTGTGTAGTCCATAGATCAAAATGAACCGCATTAGACAGAATCTCCAGCAATAGACAGAATGGTGCAAATGATTGTTTGACAAGCTTTTGGGCGTTTTTAGCCGTGATTTCAGAAGTTATGAAAAAACATCGGTTTAGGAAACCGCTGCTCGGTATAATAAACCATGCGGATACGAAATCCAGGTGGTCTCTAGCATAAAGGACTCATAGTCCGCTGGGGTAGGTAGCTAAATTATTCGAATGTTTTGAGATTAATTTTTCTAATTCGATCAATTTTTCAAATTTCAAAGAAGTCGCTAAATTTATTGACGCAGTGTTATTGCTACTGCAACAATATTGTTTGATTCTATTATTTCGTATCCCCCACCTGCATAATGCGGATAGCACTGCTTTTCCTAATCCTCTTTTTCTGAAAGCAGGATGGGTCAAAACGGCAATATCTGCTAGTATATCTCCCCAGAAAGAATATGTCGCAACAGCAACAACCTTTCCCTTGTGGAAGCAGGCAAAACATATTGAATCATTAAGGTTTACTGCTCCTGCTTTCTTATCGCTGTCTGAGCATGCTTCCAGAAATTGTTTGAAAATATGGTTATCGTCAGAACTTAATTTTCTAATTAAACAAAATTTTGGTGGCGGGAATGGGACAAAATTATCTGGATTCAGATAGAAAAAATAATATATATCTTGGAGTAGAATGGGGTCAAATCTTTGCATTTTGCATATTGTTTAATAGCTTTGCTTCAGCTTTCTGATATAACTCTTTTACTTTCGAGCTCTTTTTCATTTTTTTTCTAAACCATCTGCGCAAGTGATGTAATGAAACATAATCTACATCACCTGTTAGTCTTCCTATCTGTGCTGGGTTGTATCACTATTTCTATATAACAATTCCGCTACTATGCCTCTAATTTTATCCTTAACCCCACGCTGCTACAAGATTTCCATTCTAATCCCAAACTCTCGAATTAATATTGCCAACACTACCTCAGGCTCCAATGTCTTAATCA
>JBARXC010000075.1:0-40966 GCA_049647125.1 bacterium | reverse complement strand
GTGTTGACTTTACCCGTTTTTTCGGTACAATTATTAGAAAAAAGGAGGATGTATGGTTGAAGGCATGGAAAAGAAACTCGAACCAGGCGAAGTTTTGTTTGACGAAGGCGACAGGGGCGAGGTCATGTATCTTATTCGTGAAGGTAAAATTAAGATTACCAAAAGCAAAGGTGAAGATGAGAAGGTCCTTGCCGTATTAAAAGACGGCGACTTTTTTGGAGAAATGGCAATCATCGATGGCTCACCGCGTTCTGCTGGTGCTAGTGCCGCTTCTCCGGTATCTCTTCTGGTAATCGATAAAGAAACCTTCAAGTCTAAAGTCAGGGAAAACCCTTTGATTGAATATGTTCTGGAAACCCTTTCGCGCCGGCTAAGAACGACTGATGAGCAGATCAGATTATTAACCATTAAGAGCGAGGAACGCAGGATTGTTGCATATATCATTACTAAAGCGAAAGAAACCGGCAAGAAAACCGATGCCGGTATCGAGATTGCTGATTTCTCCTATGAAAATCTCACTCACATAACGGGTATTGAACAAGAGAAGATCCAGCATTATATTAAAAACCTTGAACAGGCAAAACTTATGACTTTGAAGGACAATGTTTTGACAATCAAAGCCGTTGAAGATCTGGATGAATATCTAAGATACATAGCGTTGAAGGAGAAATTCGCTAGATAGATAAATAAGGAACCTATAATATCAAAAGACGTTCTATGGAATAACACATCTTTTGTTTTCAGGAGCACATTTTTGAAAAACCGACAGGAACAGGAAAATAGGCTTAAACAACTGAGTGACCTTTTGGTCTCACCAGAAATCATAAATAATCACAAAAAATGCGCCGCTATCTCCAAGGAATATAAGAAACTGGAACAACTGATGCGAAAACATAAAAGACTCGACAAGACCAGAAAAGAAATAGCCGAGGCAAAGGAAATCCTGGCTGGTAATGATGAAGAGATGAAAGAGATTGCCCGGCATGAGATCAATGACCTGGAAAAACGTCTAACATCCATAGAAAACGAAATCGAAGAATTATCAAACCCACAATATGAAGACTATCAGAAGAACTGCATTGTTGAAATCAGAGCTGGCACTGGTGGTGATGAAGCGTCTCTTTTTGCCGCTGACCTTTTCAGAATGTACGTCAAATACGCTGAAAAAAAGGGAATGAAATATGAAGTTCTGTCCTCGCATTCAAGTAATATCGGTGGTTTCAAGGAAATAATCTTCCTCGCCTCTGGTGAAAATGCATTTGGGTTATTGCACTTTGAAAAGGGTGCCCACCGAGTACAGCGTGTACCGGTTACTGAAACGGGTGGCAGAATACACACTTCCGCAGTAACTGTAGCGGTGCTTCCAGAAATCGAAGAAGCCCAGTTCGAAATTAATGCAGATGACCTAAAGATCGATACTTTTCGGGCTGGCGGGCATGGCGGTCAGAACGTGAACAAGGTTTCATCAGCGGTACGGATTACGCATTTACCTTCGGGTATGGTTGTCAGTTGCCAGGACGAACGTTCCCAGCACAAAAACCGTGCAAAGGCAATGAAAATACTGCGTGCCAGACTTGCCGCGCTTCAACGCGAAAAACAACAAGCCCAAATCGACCAGGAAAGACGCCAGCAGGTCGGTTCGGGTAAGCGGAGCGAGAAAATTCGCACGTATAATTATCCCCAGAATCGGGTTACCGATCACCGAATTGGATTGAGTTTGTATAACTTAGACACAATCCTTCAGGGTAACCTCGATGAAATCATAAATGGTCTCAAAGAAAATGAGAGAAATAGTAGCCCAGGTAGTTAAAGAACTGGCCGTCTCAAGAGGCGAAGCTGAATTGATCGTGGCTTCATTATTGGAAAAGCCTCGATTCGAGATTTACCTGAATGATTCCATAGACCAGGAGTCGCGGCAGTTTCTGCGCGCTAAACTAATGCAGCTAAAGAACGGGATGCCCCTTGAATATGTAAGGAAAAGGATGCATTTCATGGATTATTCATTGCGTATCTATCCCGGGGTTTTTATTCCACGTTTTGAAACAGAATATTTTATTGAATTAATCGAAAAGCTTATAGATTTTGTTCCCGAACAAATTCTTGATATCGGCACTGGTACCGGTGCAATATCCATAGCCCTGGCTCATCTTTATCCTGACGTTCATATCGTTGCTACCGACATATCTGATAAAGCAATTCGCTGCGCGCGGGAAAACATTAAAGAATATGGCTTAACCGACAGGATTCACCTGCTGCAATGCAGTATTTGTAACGGCGTGAACACCAGGTTTGATTTGATAATATCAAATCCACCATACATCCCCAGTTCACGCCTGCACTCCTTACCTAAGAGTGTACGAGATTTTGAACCTATGCTGGCAATCGACGGCGGACAAGATGGCATACAATTCATAAAACTGATAATACAACAGACTGCAGCATACCAAAACCCTGGGGGCATCATAGCACTCGAAATAGATGAGGATACGGTTATTACGATCAAGGAATTTCTGCAGACTAACGGTTATGACCAATTTTCTTTTAGACGAGATCAATTCGGAAAATATCGTTATCTTTTTATCGGGGAATTAAAAGATGAAAAAAGTAAGAATATTAATTAATGCGCGGAAACGCGGCGCAACAGCAATCCTGAAACAGGCTAAGGAATTGCTTGCAAGCCACGGTTTTTCAACCTCAAACAAACCTGATTTTGTCATCGCCCTGGGTGGTGATGGCACCATGCTCAACGCGGCTCACATATACGGGAAAAAGGGGATACCAATCCTCGGTGTGAATTCGGGCGGCTTGGGCTTCCTTACCGACGTGACGTTTGCACAGTTATCAGACAGATTAATTGAAATAAAAAACGGCAAATATGTGTTTGAGAATAGAATGGTCATCCAGGCGCTGTTTAACCGCAGTTCTCTTTTTGGCCTTAACGAAATCACGATAATCACGCGCATACCTGGTCGAGCTGTAGAGTTCTCAGTAACGATCAATAAAGAACACATCTGCAGGCTCATTGCTGATGGTGTAGTAATCGCAACGCCTACTGGTTCGACAGCATACTCGCTCGCCACTGGTGGACCTATGCTCCTGCCCCATACTGAATCAATCATTGTAACGACCGTTGCGGCGCATACATTTTCAGTAAGACCTATTGTCTTACCACCAGATAGTCTCGTTGAAATAAAAATCGGCAAAAAAGGCAGCGCCGCCATGGTCGCTGATGGACAACGTAGCAAGAACATTCATCAGTGGCAGACCATAAAGTTCCGAAAGGCAAATTACCATGTAAAGTTGATCAAACCACTGCACACAACATTTTTCAGTACGCTCCGCGAAAAGATGAAGTGGGGAGGTCGTGCGGATGCTTAAGCTATTAAAGATTAGAAACTTCGCCCTAATGGAAGAACTAACAATAGAATTTGACAAAGGGTTAACCGTTGTAACTGGAGAAACCGGTGCCGGAAAAAGTATGATTGTCGAGGCGATTGCGACGTTATGCGGCAGCAGAATGGGAGAAGTACTTATCCGCAGCGGCAAGGACTATGCCGAAGTGACCGGTGTATTCGGTATCCAGCCGGCAATAACTGAAAGGCTGAAACAATCGGGTATTAGTGTAGAAGATGATTTAATTATCCGGAGAAAAATCGAAAAAGGCAAGCGACAGAATTCCTATATCAATGATCAAATAGTCAGCGTGAATATATTAAAGGAAATCGCGCGTGAAATGGTCGATCTTATCGGGCAATATGAGAATCAGTCCCTGTTTTTTGCAAAGAACCATCTCTTGCTGCTTGATTCGTTTGCTGATATCGGGGATGTAAAGAACGAATACGCAAACAATTTTCACGGATACCGACAAGCGTACAAACAACTCCAGAATCTGCTTGAGAAAATTCGACAAAAGGATGATAAAATAGATTATTTAAAATATCAAATCGACGAAATCGAAAAAGCCGATCTTCAACCTGGTGAAGAAGAAGAATTGAACGCTGAGAAAGATTTGCTCACGAGCAGTGAAAAACGCTCTCTGCTTTCCGGTGAGATCATATCAAACCTCTACGAGAAGGAAAATTCATTATTAGAACGTACAGCTCAAGCAAAAAAGTCATTTGATGAACTATGTAATTATGATAAGAAACTGCTTAAACTGAATGAAAAATTGGCGACAATAGGCTTCTCTATCGATGATATTTACCGCGAATTGAGCAACTATAACAGCCAAATTGAATTCTCTCAGGAACGCCTGGATTTTGTCCAGGATAGGTTGGAAACAATAAATAAAATTAGAAAAAAGTACGGCAACACACTCCAGGAAATAAATCATTATCTTGGGAATTTGAGGAAGGATTTAATGACAATCGAAACTCAAGATGAAACGATAAAAAAATTACAGGAACGCATCAAGAATACCGAAACCATCCTGAATAAACAGGCACAGCAACTTACCGAACGACGGCGCAACGCAGCGGTCACGCTCCAGGAGAAAATCCTTGAATTGTTATTTCAATTAGGTATGAAAAAAGCTCGCTTTGAAATTCAGATTGCGGATAAGGAAATGGATGAAACCGGCAAGGATGACGTAGAGTTTTTCATTTCAACTAACCCTGGTGAAGACCTGAAGCCCTTGAGGAAAATAGCTTCAGGCGGTGAGATATCACGCATAAGCTTGAGTTTAAAAACCGTATTATCTGAAGCAGATGAGATTCCAACAATTATCTTTGATGAAGTTGATACAGGTATCGGCGGCAGAATTGCTGAAGCAGTAGGTTCTTTGCTTGCTAAAATAAGCAAAAAGCACCAGATTGTATGCATAACACATCTGCCGCAAATATCTGTTTTTGCTGACAACCATATTCTCGTCACAAAAGAAATCAAGGGAAAACAAACCTTTGCAAAAGTAGCGCGAATAGATGGTGAAATAAGAAAATTGGAAATCGCCAGAATGTTAGGCGGCAAGGAAATAACCGAGAAAACAATGGAGCACGCAGCTGAATTCTTAAAGAGTATACAGCAAAAATGAACCGTGTGTTTTACTGTATACTCATAAAATCAGGGGACAAGGATCGTGAAATACAATAATCGCTTATTAACAATCTCCAATGTAGTAACGTTATCGCGACTTATCCTGCTGCCGTTTATTGTGTATTTCCTCATCACTGATCAACGGTATACTGCTTTCGTAGTTATGCTGGTATCTCTGTGCTCGGATGCGGTTGATGGTTTCCTGGCGCGTAAACTCCATCAGGAATCTGAAGCTGGCAAAGTCCTGGATCCAATATGCGATAAAATATCATTAATCACTATTGTTATAACTCTGCTCCTGCTTGGATTAATCCCCCTGTGGGGCGTGGTCATCATAGTACTTAGAGATATCTTGATCCTCGTCGGCAGTTTAGTCCTCATAACCCATAAATCGAGAGTTCTCAAATCCAATGTGATGGGCAAGATTACCGGCGCTATCTTGGGGGCGGTTGTCCTTGCATTCACCATAGATCTCCGGCAACTCGGGGAGATATTGCTGTATTTTTCCATTCCGGCAATAGCAGGATCTTTTGGGATCTATTTTTGGAGGTATATTAAAATAATGAAAGGAGAAAAATGAAACCTGTTTTTTTTACCAAAATGGAGGGTTCGGGCAATGATTTTCTATTGATCAACAATTATAATAGGTTAATAAAAGAAGTGGTCCCTGATAAGGATATACCGGAATTCGTAAAGAAAATGACGGATCGCCATTTGGGTGCCGGCTCAGATGGTGTTCTTCTTGTAGAACAATCCAGCGATTTTCCTTTTGCCATGAGGTACTATAACAAAGACGGGACCAAAGCAGCAATATGTCTTAACGGTGCACGCTGCATAGTGAGTTACGCCTTTCGTCTTGGGTTGATAAAAGACAAGGGCAAGTTCTTATCCGATTCTGGACCACTTGGTTTTTATTACAAAAATGGTAATGTCAGTATTGAGGTACAGCTTCCAGTTGACATTAAGTTGAATTTCAGTTTCACACTCAAACGTAAGAAATATCGAGCAAATTTCCTGAGATTAGGTGTGCCCCACTGTGTTATATTTGTTGATACATTCGAAGGATTGGATATTTTGGAACTTGGCAGAGAAATCCGTAATCACCGGGCATTCAAGCCTGATGGTACAAATATCAACTTTGTCAAAGTCGAAAATAACGAGCTTTTTGTTAGAACCTATGAACGTGGCGTTGAAAACGAGACGTTATCCTGCGGCAGCGGTGTTCTGTCCTCAGCTTATATCGCCACGAAATTATTTATTACACAATCACCTATTACATGTAGAACCAGAGGCGGCGAATTAATGGTTACGATAAAGGACAAACTGTACTTAGAAGGACCTGCTCAATATATATATGACGGAGTATTTTACGTAAAATAATAACACGCCTTCGGCTGCAGACACGCTGACGCTGGAGACACGCCTTTGGCTGAAGACACACTCCGTTGAAGACACGTCCGCCGCACAGTATGGCGGACTGGAGAAGCGCTTTGTGCGGTCCTTAAATTCCTGACGCTTTAAACGTTATTAACGATCGAAACGGATTAATCTATTTCATTCGTTTGAAAAATCCAAGAGTTAAATAGTGAACTGAGCCGGCAATGGATTCCAGTTCATCTCGAGTGATGAGTGGTGATATAGGAGGCTTTTTTAAATAACTATATTCTACTCTCAAAAACATATTGGTCGTAAATGAATACTCACCGCCACCCACAAATCCCGCGGCTATTGAACCCATCCGACCTCCACCCCACCAGGTGGGATTGGATAATGGATAACTATGTATCAGTAGACTGATTTGATATATAGTATATCTTGTCTGACCTCTGGCAATACCCAATTCAGCGCCACCATAGCCAAGAATAAAGCTCAACGGTGAAAGATTGAGCCTACCTGTAAAATGGGACGTAGCGTATTGGCAACCCACGAATGGCTTGAGCCATATGAAAAAACCAGAGACACCTGGTTCCTCCCATTGGGTTGTCAGACAAATGAGTTCAACACCGCCGATGCCTTCGAACTTCCCGAATGGTGCATATGCATTGTGGAAAAGGCTCACACTCGAAGTCGGATACGTTTTGACGTAGGATGTGTCTTCGCTACGATTGATCACCCATTTGTTGAGTGCAAATGCCGCACCAATCTCGTGTGTTTGTCCTTGTGGATTATGGGGCGAAAGCATTTCATTTTGTGCGTGCGGCGAATAGACAATTGGAGTGCAACACAGAAACAACAGTATAGCGGCAAAAGGGATTGAAGATAATACTAATCGGTAATTTGACATCCGAAGTTTTAAACGTTATTAACGTTCTAAACGAAGAACGTAGTTGCCTCTACCTGAGGCAGACAGGTGATTTATCTTCGAGCGACCCCGCACTTTTACAAAAGTGCGGGGGAGTCGAGAAGTACCTCAATGTATGGTTCTCGACTGCGCTCGAACAGGAAGAAAGAATGGGGAATCGGGGATTATCAGGCATGTAAGACCTTCTTGATTCTTGCCAATGACCACTGGAGTTCTTTTTTCTTTATTACTAAAGGTGGAGCAAAACGCACGACCATTTCATGAGTTTCTTTTGCTAAAATACCCAGGTCCATCAACCGCTCACAATATTTACGTGCCTTCTTTTTCAGTTCCACGCCGATCAATAATCCCTTGCCTCTAACTTGTTTGATGATCGGACTCTTGATCTTTCTTAATTCATTCATAAACCATGTACCGAGCCTATACGAACGCTGGGGTAATCGCTCTTTCACTATGACTTCGAGCGCGGCAATACTGATCGCTGAAGCTAAAGGATTACCACCAAATGTCGAGCCGTGGTCACCCGGATGTAGAACATTCATGATACGGTTATCACACAAAATCGCGGATACTGGATAATAGCCACCGCTCAGCGCTTTTCCAATAATTACAATATCCGGTCTGACTTTCTCATGATCGCAAGCGAACAGCTTTCCAGTGCGTCCAAGCCCGGTCTGGATCTCATCAGCGATCAATACGATACGATGTTTTTTGCATATCCGCTGGCACTCTTTTAAATAACCATTGTCCGGTACGATCACACCGCCTTCACCCTGGATCGGTTCAAAAAGGAAAGCTACCGTGTTCTTATGGATTGCCCGTGCCAATGCCCTGGGTTTATTATAGGGAATCATTTTGAATCCTGGTGTAAAACTGCCAAACCCATCACGGTACTGTGATTCTGAGGAAAAACCAACAATTGTCGTAGTACGACCGTGGAAATTATTTTCGCAGACAATGATTTCAGCACGGTTCCTGGCTACTTTTTTCTTAAGATACCCCCATTTTCGCACAACTTTTATTGCGGTTTCAACAGCCTCGGCACCAGAATTCATGGGCAGGGCTTTTTCATAACCAGTCAACCTGCACAATTTTTTCAAAAATAACCCCATTTGGTCATTATGAAACGCCCTTGAGGTCAAAGTTATTTTAGTTACCTGGTTTTTTATCGCCTTAGCTATATGAGGATGGCAGTGTCCCTGGTTCAATGCTGAATAAGCGCTTAACATATCCAGGTATTTATTGCCTTCAACGTCCCACACCCACACACCCTTGCCTTTGGTCAAAACTACGGGCAAGGGATGATAATTGCGGGCACTGAATTTCTCGGTCAGCTTGACATATGATTTATTTGTTTTCATTAAACCTCCGTGAGGATAAATGCCTAAAATACCTAAACCCCGTTAGATGTTTACTATCTAAACGGGGTAAACACCTAAATCCCTAAAGAATAGAATTTGTAGTAACTATTATACTGAGATTTATTACTCTTTCAAGAATTTGTTAAATACAGATTCTTAGATCCTAAATTTTACAGCAATGACGCAAAGTGCAAATGACAGGACAAAAGCGATTATTGAAATGAGCCTACCGATATTGAAATATTCTGAGATATAAGCAAATACAATCTCATGCTTGCCAGGTTCCAAAGGTACTCCCCTGAATGTGTAGTTTGCGCGATAAAGTTTTTTCTGTTTAGCATCTACAAAGACTTTCCAATCTGGATGCCAGTTGTCTGTCAGTACCAGGAACCCTGCATATGGAGACTCTGCTGTACAGACGATCTTATTGGCTTTATAGCTGGTGATTTCTGCTGTAACAAATGGCAACTTCACATCAGGGTGCGGCGCACGGGGATCGTGCTCTATAATGACTACTTGTCTTGGGTTAAAATCTGGCGACTTTAGTTTGTTCAGAATTTCCAGTCCAGACAAAACTTCATAGTCAGGCACAATATATGCTCTGGGTAATCTATTATTATTTAAAAATACAGAGTATCTTTGTCCGCTAAAAACGAGCGCGTAAGGGGAAAAATACTCTTTTATCTCCTTGATAGCCTGCTGAGTCTGGGTATCGTATTGCGAAACATCTGCTGGTAGAGTCGGACCAATGAGGTATTTTATATTAAGCATATCCAAGAATTGTGGATACTTCATGAAATTAGCTGGACTAAACATGACGCTTGTACCCGCGCCAATAAATTCCTGATACCGTTGTATCGGGTTTGGGATATAACCGCCTGCACTCTGAATATTGTGGTATAAAAGGTGCAAATCCCGACTGTGCTCATACCAGGGTGTCGGAAATACGCGGAACATACTTTTATCTTTTGCAATGAACCTTATCGCCTCATCCGCAGCATAATATTTTTGCGGTGCTGGACCAACAGGTAGGTATTTGCTAACAAGAGGCAACTGATCAGCCATCGTAATAGCCACGGCGCAGATAGCAAAAATCCATAATTTAATCTTGCGCTTTATTGAAATAAAAATCATTGCTATTATGATCAGTAAAAAAATAAAACTGCGCCAGATGCCACCAATAAAATCCGAGAAATTTGATTCAAGCTTTGCTAATTTATATTCAGCAACCTGTGGACCCCATGCAGCCTTGAGTTGCGGGCCTAATGAGCGTTGCATGGACTGCACAATCGACCCTTGACTAGTTGCGCAGACAACCCCGGTTATCAGTAGAATTCCAACCATTATACTCGCAATTATGTAGAACTTCTTTACAAAAGCTTTTCTATCTTCAGGCTTGTGTTTCATTGCAAAAATATTATCGAATGAAATCGCACTGAGTACGACGAAACCAAAACTGACAAGATAAAAGATCAATGCTGGTGCACGGGTCAATTTAAATCCCGGTATAACTGTATAGAAAACTTTGAAAACCGGAGTATGCCCGCCAATTGCTATCAAGAAAACTGGTATCAGGGCAAAGAAAAAGAACTTAACATAAGGCTTTCTCCAATACATTATTATTGTGAAAATAGCAAACACAAGAGCCAGCAAGCCGAAATACTCAAGATGGAGCTTCATGCTATTCATTCCCCAATAATTATCCAATATACCTGAATAAGCAGGGATAACCAGATCAATGACTTCGCGAGGAGGCATTGCCCAGGATGTGGCGTACTCATAACCGCGCTCAACACCGCGCGCAGCAGTACCCAGTCCACCTAATACAGGTAACCAGACTGCTGCCATTATCAAACAAAGAAGTGCCACTGCGGCTAATCCATAGCCGAGGATTTTTAGTAATTGCTTTTTCGAATACTCCTTTCGGTAGGCAATTAAATAATAAATTACATATGTAAGGATAAAAAGTAATGCATAATAGGTAATCTGAAAATGACCTTCGAAAAAAGCAAAGGCAGTAGTAAGGGCAAATAGAATAAAGTAGAGTAGACGTTTTTTCTGCAAACCACTATGGATAAAAAATAACATCAAAGGGAATATTGCAATACTTGCTGCCCGGCCTGCGTGACCGGCATTAGGAGCTGTTGCCAGATTGCCAATGAACTGATAGATTACCGCCCCCACAAATGCAGTGTATTTTGTCAAACCAATTGCCTTCAAGTACAGATACGTACCGATACCTGCCAGAAAGAAAAATATGATAAATGTCAGGGTTAAAACAACATGGGGAGGGATAATCTCTCTTAGCTGAGCAAGCGGTGCCAAAGGACCGCCAACCGGTGCACCGAGTACTGGGATGCCAGCAAATACATGTGGATACCATAATGGTAGTTCATCTTGTTCCAGGATCCATTTCTCAAATGGATAACCACCAATCAAATAGTCTGACCCGCCAATCATTTTATCGGCACTGAGAAAGGATGCAAAATATAGCAAAGGCAGCACGAGAAGGAGTACAATGACAATTTTATCCCAGTGAACCTCAATGAAATTTGGTTTGATTGATTTATGTGTTTCTGTTTTCTTTTTATGTTTCTTGCTCATTGACTGTGACAAAGTATAAATATAATAGGTTAGGAGTCAAGAGGCTGATCGAGAACCTCGAAATTTGTAGGAGTAGAGTCTTCAGTTAACTGGGAAAAGATGAACTTATGAAGCTAAGAAGTTCAGATGTTCTGAACCTCGTAACCTCAAAACTTCAAAATACGACGGGACTCGTTAAATGTGATTAAATTTCGACATATTATTACGGGCGTACGTTTCGTCCCGAGCTCAACATCGAGGGAAACGACCTACTCCTTATTCTCGGTCAGCCTGACAAGACCAGATCGAGATTACCTTCTTAGCAATCTCAGTGATTATTATTCTCCCTATTACTCATTTTCTTTACTAACAATCCCATAAAAAACACAACAATCTCAAACACTGTCATCCAAATACGTGAAAGAAAACTTACTGCGATTGCCAGAGGCGTAGGCAGAATTGGTGATAATAACAAGGTCATCACGCCCTCACGAACACCAAGACCTGAAGGTGCAAAAAGAACCACAAAACCAATGATCCATGATAGAGTATGCGCGCTTGCCAATGTGAAAATCGACGAAATTGGCAGTTGATAAATTGAATTTACTAAAAAATAGAATCCGACAATTTGGGCTATCCAAAGACCAAAGTAATAGATTGATAATTTAAGCATCTGCTTATATGATAGTGTGATTTTAACCCCAGGTTTCTTCAAAATCCGAAGTACAAAATTCGTAATCCAATTCAAAATTCGAGGGTTAATGACAACAATAGCAATGACAAGTAAAATGAATGAAGCTAAGATATTTACTACTTTGTAAGTCCCAACAAGCATAGAGCACATCAAAAAAATGACACTGCTTGTTATTAGCAATAAACAGGTTTCCAAAATCATGCTGACAGCCAAAGTCTCACCTGGCATTTTTTGTTTCTTACCAACGTAGACTCTACCCAGCATATACCATATGCGACCGGGCATATACTTAGCTATTTGCGTTGTTGCAATCATCCAAGTAGACTGTGCAAATGATATGGAACTACCCAATGTGCGCATAATTACTTGCCAGCTTTTACTATAACTAAGGAAATGCGGGATTAGAAAAAGAAATGAAAGGATTAGGAACCAAATATTGAAATGGAGATCACCAAATGGAATGCTAGACCAATTCTCTACAAGGTTTTTCCCAAGGAACAAAAATATTACTGCAATAATTACAATCGGCAGAATTCTCTTTAGAAGTTTTCGCATGAGTATGTGCTATTGCCTTATGCACACGAGAATAAACTGATACGAAAACGACAAAGGCAAGGCCAGAGTAAATTTGAGCAGAGCTCTTTTTATGATACCGATGGGATTTCTATTTTTAAGTATCTTTGGTCCGATGTCTTTTCCAATATTGACAACTCTGATCTGGTGTATCCTGATGAATCTAACCCACTCACCCAGGGTTGCCAGCATCTCCTGGGGTTGCTCTGTACCCTTGTATAATCTAAGCTTATTCAATATCCAATATGAATTCGGGACTACTAGTAGAATCTGCCCTCCCCTTTTCGTAACCCTTCTTATTTCTGCCAAACCTGCATCCGGTGACGAGAAATGCTCAATCGAACCCAAAGAAAATACAAGATCAAAGCGGTCACTGATAAATGGCAACTTTTCACCATCTGCAACTACGGTTTTCACCGCTGGATTCAGGACTTTTCTGGACAAATCTAAAGCCTTCTTGGAAATATCAGAACCAATACACCTAAGACCTTTGTTAAAACAATACTTTAAAGCCCAACCTACACCACAGCCTACATCAAGGGATATGCGAATCCTGCTAAAATCAACATGTCTGAAAAATCGCTGCAGCCGTTTCTGGTCAATTAGTTCGACGTCTTCATCAAAGTGGTATTCTTTCTCGTAAAATTCACGACCCGTTCCCATATGAGTGTGATTATAGGCTAAAAATGAGCATTGTCAACACAGTCAACTTATCATATGATCTTGAGCAGGTTGACATTTTTATATAGATGGATAGAATTATTATACCTTTTGGAGGTAAAAATGACGAAAAGAAATACCTGTTGTATAACCGCAGTCCTGCTATTTATTCTACCGATTGCGGTATGTGGCGCGAAGCGAGAAGTTGATTTATTATCTCATGAATATGCAAAATTCATTCAAGGATATCCAGGCGGTGCAGAGGATTTTCCCTATGAAACCCGGCAGCTTCACATTTCTATTGCCCTTAAGTTAGCAGAAGTAGGTAAGCTATATTCAAAAATAGATAGAGATCAAGATGCGGTCGTTAAATACGAAGAAGCTCTTGCGCATTATGCTACTGGCGACATTTACTACGGGTATGCGAATAGTCTCTATGAGGTTATGCATTTGGATAGCGCTCTTTTATCTTATAAGATTGCTGGAGCTCTGGGCTACGAAATAAATGAACATATGTATTACCAGATTGCAAGAATATATAGTAGATTGGAGAAAAAACAACTTGCTTTTGAGTATTTAGATATCGCGATTATGAATGGTTTTAGGGATGAAAATCGGCTTCAACAGGATCCTGACCTTGAATTCGTTCATTCACAACAGGAATGGTATGAATGGTTTAAGCAAAGAAAAGCACTTTTTCGTCCTCCAATATCCAATCTCAGAAGTAGGCTGGTTGCAGAATATCCTTTTGACGGAAATGCCCACGATAATAGTGGGAATGGGCATCATGGTACAGTTTATGGTGCTACTTTAACGAATGATCGATTTGGCGCTTTGAATAGCGCCTATTATTTTGATGGGATAAACGATTTTATTGAAATAGGTCACTTGCCCACTATTAAAGAATCTAATGAAGTAACAATTTGCTACTGGTTTTCATTAACCGATCACACTGGTTTTGATATTTGCGGTTACATCTCAGGTTATAGAAAAAAAGCACTTAGGCTCGGACTGGATCCTCAGAGACGTATCTTCATTAATCCTGGGACGCATACTGATACTCATTCCAGTAATGTAACTTTCAATTTGCGGAGGTGGTATCATTATGCAATGACGGTTAAAGGTGGTGAATCTGCGCGCGTATATGTGAATGGCAAAATGGTTTTTCAGACGTCTAGTGGAGTTCCAGATATACTTGAAGATCCACCTTGTTTTTCTATTGGTGCAGGCAATGAATTCCTTATAGGTAGAAGTAGGGCTCATTATACAAATGGAATTATTGATGAATTCCAGATCTACAATCGTGTATTATCAGAAGATGAAATTGGACATCTCTATAATTCAACAAAAGCCAAATAACTCGTTAGACGAGAAATAGGGACAAATCATCTCGGTATACTCGATACTTTTAGCTTCACTCTTTATAACAGTACACGACCTGGAGTCAGATCTTGATGAGATTTTTAGCGCAGACCAAGGTCTGCTACTCCATTTTTTGAATTCTCGGTCAGCCTGTTGAAATGTGAAACGAAAAAGCGGGGTCAGTGCTCAATATTCTGACATTTTCGCTGTGCAATGACACATCCATTTCGCCCCTTGACAATCTGGCAAGATTTACTATAATTTAATCAAGAGGTTTAAGCCTTTCGTAATATTTAGGAGTATAGTAATTTGTCTGGTGAGGAGGTTTTATGTCCAAGAAATTGTTTTTACTTACGCTCAGTATAGCATTACCAGTTTTTGCCGGTAATACATGGATAGAAACTACCCATGAAGATTTCGCAGATGGTGCGCATGAGAATACTATCTATGCATCCCATCGGAGTGGCGGCACTGTAGAATTTGTGTCGAGGTTCGATCTCAATAATGACGGCTACATTGATCTTGTGACTTGTGATATCGGTGGACCATATGTGACAATCCATTGGGGCAGCAAATCAGGTTATTCGAGCAATAACCAAACACATTTTGCCGCCACTGGAGCTGGCAATTGCGATATAGCAGATTTGAATATTGATGGTTATGCAGAGTTCCTTGTCAGTCACTGCAATTCAGTTTCACGACTATCAATATATTGGGGCTCGTCAACCGGTCCATCACAATATAATGCATACCATATCCCAAACTCACCGTCAGTCCCCAATGAGGTATGTTATACTGCAGACCTAAATAAGGATGGCTATCTTGATATAATCATTGGAACATATTACAGTCTCTACACAGGTTCAGTCTTCTGGGGGAGTGCAAACGGTTATTCCCCCTTAAATAGAACTGATCTCCCGACTGCTTTCGGTGCTCATAATACAGAAGTTGCAGATTTGAATAATGATGGCTGGTTTGATATAGTGTTTGTGAATAATAATAGCTCAATGAACTATATATATTGGGGTAGTGAAAATGGCTATTCCTCAAGTAATATGCTCTCGCTGGCAGCACCTACATCAACGCCTCACGGTTCATCGATTGCAGACCTTAATAACGATGGATACCTGGATCTTATCTTCACTTCAGTTTATGGCTCTCAAAGTTTTATTTACTACGGCAGTATCAATGGTTTTCAGAATTATCAAGCACTAAATACAGGTTCGACATATGGAGGCTCTGCAGTTTGTTATATGAATAATGACCAGTACCTCGATATCATATTTTTTAGAGGATGGCCAAGTGCTCTTAAGACCATTATATATTGGGGGTCTTCAACTGGTTATTCTGATAATTACACCACAGAAATAGGTAGTCCAACAAATGCTAGCGGCGGCTATGTTGGTGATTTCAATCTTGATGGACATATTGATGTATTCGTAAATAGCCGCAGCAGCTATAGCCCAATCTTTTGGGGACCAGATTACTTGACGTCCACAAATATCGCAGTATCTCGTGACCATCACGCCCTGTTTCGCGAAATTGGTAATGTGTACAACCGTGAGTATTATGAGGATTATATTTCATCGGTGTTCGATGCCGGTGCAACGACAGAATGGTGCATGATAGAATGGGATGCATATCAACCTTCAGGAACAGCCGTTCTCGTCTGGGTGCGAACAGGAAATACGCCAACACCTGATCAGTCGTGGTCAGAATGGAAGTCGGTCAGCAATGGTGGTTCAATTCCGGCAAACCTCAAGGCTCGCTACATTCAGTATAAGGCACGCCTTTGCTTTGCTAACCCATGCTTCCTGCCTATGCTTGAACAAATGACCATCGGGTATGGTTCCACTGCACCTATTTTAGCTGAGGTGAGAATCGAGCCTGAGGTCATCAACTTACAAAGCCACGGGAAATTTACAGCATTTATTACGCTACCCCCAGGTTACAACCCATTCAATATTGATATATCGACCGTGGAATGTGAAGGAGCTCCTGCTGTGTACGGACACGCTGCGGCACAAGGACTGTTCTACATCGCTAAATTCAAAGTGCAAGATCTCATTGGAGTTACGCCTGGTCCGGCAGTTCAATTTACTGTTACTGGGCAGTTATTCGATGGTACAGCCTTTATCGGCTATGATACGGTACGGGTTATAGGTCATGATAACGTCGTTTTCAATATAACACCAAACCCCTTCAAGGAAAAAACTTCGATCACTATGACGTGTCCAGGATCCAGTGATATTTCAGTTCGGATTTACAATGTAAATGGCGCACTCGTCCGAGATTTCAACACCATGTCAGAAATCAGCGGCGTTGCTACAATCACCTGGAATAAAAAAGACAATTCGGGCAGAATAATGCCGGCTGGAATTTATTTGTTCAAGATTCAAACTGAAAATACATCGGTTACAAGAAAGGTGATAATTCTGAAGTAGTTAAAAGAAAATTCTGGATCTTATCGATTATAAAATCAGAGAGGAGTCTTGGTTATGGTATTAATTGCCCTTGTGATTTTAGCACAATCAATGTGGCTGGAAACAACCCAACAGGATTTTGCCGATGCCATATATGAACGAAATGTATATGCATCACATCGCGGGAATGGTGCAATAGAATTTGCCCCACGTTTTGATTTAAACAACGACGGATATATAGATCTGCTTACAGCTGATGCCAACGGTTCTTATGTTCGTATCTACTGGGGAAGTGATGATGGTTATTCGGAAGATAGTGTTAGTTTGTTTCCAACGACAGGAGCAGCGAACTGCGACGCCGGCGATTTAAACCATGATGACTACCCTGACCTGCTAGTAGCTCACCGACTGACGCCCAAAGTCACGATATACTGGGGAACTCCAACAGGTCCAAATCCCTCCTTCTATTTCGATTTCCCAACCGCAACTTCAGGACGACAAGGGATATATATCGCAGATCCTAATAAAGATGGTTATTTGGATATCATTACTTCGCAGGAATATATCTCTGGATATAGCTCGGTTTTTTGGGGAGATAGTATTGGCTATAGTCTTGATAGACGTACTGACTTACCCTCATCTTTCGGTGTCCATAATATTGAAATCGCAGATTTTAACTGGGATAGTTGGCTTGATATCCTCATCACTGAATACCGACATCCACTCAACAGAATCTACTGGGGAAGCGCATCAGGTTACTCGCCTTCTCAATACACTCTTTTACCTGGGCCGGGAAGTCATGGCACTTCAGTAGCTGATTTGAATAAAGACAGGTATCTCGATTTAATATTCACTGCCTGGGATGCTGGCCCTGATCAGTCTTATATTTACTGGGGAAGTGCAGCAGGCTATTCACCACCGAATATGGACACTTTGAATCCAGGAAGTTGTTATGGCGGCTCTGCGATTGCTGACATGAATGAAGACGGTTTCTTGGATATTCTCTTTCATACGACCTCTGGACCACAGTTGATCTATTGGGGCAGAGCATCGGGGTATTCAGATGATGACACGACATATGTCGGTTCTTCGTTAACCGCAACAGGTGGTGTGGTCGTTGATTTGGACTATGATGGTAATTTAGATATTTTCACCAATGCATCTGGTTCGTATAGCTATATTTTCTGGGGACCTTCGTTTACAACGAGTAGTCAGTTAGCAGTAAATGATGATCATCATGGTATGTTCCGTGAGATTGGCAGCGTTTATGACCGTCGATATCGAGAGCACTATATATCTTCAATCTTCGATGCTGGCGATACGGTTGACTGGGGCACAGTGGAGTGGCTTGACAGCCTGCCGACCGGAACAACAATTGAACTCATGGTACACAGCGGCAATACACCGTCGCACGATTCTACCTGGTCTACCTGGTTCATAGCAAACAATGGTGATTCAATACCGGATTCCCTCAATTCGCAATATATCCAGTACATGGCGCTGTTGAAATACACTAACCCGGCTTATCTGCCATGTCTGTTTGAAGTACGCATTTCCTACGATACACTAACCGGGATTTATACCCATACAGAATACCATCCTCAGCCTGCTTTAATGATATCACCTAATCCCTTCACACTAAAAACAAAAATTTCCTATACGATCACTGCATCCATTAATGATGTTGATATTCAACTTTTCGATGTAAGCGGACGCTGTGTAAGAACACTGGTTGACCGTCAACACGAACCCGGGAATTATACTATTGAATGGTCTGGAAATGACGACCACAATCAGGCACTGCCACAAGGTATTTATTATCTGATATATAAATCAGATAATAAAACTGACAATATAAAATCTTTCAAAATAATACATATAAAAGAATAACACAATAAAGTCTTTGTATAAATCTCGAATATCCAGAGATTGCCACATCCCGCTTCATATTGCTAACAATGAATAGGAATGCGGGACTCGCAATGACCAAAAACACAGAGTATTGCTGTAAGTCTTGTCGCATATCCCGAAGTACTGAGGGGAAATATTGAAAGGTTGGAAATATCGAGTTTACCGAGATGTTGAAAATCCCGCCATGTTTGTGCGGGGCACCGTCCTCGCGTGTCCCTGGGGTTTTTATTGACACGTGGTATGAATTCTATATAATATCCTAAGGAGAAAGATGAAAAAAATCGATTATACTTCACCGGAAATAGGGCCAAAAGTAAAAAAATTGATTGAGCGCGACAAAAAAATCATGTTTGGCGCTCACACCAGAACCAAAGAAATACCTTTGGCAGTTGATTATGCAAAAGGCGCACGCATAACTGACCTTGACGGCAAGACATACCTGGATTTTGGTGCTGGTTTTGCCGTAGTCGGCACTGGTCACTGTCATCCTGAAGTAATCAAAGCAGCAACTGAGCAAATGCAGAAATTGATTCATATTTCGGGCTGCGACTTTTATTATGAATCCCAGGTTAAACTCGCGGAAAAGCTCTTTGAAATATCCCCGGGAGATTTTGAGAAAAGAGTGTATTTTGGCAATTCCGGCGTTGAAGGTATTGCAGCAACTTTGAAGATCGCACGTCACTACACACGACGACCCCATCTGATCAGTTTTCTGGGCGCTTTTCACGGCAGAACCTTTGCCGGCATGACGATGTCAGGCAGCAAGAAGATCCAACGCTCCCATTTCTCGCCTTTAATACCCGAAGTAACCCACATACCTTATCCCTACTGCTATCACTGCATATTCAACGAAACATATCCCAAATGCGTGAGAAAAGAATTTGATGGTTTACCAATACCCTACTGTCTCTCCTACTTAACCGAGGTCATATTTGAACGTCTTGTTGATCCAGAAGACGTTGCCCTGATTCTTGTTGAACCTATCCAGGGTGAAGGCGGTTACATTATACCACCCAAAGAATTCTTGCCAGCACTGCGCAAGATCGCTGACAAATTCAATATCTTGCTTGCCTTTGATGAAATTCAGTGCGGCATGGGCAGAACAGGCAAGTGGTTTGCCTGTGACCACGTCAATGTGGTCCCGGACATCATTATCATTGCCAAGGCAATTGCCTCGGGTTTTCCGATGAGTGCCACGGTGAGCCGCGCTGAGCTCCAGGACCCTGAAATCGATGAACGTGCCTGGCAACCTGGCGCGCACGGTTCGACTTTTGGTGGTAACCCGGTCATTACCGCGGCCGCTGTAGCTTCTTTAAAAATCATTGAAAATGGCTTGATTGAAAATGCCGCAGAGGTTGGTGCTTTTCTCAAAGCGGGGCTCATTGAAATTATGGATCGCCACCAGATAATCGGTGAAGTACGCGGTCAGGGTTTAATGATTGGTCTTGAATTGGTAAGAGATAAGAAGACGCGCGAAGCCTTGCCAAAAGTAATTACGAATAACGGTAAGAATATTAAAGAAGTCATTACTGGTGAGTGCTTCAAGCGCGGGTTGATCGTCTATGGCGCTGGATTCAATTCAATTCGCATATCACCGCCCCTTGTTATAACCAAAGATGATGCAGCAGAAGCTTTGAAAACAATTGACCAGGTCATTACCTATGTGGAAAGTCAGTTATTATGATAAATCCGGGTATTTTCCGAGAATACGATATAAGAGGCATTGCTGATACTGACCTTACTGATGAGAATGTTTATGAGTTTGCCCGTGGTGTCGGAACTTATTATCGAAATCTCGGTGAGACAAAAGTCATTGTGGGCCGCGATGTCAGGATATCTTCACCGAGAATTTCTGAAACAATTCAGCAAGGCCTCATGGAATCAGGCTGCAGTGTAATAGATATCGGTGAAGTACCAACACCTCTGCTATATTTCTCATTATTCCACTATAATATCGGCAACGGAATAGTGATAACAGCCAGTCACAACCCAAAGGAATTCAATGGCTTTAAAGTATGCCGAAACAAGACTACCATATACGGCTCTGAGATACAGATTATTAAAAACATTATTGAAAAAGGAAAGTATACATCAGGCAACGGCGATAGCGAACAACTCGACGTCATACCTACGTATATCGATTACGTAACTGACCACATGAAGATACAACCTGGTTTGAAGATAATCATCGACACAGGTAATGGTACTTGCGGTCCAATCATTGACCAGATCATGACCAGGATAAACGCAAGCTATGAAATACTGTTTAAGGAACCCGACGGCAACTTCCCAAACCACCTGGCTGACCCGACCGTAGTGGAACATATCTCAACTTTAATTAATAAGGTCAAAGATAATGACGTTGCCTGCGGCATTGGTTTTGACGGCGATGGCGATAGGATTGGTGTAATCGATGAAAATGCTGGAGTTATCTGGGGCGACGTGCTGCTTGCAATATATGCCGAAGATGTTTTGAAACGCATACCTGGCGCCAAGATAATATTCGAGGTAAAATGCTCTAAAGGATTGATTGAGCGCATCAAAGAATTAGGTGGTACACCGATTATGTACAAAACAGGCCACTCTTTGATCAAAGCCAAGATGAAAGCTGAAAACTCGCCACTTGCTGGTGAGATGTCCGGACACGTATTTTTTGCCGACCGCTACTATGGATTTGACGATGCAATATACGCCAGTTTGCGCCTTTTAGAAATAATAAGTAGCGGCAATAAACTATCCGAGCTTGCTGCAAGAGTACCTAAGTATTTTGCAACACCTGAGATCCGTATTGAAACGACCGATGAGAAAAAATTCAAAATCGTTGAAAAATTAAAGGCAGAGCTCAGTGAGTCGTATAAAATAATAGACATCGATGGAGTCAGGGTGGATTTTCCAGATGGTTGGGGTTTAATAAGAGCATCAAATACCCAACCGGTTTTGGTTTTAAGATTTGAAGCAAAAACAAAACAAAGACTTGAGGAAATCAGAAATCTGTTTTTTGATAAATTGGAGGAAATTTAGTGATTATGAATACGTTCGCGGTTGCGAAAAGCGTTTCGTTTTCGTAATCCGTTTATCGAAAAATGCGTAAAAGAATAAAAAGTTTCACAGATCTGGAAGTTTATCAAAACACTTATTCTGCATCAGTAACTGTTTTAACCAAAATTTTACTAAAGTTACCGAAACACGAGCAGTTTGATCTTGTAGATCAACTGAGACGGTCAGCTAAAGCAATTCCTCGCTTGATTGCTGAAGGATTTGCCAAGAAACACCAGAAAAGAGGATTTCAGAAGTACCTTGATGACGCTGCCGGTGAAAGTAATGAAACAATCGTCTCTTTATGCCATATAAGAGATGTATACAATGTAGAACCCGAACTAATTACACAACTTATTGACACATATGATAAAGCATCCCGGCAGCTATACAATCTTAGTTGTGCTTGGGAATCTTTCGGTCCTCGAAAAACGAAACCAAGTCGTTTTAAAGAAGACGACAACGTATCGCCTTTCGAAACCGATCAACGTTAAACGAAGTATTAGGAAGGAGGTATTATGACCATTCTTTTATGTGCAACATTACTATTTACCCAAGCTGGTGATGTTTTTCTGCCAAAATGGATGACTCCGGAAGAGAGTCTGCGCGTTAATGAAATCGGCAAGGGACACATCATTACTGTTCCACCAGGTGGCTGGGTTGAAACACCGGGTGAATTTGAGGTATTAAAAGGTGTATTTATCACCTGGATATATGGTCAATACAACTCAGTTTTCCGTGAGATCGTACGCGAATCCGGCGAAGTCTCAAAGGTGTACATAATCGTAGGGTCGAGTGTTGAACTACAGAATATTACTGATTATTTGAATGGCAACGGCATACCGCTCGATTCAGTGACTTTCTACATATGGCCGAGAAACTCGATTTGGATGAGAGATTATGGACCGTGGTTCATGCGTAAACAAGATAATACCGAAGGTATCGTGGATTTCCAATATAATAGACCGCGACCATCTGATGATACAATACCCTGGCGTATTGGTCAGCAATGGGGTATCCCAGTTTACGGCTCACCGCTTGAACATGCCGGTGGTAATTTCATGACTGATGGCTTGGGTACTGGTTTTGCAAGCACGTTAATCCATGAGGAAAACTCTGGGTATACGCATGCAGAAATAGATTCCTTGATGCTTGAATACAGCGGGCTTGAGCAATTCATCGTATTACAAAGAATCAATATTGAATATACCGGGCATATTGATTTGTGGACTAAGATCCTCAATGACACACTTGTCATGGTAGGCGAATATGCCGCAGGTCATCCTAACCATGATCTGCTCAATGATAATGCTGACTCGATCAGTCGCTGCACTAACCGAGAAGGTAAACCGTATCGGATAGTCCGCATGCCCATGCCCTGGTCAACATCAAACGCCCCGCCCTCTTATCTGAATTCCCTGTTTGTCAATAACAAAGTTCTCGTGCCCTTATGGAATGAACCTGAGGACGATACCGCACTTTTCATTTACGGACAGGCTCTACCCGGTCATGATATCGTAGGCATTGACTGTTCATCCATGTCTGGGTCTGGAGGAGCGATTCACTGCATTACCATGCAGACACCAAGCCCCTATTTCATTCATGTCCAACACTATCCTTTGAATGATACTGAGGATACTCTAAATCCCTATCGTGTTCGGGCGCGACTTACTACTTCTAATAGTCTGCTTGCAGAATCCACCTTAGTTTTCTACAAAATCAACAGTGGCTCATACAATACAACCTCCTTAGCCACAGTAGTAGACACACCGGGCGTCTATGCAGGCTATATACCAGCACAATCAGGCGGTGATACTGTCTATTATTACTTACTGGCTAAAAATAACGACGGCATCCGAAAAACCTCACCCATAAACGTCCCGGCTCATGTTTATACCTTCCTTGTTGGACCAGACATGGCACCACCGAACATCACACACACACCGCTTGGGGACCAGCTGGTAAATAACTGGCCGGCTCATGTCTCAGCTTTGGTAAACGATATCTCAGGGGTTGATTCTGTGATACTTGAATATTTGATAAACACCACTTCACAGACACCAATTCCTATACCCAATACTGGTGGTGACTTGTATGAGGTAGACTTTGGAGGAACCGTAAGCATTGGTGATTCTGTTTTCTATAGGATTAAAGCAATAGATGCTTCAGTTAACCATAATGTAGGATATGATCCAACCTCAGGCTACCACGCCTTTGCAATTGTTGATAGAATCCAGGTTGGTGTATGGGAACCTGACTTAACCCCTATTACGAGCGCTCCGCTTATTAATTACTTAGACAGTCTTAGTATTGGCTATGAGTATCATACTAGCTACCCAACATTTGACCTCTATAATTGCATGTTCATCTGTTTGGGCGTATACTCAAACAACTACCAGATAACAACCAGTCAGGCTAACGATCTTGTGGCATACTTAAACAGCGGTGGAAAGTGCTATTTAGAAGGCGGCGATGCCTGGTGTTTTGACCCAGCAGGCGATATTTATCGCTCTTACTTTGGCATAAGTGAAGTTGGTGACGGCGGGACTATGAGTGGTAATATAGACGGTGTCACTGGCACGTTTACTCAAGGCATGTCTTTTGCCTATGCTGGCGAAAACAACTATATAGACCGTATTGCACCGATTTCCCCTGCGTTCACAATATTTACTAACGGTGGTTACAACCGGACTGTTGCCTATGACGCAGGTTCATATCGCACAATTGGTTCGGCATTCGAACTCGGCGGTTTGGTCGATGGCACACCACCAAGCACAAAAGATGACCTAATCGAACAGATTCTGATATTCTTTGGCATCATCGTGGGTGTTGAAGAAGAAAATGTCATGACCGCGACTACAGTCAATCAATTGTCAGTTTCACCGAACCCAGCAAACAGGAAATTGACTTTTGCTTTTGGTATCAATGAGAAAATGAACATTAAAATTGAGATGTTCAACGTACTCGGACAGAAAATTGCAGTGATTGCTGATCAGACTTTCCAACCGGGTGCACACAAAATCCAATGGGATTTCCACGATACAAAAGGACGTGAATTGGCCCAGGGTGCTTACTTCTATCGTATAATAACTGAGGGAGAAACAAAAACAGGGAAAATACTTCTTATAAAATAGTAACACGCTGCTGCAAGAACCAAAACCCAAGTTCCAAGAACCAAGTATTTCTTATTTGGGATTTGGCTCTTGGAGCTTGTCCCGATTTATCCCGCTTCGTATTATAATTCTACAAATAGGATTGCGGGATTTATCATTTTGGATTATCATATATAGGAAAATCGTGTCCCGTTCCGTGGATTCTCGGTTTATCCCGATTATTCATATGAAATTATTAATTACGGTGAATCGAGGATCCCGTATGACGGGACCGGAAGATCCCGCAAAGCGGGAAAATTTGGTTCTTGGGATTTGGAGCTTGGAACTTGTGTTAGACTACATACCTGGCAATGGAAACCCGGTGATTGATTGAAAACTCTCTTTAGTCTTGTCCGCTATTTTCTTTTTGGCATCGCTTAAGGCGGCGAGTATAAGGTCTTCAAGCATTGAGACATCTTTGTCTTCGAAGACCTCTGGTTCAATCTTGACGGTAAGCACATTTTGTTCACCATCCATCTCAATCCTAACCATGCCGCCGCCCGCACTTCCCTCAACCTTAATCTTTCTCAGCTCCTCCATTAGCTTTGCCTGTAACTTCTGGGCTTCCCGCAACATGTTCTTCACCCCGTAGCTCCTATCTTTCTATTCAAGATCTGCAACCTATCATTTAATCCTGTAACCACCAGCATCTCTCAACTTACCTCTCTCCTCATGAGCGACGGGGTAAACCCTGTAGCTCCTATCTTACTTCCTCACCATCAAATAAATTTTTAATGGCTTCAGCGAGGTTGTTTTTCTTTTCTTTCCGTTCGGTCATATCAATAGTAAGTGTGAACTCCCCAGACAATAAGGTTTTCAGGGCAGATTCAAGTGCTTTCTTGTTTTCCTCTAATTGTTTTCTGGAAAAATCACTTTTAGCAGAAATAATGACATCCTTGCCACTTTTTTTGAGGTCAGCATCGTAGACAATCCCCGCGAGCTTAGGGCTAAAGCTCCCCATTTTTTCAAACAACTTCTCCTTCAGGTTAACTTCGCCACCTGGGTTTGTTGTACTCTTTTCATTACTCGTTTCGCGCACCGACCCCGCTGAACTGCTGATACCGAATACTAATCTACTGAAAAGCAGTTCCATCACAACCCTCAAATTAATCGACATCTTCACCATTTCCTCAAATCTGAGACATATTTCAAGCATTGCGGTTAGTTTTTTACGGCCCAATTCTATCTTTTCTAAACCGGCGACCTCATCATCGCTCAACTCAACAAATTCATCAGGCAATCCAGTTTTAACAAGAAAAACGGCGCGCAGATAACTGGTGAATCCCCGGTATATCTCAACCGGATCAGCACCATCTTCAATGCCTTTGTTGAGCAGTAATATTACCTGTCTCAGGTTTCCTGCCAATACTTGCTCAAGGATTTTGAGATAGAAACTACTTCCCAAGAAGCCGATCAATTTAAATACATCATTCTCTGTAATCTCGCCCTCAACAAATGATGATAGCTGCTCAAGGATACTCTCTCCATCACGAATGCTGCCATCTGCTCTTACTGCAAGATAATGCAATGCATTTGATGTTATCTTAATGTTTTCCTGCTCCGCAATTGATTTGAGGCGTGCTGATATTTCTTTTATCGAAAGCCGCTTAAATACAAAACGCTGACATCGTGATAGAATTGTACTCGGTATCTTCATTGGATTGGTCGTGGCAAATATAAAAACGACCTTGGCTGGAGGTTCTTCCAGTGTTTTGAGCAAGGCATTAAACGCCGCATCGGTCAACATGTGCACTTCATCGATAATATAAATCTTGTAGCGACCGTGTAAGGGTGAGTATCTGACACCTTCCCTTAAGCTACGTATTTCATCAATACCTCTGTTTGATGCACCATCGATCTCGATAACATCAATGTTTCTGCTGAGCGTTATTTCCTTACAAGACTGGCACTCTTGACAGGGATGAATAGTTGAACCCTCTCTGCAATTTAGACTCTTAGCAAGGATGCGTGCGGTCGTGGTTTTGCCAACGCCGCGTGGTCCTGCGAAAAGAAAGGCATGCCCAATACGACCACTTTTGATCGCTCCTTTTAGAGAACATAGAATATGACTCTGCCCGGTCAACTCATCAAAATCTTGGGGGCGATACTTCAATGAAATTACGCGATGAGACACAATAACCTCGTTATACTCGGTAAGCTCCAAATCCTCCCGCTTTGCGGGATCCACGATTTTCCTTTATAATATAATCCAAAATGACAAATCGGGACAATATCCAAATTCCAAATAATGCTGAAATCTCAATACTGAATTGCATGAAAGGCTCTTTTTTAATCTTCACTTTTGTATTTTAATCAGTAGCTAAGTTTTTAAAATTAGGATTTTTATTTTTAGATATTGTTTGGTGCTTGGTGTTTGGATTTTGGAATTTCCCTAGATAACTATTTATATACAAAAAAAGTAATAATAAACCAAGTAGATTAGGTCTCACATGGACTCCTTAGGTTTTACTATGTAGGTTCGGTCGTGCACTCCCTTTGCCAATCCATTCAGGAACAGCAAGGCGAAGAACTCAAACCAGGCACCCTCATGACCAGCCCTTGCCTGCTTACCGCTGCTTCTTTCCAGCCCTGACGGAGTTTGTAGGTGGAACCATCACAAGACCCGATCCTCAACATCCTTCAACTCCTAACTGTCACCCCTGAAAGTCTTGACTCAAATGGAGTCTTCGACCCCGCATAAGCGGATTTCGGGTCACTCCACCAGAAGGCGGATTTCAAGGCACCGCTAACTCCCCGTCTAGCACGACCGTTATTAACGTACAAAATCGGTTCTTTCGAAAAGAAATTCGCTCGGCTTGATTCCACAAGTACCAATGCCACGCCTTACTAATACCGTCTGGAAGTTCTCAACATTTTTCAGATTAACTTCTGCCAATCTCTGATAGTCTGGTGTTCTCATGGTCGCGCTGAGTTCATCATCAACAAACCATCCGTTCATTTTGATAACCATATCTCTTACAACCTTGGGATTTCTTGCGAGATAGCTGAGCGTCGCCTCAACTGCGTTTTTGATTCGTATTGCTGCAAGCTTACTCTCTTTCTTAACATAATTCTTGCGCATTACAATTGCGGCATAAGGCATAGATGAAACAACATAGAAAGAAATCACACCTTCCATCAAAACTTGACTGCCATTAAATACAAGGTAACCACGATAGGGGTCAATAAGATAAAGCGCATCTGCTTTATTATCGGCAAACGCGGCCGTAAGCTCTTCAGGCTGCAAGGGAACTGGCGTGACTTTGGTTATCTTCTCTTCAGCCATCTTTTCCAAGATAAGGTTCACTATATATTCATCATTTGCCAGGTACCCTATACGTTTGCCCTTAAGGTCCTTCAATTTCTTGACTTTAGTCTTCGCCGGCACAACTATTGCATCCAAAGCCTTGCCTGATTTAATCTCTATGGAACCGCATACTTTAATCGTATCACCATTAATCGCCGGTGACATCATAAGCCAGTACCAAGGAACAGCAACAATATCGTATAGACCATCTTTTAAACCCTGTAAAGGGTTTCCTTCAATCTTAACAAATACAGGCTCAATCTTCTCCAGAGCAAAGTATCTCCTCGTAGTATCTTCTTTGGCTACATAAAACGGCACCGAGGTGTAGGTTTTATCAACACCTATCCTGATCTCTGAAGGCAGGGATTCTTTGTACTGTGGGTAGCCAACAACAAATAAAAGAGCTAAAGCTCCGATAAGGATAAGTACGTTTAGTAGTCTTTCCTTTGTCTTGATACCCATTACTGCTCCTTTTGTAATTTCTCTATTTTTTGCAGATATTCCAGCGCCTTCTTTGTATTGCCTATTTCTCGATAGCAAAATGCAAGGTTTTTCATGGCATCTATGAACTTGGGGTTGAAAACTAACACTTTACCTTCAAGCAGGTCAATTGCTTTCCGGTAGTCCTTTAGTTGGGAATGGATTACTGCGATATAGAACCATGAATAAATATCATCTGGCTTTAGCTCGGTGATTTTCTCAAAATAACCGAGCGCCTCTTCATACTTGGCTGCTTTAATGAATAACTCGCCGGCATAGAAGAGCGCATCAAGGTCTTCGGGCAATAAATCAAGGCTCTTCAGTATATAATTCAAGGCACTCTCGTTATTTTTGAGATTGTAGTGAGACATCCCAGTTAAATAATAAGCCCTGGATAGACCTTGTGATAGCTTATAGAATTTATCAATACTCTTGAGATACGCTGTTAGTCCAGCATCGAAGCCGAGTTTTACCTTGACTAATTGATCAAGCTCTTCGTTATTCTTATCCATCCATAATTTTACTATTTTCTGCGCAAGGAGCTTATCGATTTCAGGAAGATTCTGGAAGACGATTTTTGCTATCCCTTTGTATTCCTTGTTAAAATACTTAATTGCACCGTCGAACTTCACAATTGCTGAATCGTATAGTTTCCTGTCAAAGAAAGACTTACCAATAAGAAAATACGCCTGGGGGTTTTCAGGATCCCGTGCCAGCGCCTTTGTGTACGCCTGACTAGCAAGATCTTTCTTGCCCTCTGCAGCATAAATCCCCCCTCTAAGGATATAAATATCTACTTTATTCGGATCTAATAGCTCACATAATCTCAAATCGCTAAGTGCTGCTCCGTACTTCTGTTCTATCTCGAGCGCCACCGCTGAATTGTAAAATGCTTGCCAATAAACTGCAAGGTTACTCTTATCTTTAAATATCCAGTTAAGCGTATTCAACGAATCGATACTGATAGCATCATGAAATGCCTTGCTTGCGTCGGTCCAATGGGTAAGACCAATCTCTGTTTTTGCCAACAGGCAATACAATTCATAATTATTGGGGTCATTTTTAAGACCGATCAAAACTTGTTCTTTTGCTTTTTGATACTCACCACGTTGAATATAGATGTTCGCTGAATTAATTGCGGTTGACGGGCAGCCTACAAACAAAATCAGCAAGCCCAGCAAGAGTAATTTTTTCATCTTACCTCCTTAACCGTTATTCTAACGATATTTTAAGGGAAGTCAATACCTAAATAATGCTTGATTTTTCGGCGATTGGGCATATCATTATCCATATGTCACTTATCATTATCACCAGTCTCTTTCTTGTAACAATGACCAAACCGCTAATCATTGACTCAATCATATATGCTGTCGACCTGCCCACTATGCAAGTCAAAGAGCAGATAATAAGCGGATCGATCATTGACTACAGCATAAATGACTATTTATATGTATTGACAAGGCGCTATCTTTATAAGATAGACCCTGATTACTTATCAATAAGGGACCGAATTCCTTTACCTCAACGTTTTAATTATATCGCCACAAACATAGACGATATTATTTTGATAACCAGCGGCGAAATCATTCTCCTGGACAAAAAAAATCTGGCCTTCAAAACCGGCATCGGTATTGAATACGGCGACTATCGACCCATGACTACTTGCAACAACACAATTGCACGCGGACATAATAACATACTCCATCTAATTACTGATTCGGAAAGCAAAACAATAATCAAAATATTCGACTTAGCCACAGGTCGCCTTTTAAAGAAAAGAATCGTATCCAGACTACTTGATTATCGATACTACGCAGATGATAATCTTCTTGTCACTTTTGATATTCATAATAGAATGACCATGTATGATTTTCTGCTAAATGAGCAAAATAAATTCGGCTTGAAAGTTTCTGGAAAAACGTTTGAACGGTACGGAGATGGTTATCTAATTTACAGCGCAGAAGCAGTTTTTTCTATCACAAGCTACGGAAAATTAATAGATTATCAACCCGTTCCTATTGAAAAACAGGAAGTAGTGGAGAGATTCTTGTTCGTCACTAACCATGGAATTGTCTATCTGGATTCATTAACTTTAAGACCTAAGGCTATATTCAAAGGTACGGTAGAGTTCTCTAAGCTATTACGAATACAGTCCGACAAATCTGACTATGCATTTACCCTGGACCAAAATGGCATTTTCCATTTACTCAATTTAAGCACCCTCGCTATGATATCAATGACCGCAGCAGAAAATAGAATGCAGGAAAAAATCGCTGGGGTGTCTACTGTTGTTAGTGATTCACTGTGGTATTTCCAAGTTGGGGCATTTTCCAGTTACCGCAATGCTATGCAAATGTATGATGAAATAAGACAACAGAACATTCCAGTATTTATTGATTCTGCTGATCTTTACCGCATTAAACTCGGTGGTTTCCAAGACAAGCTCAAGGCAATCGAGATTGTCGAGAAAGCAAACCTTGATGGATGGTTCATTTTCCAGAAAAGAATCGAACAGCCAGATTTTGCGGAGTTCATTATCGAACTACAGAAATATGTATTGAAGAATGGGATCATAATAAGGAGTAACCCATGAAGAAAATCATAAAAACCTCTCAGGCACCAGAAGCAATCGGCCCTTATTCTCAGGCTGTATCAACTGGTGATTTTGTATTCACCGCCGGGCAAATCGCACTCAGACCAGGGACCAATGAGATGACCGAAGGCGATGTGGCGAAACAAACGAAACAAGTTCTCGAGAATCTGAAAGCGGTGCTTGAGGCAGCCGGCGCTGATATGTCAATGGTCGTAAAAACAACTGTGTATCTGACAGCACCAGAGCATTTTGCCCCAATGAACCAAGTTTATCAACACTATTTTATTGAAGAACCACCTGCCCGTGTCGCAGTTTTTGTCAAATCCCTGCCCAAAGGTGCGCTCGTTGAAATCGATGCCATTGCTCGACTATAAAGCGATTCAGGGATATCTGGGCATTAGATTCAAAAAGAGGAGTCTGTTAAACTTAGCTCTTACGCATTCATCGTACAGGCATACCCAGAACAAGAAGAAGAAATCCAATGAAACACTGGAATTCCTCGGTGATGCCGTGTTAGAGCTAATCGTGCGCGAATTCCTCTACAATAAATATCCTGATGCCCAAGAAGGAAAACTGAGCGAATTAAAGAAAAAATATACCTGTACTGAAACGTTGTATAGAACCGGCAAGAGATTGCACATAGGAAAATTCTTGATAATGGATAAAGGCGAGGAACGCACCGGTGGAAGAAACCGACCATCAAACATAGCTGGCTGTCTCGAAGCAATTATCGGGGGACTTTATCTTGATCGTGGGCTGGGTTATGTCGAAAAGTTTGTAAAATGCATACTCCTTGAAACAAGGATCGTGACGTACAAAGATTACAAATCGGTGCTAAACCGCTGGGTAATGCAGCACCGGAAGTCAATTAGCTATCGTATCGCGAAAGAAGAAGGCACACCGCACAAGAAGAAGTTTCTTGTTAGTCTTTATATCAACAAGAGAAAAATTAGTCAGGGGTCAGGATCAACAAAGAAAAAAGCCGAGCAGGAAGCGGCAAAGAATTTCCTTTGGAAAAATGACAAATAAAAAATGCTAAATGTCAAATGAATCCCGCTCATCTGCGATGGGCGTGGATGTTCCTTATGTTTTGTCATTATCCAACTTGCTGTAGTCCTGAGTTAGATGTCGAAGGGCCTGTCCTGAGCAGAGTCGAAGGGCCTGTCCCCTTTTCATAATTGCTTCTCCAGCTCCTCAATTTCATCTGCCAGGCGCTGGTATTCTTCAAATAGTTTTTTTGACTTGCGCGGGTTATCAATTATTCCAGGACGAGAAAATAATTCACGCAAATACCTTCGGCGCACCTCTTTCTGTGCAATCTGTTGTCGTAATTTGCTTTGTGATGATTCCTCAATTTTCTTCTTTGATTTCTTGTTCACTGACCGTATATGCTTTTTGCCTTTCTTCCAGAGATAGTATTGATAATCACCGGGATAATCATATAAGCAGCCATCTTTTAATTCAATGACCCGGGTGGCAAATGATTCTATCAAATCGCGGTTATGAGAAACCAATATAACAGTTCCTTGATAAGTTAGTATTGCCTGCTTAATAGCAGCTACTGAATCGCGATCAAGATGATAGGTAGGTTCGTCGAGGATAAGCAAATTTGACGGTTCAATCATTGCCTTCAATATCACAAGGCGCGTTTTTTCACCACCACTCAGGACGTCTATTCTCTTATTAACATCGTCACCCGAAAAGAGAAACAGACCCAAAAAACCGCGTATATTTATGTTCACCGCTGAAGAAGCATCTTGGGTAACTTCTTCAAGAACGGTATTCGACGGGTTGAGTTTTAGCAAAATCTCATGTGAAAACGCACCGATCTTCAGTTTCTCACTGGACTTTCTTATACCACACGTTGGCTCTTCATAACCTGCAATGATACGACACAAGGTTGATTTACCTGCGCCATTCTTGCCGATAAAGGCAGTTCTATTTCCCCTTTCAATTATAATATTGATATTGTTTAAGACTGTTTTGGTGTCGTATTTCATGCCAATGTCTTTTAGTTCAACAATGCGACGACTATGAATCGTTTCGATCGGGAAACAAACTTTCAATTTTTTTCTTTCTGATTCTACTTGAATGCGCGCCATGCGTGCCAAATATTTTTCTCTGCTTTTGACTAACCTGGCTTTCTTTTTATTCGCCCGGTTGCGCGCAATGAATTCCTTTATCTCCTTAATTCTTCTTTCCTGTATCTTAGTGAGTTGTACGATGCGCTGTTTACGTATCTGTGATTCTTTCAGATACCCACTGTAATTCGTGCGATAGTGACGCATCTCGCCAGAGTCTATTTCATAGACGCCTATTTTCCCTTTTGGTGTCTTCAGAATCCGGTCAAGAAAGTAGCGGTCATGCGATACAATGATTATTGCACCCTCAAAATTCTCCAGATAATTCTCAAGCCACTCAATAGACTCGATATCAAGGTGATTTGTTGGCTCATCGAGCAAGAGTAAGTCAGGTTTGTTAAGAAGCAACCTCGCCAGGACAATACGCATTTGCCAGCCGCTTGAAAACTCCTGCACAAGCTTGTTGTAATCGTCTTTAACAAAGCCTAAACCGTGCACTACCTTATAGCCTTTAGCTTCGTATTCGTAACCGCCAAAGCTATGAAATTCGTCCTCGGCACGGGTATACTCCTTTAGTCTTTCTTTGGAGTGCGGGTTCTTTTCAAAGGATTTCCCGATTTCAAACAACGTTTTAAGGTGCTTATGAAAATCCTGCAGGACTTCATCAATCAATTTATTGCCGTGCAAGACTATTTCTTCCTGAGGCAGATAACCAATCCTGAGGCTCTTAGGCATGTCAACGTGACCCTTTGTGGCTGAAATCTCGCCAGATATGATGCGGAGCAACGTAGTCTTACCCGTACCATTAGCGCCGACTAAGCCAAATCGGTCGAATTTGTTAACATTAAAGTCAACCTGCGAAAACAGTGTTCGCTCACCTATGCGGTATTCAATATCAACAAGCTTGAGCACTGGTTATTTTAATGGAATCACGGCTTAAGTCAATAAATGAGATTTCTGAAAGAACCAGAAATCTTCGATTACGGTGATGATAAGTACCAAAAAATCACTGTTATCTTTCGTTAATCACTGTAATCGAGAAAGCGATGAATACTTTTTCAGAGTTCTCTAAATTAATTCTTGACATTTTTAGAATTGTATGTATAATGTCTCAATATGTGGGGCAGTGCATAATTACATGTATTGACTTACATAGATAGTGAACATTGTACTTATCCTAATAAATTAAAGAAAGGAGGTGGTACAATCAATAATACAAGGTATTCGTACTAGAAGGTGGCATTAGAAAAAGGAGGCAAAATGAAATATGCCATAACAATAGCGTTGATGCTATCGCTATCGTTTGGACTGATAACTGAATCATTCAGGTATCAGTCAACTGCTAATTTATGGGAGGACGATTATGATCTTCTCTTTGACCCGGCAAGGATTCCGGAAATCGAAGGCTCCAGACTCTGGACAAGCCTTTCGAACTTTGTAACGGGCGGTGAGGAGCTGTTCTCCAATGGTAGTGTCCCGTACTTTTTAATTGGGGGCACAAAGAATTTCGGAAAATACTATCCAGGTCTTGTGTATGATAGAACTTCAGCCAATACTCCGCTTAATACAGGTCTTGTTGATCCATATGGCAATGATATCTATGGTGAAGGCTCAGTTACGACAGTTGACTGGACGCTTGATAGTCTTGGGAATAGAACTGATCGGGACGTTACAATTGCATCAAGAACTGCCTTTGATAAAACTGCGGGAAGTGATTATTATGTTGCAGTAGGTACAAGAATGAACAATTTCCGTTTTGGCCTTGGCTACCTGCATAATGATTCAAAAACCACAATGACTGACACAGCTAATAACTACACGAGCTATTATTATGAGGAAGACTATGAAGAGGATACGCTTAAATACAGCGACTCTATTACGTTTGCTGGTGATGATATTACTAAATCAAGCGAAAATGAAATCATCCTGAGCGCCTGGCTTGACAAAGAAGTTATGTCTTTTGGCGGTGATGTTCGCTATGAGATGCTGAGTGATAACTCTGAAGCAGTTATTACTGGATACGAAGCAGAATATTTCATTCCGGAGGATCCTGCCCACTACTATACATTGACCTCAGATTTGGATTCGATGCTGCTTCCTGAGTCAGGCAACAGGATTTCTATTAACCTGAAGGCGTTCTATGACTATAACGACTATGCTCAAGGACGCTTTTATGCCGGGTTCTTCACTAAATCAACAAGCTATGGTGATGATGCGCAATCCTTTGTCAATCAGACAATCGAGGACGAAAATGATCCTGAACTCACCCTGACCACAGCAACCACGATAAGCGATTATGATGGAGACTTTAGCTCCAACGGTTTCAGAGTTGGTACCAAACAACTGTTCGAAATCAGTGACAAGTTCAGATTTGCATTCGGATTCTTCTTGAGTACGGCATCAATCAACGATTCGGCCACTAGTATGGACTCAACCTATACATCCGTAGATTATGACGACGGTGACCCTGACACATTGGTGCAGACCAGTTACAATACCTATTCCTATTCAACTCAAACATGGGTTACGACAACAGAAGGTAACCAGATGACCGTCACGATTCCCATAGGCGTTGAATTTAACCTTTTCGACCCATTTGTTCTGAGAATGGGCGCGCGACATTCGATTACAAAGAACGATCTAACAACCGACTACATTCTTGATGCATGGCAACCACAATATACCTATTATAGTCAAGAAGATGGAACCACGTGGGAAAACTGGGCTGATCCAGGTTCACGTCCAGAAAACTCATCTGAGAATGATAATCAAACAATCCCAGCGACCAGTTACTACTACGGCTTTGGCTGGCGCGTAACTGATAATCTCCAGCTTGATGTGATGAATTTCAGTGATATCACTGATTGGGCTAATTGGAGACTCTCAGCGACATTCCATTTCGACTAAGTCGAACATTAAAAAAGGGAAGGGCTCTGCCCTTCCCTTTTTTGTTTAGCTCAATGAATTGGCAAACTAAAAAGGAAAACTTATCCAGATAAACCCAGCAATTGCAGAAAGAGGCAATTGAGTGCCTAACCGCACTAACTACAATATTCCATCATATCCAGCATCCATTCCCAAACCCACATTCTATCTTTCAACGTGGATCTAAAACAATATCAAGCACTTATAAAAAGAATATACTTTAAGAAAGACTCTGCAAGAGGAATCGGCAAGACTTATAACTGGTTGGTTGAAGAAATAGGTGAGCTTGCACGCGCCATAAGAAAGGGCGAGCGCGAGAAAATCAAGGAGGAATTTGCTGATTGTCTCGCCTGGCTTCTTTCAATCGGTTCAATACTGGAAATCGACGCTGAACAAGCAATGGATAAATACTCGAACGGATGTCCTAAATGCGGTAAAACACCGTGTGGATGTAAAGAAGAACGTATTTCGTAAGTCGTAATTCGTCCTCGTCGAAACAAAAAGGAGGTAAAAATGAAAAAAGCGAGAATAAAAAGTGTATGGGATATGGATGTTTTCAAGTTGGCTCATGAATTGACGCTCAAAATCTATAAAATTACCAGCAAATTTCCTAAAATTGAAATATACGCATTAGCCTCACAAATGCGACGAGCTGCATCCTCAATACCGATGAATATTGCAGAAGGAGCAGCTAGGAATTCCAAGGCTGAATATAGAAGATTTGTTTGTATAGCGAAAGGCTCTGCAGGAGAAATATCGTATCAAATTATATTGAGCAGGGACTTAGGCTATATCGATCCAGATAATAGCAAAATTATAGTAGATAATTATGATCGTGTTGGCAGAATGTTAACGAGATTAATTCAAAGCCTTGGTTAGGATAAGAGTTATTATGAAATATACGAATACGAAAAACGATTTACGAATACGTTTTTTCAAAGGAAGAAAGGAGACGGTATGACTTTAATTTTACTGACCGCGATTTTTGCCCTGGCGCCGCCTGGTCAGGTACGCGCCTATGATACACCCAGTGACGGCGGTAAAGCGATAACCATTGAGTGGCAATTATCGCAAGATGATGCAGCTCTTACTGGCTATGAAATCTATCGGAGTGAAGATGGTGTAGATTTCCAAAAAGTTGGGTTTCTCGGGAGAGGTCGCACAAGTTATGAGGATGAAACAGAGGATAATAAAACATACTTTTACAAACTTGCGGCGGTATCTGATACTGCAAGAGCATTTTCCGAACCAACCCCCCAAGTAATGAGTAGTCCCCAATGGATAAATCTCACTAAGATCAATATTTTCATAGCCATGTTCCTATTTGGTGGTATTGTCCTTTACTTCATTTATAATGCACGCAAAGGTAAGGAACTCTTCATAAGAAAGATCGGCGGATTACAAGCGGTTGATGATGCGGTTGGCCGTGCCACTGAAATGGGCAAACCGATACTCTATTCGCTCGGACTCGGCTTTGTCGAAGATATTGCAACGATCGCCTCATTGAACATTCTCAGCGAAGTTGCTAAAAAGTGTGCCAAGTACGATACACCGCTCATATGTCCAAATAACCGTCCCATTGTCTATACTGTAGCAAGAGAAATCGTCAAGGAGGCATATACTGAAGTTGGCAGACCGGATGCATTTGATCCAGACAGTGTCTATTTCTTGACCGATTCACAATTTGCATATGCAGCCGGTGTTAGTGGAATTATGGTTAGAGAAAAACCAGCAACGAACTTCCTCATTGGTTATTTCTATGCTGAATCACTCATCCTGGCAGAAACCGGTGCGTCGACCGGTGCTATTCAAATTGCCGGCACTGATGCCCTGGCACAATTACCGTTTTTCATTACTGCGTGCGATTATACACTCATCGGTGAAGAACTCTATGCTGCTTCAGCCTATATCTCACGAGAACCGCTTCTTTTGGGCGCGATTAAAGGCGAAGATTGGGGAAAACTGATAATCGGTACGATACTAATTGCTGCATCGATATTAGGCCTTCTAACAAAATTCCCAATCCTTAGTTTGTTTAGATAGGAGAATAAGATGAAAAAAACGTTTCCACTATTTCTTGTTTTCGCATTTGGCATTCTCGGTATCATCCCGTTCATTATCCCTCACCCAATTGTGCAGAACCTTGACGAATCAATACGTAATGACATTCTCAAGATCCTCGTGGCATTCGCCCTTGTTTTGGGGCTCGGCAGTTTACTGAAGGTCCACATGGATAAGATCAAACGCAAGCGAGAAAACTGGCAGTACTCGTGGATTCTCATTATTTCGTTTTTGGTTAGTTCTATTATTGGTCTTTTTGGCGGCGTTGCAGGTGCTGGACCACTACCTACTTTTATCGGCTCATTTCACTTTGATATTCAAACTCTCTATGAAAATATCTTTATGCCGCTCGGTGCTACGATGTTTGCATTACTTGCATTCTTCATGGCATCAGCATCGTATCGTGCATTTCGCGCCCGTTCTTATGAGGCAACCCTGCTTTTGATTACAGCTTTTATCGTAATGCTGGGAATAATCCCTCTGGGATATAATATCTCACCCCACTTGCCTTCATTTGCCCAATGGATAATGACTGTTCCGAATGTTGCAGGACAGAGAGGGATATTATTAGGTATTGCCCTTGGAATGATTGCCACTTCACTCAAAATAATCCTCGGAATAGAACGTTCCTGGCTTGGAGGTGGTTAATGAAGTTCATTGAACGATTAACAGCGATTGACCGACGCATTATTTATCTTGTTCTCGCAATTGTAGTTGTAATCCCTTTGATCTTCCGTTCTCCAGCAAAAGTCAGGGTAATGCAGCCGGTTGAAAGACTGTACGATGCAGTAGATGCGATCCCAAAAGACAAAGCATTGATTATTGATTTTGAGTATGCTCCTCAAGACATGCCTGAGCTCGAACCAATGGGATTTGCACTTCTGCGCCATGCCTTTGAAAAAAGGATAAAGGTCCTTGTTTTATGTCTCTATGTCCAACCCCTGGGTCTTGCCCAAAAAGCCTTGACCGAGGTTGCCGAGGAATTCAATTCTGTAGCGCAATCTAATGCTGATAGTATTATCTATGGAAGAGACTATGTGTTTCTTGGCTGGCAGCCGCCCCCGCTCATTCCGATGCTCGGCATGGGGATCAGTATCACAAATGTCTATCCAGCCGACTATTACGGTAATCAAACCGACACTCTATCATTAATGAAAGACGTAAAAAACTATAATGACGTCGCACTGCTCGTTTCACTATGTGCTGGCGCTATCCCAAGACATTGGATTGCCTATGCTCAGAACAGATTCGGGGTAGCAGTGGCAGCTGGTGTTACTGCAGTTTCAGCTGCAGATTTTTACCAGTACTATCAGACCGGTCAGTTCACAGGATTGATGGCTGGGATGAAAGGCGCAGCAGAATATGAAGAATTGGTTGAAACCCGTTTGAATATCAAAAAGAGTAGAAAAGCAAGTGAGGCTTTACCTTCATTGACCTATGGGCATCTCGTCATGATCGCCTTCATTATTGTCGGGAATATCGGATATTTCATGCAAAAAAGGAGGCAAAAATGAGTATTTCTCTCAACCCCTGGATATGGATTAGCGCACTTTTAAGCCTGGCAGTCTTTTCTTTTTTGTACAAAGACAATCCTCTTTACAGATTTGCAGAGCACCTATTCATAGGTGTCGCGAACGGATATGCAGTAACATTCTACTGGCATAATATCCTGATGCCAACCCTTTTTGACCCTCTATTTCGACAGGGCCGGCTTTTGTATATTATCCCATTTATTATTGGAATCCTGTACTTCACAAGGTTCATACCAAGAATCTCCTGGCTTGTGCGGATTCCAATCGGCATAACAATAGGGTATTATGTTGGATCCTCCATACCAGCTACAGCACAAGCATTTATTATAAAACAGATTCAAGGAACGATTCTGACACCGCATAATTTTCAGGCATGGAATGCCGGCTCATGGGGGATTGCATGGTCTGTGATAGTCTTTATAGGGGTACTTTGTTCCCTATCATATTTTTACTTCTCAAAGGAACACAAAGGTGTACTGGGTGTGAGCTCTCGAATAGGTATCTTTTTTGTGATGGTCGGGTTTGGTGCAGCATTTGGTTACACGGTCATGGCACGTATCAGCCTTCTAATCGGCAGACTGCAGTTCTTATTGGGAGATTGGCTGGGGATAATACAGTAGGGTAGACACGCTGCGCTGGAATCATGTTCGCATTCGCGAACTGAAGACACACTCCGTTGAAGACACGCCTTTGGCTGCAGTCACGCTACGCCGAAACAAATAGAGAAATGTAGAATCGGTGAAACGGAGAACAGAAGAAAAGCCAAAGAAACCTGATATTCTGGTTTGCTGATCTGCTCCCCACTGATCTTCTGATGCCCTGATATACTTTGTAAACTAAACGTTCAAAACGATCTAAACGTCTTTTAATAACTCAGTAACTCAATTACATAGTTACTT
>JBARXC010000074.1:0-14107 GCA_049647125.1 bacterium | reverse complement strand
GGTTCAACAAATAAATAAATTACAAAAGCAACTTGACTCAGCGTATCATAAAAAGTATAATGCACTGTTCAATTATGAAGAAGAATAGTAATATTACTTCGGGTAGATTTTATTTTGATTAAAGACGCTGCGTCTCGAAGATTCTTATTGGATAGGTGACTGTATCTCATAGTCATCGACAAAGTCTTGTGACCAAGTAGTTTCTGAACCTCAAGGATCGGAACTCCATTCATCACAAGATGAGAAGCGAATGTATGTCTCAGAGTGTGGAATGTGACATCAATAAGTCCTGCTCTTTTTACAGCTCCCTTATAACCACCCCTAATGTCACGGTACTGTGAACCATCAGAATGAGAGAATACATACTGGTTTTCGAGTTCCGGACCTATAACTTTGAGTTGCTGGAGTAATCTGTCATTTATAGGTATGGTTCTGGATTCGTTGTTTTTGGAATTTCGAACTATGATAACTCGATTTTTCATATCAATATCTCGCCACTTCAAGTTGAGTATCTCACCTTTTCGCATTCCGGTATTCAAAGCTGTTACTACAATAGGTCCTACATGATAAGCACAATAGCTCAGTAGTTTAGCAATCTCTTTCTTCGTTAAGTATCTTGTCCTTCCAGGTGGTTCTTTAAACTTCACGACAGAGCGCAACGGATTCTCCAACAGATATCCCCACTGAACCGCTTTATTAAACATATGTTTTATGCACGATAGTTCTCGATTAACAGTCGCCGGCGCAACCTTGATCCTTCTTTTGTTCATGTAGTGTTCAAGATCAAGAGCAGATATTTTGAAAATCAATCGAGCATTGAAAGTTATCAACAGATTCTTTATGCTTACTATATCTCTTCTGTGTGATTGTGCTGTTTTATTTGCTTTTGAAAACTCCAGATATATCTTACACAATCCCTCGAACGATATCTTCTGCTCAACAATTCCAAGATATTTGCCTTTAGCAATCTTCAGTCTGATATCTCTTTCTGCCAGTTCAGCAACCTTTTTTGACGATCCAATAATCTTTCGCACCCATCTGCCATTGAGGGAATAGCCTATGCACCACTTATTGCTTCGTTTAAAGACGCTCATAGCTTCCCCCTTTGATTGGCTATTTTATTACGTGCATAAATAATACCATAAATGCACGCAATGTCAATAACTACAATGTTATTGTCCTTCTTCCATCCTGCTTCTTGGCGGTCAACCATTCCAGTATGGCTTTATAATCAAAACGTACAAGATGACCGATTTTATAGTAAGGTATCTCTTTTCTGTGAACCCAGTCATAAATTGTGCTGGGTTTCACGGCAATCATATCTGACAATGTCTGGATATCAATGAGCTTCAAGAGGTCTCCTGTACTTGTTTATGTTTTGCATATACTTCAGAATCCAAACAATCTCTGCCAAAACCCTTTTTTCTTCCTGATTCTCCTGGTTCTTCCACGTGATATATTTCTGTTGTTTACCCTGTTTGAATGGCCATTATTTTCGTTATTAAAAATTCCTGGTATTTCCGGCTTCTGCTGTATGTTTCTTCCCTGGATGATTGCTGGTAGTGTGTAGCCTTTATATGAAATCTCCATTAAACGTAGTTTGTCCAATGGTATTTGCAGCGTCTCATTTTGGCTGAATACTCGACCACCATACCGTATCTTTGTATCCATCATCAATCTGCATAAAACCTTTGTATTATTTAATTCAAAAAGCACTAAGGATGTTTTTCCAGGCAAGCCGAAATCTTCTGGAGTCAAATGCAATCGACAGGAATTAAGCTGATATTCTTTTTCTCTTATTTTCAATGTCACTGCAGCCAGAGTCACGCCACAAAATGGACATTTGTGACTATCAACCACAATAATCCCTTCCCGGCAATGAGGGCACTTGATAATATTTTGCAGACAAAACGCCAGTGTCTCCTCAAACCTCCTGGCGCTAATTCTACGCTCTGATGACCACATGCTCTGTGCAAAGGTAACCTTCAACAAGTCAAATACCGGTTCACATGCTCTGAGACAAGATATCTGGATTTCCCGAATTTCTTTATAATCGGTTTTTACATTTGTTAACGGCCATTCGGTCACATTTTTTATTTCAAAATATTTCTCAAGAGGGTAAAACGGATCGATCCCGGGTACTAGTATCGTATGAATAAGCACGGCTAATGACCATTCATCCGCTCGGATATCCGGTAATCTGCTCTGATCCAAAAAAACCTCGGGAGCTATCCAGCTGCCACCGCCATGACCACGAATGCTCGGCACTATGTTTTTCGAAATGATACCGCCACCATCCACATCGATTAGCCGGATTTTATCTTTATTCTTTATTGTATTCGCATCGCTGATATCTGAATGAATCATCCCGGATTCATGTAAAAGCCGTACGCCTTTTGAAATATCATGGCAGTATTTTAAGCGTGATGATAAAGAGGCTTTTGATAGCTCTTCATAGGAATTCTCCAGAGAAACGCCCCTGGCTTTTTTCATGATAACACCAACATGTTTGCCGTTTTTGTAAAATATAAAAGGAAGACATTCTAGCGTGGGCTCGGTGAGCAGATTCCTCTCGTTGATATAATCGACAAAGATTCTCAGTTTTCTGGCTAATCTGTGATCGAAGTATTGTTTGATGATCAGATCCTTTCTCCTCATGCCATTGAGTCTCGTAAGTGGATAGACTCTTCCCTGACGTCCCTGACCCAGCATTGTGTTGTAATCAACTTCGATGTCCATTATGACCTCACTGAAAAAGATATTGCCGGGCATTGCCGGTTACTATCAGGCCAAGACTTGCATTGTCATCGAGTAGATTCTGGGTATGAAGCTGATCAAGGAAACGAAAAAGGATCACGGTGGGTTCTTCTGTTTTTAACTGATCCTTATAACACTTAATCAAATCCATGAGAAGGTCTGGTTTGACCTGTTGAATTTCTGGATTGAACACGCCGTCAGAACCAACAACAATGATTTCACCTGACCTGAATGATTTTGAAAGTTGCATTGTTACAGGTTCTGCAGTCAGCTCAGGGCCGAGAACACCGGCAAGTAAACCACCTACTCGGTGTCCGACCATTAACGGCACGGCTATTTCCGCATCGCCACGTATTAAGTAAATCTGACCGTCACCAAGATATGATATGAGAAAATCCTGGGGTCTCTCAATAACACAGAGCAAGGTTGTTTTCCAGCCTCGGGCATTGGATGCAGCTTTTTTTATTTGTTTAGATGCTCTTTGATAAACCTGTTTTATCCACGTACATTGTAGAGGTTGATCTTTTCGTTTTATGTCTTTGATTTGACTTTGAAAGGTATTAACGGCAATCTGAGCCGCATCCCCGCCGTGTGGGTAGCCGCCGAGCCCGTCGGCAATCGCCATAAAACGCAGACCCCAGGAGGAGCCTGAACATATCCGGTCTTCATTGATTCGCTTTGGTCCTTTGTGAGAAGACACTCCAACAAATCCAGAGGAAAATCGGCTGGTCTTGTGAACAATAGGTTGATGTTTTACTTTCCGGGATTTAAACAAAGGTAACTGGCTGACATCCGTACCCAGTATATCGATAATTGCCTTCATTATCTCGTTCATTTCTTTCCTCCTGGGGTCTTTCATTTTATGCCCTTTCAATGCTCTCAATTGAGCTCAGAAAATAATCGCGTAACTCGTCACCATTCTTTGGTTCTAAAAAGTATTTATCCGGATCTGAGGATATTTCTCGCAATAGAGTTTTATCAGCGTCATTTCCATAGGAAGCAGTTGCGATAACCGCTCCACAATTCTGCCTGATCTCTTCAGCGACCATCCTTGGGTCCTTGGTACCAGAGTTACTGCATCCATCACTAAGCAGGATTATGATTGCATCCCTGGGTAAACCTTCCTGCTGGTTTGCTAGAAACTCATTTGCAACCTGATGCCCTAGGTCCAGAGCATTGCCGATCGACGTTCCCCCGCCATGTTTGACAAGGGGATCCAAATCCAATTCCAAGTCAATCTCAGAAATAGATGTGGGAGCTAACCTCAGTTCGATATTATCATCAAAGACAATTATTGCCAGAAATATCTCGTCTTTTCTTCGCGAGGTCTTTAAGCGTTGAATCAACTCTTTCGTGGCTCGAGCAACTGCCTCAGCTTTTACGTCACCTCTGACATCAATATCTTCCATACTTCCAGATCCATCCAGAACCAATATTCCCAGTTGTTCCTGGGATTTTGGCCTATGGATCTTTTCCTGTATTTTCTCTATCTTCATTTTTTTCCTCCTTAATAATGTAACTTATTGCCCTTTTTCTTTATGTTTACCCTGATCACCTCCTTTATTAATTCTGACCCCAGCTTTGTACGGACTTTATTCTGGGTTTTATTATGAATTTTATTATTGTTTTTATTCTGGAATAATGTGCGAATAAACTCAATGTATTGATTTTTCAGCACAAATAGGATTCTCTGTCGATCCTTGTGATGAAATTTTATACTAAGTTCAGATAAGGTATTCAGTATGATCTCATTAGCACATACAACGATGACTTTATCTGAGAACTTAAGATCAGAGTTCAGGCTGCAAAGTGCGTGCCGAAAATTTTTATGCAATTCAATCTCAATAATGGTCGTTTGCAGGGTCTCGGGATTCTGCACCAGTATGTCGGCATTTCTGTTGTCAAACGCCGGTTCGATTATTACGAGATAACCCTTGTTTCTCAATATGTCCTGTATGTTTTTCTGAAGAGCGGTATGCATTTCTGATCCTTTGCCTTTACGCATTTTCGTTTAATGTTCTACTCAACCACTGATGTCCTAATTCGGTGATTTGCAGATGGATTGATGGTCTTTTTCTTGAACCATCCATTATTTTAATCTGCTCGACCAGGCCATTCTCAAGTAAGTCGTTCTTTAGCCTGGTGCCTTTTTCCCGACCGATACCGTAGCTGTCGTATAATGAAGAGAGGTTTCTATGAGCCGGATTTTCACGAATGTAATACAGGAATCCGGCAAGTTCCTCAAGGGCCTTTCCAGTTACCTTGATTTCAACAGGCTTTTGCGGCTTTTCTGCGGTCTGATCTTGTTCCGACCTATCTGCTGGAGGTTCGTCAGCATATATCACACTTTCCATAAAGGACTCGCGTTTTTCTTTGGCAATACGCTCCAGTGCAGCTTTGTTCTTCTGCCTAATCGGTGATTTTGGTATCTTTATTTTGAAACCTCCTGGATGGGTTGGTATGTTCATTATGCCATATGGTACGTGAAGCCTTCGGATATCGAACTCGCTGCATTCCATTGCCCGGGCCGCAGACTGGATCCCCAGTTTGCCAAGGGGCAGACAAACACAATAAGCAGCCGAGTTCTTCACAAAATCCGCAAAGTCTTCGATATGCTGACTCATGGCAATAAAGGCAATCCCAATCGCCCTGTCTTCATCGATTTCCTGCTTCATGTAATCCGGGCCTGATGTCGTTGTTCTGTCCGTACCCAGGATGTATTTGGCTTCTTCAAAAATTATCATAAGCTCAATGTCACTGGCTTCGCCGATAATTTCTTTTTCCAGCCTGCTGTGCCTTACACGGAGCTTGGTAAATAATCTTTTTTCCTTACTAGTAAGACCGGGCCAGCCCATCTCGAAAATAATGTTATGATCCGACAGTTTTTGTCCCTGTCCCTGTAATATGCCGCGACGGACATTGAGAGCCTGCCTGAATTTCCTGCACAAAGGCCGGAAATGCTTGAGCGCGGTCGCGATGGCGCCTCTGTTGTTTTTATCCTCTCTGGTCTGGGGATGCAGGAATTTTTCGTACAGGTAATCGACAAACTCCGGAAGGGTCGGACAGGTAGCATCAAGATTTTCGCTGGTAACTCCCTTTAATTCACAGAATCCATTATGTTCTTCCTCCAGCAGGATTGCGGTTTCGTGCCGGATACCAAGTTCCTGGCAGCTGAGTTCAAAAACAATGCTGTTGTGATCATGGAAGTCGACACCGCATGGCGGATAGAAAATGTTGAATGGCACAAAGGGATTAAGGACAAAGAAATCAGGATGCCGCGAGATCAGGTAAATCGACTCCCGCTTTGCCATTTCATAAACGTGAACGCGCTGGGGACTACCGGATTTTGTTATTCTATCAACTGCCTGGTCGACAATATTGTACAAGGTGTTTGTCTTGCCACCACCACTCTTTGCGAAAATAGCCGTCAGATTATTCTGCTGACTTATATCAATACATGCATCTGCATTGTTACCTACGACCTTTCCAATAATATAGTTACCTTTGAATACACTGGGATCTGGTGGTGGGTTGGAAAAGTTTTTCTGTGCAATCCACTGAAATAGTCTCTGTTCGATTTTCCTTATTTGGAGTTTGACGATTTTCTTGTTATTATGAAATGTGTTCATTATCCTGATAGATTCCTGCAGACCGCGATCTTCCGGAATGTTCAATTTCTGCATTGTTTCGGATATGAACAATTCCTTCACGCTCGCAGGAAGAGACGAATGCAAAACACTGTGCACGGTTTTTAATATGCTGAATCTATCCGGAGTTACCATTAGTTTTTTCCTTGTTTGTTTTCTTTTCGGCTTCCTGCCACGTATTCATCGATAGATAAACCTTTCGCGCACAGGAAATCTTGGATCCTGGAATTGGTGTGTTGCAATAGGGATAGTTTTCGCCATTTTGCTGAATAAACTCACAGTGTCTAAGGCAAATACTTCTGTGGCAGAGATGACAGCTCAATGCCTTCTGGGCCAGTTTGCCGGTTATCTCGCATATTCCCTGGGCATTGTTGGCATCGATTTTCTTACCCTCGCAGCTAATGATTATTGCTTTTACTACATCAGAATGTAATCCACCATTTTCAGTGTGACTGATTTCTTCATCTTTAATGGTTGTCCTTGACCCGTCTATTTGCTTGATTTGAACAGACAAACTCTGCCGGTCGATTGAGTCATGGTTCAAAGGGATTCCGCCTGAAAAAACATCAGGAAGGTCGTCCGTTACCTCATCGGGAATATCATTGTCTGGTGTTTGTACATCAACGGAATCCCCATCTCCTCTTATTTGTCCATTTTCAGTTGTGATCATTTCCTTTATTATTGCCAGAAACGATTCCGGTGATATTTGATCTGTATCGACCAGATATTTGAGCTCCTTTAGATTTTGTTTTTTATCTTTGTCCATGTTGACTCCTACATTACTATGAGCTGAACAATAAAGAGAATTGCTGCCAGCACATATATGATCCATTTGATTCTGACCTGTTGACCTCTGATCGGAGTGAGGAGAAAGGCAACATAGGGCGGCATACAGATAGCAGCCAGTACTGAAACTATAATTAGAAATCCGTATACCGCCCCTGCCTGCTTGAGATATTGTAGTCGAAGTACAAATACGAAAATAGAGGATATGATAAAGGTAAGAATCTGGGTAAAGCGATTTCTCGAATGCAGAACTGCCCAGGCGAAATACAGTAGTCCGACCGAGACCATCATCCAGAGACCCCAGCGGATTATGAAGCTCCCCAGATTCACATTCAGGTTCTGCAGCCATTTCCAGAGCTCAATCCAGATGTATCGAGTTATTTCCATGATTCTTCTCTTCACACAATTCTGACGATAGCCTGAACTGTTATCCACAGTTCAAGCTGCCCGAATTGCTTTTCCCATGTTTTTTTGATATTTGTAAGGAATTGAATGATTCTCGTAATATTTGATGACTTAACATCAACATCAATAGAAGTATGTTTATCGAAAAACACCTCATCATTATCCGGATTTTTCCATTCCCCATTTGCAGGACTTATAATGAATACATCTCTTTCTGTGTAACCACCAAAGGTTTCCCGTAGTGTAGCATATATTGTCTTTAGCGCATTGCGGGTTTCTTTCTTTTTTGGCATCAATATGTTGATTCTTTTATATCGTTCTAGCATTTCTGCCTCCTTTCACCCCTTATGTAATCAGAAACATTGCGGAAGAATTTCTATAATCTAAATCACATTCAAAAAGCGATGAAAAAAACGAAAGTTTTAAAAGATGACATAGCATAAACATCTTTATCTGTATAAAATGGCGGCGAATAGTCTGTATTGTTACAGAAGGTCTGAAATGGAAAAAGTACTAGAGAAATCGCTAGCGAATCATGGATCAGAACTCTCCGATCCCCATACTGGTTATTTGAGAGACGAGGTTTATATATTTAGAACTATTGGTACGATATTGAAAAATTCAATGAAAGAAATAAATTATGAAAAGCGGTTCAAGCCGAATGAGATGCTTGTCGAGTCAATACGTTATGACCTGGAGTGGCAGGCAGCTGCAGGAATTGTGGCACGTGGACCCATCAAATTAGCATATTGTAATTTTTATCATAAACATAAAGACCTATTGAACTTTCTGAAATCACAGAATAATCTAACTGTACGTAAGACTGGTAAGTTAAAAAATTTGAATATTTACGAAATTAGAGGTAATGTTAAAAAAGTTATTAATGTTTTAACTAATTATTGGGTTAAAAAGTTCTATAAGAAAAATCGCTAAGTTATCTTTATTCCATCTAAATTATTATAGATTATACTAATTCTCATCGCCACCGTTGCTATCTTTTTGTCCATATCTAGTATCGTCAAAAAACAGTTCACCTCCTTTTCCTAAAAGCCAAAGTACACGTTCAGCAAAGGGTTTATCTCTGTCTGTTTTCTCAATTATTGATTCTATTATATCTTCCCTGGCTGGGTTTCCTTTTCCTTTTTTTTCATATTCTGCCATTATTTGTGCATATAATTTTTTAGCTTTTTTAAGATCAATACGCTGTCCTTTTCTTAATTCTTCTTTTGTCTTTTGTCTGTACATCTCCTCCAATGCCACTGCCATTGTCATCCTATTCAGATGTTTAAGAAGATCTTTCAAGATTTTTGCCCTGATGAACTGTGCATTCAGTTTTTTCTTACCCCTTTCTATTGCGTCGATTAAGCAGCTTTTCAGCAACTCTATCAACTCCTTGTCTGTAGTAATATTTTTGAACCACGCCCAGTCCCTTTTCGAAGTTGACAAATATTAGCTTCAGCACAGTGCAAAGCGCTAAGTGCAGAGAGTTAAGAATCTATGATGTTGGTGGACAGGTCGTTCGTGTTTTCCCTGTTATTAATCTGTGTAATCCAGATAAATCTGTGGTCTCGGTGTGTTGGGATGGAAGGGATAATTATGGACATTATGTTTCTGAAGGCATATACTTCATTCGATTAGAAACACAGGATCATACTATAACCAAAAAGGCAATACTATTGCGGTAAAGACAGAAGTACACGGAGAAACAGAACTTCGGAGAAACGGTGATACTGTGTAACGAATCAAACGACAATAACGGTATTAACGATCTGAACAATTTAGACGCCAATAACGACTTTTTTAACCATCTCCTTTATCTCTTCTGACTGTGGAATTATCTTTAGAGCCTTCGGTAGTACTCCTTTCGCATCACTTTTGTTGCGATGTTCCAAACAGCTCTTGGCAAAATGAATCGCTTCGGTCTCCAATTCATTCAAAATCACCCTGCGCATATTTTCGGACCAGGGGTCATACATCTTCTTAAACGGCTCCTCGCGGAATAACTTGAATGCCCTCAGATACTCCTTTTTAGCAAAATCCCACTCACCTGCTCGCTCCAGCGCCTTTGCACGGATTAAGGCTTGTTCAAATTCCTGATAATCAGTCGTGATATATCCTTTGAAATTAAGAAACCCCTGTTTTATAAAAAGGATATTTGGAGAAAGCCTGAGATATTTTCTTAGATTAAATAAAAGATGGGAAAGCGAGCTTCTTGGATTTTTTGCCTTGCGCCAGTAATTTGCATATAATAATTTCAACTCAACTTTCTTTTTGAAACAAAGGTGAATAAGAATACTTGCATATGATGGTGTTGGGTCATCCCGCAGTCTTATGCCGTTCCGATGAATGCGCGCAGGACCCAAGAATTTTAGGTGATACACGGGGATATTCTTTTGAAAGATTGGAAGTCTTAATAATCCCTTAGGTAATCCTGTAGGTTTACCTCGATCAATAAGTCTATTCACTGGTTCCGGAAAGAAAAGAATCATGCGATGAAATAGTCCCATAAGTCGCTGAGAGGTCGCATAATTATATGCCTTTCTATAGTCCGTTATTTCTAAAGATTTTGATGCTTGCTGCAAAAGAAGCGCTAGTCTGATATCGGGCATTAAAATTGCATCACGGGGAAAGGAACTGTATCCCAAAAGAACTTTGATAAAAAATAAGGTGCCTTTTATTGCAAATTTATCAACTAAATAAATTAATCGCTTGAGTTGGGAAATTGCTTTTTCCCTTTCATTGAAACCACATGAACAGGCAGCAAGTATTGAAAATGAAGTAATGATATAACCAAGAATTCCTTCTTTGCGTGATGTAAGGAGGGCTTTGTTAGCATAATGGGCAGCATCCTGAATTTTCCCTTCACCAAGACAGCACGCGGCATTTATGATCGCGGCAAGAGGCAGAAATCCTGGTTTATCTATTTTAATCCCTTTTAGAGCTCTTCTCACTGCAGCATACTCTCCAGCCATTACCAGATTGCCAGCCAAATATTCATATGAGATACCACGATATTTATCTTCAGTGCATTTAAGACTTTTCTTTATCCAATAATATGCTTTTTTATGAAATCCAATCGCTGAATAGAGCGCAGCGATATTCCTATAATATCGTGCCTCTTTTAGACGACGACTGAGAGTTTCACATTTTTTTAAGCAGAGAAGAACTTGCCTGGTTTTTCCGATATCTGCCAGTGCATTGCCCTTACTAATCAAGAGATGAAAATGTAAGGAAGGCTCAGCATTGACCGGCTTATCTTTTTTCTCCAATCTGTCCAGAAGTTTTTTTACTAGAATAAGCTGCTTTTCAGGGTTGCCAAGCCTTGTCATTGCGGATAATTCAATAAGGCCGGCACGGATACTGGTATAAAAAAGATTCTTATTCTCAGCCCTTTTGCGAAGAATCTTTGCCTTGCGCATGGTTTCTGGAAATGGAATCTTCTCAAATGTAAGATCAAGTTTTTCAACCCGTCTTGAAAGCGAGAGGAGTCTATCAGGAATTCTTTTTAGAATATTCTCATCAACGCCAAAGGGCAAATCATTCAATATTCGTGCCGCCCTTTTTATATTCCCTTCATTTAACGCCTGTTCAGCCTTTTTTAAACCATCATAGACCTCTGGACTCGAGGTTTTCTTGCTTCCCTGATAATCCTTTTTACGAAAACCTGTAAGGTTATATCTTTTCCACAAACACCAAATTCCGTTAGTAGAAATTTTCACCCCATTTTTCCTTAAAATATTCTTTGCCTCAAAGAGTGTAAGGTATGGTTTTTTTTCTTTGAGCAACACAACCTGCTGTTCTGTTGATGGAGCAATTCTATTCCATGGACGATGGTATGGCTTCTTTCTATTGAGGTTTTGCTCCCCACCCTCTTTATACCACTTAACCCAGCGTCTTAAGGTTAATGGATGAACCTTATGTGAACTTGCACATTCATCCAATAAACCTGAACTAAGATAACACTTGACTGCTTTGAGTCTAACGCCGTAATTAATATTCATAACAATGTAGCGGGGAAATTATATATAAAAGGGAACATTTTGTCAAGAGAGCTAACTAATACCTTTAAATGCTCGTAAAATAGTAACTTATCCTATCTGGAAGCTAATAAGAATTACATATTTATGAGTAAAATAACTTTAGTAATAAATAAAAGGAGGTGGTGAATGATAGCTAGATTGGCCAAAGGGATTAAGCTTAAGGTGCTGGATAAAATCGAGTGTCTTGAGTCATATTTTAAACAAGGAGAGATTATGAAAAGAATAGTGATATTTGCACTGATACTTGCGTTTGTACCGATGCTTTTTGGCGCAACCGGTGATGCAGAACCTAAGACTAGGTCTTCTCAGACCTGGGCAAAGGCGTACGGAACCAGCAGTGGTGAAGAAGGCTATGCAGTGTGTCAAACCACAGATGGTGGTTATATGGTTCTGGGCTCTTGGGATGGCGTAAGCCTACTGAAAGTAGATTCTTCAGGCAATATGCTCTGGCGTAAGAGTTATAGTATTGGTCTGGGTTATTCAATGAAGCAAACGAGTGATAATGGTTATATCATAGCAGGACAAATATACTTGGGCCCAGGTAATTATGATTTCTTGCTTGCAAAGACTGATTCATTGGGTGATACCCTCTGGACCAAGATATACGGTGGTGGCAGCTATGAAAAGGCCAAGTGTGTTGACCAGACAATAGACAATGGATATATTATTGTAGGATTCACATGGTCTTATGGCGCAGGTGCAACGGACTGCTGGGTTGTAAGGACTGACTCAATAGGTGATACCCTTTGGACCAGGACATATGGTGGTTCTAATTATGATTATGCATACTCTGTTCAACAGACAACAGATAAAGGATATATTATTGGAGGTTCTACCTGTTCCTCGGGTACAAGAAGTGAGGACTTTTGGCTCATAAAGACTGATTCATTAGGGAACACACTCTGGACCAAGAGATATGACTACTACGGTAATAATACTGATTTCTGCAATTGTGTACAACAAACCACTGATAATGGTTATATTATGACAGGATATACTGGGGCGCTTCCCGGACACATTTTGACAATAAAGACAGATTCCTTGGGAGACACGCTGTGGACAAACCAGGACGGTGGCATGCATACTGATATGGGTTATCAGCTAGTGCAAACTGTAGATGGTTGCTATGCTGTGACGGGCTACAGGTTTAATGGTGCGAACGGTGGCGATTGCTTCCTCATGAAAATAGACTCGACAGGTACTAAGCTATGGCATAAATCATACGGTGGTACAGAGAATGAAAACGGTTTGTGTATTGAGCAAACGACAGATAAAGGCTACATCCTTGTCGGTAAGACAGAGTCCTTTGGTGCAGGTGGATATGATATATTGCTCATCAAGACAGATTCATCAGGATATGCGCCAATGGAACCCGACATCACTACAGCACCATCTGAACTCGTGTTTGACTATAATTCAAAGTCAACTGAATACAGCACTTTGTATTGCCCATCCGTGTTTAAGGTATCTGAACCTGTAATAGTGCCGGCACTGGAAAAAAAGATGGCAGAGGCTTCCAAAGAAGAATTGATTCCGATTATAATTATAATGTCTGAGCAATTAGACATGGATTTTCTGTATGAACACGCGTGTAAACTTAGCAAGCAAGATCGAAGGCAATGGGTGATTCTTCAAGCCCAGGCACTCAGCCAAAGCACCCAGCAGGGTGTGCTTTCGTATTTAAGAGCGCAACAAACAAAAGGACAAGCAGACCGAGTTTATCCCCTCTGGATTGTTAATTCTATTAGGGCAAAGGTAACAAAAGATGTTATTCGTGAGATTTCTATGAATTCTGGTACAGGTCGAATATTGTATGATGATGATTGCGTTCACATTATAGGTGAACCATCTGGAACAGCATGGCAAGATTCTGTCAGAGATGTTGTTTGGGGTGTAGATAAAATTCGCGCCGACAGTGTTTGGACAAAACTGGGTTATACAGGAGAAGGTATAATCATTGGGAATATGGATACTGGGGTCAATTACAATCATGCTGATTTAGCAGACCATATGTGGGATGGTGGTACATTATATCCTCATCATGGCTGGAATTTCGTAAGTGGTAACGATGATCCGATGGATGATAATGGACACGGCACCCATACTGCGGGCACTAATGCTGGCGATGGAACTTCGGGTACTCAGACCGGTGTTGCTCCTGATGCACAGATAATTGCTGTTAAGACTCTTGATGCCAGCGGTGCTGGAAGCCTTGGTAATATGGCAGGTGGTGTTCAGTTTTGCATTTATCATGGGGTTGATGTAATCAGTATGTCATCAGGCATTGAGAATCCAGACGATGGCACCAAGAATTGGTGTCGGGCAATGTGTGCGTATGCATTTGCTGCTGATTTACCCATGGCACTTGCTGCGGGTAATGGTATTACAGGTTCACCTGGTTCGCATTATCCAATCCCACATGATATATATACACCCGGAGATGTCCCTGCTCCCTGGTATGGCAGTAGTGTT
>JBARXC010000073.1:0-18052 GCA_049647125.1 bacterium | reverse complement strand
GCCAACATCCCAGGTGTTTAAGTCACTTTACATCCTTTTCCACTTAACCAATTCTTAGGGACCTTAGCTGGCGATCAGGGTTATTCCCCTTTCGGCGATGGAGCTTATCCCTCACCGCCTCACTCCTGGGTTTATAAGTAATAGCATTTGGAGTTTGATTGGATTCGAATCCCGAGAGATCCTCCTCTATTCAGAGCTCTACCACTAATACTGAACACCCAAGACTGCCCCTAAAGGCATTTCGGGGAGAACCAGATATTACCCAGTTTGATTAGCCTTTCACTCCTACCCACAGTTCATCCGAGGATATTTCAACATCCACCGGTTCGGACCTCCATTCCGTGTCACCGGAATTTCATCCTGACCATGGGTAGCTCACTGGGTTTCGGGTAATATCCCAACCTACTGTGTCGCCCTATTCAGACTCGGTTTCCCTGCGCCTCCTCCCGACACTTTCATGCCGGGATTAAGCTAGCAGATTAGGGTAACTCGCCGGCTCATTATGCAAAAGGCACGCAGTCATTCTGATTGCCCCTCGGAATTGCTTCCAAGGGATCAAAATTCCTACTGATTGTAGACGCATAGTTTCAGGTTCTATTTCACTCCCCGCCAGGGGTTCTTTTCACCTTTCCCTTACGGTACTAGTTCACTATCGGTCATCTGGAAGTATTTAGCCTTACCCAGTGGTTTGGGTAGATTCCTACGAGATTTCACCTAACTCGCAGTACTTGAGAATTCAGTCAATGAAGATCTTTGGAGTTTTGTTTACTGGACTATCACCATCTATGGTGTTCCTTTCCAGGAAACTTCAACTACCCCAAGATTTTGTAACTTCACAATCCTCAGAGCATTTGGATTAAACTGAACCTCACTACACCGACTGTACAACGCTTGCTCGCTTGAACATACAGTGCGGTTTAGGCTGTTCCGATTTCGCTCGCCGCTACTTTCGGAATATCTTTTCCTCAAGGTACTGAGATGTGTCACTTCCCTTGGTTAACTTCCTCTGCCTGAGGCAGAGGATATCCCACTTTACAGCGGGATGGGTTTCCCCATTCGGCAATCGCCGGGTCAAAGGTTGTTCGCACCTATCCGACGCTTAACGCAGCCTACCACGGCCTTCATCGTCTCCAGATACCAAGGCATTCACCATGCGCCCTTAGTATTTTGGACATATGACCTTCCGCCAATACTGATAAGTTGTCAAAGATCAAAAAAATCCTTTTAAGACTTACTGCTACTTTATATTATATACATAAAACACGCTTTGTCAAGGGTAAAACAACTAAGGATATCCCAAATTGGAATATCCTTCTTTCCGTTATCGCCGTAATCAACGTATTCTGGCGTGTTTCCAGAATACGTCAGAAATAGAATCGGAAGCCTAAACCACCCTCAAAATCAAAATCAGTTTCTGGCACAAAATCTACTACCGGGTAAAGCTCCAGAAAAAGGCCAAAGCGATCAATAAGGTATTCAATACCACCACCTATTCTCAAACCAACATGAAAATCTGTATCGTTTGCAGGTTCATTTTCTTTAACTCGGAACCTTCCTCCTATCCCTAAATAAGGCACAACATTCTCAAGTGTTTCACCTTGCTCGCCGTGAATAACTCCAGGAAAAAGGAATTGATAGTCACCAGTAATATGAAAACCTACATTTCCAATGAATGACCAGCCAGCATTTATCTGGACGGCTGATTTTCTTGCGAGAAAGTATTTTCCAGTAAACCCGGTTGGGCTGCCGATAACTACACCGATACCATACCTACCGCCAAAAAGTAGACAGGGTACTAAGGCTAAAAAGAAGCTATATTTCTTCATGTCTCTATTCCCAGCTATCTATCCTTAAAGGCATTAGAAGATACATAAGATCATTATTCCCTTTTGGCGTAATCACGGCGGCAGTGGATTGTGATGTCAGCTGAAAAATTACGTCGCTAGAAGCCACGTGCCTCAATGTTTCCAAGACAAAATTAGCATTGAACCAAACGCCGACTTTCTCTCCCTCGTAGACGCACGGCACATCTTCTTTGGCTTCACCAATATCAGGCGATGATGCAGATAGGATAATCTTGCTTTCACTGAAATCAAACTTCACATTTTTTATGTGTGGACTGGCCACCAAGGAAACTCTTTTCAGTGCGCCGTCAAGAATATCTTTCTCGATCACGCAGTTGCCTGAAAACTCTTTGGGTATTACGCCTTCATAATTTGGATACGGTCCCTCAATCAGGCGCGCGATGATTGAGGTATCGAGAAAACGGATGCCCATCATCCGCTCTTCAGCAAATATCTCTACTTTTTCCTCTGGTTTTGCGTAGTCTATTAGATCAAAGACTTTCGTGGCGATGATAAGCTCACCATCTGTTTCCTTTTTGTCTTTCTTGTTCATCGCTAATCTAGCACCGTCAGTAGTAACCATCCTGAGTTCCTTGTTCTTGAGTTGAACCAGGACCCCGTTCATTGGTCGCCGACTAATATCTTTTGCCACCATGAATGTAGTAGATTCGACCATTTCCTGAATTTCTCCAACACTCATCTCAAACCACTTCTTTTCAGGGAATTTTGGCACCTCGGGAAATTCCTGAGAATCCAGCGAGGGGATGTTAAAGTATGCGTTACCTGCAGCAATCTGCAGTTTTAGTTCCTTTAACTTAAAAACAATGTCGTCAATGTAAGCTTCCCTGGTTATTTCGAGTAGCTTCTTGCCAGGAATTAAAACCCTGCCTTCCTCTTTAACTTCAGCTGGAATGACCTTCTTTATGAAAATATCAAGATCCGTGGCTTGAATCATTAGATTCTTTCCCTTGGCTTCGATAATAATGTTCTGCAAAATAGTGTAGGTGCTCTTCGGAGGGATAATCTTCACAATGTTACCCAAGGTTTTTGCTAGAACATCGCGCCTAATTTTAAATTCCATGTAACCTCCTTAATTGTAACATCTACTATAATAAATATATATATTTGTTGTTATTGTACCGTGGAAATGTTTATATGTATCAAAATCCTTTAAAATGCTTAACAAACAAGAGGTTAATTTGTTTATAAAACAGTGAATAAATCTTGATAACTTTTTCATTTCTGAATTCGCCCTAAAAATCCACAGATTATCAGCCACTTATCCAATTAGTTATCCTCTCTAATCTTTGGAGATATTCGATGTCGGTTTTCTTTAGCCCCTCTACTTTTTCAATCGCGTGGATTACTGTTGAGTGGTCTTTGCCGCCGAAGAATTCACCGATTTCAGCGAGCGAAAGGTTAAGCATTGTCCGTATCAAGAACATCGACGTCTGTCTAGCTAGGGCGAGTTTTTGAGTTCGTTTCTTTCCTCTTAGTTCGGCTTCGCTGAAGCCAAATTCTTCGATTACATTTTTCAAAATTATTTGTTTTGTTATTTTGCTACCTGAACCTAAAAGGTCTTTTAAAACTTCTTCGGCAAGATGCTCATTAACTTCTTGTCCGGAAAGGGAAGACACTGCAAGCAGTCTTATCAAACAACCCTCGAGTTCTCGAATATTAGATTTTACGCGCGAGGCGATGTAATACGCTACATTAGAAGGGAGTGTAATATTTTCTGACTCGGCTTTTTTCTGTAATATCGCAATACGCGTTTCTAGATCAGGGGGTTGGAGATCAACGACAAGGCCGCCTTGAAAGCGTGATGTTAACCGTTCCTCGAGGGTTAGGATCTCCTTTGGCGGGCGGTCAGAAGTAATTATAACCTGCTTGCCTTCTAAGTAGAGGTGATTGAAGATATGGAAGACCTCTTCTTGGAGCCGCTCTTTACCGTATAAGAACTGTATGTCATCGATTAACAAAACATCCTTAGTCCGATACTTTCTCTTAAACGTCATTTGTTGATTCTTTTGAATTGCCTCGATCAGCTCAGTCATTATATTCTCAGCCTGTGTGTAATAAACATTCATCTTCTTATGCTGCCGGTGTACAAAATTCCCAATTGCTTGCATTAAATGGGTCTTGCCTAAACCAACACCTCCGTACAAAAAAAGAGGGTTATATGCTTCGCCCGGCGCCTCAGCGACAGCCAATGCTGCAGCGTGAGCAAATTCATTGTTCTTGCCGACTACAAAACTCTCAAAATTATACCTTTCTTGGAGTTTAGTTCCATCTCGAGAGAGAATTAAACGTTTCCTCTTCTTCTTAGGTCGATCTCCTTGCTGTCTTAGCGCCTTAAAAGCAAGTCTCAGTTTATTGCCATTAAGTTGATGAACGGCTTCTTCTAAGATATTATAATAGTGTTCTTGGATCCAGTCGATCTGGAACACGTTGGGGAATTCGACAAGAAGAACATCTTCTTTCAATTCAACCCCGCAGCTACTGCTAAACCAGGTGTTAAAAGACTGAGGGTTTATTCTTTCCCTCACATAATCCAAGACATTTTTCCAGGTATTATTTGCTTCTTTAGTCATAGTTTATTTTTCCACAACAATCCACATAGTTATCCACAAGAAACCAGCAAAAACCTTCCGAAATTTAGATACTTTTGTGAAACCAGAAAGAACTTTGTGTATAGTTGAAACAAAGGCGAGATAAGTTTATACAGAAAAAGATAGAAGTCAAGAAAAAGATAAAATTGACAGGAAATCTTTTGGCACAAAAATTGCATTCCCGATTTTTTTGCTAATACAGTACATAAGTTAATACAGAAAACAGAAGTTTGAACAATGGTTTTTTCAAGTTGACAACACGGGTTATTAATATATAATGGAATTATGTTGATCTTATTATTAATTATCTTCCTTGGTTCCTGGGGTTGCTCAAACTGTTGTTGTTTAGGAGGTGCTCAGGGTACAGGATACATTCAATATGGTAAGGCATCGTACTACGGTGAGGAATTTCATGGTAGGAAAACAGCTTCCGGAGAAATATTTAATAAATGGAGCTATACATGTGCGCATAAAAAGCTACCGTTCAATACAAAGGTGAAAGTAACAAACCTAAAGAACAAAAAATCTGTAATCGTTCGAGTAAATGACCGAGGGCCGTTTGTAACAGGGAGAATAATCGATCTGTCTTATGCCGCAGCAAAGAAAATAGGTATGCTAAAAGACGGGGTAATAAAAGTGAAGATTGAGGCGCTAAAATGATTACATTGAAAGCCTGGGCAAAGATCAATATCGGTTTAAGGATCATCGGAGAAAGAGATGATGGGTTTCATAACATTGAAACGACCTTATCAACAATAAACCTGGCAGATATCATAACTTTTGAACAAATCGAATCAGATATCAAGATTGAGGCAATAGGCATTGAAATTCCTCCCGGGGAAAATTTGTGCTATTTAGCGGCTGATATTTTCAAAAAGAAGTTTGGTTTAAACAAAGGTGTGTGCATAAAGTTGACGAAAAACATCCCGATTGGTGGTGGTTTGGGCGGAGGGTCAGCAGACGCAGCCTGTGTTCTCAAGGGCATTAACAAGTTGTTCGAGCTTAACGTTCCGGATAACGAATTGCTTGAGGCTAGCAGAGAAATAGGTGCTGATGTGCCTTTTTTCATAAAAGGAGGGGCTGCCCACGCGCGCGGCAGGGGTGATGAGTTGAAATATTTTAAGTTACCAAGAATGTCTTTGGTAATATACTGGCCCGGGTATCCAATACTAACCAAATGGGCATATGAGGAATATGACAAGACCTTCTTGACACCACGTCCAGAAACGGATATCATAATCGAAGAGCAAAAAGGCAAGAAGAAGAAAGCCAAACTGAGTTTTAATATAGTTAACGATTTCGAAAAAGTCGTTTTTAAAAAACATCCGGATCTTTTGGATGTTAAAACTAACCTTTTAGTAAGTGGCGCTTATATTGTAACTCTGTCAGGGAGCGGGTCATGTATATTGGTCGTCATTGACGACAAAATCAGGAAAGGTGTGTTGAAGTACCTTGAGCGGATTGGTGCACAATATTTTGAAGTGGTTACAATTTAGGCAATCCGCTATAAGCCATAAGCTATTAGCCAAAATGGGGCGTCGTCTAAGGGCAGGACACAGGCTTTTGGAGCCTGTCGTGGGGGTTCGAGTCCTCCCGCCCCAGTTATGAGTAGAGGAGCATGAGAGCAGTGGTGCAGGGGAGAGAAAGGATTAAAGAAAATAAATTGGAATTTGGGGTTTGGAATTTGGATTTTCCCGAAGGGTAAGGAGGTTTGATGAGAGAGATAAAGTTATTTGCTGGGAGCGCCAGCCAAAAATTGAGCGAAGACATTTCAGAAAAGATGAAAGTACCCATAAGTAAATCTATCGTTCGGAAATTTGCTGATGGCGAACTGAAAGTTAAAATTGAGGAAAACATCCGGGGGCGCGATGTATTTATCGTACAATCAATCCCATCACCGGCAGAGAATATATTAGAGCTCTTACTTTTTTTGGATGCGGCAAAAAGAGCTTCTGCCGATAGAATAACCGCAGTGATTCCGTATTTTGGCTATGCACGACAAGATCGTAAAGATGAACCACGGGTTCCTATTTCGTCAAAGCTAATTGCGAACCTTCTGGCAGTCAGTGGAGCCAGCCGAGTACTAACCATGGATCTCCATGCTGAGCAGATCCAGGGCTTTTTCGATATCCCGGTTGACCATCTATATGCTACTCCGGTGTTCTTGGATTACTATCGACACCGGAATTTGGATGACTATGTTATTGTTTCCCCTGATTTGGGTCGCGCAAACCGGGTTCGCGGTTTTGCAAGGCGTTTGAGTAAAGATCTCCCCGTTGCCATTGTGGAAAAACGTCGGACTGGACCTAATCAATCTCTGGTACTAAATGTGATTGGTGATGTCAAAGGAAAAACAGCTCTCATATATGATGATATGCTTGATACCGGAGGCACAATGGTCGAAGCGGCGCAGGCGATTCTTGAACAAGGCGCCAAGGAGGTTTTTGCTTGCGTCGTGCATCCCTTACTTTCGCGTAATGCTTTGCAGAGAATTGTTGAATCCTGCATCAAGGAGCTCGTTGTAACTGATACAATTGCCCTAGCTCCGGAGAAAAAGAGTGTTAAGCTGAAAATTCTGTCCGTAGCCGGACTTTTAGGCGAGGCTATTCTACGTATACACAATGCCGAATCAATAAGCTCGCTTTTCAAGGAGGTTGAAGAATGATAGTTGATCTACCAGCAAAAGTTTATGAAGTTGAAAAAAAAGGTGATGTCAAAAGGATGAGAAAAAAGGGTAAGTACCCTGCTGTTCTTTATGGTCATGGAGAGAAGTCGAGAAGGATATGTGTTGAACAAACTGACTTAAAAAAGATTCTGGAAAGATTAAGAGAGGAAGCCGTGACCATTAATCTTAAGGTAGACGGTAAAGACTACCTCTGTGTGATAAAATCGATACAGTATAATCCCATAACAGGAGAACTGCTCCACGTCGATTTTCAACATATCCACAAAAAAGAGAAAATAAAAACGTCAGTTCCGATCCATCTTGTTGGTAAAGCTCCAGATTTGGAAAAGGGTGCTATTTTGGAGCAAAACCTCCACGAAGTCGTAGTTAAATGTTTGCCGGTTGATATACCGGCGCATATTGATGTTGATATCTCTGCCTTGGAGCTTGGCCAGACAATCCATTTATATGATATTGACATACCCAAAATCGAATTCGAACCAAGCAAAGAAACACCAGTTGTCAGCATAACCGTACCAAGGGCAGTCGTCGAAGAAGTCAAGCCTGAAGTCCCAGCAGAAGGTGCTGAAGAAGTCGCTGAAGGTGAAGAAGCGCCCGCTGAGGCAGCAAAAGAAGAGAAAGCAGAAGATAAGGGTTCAAAAGAGAAAGAGTCTAAACCGCCGGCGAAAAAGGATTAACCCCGCACCTTGTTCGGCACACGCATACGGATAATTCTTTTAAATTTTTATGGGTTTTGCAGAAAGCATACGCACTGCATGTACAATAAACCAAACAAAGTGTGGGGTAAATGATCATTTTTGGACTTGGTAATCCCGGGTTGAGATATCGTGGCACCCGACACAATGCAGGGTACATTTTTCTTAATAGGCTTGCAAAACACAGAAGCGCAAGATTCCACCAGCGCCAGGGCTTTCGTACAGCAAAATTAAAAATTGCTGGTCACAATATTACCTTGGTTAAACCTCAGTGCTTTATGAATGACTCAGGTGCTGCAGTTGCAAAGTTTCTTAGTGATAAGCCAGATGAATTCGTGGTTGTTTTAGACGACATTAATTTGCCATTAGGAAAACTCAGGTTGCGAAGAAGAGGTAGTGATGGTGGTCATTTAGGTTTGCGTTCAATAATAGACACCTTGGATTCTTCAAACTTCCCACGCATACGCATCGGCGTAGGCCGTTCCGGCGAAGACGTTGCGCTCCATGTTTTGAGCCCTTTCTCGCGCGCCGAGAAAAGACTTCTGCGCGGCGTTATTGATGAAGGGATAACAGGTATGGAAACGATGTTCAGAGATAGTTTTATGAAAGCCCAGAACTACATAAATGCGATAGATCTGGTGATCAAATCCGAAGCACGAAATCCTAAACCCTAAACAAATTCAAATGACACAAATACCAAAAATTGAACTTGATTTGAATTTTGATATTCGGTATTGTTTAGTATTTAGATATTAGGATTTAGAATTTACATGAAGGTCGGTATAATCGGTCTACCCAATGTTGGAAAGTCGAGTTTGTTTAATTTCTTAACGCGCGGGCAGGTGCAGGTAGCGAAATTTCCCTTTACTACTATTGACAGAAATGTAGGTATGGTGACAATCCCTGACAATAGATTGGAGCAGATTGCAGAAATAACCCAAGCTTCCAAGGTGAGGTTTGCATGTATAGAATACGTTGATATCGCCGGATTGATAAAAGGCGCTTCACAAGGGGATGGTTTAGGCAATAAATTCCTTGCGCATATTCGAGATGTTGATCTCATTATTCATGTACTTAGGTGTTTTGCTGATCCTGATATTCCCCATATCGATAGTCAAATATTACCGAAACGTGACTATGAGATCGTGCGTGCCGAGCTGTACTTATCAGATCTAGGAGTTGTTGAACGCAGAATCGATAAAATTAAGAAAAAAGCGGAATGCCGAGAAGAATTGAAGAACCTGCTTACGATAAAGGATGCATTGAGTAAAGGTCAGGTTCCTGAGATAACGGTACGTGATTTACCTTTGCTTTCAACAAAACAGGAGTTGATCGTATTAAACTTAGATGAAGATGGCAGGTTTGAAGCGGACATCAAGGGTTTTGACATATACAGGCTATCTGTAAGATTAGAAGAAGACATTGGTGATTTCACAGAAGAAGAGAAACAAACTTTGAGGAAAGATGCTGGTTTGAATCCAACCGGGTTTGCCGGTCTTATGAGGCTCTGTATGGAAAAGCTGTCGATTATTATCTTTTACACAATAAAAGGTCGTGAAACGCGTGCCTGGCCGGTAAAAAAAGGTACTCGCGTACTAGACGCTGCGGGTAAGATTCATTCGGATATGAGAGACGGGTTTATAAAAGCCGAGGTTTTGGAAGGAAAAGACTTTATTGCTTGTGGTGGTTTTAGTCCAGCTCAACAAGCCGGTTTAACCAAAATAGAAGGTAAAGAGTATATTGTGAAAGACGGCGATATTATTCTGGTCAAATTCAGGGAAGTAAAGGGGTTGACAAAAAGATAATAATTTATATACTTATTTTAAACTTGGAGGTATAAATTATGATTATATGGGCATTTATTGTTTTTGGTTTCGGGATTATGCTTTTTCTTGTTTACATTCTGAATCTATTCGGTACTTTTGCGCCCTGGATCTGGTCCGTCATTCTTTTTATTATTGCCATCGGCATGCTCAATAGGATATGGCATAAGGAAAAGGAGGGAGAAAAGGAGAAGCTCGCTGAGATGGTTGCCGAACTAGAGGAGAAACTGAAAGTAAAAAAGGGCTAAGGAAGCTGATCAAAAACAATCAACTTCTCTTCAGTCATTTCCTTGATAGCAAATTCAGGGCCTTCTCTACCTAAACCACTGCCTTTTGTCCCACCGTAAGGCATGTTATCTACTCGAAAGGTGGGAAACTCATTTATAAGTATACCACCGGCATCAATTCCTTGAGCGCACTTCAGAGCCTTGGTAATATCGTTGGTAAACACACCCGCTTGCAGCCCATATTTCGTGCCGTTCACTTTGCTAATGGCTTCTTCAACCGTTTTGAATCTGTTCACCGCGACGATTGGCGCGAAAGCTTCTTCTTTAATGACCAGGGCGTCTTCAGATACATCCAATAAGATTGTTGGTAGAAAAACAGTATTGTCGCGGCGTCCACCCAGAATTAGGATGCCCTTGTGTGCAATGGCATCTTCACAGAACTTCTCGGCTTTTTGAATTGCAGCTTCATCAATCATCGGCCCCATTTCAGTGTCCTCGAGTATAGGGTTACCGTACTTGATATTCTTGACTTCAAGTGATAGCTCACGCGTGAATTCATCGGCTACGTCTTCCTCGATATAGACTCTTTGAATCGAAATACAGACTTGGCCAGCTAAAGTATAACCGCCTTTTCGGATTTTCTTGGCAACGAGATCGAGCGGCGCATCTTTGAAGACAACCACCGCAGAGTTAGACCCCAGCTCCATTGTGACGTGTTTCATTCCGCATTCTTTAGTGATAAGTCGTCCGACCTCGAGTGATCCAGTGAAGCTGATCTTCTTTATTTCATGACGTCGCACCAAGCCCATGCCGATTGCACCCCCTGGTCCGGCGAGCACAGAAATACCTTGTTTTGGTAAGCCCGCGGCATTTAGAGCTTCGGCTAACATGACAGCGGAAACCGGGGTTTTTGTGGCTGGTTTGTGGATAACCGAATTACCCCCAGCTATGGCTGGACCGATTTTATGGCAGGATAGATTTAACGGGAAATTGAATGGGGTAATCGCAAGAACCAGACCAAGTGGGACCCTTTGATAGAAACCAATTTTCTTAGAGGGTCCGCCGAGATCAAAGCGTACGCTTTTACCAGTAAGTTCAAGTGCTGCTAAGGATGAAAGTTTCATTGTGTTAACTGCCCGGGCGACTTCACCACGTGCCTCATTGATTGTCTTGCCAGATTCCTTTGATATGGCTTGTGCAAAATCCTCTTTTCTTTCCTGGATAATACAGGCGCATTGTTCAAGGATTTTTGCCCTTTCACCAGCCGGCATATTCTTCAGGATTTCAAAACCAGTTTTGGCTACCTGTATAGCCTTTGTAATATCCTCCTCATCGCTTTGGCCAAGCGTGTCAACGACAGAATTATCATAAGGGTTTTTAACGGTAATCGTCTTTTTTTTCTTTATGCGCTCACCTAATAAGTACATGGACTCCGCCTTCTTCTGCCTTGTATTCTTATAATTTATGGAGCAGATAGATCATTAAAAAGATAAAGATTATCGTCAAAAGCGTAATGTTAATACTTAAACCAAGTGAAAAGCTAAAGAAACCAAGGTTCACCTTTACCGTGTCAAAACCGACCTTAAGAGCACTGAAAAAGAAGTTCTTCACTGGCCCTTTTGGGAATACTCCGGCTAAAAGATAAGATAAAGCAGACCCGATCATTCCGCCAATGACCACTCCCAAAAATATATTTCCTATTTTTCTTCTTGCCATATCACCATCCTTCCAAATGGATAATGGGCATTGGTTTTTGATGCTGGATCATATTTACCATCAAGCTTCCTAACCCAAACACAAACTTCCATTATGTAATAATGTTTATTTTCTCGCCACACTTTTTGCATTTATTATCCTTAAGCCCTATAATCATTGCCTGGAAAGATACTCTTTCAATAAGTAAATTATTACATTTCGGGCAAGTGGTATTGGAGCCTTCGTCCGTTAAGATATTGCCCAAATAAACATAGTTCATTTTTTCTTTTGCCTGAATATACGCGTATTCTAATTTCTTCTCAGGTGTCGGAGGTTTATCATAGTGGTAATTTGGGTAATATCTCGAGAAATGGAGAGGGATGTTTTTGTCGATAGATGATACATAATCAATGAGTTGGTTGATGTCGCGTTTCCGGTCATTTAATCCGGTTACAAGAAGGTTAGTTATTTCAATGTGACAATGTTTATATGCTGTTTCAATAGTTCGTTTTACGGTGTTCAGGTCTCCACCCAGGGTTTTCTCGTAAACTTCACTATTCATTGTTTTTAGATCAATATTCATAGCATCGATGAACGGTAGAATTTCTGATAACGGATCTTCATTTATCAGTCCATTGGTTACCAGTATATTTTTGCCGCCTGCTTTATGAATCATCGCACTGGCATCGAGCAGATATTCAAACCACATTAATGGTTCTGTATAGGTATATGAAACCCCTATACAGGGATGTTCCTTGAATATTTTTAATAAGGTCTCTGGTGAAAGGAACTCGGTACGTACTTCATTTTGAGATATCTCCCAATTCTGACAAAATGGACAGCGCATATTGCAACTGTTTGGAGCGATCGACAATGTTTTTGACCCGGGGTAAAAATGATAAAGAGGTTTTTTTTCTATGGGGTCTAATGCAATAGATGTTGTTTCACCATAATCTATTGCCCACAATTTCCCATCCTCATTTTTTCTGCTACGACAGAGCCCGACTTTTCCAGGCATAATTTTGCAATAATGCGGACAGAGTTGACATGCTATATGATTATTCTTCTTTTCGTAATATTTTGCCTCAATCTTCATCGCTTCACAATCTCATCATTTGGGAAAACTTACCTTGCACTCTTTTCCCCATTGTTTTCAACCCTTTGCAAACAACCATTCTCCTCATAATATATTATACCGCGAATTCCCAAAGAATCAAGAAATTTAGTTCCTTTATCCGAACCCATCACAGACACTGCCGTGGCGATCGCATCAGCAAAAGCCGCGCTCGATGCGAAAATAGTAACCGAGACAAAATTCAGTGCTGGAAAACCGGTCTTTGGATTGATAATATGGGAATATCTTTTATTATTTATTATAAAGAATTTCTCATAATCGCCTGAGGTTGATAAAGCCTCATCTTTTAATTCAACAGTTTCTATTATACCTTCTCCTCGAGGATGTTTTATACCGATGCGCCAGGGTCTGCCTTTTGGCGATTGTCCGATCAATGCAATCTCACCACCAATATTTATGAGTGCTGATATTACATTGTATTTCTTTAAGATCATTTTTACTCGGTCAGCAGCAAACCCCTGGGCAATACCGCCGAGGTCAAGTTTCATCCCCGCCGGGATTATTATCGAGTCTTTTCCAACCTGTATTTTTTTGTAATCAACCAAGTTCTTAGCCTGATTAATCTCTGCTGTATCCGGTTTGTTGAGTTCGTGTTCATAAAATCCCCAGAGCTCAATTAGCGGCGCAATCGAAATGTCAAATAGACCATCAGTAATTCGCGAGACTGAATCACTCAATAAAACAAGCTGGATAATGTCTTGGGGTGCTTTGATCCCCTGGGTGCGGTTTAATTCACTAACTAAACTTAATTCAGAAAAACGGTTCAGTAGCGAATCTATCCTGATGAGTTCAGCATCGATTTCTAACATGATGTCATTTGCGATACTGTCATTTTCAATATAGAATGTAACATCACAAGTCGAACCGACAATGAATTTACTGTAGATGAATTCTTTGTTTGTGCAGTGAATACAAAAGAAGCATAGGCTGGTGAAAATTATAATGCACCGGAGACATAATTTCATGGTTTCGTATTCGATATTATCATCGTCATGATGGAATTGTATTCCAAAATTACCTCTTTGTCAACCGCTCGCACCTTTTCGTGTGGTTATTCAATTCTCGCTGGAAACCAATGTAGTTGCACGATTCATCGTGCTCTTTTACAAGAGGGCGGGACTACATTAATCTACTGAATTTTGAGCTATTCCCTTTTCGTTGACAGTCTTTAAAAAAAGTATATGCTTATCCTATGAGAATAAAAGAAATTTATATGATTAATACAAATCATGATCATCATTTCATCGTATCGGAATTTTAGTATGAAATAATCAAAAAATGAAAAATAACGAACTGATCTATTTAAACAGACTAAAGGTAAGAGCAGAAGAAATATATGAAGAAATGTATGAAGCTTCTGGCCCAGTGAGTGCAGGCGCATACTTTAGTGAAGTAAAGGAATTACTTTTTGAAGCAGTTAATTTGGCGAAGAAAATGGGTCTTGAGGATGAAATAAGGGATATAAATAAGAGATTGGATCATATAAGAAAAGTATATGAATCTCAGATGCAGTGAGAAATCAGGCAACTGCGTCTGACATTAGGGGATGGGCGATGTCCTTAATTAAAAAGGAGGAAAAATGAAGATAATTCGACATATTGGTTCGCTTGCCTTCGTGTTGGGGCTCTTCACTGTAGTATTTGTCGGGATGCCTTGGCATGTGATTGTTTCCCAGGATCCAGTCGTACCATGGTGGCTCAGGATAGCGGTTTTTTGCCTTCTGGGGGGTGTCCTTATTGTTCTGATAACTGTTGCTCTCGAACAAAGGACACAAAAGATATCAAAAAGGGCGTCCCTTCCTACTGAGCCTGAGCGTACGGTTTTGCTATTGAATTCCACAACAGTACCTGGTCGGGATATCACAGAGGTTCTCGGTCTTGTCCAAGGGCATACAGTGTTTGCTATCTGGCTTGGTAAAGATCTGTCCGCCTTAGTTAGGTTGATACTTGGCGGTGAATTGACTGAATACACAGAGATGATGGGAAAGGCTCGGGTAGCTGCTACCCGTAGGATGATCGCCCAGGCTGCAGAGATCGAGGCGGATGCAATAATCAATGTTCGCTATATGACTACGAGTGTTGTGGGTAGTGCGGCTGAACTTTTTGCTTACGGTACAGCTGTCAGATTTAGCAAATAGACTGCCTTACGGGAAAATATAGATATGAAATGCAACAAGATGAATTATGAGTTTGGTATATGATTTTGGGGTCAAATCATTTCGACAAGCTCAATACTATAGCTTCAATCTTCATAGGATAAAAAGCAACTGAACACTAAATTCTTAGAAGATTGGCAATGACGCGTTTACCCTTACCCTCTCCCTTAAGGGAGAGGGGGTAGTGCTTTATTTTTTGAACCAAATATTTTTATTCTATCTTCAACGACTTGCTGCATCATATCACGGGCAAAGCCGATGATTTTTCTCGGGTCAAAAACTTTAGGATTTTTTATTGAATATTCTCTCACGCCGGCAGTAAAAGCAATCCTCAGATCAGTATCTATATTTATCTTACAGATGCCATTTTTTACTGCTTGCTTAATCAAATTATCGGGTACGCCTCTGGTATGTGCAAGTTTACCGCCGAATTTATTTACCCGATTAATCCATTTGATCTGAACTCCTGATGCACCGTGCAGAACGAGCGGAATCTTTACTATTTTAGCAATCTCCTTTAATATATCAATGCGCAATTTTGGTTTTCCTTTGAATTTATACGCGCCGTGTGATGTGCCAATTGCTATTGCCAAGGCATCGCATCCTGATTCATTGGCAAATCTTTTTGCCTCCGCAGGATCAGTATAGATTGCTTCATCTTTCTTAACCTTTATATCGTCTTCAATTCCGGCAAGTCTGCCAATCTCTGCCTCAACTGAAACACCTCTTTTATGCGCGTATTTAACTACCTGTTTAGTTAATCTTAAATTTTCTTTAAAAGGCAGGTGCGAGGCATCGATCATTACTGAGGTGTAGTTATGTTTTATACATTCTTTTACTATCTCGAATGATTTACCATGGTCTAAGTGTAATGCTACAGGCACAGATGCTTTTTTTGCCATGGTAATAATAAGTTGAGAAAGATTTTCAATACCAGTATACTGTATTGCCTTTTCACTCGTTGCGACTATTACCGGTGCATTAAGTAATTCTGCCGCCTGTATAATCGCCTGGGTAATTTCTATATTAGAGGTATTAAACGCTCCAACACCATATTTGCCCTTGCGGGCTTTTGGTAAAATTTTATTCAAATTGACTAACATAAAGACCTCCGGTTTTTTTCAAACACCGTTATTTATGATGCTATGCCATATTTCGCAACGAGAGAACGATTCGAGTAAGCTCGTCGCACTCCATAAAATTCCAGAATATTTCATCTCCTAGAATTGTATATTACGCGGAATATCGATTGTGTCAATGTTGCATTTAGATCATTGAAAGTCAACGTGTCGTTTTATCATTTTGTCAATTGACAAAATGATAAAATAATAGATAAGTTAATGCTTCGTGATAATTCAACAAATTATAGCAGGTTAGATTTGTTGAGTTTCTTCGTTTCTTATTATTCATGCCGTGTCGTGCTTTATTTCACGCCACGCTGGAGAATCCGCGTAATCGCAGAACGCGAAAGGCTGAGCGCTTTGGCGATGTCGATTGCTTTAATATCATAGCTTCGCATTAATCTCTCCACGACCCGAATGCGCAATATTTGCGCTTGACGTCCCCGAGGCTTCATTACTATATCAGGTTCAATTTTGAGCTCAGCGCACGCAATTCTTACAAGATTAGAAATCGAACGAAGACGAAAAAATCGCATACTCCAATCCACTGGTCCATCATCATTACCTTCAACAAAATTCTTGTAGTTAACCTTTCTTTCATCACCTTCACTAAACTGCTCTAAAATGATGTCTGGTTTAAGGAATGTACTTTTTTCATGACCAAGATATACACCATAGCTTGACCACGGATAGTCTTGTGGATCACGTACTAAACCAGCTTCTACCGCCTGTCGGTGAATATACCTTGTTAGCCATTTTCCATAGATATTGCATTTTACGATTTTATTATTGAATCTCTCACCGAATACATGACCCACCCGTTTTGTTACACAATTATAATACTTGGCATAATCACCATGAAGATCCATCATAAATTCAGAAATGCTATTTCGTTGATCGTAGATAAATAGATGTACATGCCATTCCATTAACGCATAAGCAATGACACTGATATCGTATGTCTTTGCATGACCATTCAATAAACTCAGGTATTTATGATAATGATTCGGGTGTTTGAATACTGGATGTCGGTCATTACCCCAGGCATATACATGATGGTATAGGTTTTCGCCACGCTGTCGAATTTTCCAAGCCATTTATTACTTGCATTTTACATAATATTTGTAATAAATCAATATAAAAATCAACAATCAATACTTACCGACAGAATTCGACAAAATTCAACAAATTATAGCAGGCTAGATTTGTTGAAAAATCAACAAATGCTGGCAGGTCAGATTTCAAAGTTTTCCTATTAATCGTTCACCCCCACCTTATTCCTACTTTCCACCTGAGGCGGACACAGCATTAAGGGGGAGGAAAATTTATATTTTACTCCTTTTCACCTTTCCCCATTCTCCTTTTCTCCAATTCTCCTGCTCTCCGAGTCTTTCTTTTACCCCGGTGTTATTGCAGCAACGCATGAGTAGACCTTTTTAGCGCCGGCGTCTTTGAGAACGCGCGCACATTCATTTATTGTTGCGCCGGTGGTCATAACATCGTCAATCAATATTATCTTTTTATTTTCTATTGTATTTGACTTTAAGGAAAACGCATTAAATACATTTTTTCTGCGTGCCTGTTCATTCAATTTTGTCTGGGTCTTTGTATTTTTAATACGTTTCAGAATGTCATTCATTTTAATATTACATTCCTGGCTTATTATTTCTGATAATAATGTTGCCTGGTTATAGCCGCGCCTCAGGTTTTTCCACCAAAAAAGTGGTACAGGTACTATTGTATTAACATCTTTCAAATAATGATCAGATTTTATAATACTTGCCATTGCCCTGCCCAAAAAATCAGCGAGTTTAGTCTTTTTGCGATACTTGAAATGATGAATAATTTTATCGTACGGTGGAATAAACAGCATGAATGCGCGTCCATGATCAATATGAGTTCCCTTTTTGCAAAATCCACAAAGCATTCTTTTTTTTATTGGTCTGCCGCAAAACCGGCACAAGGTTGGCTTTACTTCTGGCAAATAGTCGAGACAGTTGTTACATAACATCCCCTGCACTATCTCATCATTACAGAGTATGCAACGTTGCGGCAAGATAAA
>JBARXC010000072.1:0-3096 GCA_049647125.1 bacterium | reverse complement strand
GTACGAATAGGTGACTGACTCATGGTTCTAAGAAATTATATAGGTTTTTACCAGGAGGTCAATATTGACAAATAACTGATTACTGAATATAGTCAACCAGAGACAATTTTTTCATAGGTGACCCCATATGTGACTGGTTGTGCAAAAAGTTCGATAACCGTTTTACACCCAGCTTCACGACCTTAAATGGATCCACATACTGTCGCAGGAATGCACGACAACAGCGTGTATACTTATGCTCACCAAAGCAGTCCATTAACAGCGGATTGACGGTGGTAAAGTAGGCCTGAATCCGTGCCTTACGCGCCGAAATAGACCGCATAATACGCTCGCGTTGCCGACAATAACGATTTAATGCCTCAACATCAGATTTCGGGAGCGTAAGCGGATAGATGCCTTGCGCGTCAATGATTGGTAGCTTGGCTAATGCCTGCGCATCAATCCGGTCACTCTTGGTGTGTTTCTTGAGAAACTTTCTCAAATCATATACCTTCTGAGGTTTAACCAGATATACTGTATAGCCTTTGGCCATTAAAAAAACACTCAATGGTTTCCACGCGCCAGAGGTGGGTTCCATAATAAATAAAACCTCGCCACGGAAATCACTCGTTGCCTTGTGTAAGAGTAACATAAACCCCTCATAAGAACGATTGAAGGTAAACGATTTACCGACAAACGCCACGCTTACCGAATCATATACGGCGGCGCGATGCAAACCAGTCACCGCTAGATCAATACCAACAATACGCTTAGCCATAATTATACCTCCTTTTAAATGGCTAAAGAAGGAGGCAATGCTCTTTGTTCTCTACAGATCCGATATAATCGTACCACCAATATTGTGGTTCTTTCGGGACTCTGCTCAAGGCAGACCGCCAATTACCTAAACCGGGGCTTTCTGTAGAGAAAGAGATAACAGAATTTGTGCAGAGGCAGTCTTCCCCAAATCTCCCTTGAGGTAACTCCATCACTGGCACGGATCGTATCCTCCTTCTCAACCGCACGATTATATCAAATTGTAAACGATCTTTAAAGAGCAAAATACTACTCAACTCTATTATACAATCTTCCACAACCTAGTTCATCCGGGTTCAAAGATAGGTAAAAGAGCTGATTTTTCGTCTATTGTAGACCTATTTTAACGGTAGAGTCACGGAGTGCTCGTCCGTTGCCTGGACCTTGACAATATTCTAGTTGCGTCTATAATTATTACAGAGGAGGAGAATTTGAAACTTGCAGTTACTGTAATTCTAGTACTTTCATTTTGTTTAACTTTTGCAGATCGCACTATCTGGTATGTACATCCAGATTCAACGCTTAATACTATTCAAGCAGGATTAGATTCCTGTGCGGATAACGATATTGTACTGGTTGCTCCCGGGACATACATGGAAAGCATTAATTGGCCTGCAACTGCAGGGATTCATTTAATAAGTGAAATGGGAGTGGAGTTATCAATCATTGATGGTGATAGCTTGGGGTCTGTGTTTCGTATTGTGACCGCTGTAGACTCAACAACATTGATCAGGGGTTTTACTATTCAAAATGGTTGTAGTTATATTGGCGGTGGATTATATATTGAATCTGGATCAAGCCCTTCCATAGTTAATAATAAAATATATAATAACATCGCTGATGCAGGTGGAGGCATTGGGTGTATGTTCAATGCTTCACCAATCATTCGACAAAATATTTTCATTGGAAACATGGCTGATTTTGGTGGTGCTATTTTGTGTAGTGAGCAATCTCATCCTTTTATCGTGGATAACCAAATAAGCGATAATATTGCAAATGCTGAGGGAGGAGGTATAGCCGTTTCATCTTATTCTGCACCACAAATCAAAGGTAATCTAATAAGCAATAATACTGCAATGTGGGGAGCTGGAATATACAGTTGCGTAAACTCATCACCCATCATCGATAGTTGTACAATATCCAATAACTATGGTGATGGTTTTTCTGTTAACTGGGGATCATCAGGTAGAATAAATCATACAAATATCTATGGTAACTCTGGATTTGGTGTTTGGAAGTATGAGTTTGATCCTGACCCAGTAGATGCGGAATACAATTGGTGGGGGGATGCGAGTGGTCCTTATCATCCAGACTCTAATCCAGGTGGATTGGGTGATTCAGTGAGTGATTGGGTAGATTTTATTCCGTGGCTTGATCAACCAGTTGGCGTGGAAGAACAGAAGTTAACGATACCAATAAATAATAGTATATTCAGTACAACCATCAGCTGTGGACCATTATTATTACCAGTAGATAAAAGCTGTAGAGTCTTCGACATCACAGGACGAGTTATTTTACCTGATAAAATTAAACCAGGAATTTACTTCATTGAGGTAGATGGGAAGGTAACACAGAAGGTAATAAAAATAAGATGATGATTTTTGCTGAACATCTAGCTAGATAACAGGAAGGAATGATACAAAAATATATATTGTTCTCGATCATCTTGGGGATACTTCCAATCATAATGTGTAAAGAATCTGGGTGGGATTACAATGAAGAAATACCAACTGGGTTTGTTGTTCCTGACCAAGGAAGCATCGGATTCGGTACTAGTATCAATCCTGATCCTCCCAACGCAAACGTAGCAAGGATGAGAATATTCCTTGATATTATTCATGATGAGCCGTTTACCTTAGACATTATGATGGTGCACCACCATTATCCTGATACGATCCCACCGCCTGAAACGTTGGTTATCTGGGATAACGATTACCCTGGTGATATTCAGGAAACCGACTTGGAGTATTTCGTTGGCTGGCTCGTGGAGGGTCGCTGGGGCATATCAATCATCGATGAATTAGAAGATAGTAACTCAGGGTTATGTAATGAATTCATACTCATGATTGAATACCAGTAGTTCAAATAGTCAAAGAAAAGTAGTCAAAGTTAGGTAAGAATTTTTTTCAACATAGCAAAGGGGTCGGCTTTCACCGACCCCTTATTTTTTGCTTGTGGAAGGCTTGTGGAAGGTTTCCACTTTTTTGGGTCCGAATGTATGGTTTTTTCTAGAATTCCTCACAGCAGATAGAATTCATAGAACACGTTCAAAACCTTTGTTTTCAACAACTTGCTGGTTTT
>JBARXC010000071.1:0-2420 GCA_049647125.1 bacterium | reverse complement strand
TTGCAGAGTAGTAGGCATTGATTTGGAATCCGATAAAGTAAAATTAGCAAAGAAATGTGGTGCAGATGAAGTAATTTTGAGAAGTGAAAATGTTACTTATTTAGTTGAACATTTTACCGATGGTAAGGGCGTCGATGCAGTCATAATAACTGCTGCGACATCGAGTAATGATCCGTTTTTATTGGCTCCAGAGATTTGTCGGGATAGAGCAAGAGTTGTCCTTGTTGGTGTTGCAAAATTAGATTTTCCGCGCGAACCATATTATCGTAAAGAACTGTCACTCTTGCTGGCACGTTCTTATGGACCTGGAAGGTATGATACCCTATATGAGGAAGCAGGTATTGACTATCCAATCGGTTATGTGCGCTGGACTGAAAAACGGAATATGGAAGCGGTGTTGAATCTCATGGCTGAAGGGAAACTGAATATCGTGCCGCTAATATCACACGGATTTAAAATAACAGAAGCCAAAAGAGCCTATGATATTGTACTCGGAAAAACCGAGGACAAACCATTGGGAATACTATTTGAATACGATACAGAAAAGAAACACGAAGCTAAAATCATCATCAGTAAATCGCGCCCTGCACTTTCCGCTATGCCCTCTGCAATCAATGTTGGCTTTATCGGTCCTGGTAATTTTGCGAAGTCGTTCTTGTTACCAAACATGAAATATGAAGAAGCGAACCTTGTCGGTGTGGCTGATGTGAGAGGAACAAATTCAAAAATGGTCGCTCAGAAATTCGGATACAAATACTGTACTACAGAATATAAGCAATTATTAGATGATACGACAATAACGACAGTATTCATCGCCACACGCCACGACCTCCATGCTCAATTAATAATGGAATCGTTGAAAGCTGGTAAACATGTATTCTGCGAAAAACCCCTATGTCTCAATCAAAAAGAGCTTACACAAATAATCAAGGCGCGCTCTATGCCCTCTGCCCTTAGCTCTTTGCTCTTTATTGGCTTCAATCGTCGTTTTGCTCCGCTAACTATGGAAGCAAAATCGTTCATGGGTGACAAAGTCGTTCCTTATATAATCAATTACCGTATTAACGCGGGTAATCTGCCGCAAGATCACTGGCTTCTTGATATAAAACAGGGGGGAGGCAGGGTTATCGGTGAAGTGTGTCATTTTGTCGACTATATTAGTTACTTTGCAGCAGCACCTTTGAAAAGTGTCTATGCCCAATCTTTTGGTGGTTCTAATGACAATATTATTGCAACACTAGAATATGATGATGGTTCGCTTGGTTCTATCTCGTATTTTGCCGTGGGTGACCCGGATTTTCCAAAGGAAAGGATAGAGATCTTCGGTGATGAAAAAGTGTGCGTGATAGATGATTTTTCAAGCGCTGTTTTCTCGAATGCGGGTAAACAAACAAAGACCAAAATATCACAAGATAAGGGTTATAAGGATGAAATCCAGGCGTTCCTTGATGCGGTTAGAAAAGGTAAAAAATCACCGATCTCCTTTAAAAATATTGTTGAAACCACATTGGTGAGTTTCCTTATTAATGAAAGTATCCGAACGCGTAAACCAATTGTTTTACCTGACATACTGGTAAAATAGCAAATTTCTAAAAGGAGTGTTGTCATACCAGGTAGTCATTGAAGACACGCAAGGATGCTGCAGATATATTTGCTTCGCAAACTGAAAACATGCAAAGCTCACGCTTTGCTGAAGAAACATCTACTGCGTAGATTGAAGGAAACAGATATTGAAAACCAAAAAGCTAAAGAGTTTTACAGATTTAAAAGTCTGGCAACTGGCGTCTGAATTTTCTAGGGAGATAGCGCAGATGGTTAGAAAATTCCCAAAACAAGAAAGGTATATTCTTGCAGATGATTTTTTGCGTGCTGCTCGTTCCGTTGCTGCGAATATTGCAGAAGGATGGGGAAGGCTTTTTCCAAAAGAAAAGATATCATTTTATAATATCGCAAATGCGTCCGCGGTGGAATGCTCAAACCACCTCATTGAAGCTTTGAATAATGGCTATATAAATAACACAACCAATGATCAATATCAAAAAAGAGTATGTGTGATAACTATAAAATTAAATAATCTGATTATATCAACTCGTAAAAGAATAAAGTCTTCAGGAACGAAGTGACATGTCTTCAGCGTCAGCGTATCTGCAGCGAAGCGTATCTTCAGCTTTTGTGAAAGCGTGCTTACTTTTAATATTCCATGAAAATAGAATCTGTGCTTCATAAATTGGAATATTTTTTCCAGTCTAACGACTGGAAAGGATACGATCCGTATGACGGACTTAACAGTCCATTCTTAAAATTCCTGACTTTCAAAAAGAAATGGCTTCGGATTGCGGTAATTCAATTCATGAAGCGGTCACGGGTGAATTTAAGGCCGCTTTTTGGTATACCCCGAGGGCATAATCCCAAAGCAATGG
>JBARXC010000070.1:0-4139 GCA_049647125.1 bacterium | reverse complement strand
GGCATTACCGGGATTATATTTTTGAAAAAGAAACAGCGTTATGGAAGTATCCAATCTGTCACGCATTCGACATAAATCGTCTGCGATAGCGACTATTATTGAAACTCCGCGGACTTTAAGTCCGCAGGGGCTAATAAGAAGGCACAACGAACCACCAGTCCTTTGGATATTTCGGAAATCATGCGGAATTTAGGGGAATCAATCCTATCTGGCGAATCCTTGGGCCATTTTTGGTCCATAAGACGCGGTGGACTCATAGTCCATCGGGCTAGGTTTGGTTACTGAAAATGTCCAATGTCCAGATTTGATCCCCGTATCTTAAAAAGGGTCATTCCAGAAACTTCAACCCCCGGTGACCATTTTCTATTCACTATTCAAGCTGTTAGTATCGAGCCCGTCGAGATGATTTGACCCCAATTGTTCACTCTTGATACCTGTTCGTTTGATCTGGGGGATGGCTCTTTTTCTCAAAGATATAATAATTTGGACCTGGCTGTGTAACATCCTTGAACCCAACATAAGGGATAAAAAAACAATCTTGCTGGTCAAAGAGATTTTCTTTATTTCTAACATCACTTACTTTAAATGCCTTTCTGAGATTATAAGCTGTTCGTACAGATTCCATTATTTTCTTATGAACTTTGCTGTATGCTGTTAGGGGTGATTCTTGTATAATTATATAATCAGGTAATGTATTTTTGTATTTATAGTTGTATTTGAACTTCTTTAGTTCACTATCATATTGCCAGCAATCATATCCTATGACATGTTTTTTCTTAAAATAGTAAATCTGAGCAATCAAGTAATCTATTTCAGATTTTAGTACCTGGTCATGACGCCCTTTTGATTCATACAGGTCTGACAACTTACTGAGTGTCTGCTTAAGTGTCCCTAACGTAGGATGCAATTGAATCTTTCCCCATTTATCACCAGTCTGATAAATAGAACTACCTTCTTTAATATTCATTTCGATCCATTTCTTAGTTGTTAAGCGATTATCTTGCTTTGTCAATAAGCTATTGAACCTTGTAATACTGTATGCTGATGGTGTTATTATTAATACTGCAAGCAAATATGTTATTCCATAATTCAAGCGTGGCTTAAGAGATTTGAATAACTTATCACTCACATGCCCAATAAGAAAAGCACTAGTTATGCATAGAAACGGAATGACCGGTATAATGTATCTTAAAAAAACAGTATAGCCTTTTCCTGTTAGAATATAATAAATACAAGGAAAAGAACAGAGTATTATAAACTTTCTAATATTGACTTTTATTAAAAGAAGGAAACCTAGTAAAGAACTAAAGAGTAGACTCCATCCTAAACCGAAAAACAAAGAAAATTTCAGGTGATACCACCAACCTTGATTCAAGATCATAATATGACCACGATTTAAATGGTCAATTTCAAACATGAGGTCAGCAATAAATTTGGAAAAATTCAGTATTATAAAAGGGTTTGTTATTAAGAATACGAATATGGTTGTTCCTGAGAAGAGTAATATTTTTTTATCAAAAAACAACTTGATTTTTTTGTCGTTGTTATCAATAATATTGAATAGATGCACAAAGAACATGGGTATGAAAAGCAGGATGCCGGTATATTTTGTTGATGTTGCCAGACCAGCAAATAAGCCAGCAATTATGAAGTTTTTAAGAGTTCTATGTTTCTGACTCTTTATGATATACATCATGGAACACATAATGAACAATGTCGTGGGGATATCAGTGACACCGAAATGAGATTCCCTTACGTGCAAATAGGCTAGACCGCAAAATAATGTTGCAATGAGAGCCGTTTTCTTATTGAATAATTGTAGAGTGATTTTGTAAACAATAAAAACTGTAAGAATTCCCATGCATGCTACAATAAATCTGTTTATTAAATAGAAGCTACTGGGATACACAATAAAAGATGCCACGAAATATGACAGCGAAGTAAACATCCCGAAAATCGTGCCTATAAGAAAATAGCCGATGTAAACAAAGAAAAGTAGATACATATAAAAGCTTGGATAGTTAAAGAAATGTGGATTGAGGTCTCCCGTAAAGAACCGTAATGAAATTTGCATGACAGTACTTTCATCAGGTCGACATTCAGTGCTTGGTAATCCAAAATTTATTCCCCAAAATCTCACAATACCACTGACAACGAGAATGATTAGTAGAATCAGATGTGTTTTATGCCTTACTAAATGAATCATTATGCATACGGTTATTTTATAATATAAGTAATAAATATCGCACTGTAATTGTCCATTTCAAACAAAAAGAAACATTTATTATCACTGTGCTCTCCTCTATTTTGGATAAAAAAAACTTGATTTCCTCCTGAGGCGGACAAGGTATATTACACATTTTAGATTTATTGTCAATGACCATTTTCTATTCACTATTCAAGCTGTTAGTATCGAGCCCGTCGAGATGATTTGACCCCACATCCGTTACTTGCTCAACAGGATTATCAGAAAGAATACCGGGCATGTGACCATGCCAAGCTTCACCGCCAGAAGTGGCTTGAAACCAAAGGAAAACATAGAGAATGGCTAGAAAGGAACCCCGATTACTTTAAGAAAAAATCCAAACAATGGCGCAGGACACATCCTGATTATGCAAAAGAATGCTCAAAGGAATTCCGTCAAGAACACCCGGAGTATCACAAAACCTATCGGGACAAGAACAGAAAAAAGCTTGAAAAGGTGGCAGGTCTTCTTTGAAAAGTGTCAAGGGATTAGTTAAGCTATAGTACCTCCTTGTTAAAATAAGACTTGCTTTTTGTTTTCATTTCGTTATCATTTAATACTTATTCTTCTTTCGATGCCGTACGCATATTGTATTGGCATTGAAGGCCGGTTCCCTATTCTTGACCAGAGCCCAGGATTATTGCCTGGCTAGACCTACCAGAGGGCAACCGGCTTTTTCTATTATTTTCAGAAAGCTCATAATAAGGTCGTTTTTCTTGTAATACTTTGTAAGTAACCGTAGCCAATCTACGTGCACAGGAGATAGTCGCGGCCTGGGTACCGGCGCGTATCTTCACCCGGTTATAGTGTCTTTTAAAATAAGGTGATACTCGTACTGACGTATGAGCAGCCTCAATAAATGCCCAGCGTAACCACTTATTACCACGGACCAACCTACCGTGATAGTGCGATCTACCTGAACTATGGGTTGATGGCGCCAGCCCACAATAGGAGTGTAAATGAGCAGCATCAGGAAATCGATTAATATCATCGATCTCAAGAACAATCACTGCTCCGAACACTTCACCGATACCAGGAATCGATCTCATCCATTGTAAATCCTGGCGATCATGTAACTCACGGATAATCCATTTCCGTGTTTCTTGTTCCTTTACTTTAAAGGTATCATGTATTGATAGATGCAAACGTAAGAGCATATCCATACGCTCATCCGATAGGCAAATCTCATCAAGCCACTGGCGTCCATAACTCCCAAACAAATCTTTTACCTCAGGTGGCGTAATGTGAGCTTTGCGTAAAAGATCATGAATCCGATTCTTTACCATCGTATTAACCTTCACAACAAACGCCCGAAAGCGCACGATATCTTTCAATACGCGAATATCCTTTGCCGGAATCCATACTTCAGGAATCAACCCAACCCGCAATAATCTCGCTAATATCTGAGCATCAATCTTATCCGTCTTAATCTTCGCTGAGGCAATCGCCTTTACCTTTGGCGGATGCGCAAGCGCAATCCGCTTTACCTGATCCACGGACTCAAAAAGATCGTAGACCACACCCCAGTTTAAACCGGCCTCTAATACCACAGAAAATTCTTCCCCTGGATAACGCTCCAGAAGTTGAATTATGTCTTCACAATTGTTGGCGATGTTGTTTGTCGTTAGAACATCACCATCTTCACCAACACAACTGACCGTTGTATAATCCCGATGTACATCGCAGCCAAGATAAAGCATCCTTAACCTCCTTTTGGACCATTATACTTCATCCCTCACATGGAGAAAAGACACTTTTCATTATACTTCTTGACATTAGACATTTAGACCCCTGTGTCACTTACTCACCAAGTCATTGTCCCAATTTTTCACATTTAAGCGTGAGGAACGGTGTATCTCGATAGACTCGATATTTACAACATTTCGATAAACTC
>JBARXC010000069.1:0-14392 GCA_049647125.1 bacterium | reverse complement strand
GGCATTACCGGGATTATATTTTTGAAAAAGAAACAGCGTTATGGAAGTATCCAATCTGTCACGCATTCGACATAAATCGTCTGCGATAGCGACTATTATTGAAACTCCGCGGACTTTAAGTCCGCAGTGGCTAATAAGAAGGCACAACGGACCACCAGTCCGTTGGATATATCGGAAACCATGCGGAATTTGGAGAAATTATCCTATTTGGCGAATCCGTGGGCCAATTTTGGTCCCTGAGACGCGGTGGACTCTCGTAGATCCCGATGATTTTTATTGAGGGGGAAATCCTATTTCACCATTTTTCATACCGTGACATTTCAGTTTCTTCAGTGTTACTAAACTCTGGGTTAACGAGAAAAGGCAATTCAGAAATCAAGGTCAATTTTGCACCACGATTTTCCTCTACATCAGGAACAAAATGGATCGAAAAAGATGTATATTATACCATTATGGATTCACGTTGATTAGCAGTCTGATGGTTGTGATTAGCAGGTCTGAGCACATGGCTTTGGTTACAAAAAATGTCCAATAGCCAGATCTGACTCCCTTTTTAGAAAGTCTTAATAAGATAATACTATTTGCTTCTTTTGTAGCATTTGTCAAGTTTCGAGGTTTGACCCCATTCTCCTTATACTTGAGTTATATATCAAGTTAAATAACACAACGGACTCATCGTCCGTCGGGCTAGAGACCAACTGGATTTTGTATCCGCTTGGTCCATGGCAATTGTTCAATTGTTCCTAAATTGCATCACATCCTCCACCTTTTTTCTTCTTATATAACTATAAACTTCAAACCCCAGGTTAAAATGTGGTAACATAATAGCGATTGAGGATTTAAGATGGTAGACTATTCCAAACACCCCGGTCGACTCGGCGACACCATACGGCGACGTACCGGTTACTGAGACTTCCTGGGACACGTCGTTCGTGATGACAGTGAAAGCGATCAAGAAGTATGAAAAGCAGATTGACTTGACGCAATCCATTACCCACAAAGGCGAGATCTTTGAACACACGATATGGTTTCACACGACCGAGTTTACGATCGACATACCCGGGCCCAAGCCGCTGCGACCCCGGGGAAATATCGGCATCGGTTACGCTAATGGCGGGAAAGTGCCCGCAGCTGCAGAGCTGGGGTTGCTGTACAAGGGCAGGATCTCACTGTCCGGGATGGTCATCCACATTGATGACTGGTACTACGGCGGGATGCTAAGGGTGTGGTTCTGAAATGAAGATCATTCCGTCAATAAAAGACTTTATGATACCAGACTGGCTTTGGTGGCAGTGGATTATCATTCACCACTCTTGGTCCAAGGATCACGACACTCTCGACTGGGGAGGTATAAGACGCTATCATTGCGCATATCGTATTGACGCATATATCGTAACCAAAGCTGAATACAACCGGCGACTGAAGATCAAGAACGGTAAGTTATTTCAGGTACCCTGGTCGGATATCGCTTATCACTTCGGCGTTGAAAAAGTCGGTGGCCACTATGAGATACTGATCGGAGGATCGATACTCGAGCATGGCGCGCACTGCAAGGGCATGAACCGAAGCTCCCTGGGGATCTGTTTTGTGGGTAACTACGATAAGGTGGAACCGCCGGAAGAGATGCTGGGCTTCGCAGCTGAGCGATTGATCGTACCTTTACTAAAGATCTCAGGATACTCGACTGATTGCATTGTGGGACACCGGAAATACGCGAAGAAGAGCTGCCCGGGGAAGAGGTTCAATCTGGACACATTCCAAAATATTGTAGGGAAATTTTTCTAATTATCTTTTGGTATTCTACCAAAATATTGTAAGAAAAAGCGACTGAAGTGATCATTTAAGTCTCTCACCCATTTCACAATATGATCGCCTTCTTTGATAAAGTCCATAAAACGATCATCATAATAATCTCTTTGGAAATGAAAAACAGCATTTCGATATCTTTTTAATAACTTAATATTATTTTCTGATCGAAGTAACTGATCGACTATCTCATCAACTAATTTCAATTTTCTCCATCCTTCAATTACCACATACAGTTCTGCATACCAGAATGACATGTACATAAAGATTTCAATATCAATTCCCTGAATTTCATTTACCCCAAATTGTTTTTTAGGCAGAATTTTATCGAAGTGATCACGCATTCGATTTGCCCAAATATAGTATCTGTGTAGCGTTGCGATCTGAAATTTTTCCAATTTTCACCTCCATCCGATTATACCCCCGCCATCTGGGTTGTCAAGTAACACAGAGAGTACGCGATGTCGAGAGATATATTTTTATCATGTATATTATATATATGAAACAGATTTTTAGTCAATTGTTGAACGATATTTAGGGCAGAATTTTCTAATATGATTTATTTTTTTTACAGGTCCCGGTCGTGTTGTAGGAGTTGGTAATTTTTTACCGCAATCGCGACACATTCGCCATTGCTTCTCTTCATAAAATTCATGAACGAAAACTGGTATATTACCGGATCCCAATGTTGTACTAATCCTTTCGGTTGAACTTACTTGTTCAACAATTTGGCGTTCGGGCTCAGCTGGATACTTTTTTACGTATGACCGAAGACTATTATAATCATTAACAGGAATCAGGAATGTCGTGCCACAATTCGAACAAGAAGTTACAAATACATTTCGTTCAGGATCTTGTATGTGTCCTTTACATGTCTTTCTTATTTTTTTTTGAATACAGAAGGGGCAATTTTTTTCAAATTTGATCATTAGAATTTCTTTTTCTTTACCTTCTTTTATACTTAGAAATTCTTCTTTCATTTAAACCTCCTATTGTTGCATTATAGCCATGAATTCCATCCTGTCAATCCTTGACAACCACTTACTAATAGCTACAATATCTCGTGGGGATACCGTGATCTGTCTGAAATGTGAAGCCGAATGCGTACTGCAAGCCTCAGAGAACACCTGGTGCGAGTTCTACCTTTGCGAGAAGTGTCAACTGGTCTACACCGTGACGCACAAGTGTCCGCTGTGCGGGGGAGACCATGTGGGAGTGCACCAGTTGCGGGAAGGCGAGAGGTTGGAGAACGGGTATTTTAAGATTTCTTAATTAATAACTAACTTAGACCATTACATCTTTTTGTAGCGCAAACTTAAATTTTTTGTGAATACCTTCACTATTATAGAATGATTTTTCATAAAATTCCATTAAATCATTATCTTTGTGCAATAATCTAACTAATTGATGGATAAGTTCGCCTGTTCCCAGAAGAAGCAATGCTGTATTTTTATTAATTTCAACGTCAATATCATTCTTATTTTTAGACCCAACATTTAAAACATGAAATAAGCTACCATAGAATGATCCATGTAATGCTTCTGATGCATCGTCATAGTAAAGCAATTGATATGCAAGCAATAAACTTACATTTAAATATTCATTGAATTTGGCAATGAAGCCTAGTCGTTTCTCAATTTTTGGCGTGGGGAATCTTGTCCTCCTACTTTTTTTAAACTTATCTATTACGTCCTTTAAGTTCATATCCTTCTTTAAATTTTCTGTATTCTTTTGTGTTAAACTCAACTCCATCAGTATATTATCATTCTCATCCTTTATAACTTTACTATTATCACTTCTTCTAGTATACTGCTTAAATATAGTATGATGCATACACCCTTTGAAAGTATCCTCATCGCATAACAGCAAATAACAAATATTTGTCATTCTCTCAAAAAAACTTCTTGCTAACATCACACATTCATTATAAAATCGCAAATTTTCTTTAGATAGTTCTAATATTGCATTACCTGTACTTAATAGACTGAAAATCATAGCAGAAATTTCTAGTGCCCTTCCTTTCAGCTTTTTTTCTTTAATAATGCCGCGGATCATTGTCATTTCTGCCATAAGAAAATTCTGTGTTTCGCTGATGAAGAATTTAGAGCCGAATAGTGGTTTATTTTCTCTGCGCGGATCTTGTGTCATTGGTTCACCCTTCCTTTCTACTCGCTAGATTATAACATAGAACTCCCATTTGTCAACCCTTGACATCCCCTCCTTTCGCGCTACAATATTCCGGGACGGTATGAGAAGGCTGGATTTTAGGTAAGTTTGAGTCGTGCTATGTAGAGAGGAGGAAGAGATACTGGAAGAGAAAAAAAGGAGAGAATGATGAAGAAAGATAAACCAAGAGTACCAGGCTCATCGCTATCAGAAGTCAAGAAAATAATAATGGGTTATGCTCATCAGGATGATGCTGTTGATTTAGAGAAGATTGCAAAATTAACAAAAGTGAGTACCACCTCGGTGAGTAGGAATAATGGATTTCTCATGCAAATTGGTATTATTGAAGGAGGTAAAACAAAGAAATGTACAGAAATTGGTAAAGCCATCGGTAGAGCATTAGAAGTTAATCTTCCTAATGAAGTTAAGAAAAACTGGCAAAAAATTATAGAAACTAGTGAATTTTTATCGAATCTTGTATCTACGGTGCGGATGCAACAGAACAACAGAATGTCGGTAGATGATTTCTTAGCTCATGTTCTCTATGCTGCAGGTGTCGTAAAAAATCAGTTCACTATGACAGGTGCTAAGACAATTTTGGATATTCTCCTTGAGGCAGAATTATTGAATGAAATCGATGGACAATTGGAGGTAGCGAAACCTGCGACAGAAGAGGTAGAACAACCCACTATTGAAGTTGAAGATACTGGCGGAAGAGAGCATGTAGACCAAAGTTCCAAGAAACCTTTGATAAGCGGTCCGACTATTAATATTAATATTCAATTAGAGCTACCAGAAACTGAAAAACCTGAAGTGTATGAAAACCTTTTTAAAGCATTGAGAAAATACCTAATGGATTCCGATGCTGAATGACCTACAATTGGTCGCAAAATGGCTAACACGTACCAGGAAAGCATCGAAGGAAGCCCACCAAATTCTGGCAACTTTAGAGCACTCTAAATCGAGAATTATTACCATTGAAAAACTTTTTGATAAACTTTCAGGATTACCTGTCGATGTACAAGATTACTTCCATGAAGCGATTAATTGCCTACAGTATGATTTCTTACGTGCTGCCGTTGTTTTATCGTGGGCAGGATTTTGCCATGTTCTAACTGAGAAAATGTATTCTCTACATGCATCCGACATTAAGAAAAAAAGAACTAGATGGAAATTTAGTACGCTAACAGATTTAAAGGAAAATTACCCTGAATCTCAAATACTCGATGCTGCAAAGGAGGTAGGTTTTATTAAGAGGAATGTTCTAAGAGTATATCAAGGGCAACTTCAGACGAGAAATAATTGTGCACATCCTACATTATTCAAGCCTTCTATAAATAGTGCACTCGGTTTTGTTGATGACATGGTGCGACAGACTATAGCTTTCTTATAACTTTTTATCCTGTCTCTCCTTCGGCGCGTCGATTGTCATAGTTACACCACAACATTCTGGCCAACCGTGCTGCAGACAATAGGCTGGATCAATCTTTACTGATCTGCCGCACTTCTTACACCAAACGCGACCACGTTCAATGCTGGAATGACTCTTGGCTAAAAGTTCATGTATTTTCATTTTTCCTCCTTATGTTGACCTATCACCACACCCCTAGTCTTCTCAGGTTACTCTTGAGCTTCACCTCAATTGCACCCAGACCGGCAATCAATCTTTGCACCTTCTCGGCTGACGGCTCAGGTAACTTGTGTCCTTTGCTATCTCCGCCGATCGACACAAACTTCGGATTGATCGCATGAATCCAGTCAATCATTCTGTCCAAGTCGAAATCCATGATCGGTTCTATGCTGATCATCTTGTCGTATCCTCTTCCTAATTTTTGCATAGCCCTTGCTCGCATAAGTGGCTGTGGTGCTTTGAATTCTCCTCCCAGGAGTTTAGCACAATTATCAATCGCTCTATTTGTCTCAATCGTAGTCCCAAATATTGTATGCATGGGGAAGTGGTTCAGGAATTCTTTGAACCTGCCAGGATTTTTGCTCTGAAATAAATATACGTTATGCGGGAATCTGTGGCAGTAAGCGAGTACTGCTTCGATCCATGCTGGCGGTACCCAGTTGCCGAACATGTCGCCGGTGCTACATACGAAAATCGTTTTACCTTCACCGAGATTATCCGATAGACATTTTTCAACGTATCGTGGAGTCGTATCATAATCTCGCAATGCCTTGACATAACAATAGACACAGTCATGCTTACAACCCCGTATTGGATTCCATGTATGGGTGACCCAGGGATACATATTCCCACGCTGTTTATTTAGTGGCATTATCATCCTCCTTGTAATACAATTTCTCATAACATCTTGCAACCTCTGCTGATAGTCTATAATTGGATCGCTTCCGGATTATCTCTTCTGGGTGTAATTCTTTATGCAATCTCCGTGCCTTTTTCTCAACTCGTATTGATCCCCAGATGTTATGATCACCACCGCGCCATGACAATAGACCATAAGATTTATTTAATGTCATGATATATTCTTTTGCCTTATCGACCATGCTCTCAGGTACACAAAAATAAAATAGATTCGGGGGAAGAGTTGCTTGCATTCCCTGAAGTTCTGGAGTATGTATAAGTGGGAATCCATAATCATATTCTATTGGTAGTCCTTTCGCATAGCCTTCATGTTTACCTTTTTTATTGATATCGTTTTTCATGTCAGGCATAGTGGTTTTAATCTCGACTTCACACACTATCCCGTTTTTGTATGCCATGATATCGGCGATCCACCATGCGACCATTGTTTCTGGTAGTGCAATAAATCCTCTTGTGTATCGCCAGTAATAAAGTAGGGCTGCCTTTATTTTATATGATATATGAGGATCTGCCATCTTTACTCCTATTTCTCAAACAAAGTTCCCTGGACTTCTACTGATGAATTCTCGATGTGTACCGGTTGTTTAGTTTTCGACTCTATTTTATCACATCTTTTTTTCAAGCTTCTCATTGCATCAAGTATGGGATGCCTGATTTCGCCACCCCTGGCTTGATATATGTTATAGATAAGCTCTTTGTAGTAATACTCTTCACCCTTCGTCAAACCGCGTTCAAACATCTCCTTCATGTCGTCGGTCATTTCCTTATTCTTACGAGCAAAAACCTTAGCACAACACCATATATAGATATTGGCGTGTTCTGTAAGCAAAGGTGCAAAGGTACTCTGAGTGAAGCTGTCATCAGATAGACGGCTATCTCAGCGTGAGAGCGTGAGGGACGGTGCATGACAATATGACACCCTGCCATGTTAGTATGATGATTATTCTTAGTTTGAGCAATAAATAATAGTCCCGTGGGGAAATTGTCATAATGTCATGCACCGTCCCCACTCCCCCCAAAAATAGCACAGTTGAAGAAAAGGGGAGTGATCACTAATATCACTCCCCTTGCAGGAGTTAATGGATTTCAATCCTTAGCGCAATCTGCATTATATGAATAATATTCCACGTGAGACAAACCAAAAGAGTACGTTTGCAGGAAAGCAGTTGGAGTATTATTAGTAGATCCATAGTGCACCTCATTTCTTTTCCTTTTATACCTGACGATTATTAGTGCTTGAATCAATTGCCACCTCAATATTGTAGAATTATAGCAACATTACCATAATTCTCATCTTACCTAAAATTTTCCTTTAGAACCCAACAATGAATCGAATGCGAATCAAAATCTACTTCAACATTATAATACCTTAACAATCCTTTAGTTCTTTTGTTACATCCTGCTCTTTGCCCTCTATTTAATGATAGTAGTAAAGAGGAAATTGTCAAGGTCTAATTGTGAGCGTTAACACACATCGTTCAGCAGCCCCATTTATCAAGATTTAAATGCGCCACCATTAGTAATATATTGTATTTACTATACAGGGTATTGACATGTAAATTTTGATAGCTATAGTTATATATAGAGAGTAAGGGAGAAAGATGAGCAAGAGAGGTAAACAAAACGGATGCGATGATGCTGCTGAGCAATATCTTTTTACGTGTAAAGACTGTGGTTCGCATGACCTTTATGTCGAATATTATTATACAGTCTGGCAAGGTGCTTATTGGACTGCGTATGTTAAAACAGGTTTATTGAATCTAGAGAGTACTGACGAACACAGAATTGAAGACTGGAATGAACCAGAGGAAATTGATTCAGCCAAGGAGGACACTGATAAATTTGATGAAAATGAGGAAAATGAAGAAGCAGAGGTTGATGAAGATAGCGAAGAATTTTATCTTAGATGTAATGGCTGCAATAAGGAAATTGAATTTGGATGGTCGCATCCTGATCGTGGTGGTCGTATATGGCCTTCCGAGTGTATTGATTTCAATCCTTGGTTATGTTGGCCCGAACCAAGGTACAGAGAGAAGTGGGCTAAAAAAGGTTGGTTAAGACCGAAAAACGGTAGATAGTATATTATAAGGGACGTACAAATACTACGTTAATATAAAAAAATCTATTTGTTTTCCTTTAGCCTTTCAATAAATTCCGGGAATTCTGTCAATCCTTTCTCATTCATTATTTCTTTTAGTGATTTAGAACATCTTGAACTCCACTCTGATATATCAATTATCTCATGCTTAATCCTGATTTCATCTTCATCTTTTTTTCTAAAATATGATCTCGGCAGGTTTCTAGTCACTTTAGAATAAAAAGGTATAAGAAAAACAAGTTCCTGAAATTTCTCTTCCGGAATACAGTTATCTTTTCGTTTCCGTGACAACAAATTTTTAATAATTGCAAGAATTTCCTTTTCTGTCCATAAACGAGCAAAACAATTAAAAGCGACCTTATGTACAGCACGAGCAAACAGTAATTCATCAAATTCTCTTGATTGTGTGATTTTTATAATTGCAGATTTTTTATTTAATAAACTAACAGGTTCAAGTGTAAATGCGAATTGACGATTTCCCAAATAGGTCCATCGATCACTTAATTTATAGCGTATTTTGCCTCTTCTGTTAGGAATTTCCTCTGTTAAAACTGTATTAGCAATGTAATTATTGTGAAGAAATACTCTGTCCATTTCTGAAAAATAATTATTACATTCATCACAGACGTATCCATCTGGCAATATTTTATCCCCGCTTATGCAGGCAGGGAAGATATGCTCTTTGGTGCGTTGTAGTTCTATCTTCTTACTACAATATATACAATGATTCATGTGACTGCACCATTTTAGTCCAGTGTTAACTTGGGGGCAGACCAAGATATTTGCATTTTATGTCAGTTCTAGCGCAAAACTCATCTGTAAAGGCAAAACTTGATTCAATACCCCATTTACAGCAACCATAACTCAGGCATTTATCAGGGTAAAAGGAATTGCCCTTTCCTGTTAAAGGATTTAATGCAAACTTTGAACCAAGCATCTTGAAAAATTTCTGTTCTGTAGTTAAAGTATCATCATCTGATGTCTGTGACACAACTGATTCGGGTTCAGGATGCATTAGAGCATTTCTTAATTTTACCAGTAAGTCAACATCTTGATATGGATTTGTACCCTTGTCATACAATGGTTTATTAATTGTAACAAGAGCGATCTGATATTTCTGTAAGATTGAATATTTGGCTGTTTTTGGTACATCAAGCTGCCACATACTTCCTAACTGGTTGATTAATGACTCTGGAATATTTTTACCATCATTAGCTGATTTGCCCCTCATGGTATCATATGAATCTGTAAAAATCTCATTGATATTTGCCTCAAGAAAAGCCACAGTGGCAAATATTGAAGCTATGACATTAGCTTGATGGATTGCTGAGGTATCACCTTCGCCGCTAACTTCAATTTTGCCTGCTTCTTCGGCAAACAGTAATGCTGATTGGATGTGGCGAATGGAAAAATAGGTTCTAAAAATTACTACCACACTGTCTTTGATCTCTCCAGTAGCCTCCAAATGTACTTCATGATGTTTTTTATGCATTGCTTCTCCTAATATTTCTTTCAAAATAATACTTAATATACAGATTTAAAATTTTCTTAATTAACTCCGTCTTACTTATTACAATTTGTTGAATAGTTATTATAACAAAAATATATAATTCTTTATGTACATTCAATTATTTTGCTCCACAACATTTCTTGTATTTTTTGCCTGAACCACAAGGACAAGGATCATTTCTACCGATTTTCGTCCTATCTTTGTCACTCTTTTCAGTAATGTTGTCTGTATTTTTCTGATTATTAACTATATCGATATCTTTATAAGTATCGGGGAATCCCTTTATACCAGTTACAATCTTATTACCCTGCCTTTTTATCTCTACGTAATAAGGACCATTCCTATCATTATCTTTAATAGGATATTTTACACCGTGTTCGGTGAAGTAATGTTTGTCAAAAATCGAAGTGCTAGTAATATCAAAAGAAATTCTGTCTGCTTCATCGAATTCATGAAAATTCCCAACTTCAAGAAAGTGATTAGCAATTTCGAGTTCATCAAGTGTATAAACTTTGCCATGCAACTTTTCACGCTCGTCCAAATACCTCAAGAAATCAACTTCATTCTTTTTCTCTTTACCAAACACCCAAAGAAGAGTTTCAAGATCATAGAGGTTAGTGATAAAAGGATATTTCTCCTTCGGCGGTTTTTTAAAAGTAAAGAAAGATCTGTAGCTAAAGAGCCAAAATCATCTAAAGTGATACAAATAATGTTGATACCTTGTTTATAATCGTTTTCATCTATTGTTACTAGTATATTGCCATTTTTGTCATAAAGGTCAACTTGCTTATTATTTTCTATTAGGTGTTTAAGATTTAATCCCTGGTCATAGGCTTTTTGTATTCCTGTGTCAGACCGGGAGAACGCACTACGAATTCGATTAAAAGCTTTTACTGGATCAATTGGCGGCGGTTTAGGTGGGCTCGTTTTTACTTCAATAATAAAAACTCTATCGTTCAATAAAACTATGATGTCATGCTCATTTTGAGAATCTGGCGATTCATAAATGTTTCTGTACATCTTGGCCTTACGAAAATATCTATTTATGATTTCAGCTGTTTTATCTTCAACCCATGTGCCACGGTGTCTAAAAAAAGATTGTGCTTTTGGGGAAATTTTTACAATATTTTCAAAATGTTTTAGTGCTGCTACGTAGAGTTGTCTGACTGACAAACAAATTGCCTGTTTATCATTAATATTAATAATTGGGGCTAGGCCCGCAGGATTAACATCGGTAATTAATCTATAATCATATTTGTCGTACAATTTACATACAAACAGGCTTGAGAATCTATTCATCGCATCTTTGCCGAATGTATGAACAAGATCTTCCAAATCTAGAACGATAATATTTTCTGTAGTCTGTATCCACTCAATAATTTCAAGGATTTCTTCGATGTTTAAATTAATTTTCTTATGTATGACATCGTTAAATTTCCCAAACAGGTGATTTAAACGATCGATAATCTGCTCATTGTAAGCAAGCATTGATTCATTATAATGTTTCAGGAAAACCCCCATTGAAACTTTACGAATATGAAACCATTTTTCTGATGGTTTTCTGTACTCGTGTAGTGAATTTGGTAGAAAAAGATCTAGGTAATTTAAGAATATACTTTCGAGTAGTTGCTCAATCTCCCCCCATGACCCATTATCAGTTTGCTCATTATTTCTTGAGGGATTAGCCAGTACTAATCCAGCCAAATAAAATAGCTGATTATAAGGTGAACTCAATGTCCTCTTATATGGACTTGAATAATTAGGAAATGACAGTTTAGCTGCCGTGATTTGTAGTATATTAATAGGATCGTATTGTTGTAATTTGTGTGTAAGCTTGTCTATGTTGGCATTCAGTTTTTGATTTATGATATTAGTCACCATTAGTATTTACTGAAAGTCGGAATAATTCTCTATTCATTATTGGAGATTCATGATTAAAAAATGAAAATCCCTTTACAACGGAGAATATTACATTACTTGTCATCTTATTTCCTCCTTATACCCATGTAATTCTTAATACTAAATTATAAATGAAACAAAGTAATTGTCAAGTCGCTGAAATTTTTCTTCACAATTGACAAATAGAGCTTTTGCAGGTATAATGCCTTGAAAACCTTCCACAAGAAGGTAGTAAGGCTTAGCAAAGCGTTGAAAAATATAGTTGCGCCTGTAGCTCAGTCGGATAGAGCAACGGATTTCTAATACGTTTCCAGCATTTTTGATAACCCTTGAAATCACAGCAGAAATCGAGCGAAAGTAAGCCAGATAACATTTTGCACAATTCTGTCTATTACCGGGAATTCTGTCTATTACCATACGTTTTGGTAAAAATATGGCACTATTTTGGCACAAGGTTGCCAACATAAAAAATAGGGGGTCGGCGAAAGCCGGCTCTTCTATTTTATAGAACGTAATTCCAAAAGTGTCTATTAAATTTCAACCGAAGTATCCCATATGTGCTGAAACAAAACAAATAGTTGTACCCCGTGACAAATTTGTCACAGGTGTATTAAGAAAAAGCTGGTGGGTTGTCAAGGGGGGAGATAGATTTTTAACCAGATGTGTCTATCTGAGCAGAACAACCTTTTGTACCTCAGCGAAATCCCCTGCTTCGAATTTTACGAAGTATACACCACTTGGGGTACTTGCGCCATTCCATGTCAAAAGATGTAGATCTGGGCTTTCGTTTTTTTTTGTTATGGTTTCTATTTTACCGCCAAGAGCATTATAGATATCAATACGTACATCACATCCTTTCGATAAATAATACTGGATTGCAATTAGCTGTCGTTGAGGATTTTGGATAGAACGCATGATACTACCATGGTTTGGCTTTAAATTATCTGTTCTAATCCCCATGGTATCTGGCAAAATCTTAACAAGATACATATCTAAACTTCCTGAGCCAAACGAGCCAGTATCGCCAACAATTATATAACCTTGATCGGAGGTTTGGTGGATATCCCGTGCCCCATCACTACCTGAGCCACCGATCACAGAGGTCCAGAGAGAATCTCCGTTTGAGTTTACTTTAATTATGTACATGTCACTCAAGCCTGAACCATACGATCGTGTACTGCCTGCAATAATGTACTCCCCGTCATCAGTCTCATCAACAGAAAAACCAACGTCATTTTCTATACCACCAAATGTTCTAGTCCACAAACTATCGCCAAGAGAATCAGTCTTAATTACATATACATCCCGAGCACCTCCACCATATGAATCTGTCCCTCCCGCAACAATATATCCACCATCTGATGTTTGAATAACTGCTTCACCATATTCATCTTCCAGCCCGCCATAAGTTTTAGTCCACAGTGTATCGCCAAGTGAGTCAGTTTTTATTAGGTAAATATCACTGGAATCATAAGGGAATGGACTGATTATACCTGCGATAATGTACCCCTGATCTGCCGTCTGTTGGACTGAAAAAGCCATGTCCCAACTCGTGTCAGCGTCATACGTGTTGAACCATTCGAGATTCCCATTTGTGTCAGTCTTTATTAGGTATATATTCGGTGCAATATTACCTCCTGGTCCTAGCCCACCAAATCCAGTCATAATATAGCCGCCATCTGTAGTCTGTTGTACTGAATATGCAAAATCTTGATACGCTCCTGGCTGACCAAAGGTCTTGGTCCATAACGTATCGCCCATCGAATCGGTTCTTACAAGCAAAATATCTTCCTGCAGCCCTCCCGGGTTGGTTGTTCCGACGATTATATAGCCGTTATCCGTAGTTAGATCAATAGACCTACCAGCTTCATATACTGAAGCTAAACCATATGTCTTGGTCCACAACGTATCGCCCATCGAATCGGTTTTTACAAGCCAAAGGTCGCATGTAGTAGCACCAGCAAATGTGAACCCAGTTATTATATATCCGCCATCTACAGTTTGTTCTACTTCTCTCGCATAGTCATTCTCTAAACTGCCATATACTTTTGTCCAGGATGTGTCCGGGCTCTGAGCGGATGACATGGTAATCCACAAAGATGCAAACGAAAATACTGTTTTCCAATTTATATACATTCTATTCATGATAACCTAAATAATTATACCTGCTATAATTGGATTGTCAATACAAAATCCAATATGGGGAGAGGAGTTAAAACCATCTCCCCATATTGATCTATCTTTCGTCGGCTGTATTATTTATCCTGATCCCATAAGACAGGTGGGTAATATATGGGGATATGTTTACCTTGAACGTTCTGATTCTGATTGTATATACCACCATAACACCAACCACCCCATTCCTTTTCGGACTCGTCGAACCACTGTCCGTATAAATGAGGGTAGTTGGTCAGATGTTCCATGCCGCTTGACTCGTTCAGGTGAAAAGGTGGCAGGTCTTGACATTAGACATTTAGACCCCTGTGTCACTTACTCACCAAGTCATTGTCCCAATTTTTCACATTTAAGCGTGAGGAACGGTGTATCTCGATAGACTCGATATTTACAACATTTCGATAAACTC
>JBARXC010000068.1:0-25030 GCA_049647125.1 bacterium | reverse complement strand
CAATATATCCGTTTTGAACCTTGTATCTTCTCATATAATTTGCGAGCCCACGATGGAAACGACCACGGGTTTTAACCTCAATCGGAATCATGCTCTTACCCCTTTTATATATAAAGTCTACTTCTGTCTTATCCTTGGTGCGCCAATAATAAACGCTATCGATTTCTTTCTTCCTTTTAATCAAACCTGTGCATATCGCATTTTCAAGCAGGACTCCAATGTCGGTTCTTGAGTGTGAGGGACTCAAATCACCAACAAGATAGTTACGAAGTCCATTGTCAACCCAGTAGATTTTCCTTGCTTTACGAACTTCGACGCGCACACTCTTGGAATATGGTGGTACGGTGACTATCAGAAATGAGTCTCCGAGAATTGAGAGATAATTCTGAACTGTGGGTCTTGAAATTGCCACAGTCCTCGCGATTTCGGAAACATTCATGAGAGAGCCCATTTGACCTGCCAAAAGCTTTACCAAACTATTAAATTTAGTAATATCGCCGATATTGAAAAGGCTTCTTATATCCTTATAAATATATGAACTCACAATTTCGGTTAAGAGTTTCTCTTTTTTCTCATAACTATTTTCCAAGACTATTCTTGGATAGCTACCCCAAATTAGAAATTCATAAAAATGGCGAAGATAATCATCGTTAAAGAATCGTGTTGTATCTGTTCTTGATTCGAAAGGCTGCGCAGGCAGATTCTTCACCAATTTTGTTTTCCCTTTGAAAAGAAGAAATTCACTAAAACTCAACGGGTATAGAGTAAACAGCAACTTTCTACCCACGATAGCATCATGAAATTTCATCTTTATACCCAGTGCAGATGAGCCAGTACATATGAGCTTCAATTTGTTTGAATAATGGTCAACGGCAAGTTTAATAAACCTGGAAGGATTTCTCATGTAGTGAATCTCATCAAGGAAAACATAGTTTTTCCTTCTTGTAGAAGCACCCTTTGCAGTGATGTATTCAACAAGATTATCAATCCCTGCTTCGACAATATCGAGATTCCTGGGATCCTCCAGATCGAGGTAATAAACCCTCTCAGGTGTTTCAACGTTTTGCATAATCAATTTCAAAAGCGTTGTCTTTCCTACCTGCCGAGAGCCAAGTACAATAATCGCCTCACGGTCTGCCAGATATTTTGTGATCTCTTTCATTAGTTCACGTTCATAGAACATACTAATTCCCCCATTTATCATGTTCATTATACAAAAAACTCGGGTATTTGTCAATAGCTACATACAAACAGCGGTATCTAATACTTCTTTGAAACATAATTAGAGCTCAAGATAAAATTCCAAAAAATTATTCTAATAAGCACATTATATCTTATATTTTGAACCTATCAAGCACATTTTTTCCATAATCCACCTTTCTCACTTTCGTGCGAAACCCGAGATAGACTGTGATTTTGCTTTACCTAATAGACTCTTTCTGACTAATTCAACACTCGACCGTTCAGTTCCGGCACTGATCAATGAGAATGCATTCCTGACAAGCAACCCATTATCCTGGACTTTCGGCACCGGTACATCCTCAACCGATAAAACACCGGTTTTAAAATTCTGTAAAATCTGTTTCATTTAAAACTCCTCTAAAAAATCTTTATCCCGACCAAAGGTCTCAATACCGCACGAAGTGGCCAATACCGCGCGCAGGCTACCAACACGCTGTTGTTTACTGCAATTTGTAGTAGCAAAAAATAACCAAAATATTATTCTCAGATATATTGTTGTGCAAATTATCATCAGCTCTTTTTTTGCATAACTAAAACTATAAGGCTTCTGAAATATTTCATGCAATCTATATTATTCATAAATTTCTGGAAGTAAACTGATAGCCTAAATAGAGATGGTATCTCCAACAGCCAGAGATTTGGACATTCCAACATTTTGCATTCGCATATTGATAAACCGCATTTCGAACCTAGTTTCTTTAATTTTCTAAGGGTATTTGCTCTGTAATATACTTTATGTGGTTGCATTTTACCTTTAAACATACGCCAGATATAATTTTGGGCAAAAACAGGTAATAATGACGCAGCAATACCATATATACTATATCTATTTGGTACAATTAGAAATAGATACCCATCACAGTTTACAACCCGAACAAATTCGTTGAAAACAAGAGATGGCTTTTCTATGTGTTCCATAGTATATACTGAAATAATATTATCAAAAACGCTATCTGCAAACGGTAACTTTGACATGTCTGAGCAGACTTTATTATTATAGAAAGAATTTTCATTTAAATCATCAAAATCAATATCTACACCGAATGCAAAAGGCAGTTTGTTTTTTAACCACACTTGTCTTCTACCACAGCCAGCATCTAGCAAATATTTAGTCGGTTTGATGTACTTTCTAAATAGTTCTGCAAGCATTTTTAATTCATAGTTAAACAGATCAATATTATAATAATTTAAGAAAATATTTTTGCTTTTTTCCTTGTTGCTTAATCTCATAGCTATCAATCAATATAATCTACATGACTAGATAATTTCATACTCATCGTCTTTTCTTGCCAATTCCACACTCGAGCGCTCAGTCCCGGCACTGATCAATGAGCATGCATTCTTAACGAGCACGCCATTATCTTGAACTTTCGGCACCGGCACATTCTCAACCGACAAAACACCGGTTTTAAAATTCTGTAAAATTTGTTTCATAAATTCCTTTCTCCTAAATTACTCTTCTCTTCTATAGTGAAATTGGCATACTTCCATCATTATCAATAAACGTTTGAAACCATAATTCCAATGTTAGCAGACCCCATAACCTATGTGCATTATCTTCTCTACCATATTTATTGTCATCTACGAGCTTTCTTACATACTGATAATTTAAAAATCCTCTCTTTCTGATTTGCCTTTCCGAAAGCAAATCATCAATCAAAGAATTGAGATCTCGTGCTATCCATGATCTTAAGGGTGCACCAAATGGTGCCTTTGGTCGATTTATTACCTCTTTTGGTAGTATTTTCCTCATAGCATCTTTGAGAACTTTCTTTTGCGTAAAATTATTTATCTTTTCTCGCGCTGGTAACTGAAACGCAAATTCAACGATCTTATGATCTATTATCGGCAGTCGTACCTCTACAGATGCTGCCATGCTCGCTTTATCGGCATACGTTAGATTCAAATCAGGTAAATAGAAAGTCGTATCAACATACCCCATTTGGTTCACATAGTGACAGTCACTTATTTTTGTTAATGAATTAATAAACCTCATAATTGGATAGGATGTTCGATAATCCATTATGTGCTCAGGTGCAATCAAGTCATTCAATTCATCACCGTTGTAGTAGCTTGTGTTATTGATATAACAGGAAAAAGGATCCGTCATAGCCTTTTTGTTAAACCACTTAGCCCAGCGTATGAGTTTCAAACCACTCGATCTAGTTGCAACAGGAAAACGCGATAGAATACCCGAAATAAATTTGTTACGAAGTTCAGGCGTGAGCAACCGGTAGTATTGCGCGACTCTAGCCGATATGTATTTCCGATAGCCGCCAAATATCTCATCAGCCCCTATCCCCGACAACAACACTGTAGTTCCTTTTTCCTTAGCAGATTTACAAATCAAATATGTGTTCATTGCAGCTGGATCAGCGATTGGCTCATCCAAATGCCATATCATTTTTGGAAATAATTCCAAAATATTCGGTTCTATGACAAATTCACTATGATCAGTGTTATATAATCTGGCTATAATATTCGCATACTTACTATCGTCAGACATTGCCTCGAATTTTCTGTCTTCCGCAGCATATGCAATAGTATAGGTACTAATTTTTTCTTTCTTTACGTCGCTCATCAATGCAACAATCGAACTAGAATCAAGACCTCCACTCAAGAACGATCCAAGAGGCACATCACTTATCATTTCCATTTTAACATTTTGGTGCAGGAGCTCAAACAGTCTGTTTGAGTATTTATCATCACACTTATCATCTTCACTTATCCTGAGATTCCAATATTTTCGAATAGCAAGACGACCTTCTTTCAGAATAATGTAATGACCTGGAGATAACTTATTAATATTTTTAAATACTGTCTCAGGATGTGGACACCATAACAACATCAGACTACTGTAAATACCAGAAAAATTAACATCTTTTTTGATACCTGGATATCCTAAAAGTGCTTTAATTTCGGAAGCAAAGAGAAAACCATTCCGACATTGTGTATAGTATAATGGTTTTATACCTAATCTATCACGTGCGATGAATAATCTTTGGTGCTTTTTATCCCATATGCCAAATGCGAACATCCCTGTGAATTTAGATAAACAATCTACACCCCATTCCTCATATGCGTGTATGATAACTTCTGTATCCGTTTTTGATTTAAAGATATGACCCTTTGATTCAAGATTCCTCCTTAATTCACAAAAATTATATATTTCGCCATTGTAAACAATATATATAGATTCATCCTCATTACACATTGGTTGATGTCCTGCTTTTGAAAGATCGAGAATAGATAACCGTTGATGTCCTAAACCCACATTGACTGCGCCATTCTTTAGAATTGTAACACCAAAGTCATCAGGACCGCGGTGTTTCATCAATCGGGTTGCTTTTTCAACAACTTCTCTGTTTATCTTTTTGTCAGTTACTATTCCGAAAATTCCACACATTTATGTGTTATTTAACACTAGGTTTTGTGCCATAGATAAAAAGATACCAACCAAGGTATTTAGCTAACCATCGCTCGATGAAAAGAGGTATAAATCTGCAGTGTTTTCTTATTGGTAAATGAGCAATTCTTAATTTAATATCTGCAAAATTCCTAAAGAGAGATTTTACTTCATTTTTTGTATAAGCTCTTGCAATTGGGCACTGAACTCCATCTGTGCAATGATTCAGGAAAATCGACGGACGGAAATAGCCGTATCCATGTTTAAGGAAATTTTTGTAATGTTCCTCAATGTCATTTGTTCGCAACTCTTTTGGTATAATAGGCCGGAAGGCAATATACAATAACAAACTGATCCGGAGAATTACCATAATTCTCAAATAGTAGTTCAAGCTATTCTTATTATATAACATAACCAATATTTCTCTGTTTGGCTTCAGTACTCGGAAAATTTCTGATATTGCTGCTGACATATCATCTGTATGATGTAAGACACCATGAGAATACAAGTAGTCGAATGTGGAATCGACGAAACCAAGCTCTTCAGCATTCTGTCTAGTAATATTAGCATTAAAACCGAATAAATTTAGGTGCGTTTTGCATGTAATGGCGGCTGCCTCAGTAAGATCACAACCATAATATTCAGCTCCCGATTCAGCAAACCTTTTGCCATCACTCCCCATGCCACAACCTATCTCGAGAATCTTTTTCCCTCTGCTTTGCGAAAATGGTACCAGGTGCTCCAAATGCCATTCAGTTTTATAGCGAAATTTTGAATACTCGATGAAAAATTCCTTGGAAGCCCAAGTCTTATTGACAAATTTTGAACCACAAACACTCTTTTCCCAGAAATCTCTTATGTCTGCTTTCATTCCCTAGTTTTTAATGAAAGGATATTGGGATAAAACAGATTCAAAAACACCACGCAGTCCTTTAATGTAAACATCTTTTGTATATAGCTTTATAAACCGTGCACGATTTTGTTTTGACATACTATCTCGCAATCTGGCATTTCTTAGCAATATCAATAATCGATCCGCTAGTTGTTTAGAGTTTCTTTTCTCAATGATATAACCATTTTGTCCATCGACAATCATCTCGGGTATACAACCATTATCAGTGGTAATGACTGGTAATCCCGAAGCCATAGCTTCAATTATAACCCATGGTTGACCTTCATATTTATAGTACGTTGGCAATATCATAATGTCTGACTGCAAAAGTAATTTTCTTTTATCTTTCTCAAGAGCCCTACCATAAAAATTTATGTATCTGCTAATATTTTGTTTATCAATGTAGTCATTTACATTATTTGTTACTTCTTCTGATTCCCAGGATTCACCAGCAAATATAAACTTTACATTTTTTATTTTTTCTGTTATAAAGGGAATCGCTTTAATAATATCATAGTAGCCTTTACTCAGAAGAATATTAGATAAAAAAAGAACCCGAAGCCCAGACATCGAATTAGTCATTGAGTCACTTGGTGATTTAGTTATTAATCTATTCCTTTGAGCTTTTGTATACTCCGCTTCTGTGATGTATTCCTCATCAATACCGTTTGAAACTACGACGATATGCTTAGACGGAACAAGGTCTTCAAAAACATATCTTAGACTCTCGCCTAAAACAATAGCTCTGCTGACGGATTTTAAGGAAAATCCAATAATTACTTTGGCAAAAATATTACTGTTCTCATATAATTTTCGGAAATATCCCCCACGTAAATGAATAATAATACGTGCTCCGAAAATTCTTGATATAGTCATAAAAGAAACATCCCTAAAATACCCTCTAATTGTCTGGCATATTGGTAAATAGACAATGCGGGGTGAAAATTTCATTAAAAGAGCAATCAGTTTCAGGAAATGTGCAACAGCCAAGTAGATGTTTCCAAAATCGACTTTCCCTATATTCGTAAGACTACGACGATCAGCTGTATCCAGATGTACAAGATGGAATTCATCCTTTAATTCCGACTCAATAATCATCTTAGTAGCAACACTCGGCCCCATATAAGGCGGCGGAGTCGGACCGATTATTAGAACACAAGGTTTGTTCATGGCAAAGTATGCACTAGGAACTAAGCACTACGCAGTTTCTCCACAGGATTTTTTATCGCTATTGGTTTCCGCTCTGAAAGAACGAAACCAATAATCCCCCACATAAACCATTGGAAAGCTGGGTAGAGCATCGGGTAAGAGCCAATGCTGTACAATAAGTACATGACCCAAACAATAATCCCGAGTAACCCAACAGGGTCCTTATTCTTTGCATATTTTCTTATTAAGAGATAACCGGTAACACCAAGTAGTGCCAGGAATATCATAAAACCGATAATCCCATTATCCCATAAGACACGAAGATAGTCATTCTCGGGATTGACTTCAGACTTTTCAATACCGAAAAGTTTATTAACTACAGGCGCTTCCTTGAATGCTACCATACCCTGATCCCATCTACTTAACCGACCTCTGAACACTTCTTCTTTAATTTCAGCACCATTAATATAGTATCCTATTTCATTACTAAATGTCCTGTGGAATTCATTAGAGAAAGGTGTTATTGAAATGAATAATATAATTAAAACTGGGATCAAAACCGCAACAATGTATCTTTTTCTTAGCAAAAACCATATAAACAGACAAACACCAAGGGTCACCCAACCTGCTTTTGTATAACATTTATAGACCATGAAAATACCCACAATAATCAAAAACCAGAGAATAACTGATAATATATTTTTTCTCTTTAAGTAACTAATAGTTCTGATTATTGTATTGCTTGTACTTCTCAGTGCATTTTTACTAACTACTGCTAATAGAGCTAAACATGAAAAAACAACCTGAGTTCCATAGAACATAAAATTCCAAAAATCGTGATAGGGACCAATAATCCTTTTCAATGGATCATTAGAGAACAGTGGTCTGCCTATAAGTGCAGGAATCAACCATATTAGCATTGAACATACACCAGCTCCTATAAATATCAACAAAACAGCACTTCTGTCCTTTTTAAAAGAGAAAAGTTGTGTAAAGAGAATATAAACTACCAACCCGCTTGATATTCTCAGAAAATAATCTATTTTATCGATCCAGGTTGTGGAATTGGTGATAATAAAAATACTAATGAAATTAAGTAAAAGAAAAAAGAGCCACAGCCAATTAATGGTATGTTGTATGCTTTTTAGATGATGGATAATGATGAAGAGAATCCCAATGATGACGAACACACTAGAATAGATCTTCAGGAAATTAATGTTAGGTGCTACAAAAAAATTCCATGTTAAGTCTATAACTGGTTTAGCAATAATAATACCGACAAGAGCCCAACGTGGATACCTTAAAAAAATGAGTACGAAAAGAATCAAACCTATAAACGCAGGTATTATAATTGAGATTAAGATATATATCTCCTTGGCTACTTTCTATCTATAAATTCGTCAGAACACAAATCCGTCCTTTTTTTCAATGCGATGCCAATAATCCCCCAATGAAACCATTGATAGTCTGTGAATAGTGACGGTGTAAGCCCAAAACTCATGATAATAAAAGAAATATGTGATAGCATTCCAATGAAAATAAGTTTTCGCCTGGTTTTATCCTTATTCTCCTGTAAGTTCTTTAAAAGTGTAATAAGAATCATCACTAGTATCGATGTATACAGCATAAAACCCAAGAATCCATAATCAAGAAGAATACGAATGAAGTCATTGTGGACATTGCCTATAGTTTTGTAGCCAATAAGTTTCTGTAGGTAACTATAATTGAGATATTCAATCCAATTACGTTCCCAAATACCGATTCTGCCTGTAAGCATTAATCTATCGCCAAACTTTTCTCTAACTTTAGCTTCATGCTCGAAACGCTTATAAATACCCGACTGTGCAGTAAAAAATATCATAATTGTTAAACCTAATGATGCAATAAGAAGCTTCTTGCTTTTTTTATAGAAGCTGTAAACAATGAAATAGCTTACTACAGCAAAAGCACCCCACCTAGAATATGTTCTATAAATAAGAAATGCTGCAACTGCTAACAATACATAAAACAGAATATTCTTTCCTCTAGAATCAAATTTCTCACTAAAAAAGAATAACATCAGGATCAAAATCAAACCCGGGTAAACAACACTTGCAGCATCATAATATATTGCCGACAATCTAAGCATACCCTCCACACCCGGGGTTACCTGTAAATGAAATTGACCAAATAGAATTTGATATAAACCTATAATCAACGGAGGAATAACACTAATCAACCATGCATACAGAAGTAGTCTAATGTCTTTTTTATGAGAAAACATTAAGGGTATTGCAAAAAAACAAGTTATGCCGTTTAATAATCGTAATATTTTCTCGAAAGATTGCATATTCATGAGACCGCACGAAGATACCAATGCTGCAACAATAGCCTCAAATAGAAACAACAGAATTAACTTGTGACATGGGTATAATGTAACATCTATTTTCTTTACAAACATATAAACTATAAGAAACATGGGCACTAGTGCACCTATGAACATCAATATATTTATTTCTCCAAAAACATAAACACTGTACAATCCATTAATCATCATCTTACTCGCAATTAAGATAATGAAAAATACTTTTGGGTATCTAAAAAGAATTGGTAAAAATATGCTAAAAATCAAAAAGCTCATTGCCAATATCCCTGGCTTTATAATCACTATATATAAAGATATACAGAGTAGTATAATAACCAAGATTTGTTCAGCATTTAATCTATGGTATAGATCGAGTATTTTTCTGACACTTCTATTTCGGGGAAGCATTTTCATATCCATCTACCGAGATTGCGCAGTTTATGTTTGTGCTCTAATCGCATAGCTCAGGCAATCCAAAAAAACCAATGCAGTATTTTGCGCTGTATATTTACTTATAATAGTCTTTTGCGCATTTTCTCCCATTCTTTTTCTCAATCGGTGATTGTTTAGTAGCATTTTTATCTTAGACTGCATTTCACTGATGTCTGACGGATCCACAATGAAACCATTATTGCCATTCTCGATAAGATCATATGTTGCGCCAGCAAATTTGGATGCAATAACTGGTAATCCAGCAGCCATTGCTTCATTCAATACTAATCCCCATACATCATGTAGAGTTGGAAATACAAAAATATCACCAATACCATAGTATTTCGCTAATTCCGTTTTATCCTTATGTCCCCAAAAACAAACGTTATTCTCTAACTGCATACTAACAACTTGTTTTTGTAAATTATCTTTCTCCACACCATTTCCTATAATATGGAGTGTAAAGTCATATTGTTCTTTCAACGAAGCAAGGGCTTTTATAATAAATTGTACACCCTTTCTTCTAACTAAACCACCAACGTAGATGATATTTACATTAACAGGAGATAACCCTAATGATCCAAGAAACTTTTTCCTATTTCGTCTGATATTTATTGCAACCTCAGAAAAAAAACAAATATCACTTGTATTGTATGCAGTAAAAACAGGCTTATTGATATTGAGCAGTTTAATATATGAAGCCGCTCTAGAACCATATACTATAATGCTATTAGCATGCCTAATCAAAATTTCTCTTATTTTTTTTCTGTAGATTGACTGACTTGATGACGAATTAGGTATTTCACCTGACCAAATTACGTAGGGTATTCTCTTATATTTACAATATGCTAATACGCAGATCGTAGCCAGAGAAAATCCCCCGGTAATAATAATATCTGGTCGTTCGTGATTAAGACGACCAATCAAAGAAATCGGGACAAACATGGTCCATTCATAACTTAAGTTAACTTTCAGTGCCCCAAGTATTTCATACACAAAACTAACATTCCCGTAATTCAATTCCCATTTGCGACGTTTTTCACCTGACGCCAGGAAAAAAACTTTCAGGCCAAAGCCATTTGTATGCATAATTTTTGTTAGAGAGTTGAATAATGGTATCTTATGGTATGTAGGTATATCCGTGATAAAAACGACTTTACGCATATTGTCCTTTATGAATCTAATTTTTAAAACATTCCGAATACCATATATGGAATACTAACAGTGGATAGATATGGTATTCAATATTTTCTTTTCCATTGATGAATCGATCGACCATTCCTAACACTGAACTAGGATTAAATACATTCGCCTGACTGACTTCTTCTTCGTTTAGATATTTATCTAACAACCAGTGCCTATTTCCTCGAAGCCATATACCCAAGGGGACATTGAATCCCATTTTTCTACGAAAAAGTAAATGTCTGGGTAATCTCGTCAGCATCGCCTTTTTCATGAGATATTTTCCTACACCTTTTTGTATTTTATATTCATCGGGTAGTCGTGCTGCAAATTTAACCAGATCGAAGTCGAGAAGAGGAACGCGATTCTCTAACGAAGAACTCATTGTCATCCTATCGCCCTTGGTCAGCATTTCATCAGGCAACGTAGTCATGATGTCCCCGTATATTCTCTTTTTCAATGTGGTCTCAGGACAAAAATAATCATAATAATCTCGTAAGATCGAAACTGAATCTACGTTACCTAATTGGGCAGCAAACTCATCAGTATATAATGACCGTTTCGTTTTTTCGGAAAGAAAAGAAAGGTACCTAACATAACGCTCATCGCTTGGTAAATTAACAGCTGATAATAATCGGTGCAAATAGTCCCTGCCTTTGCCTACTTTGTGAGGGACTAAATCCGCAGGTATTTTTCTAAATATGAAGGATAGAATATTAGTTAACCAGGAAAGACCACTGCACCTTATTTTTTCAGAAACAATGTCCCAATGATAGCGCGCGTAACCACCATAGAACTCATCTCCACCATCTCCTGTTAAGACAACTTTTATCTGATGACTAGCATGCTTTGACAGTTCGTACATTGGAACTGCTGAAGGGATCGCGAAGGGTTCATCAAAATATTTAACAATCTCTGGCAGTCTATTAAATACGTCTGGCGTTATCTTAAAATCATGGTGTTCTGTCATATATCTCTTAGCCACTTCATTGGAATAAATAGACTCATCACAAGAAAATTCCTCACCGAAGGTCACGGAAAATGTTTTAAGAGATTTTGTTAACTCACTAGCTAATGCAACTAACGAGCTTGAATCTACCCCTCCACTCAAGTATATCCCAAGTGGTACGTCAGACATTAATCTTTTCTTGATTGCATTTTTGTATAAGTGAAGGAATTCAGCAACGTAATCTGATTCACCTCGAATTACTGAGGATTTTACAAAATACTTTTCTATACTCCAGTATTTCTTCATAAAAGAACCCGTATCATCAATTTGTAAATAATGACCAGGTAATAATTTGTTAATACCTTTGTAAATCGTATATGGCGCCGGGATGGTATGATATGTAAGGAAATGGTGCAATGCCACTGGATTTAGACTACGCTTGAAAGAAGGGAATTGAAGAATCGCTTTTATTTCTGATGCAAAAATAAAATTATCCGAATCATAATAATAAAAGCACGGCTTAATTCCTAATCGGTCTCTCACAACATACAATACCTGCTGATGTTCATCCCAAATAGCAAAGGTAAAATCTCCATCCAGATCGTCAATTAGGTCAATGCCCTTTTCTTCGTATAAGTGTAGAATTACTTCATTGTCATTTCTGGATTTGAATTTATGACCTTTCCTTTCGATATTATTTCGCAACTCAAGAAAATTATATATCTCACCATTGCAGACAAGCCATATCGTTCGGTCTTCATTTGTCATTGGTTGCGTTGCGTTATCGGACAGATCAATAACTTTCAATCGTCTATGTCCAAATCCAACACTTCTATTTTTTGAAATATATATTCCAGCCCCATCTGGACCACGGTGAATCATGGTATCACGCATTCGGATAAGTATTTCGTGATCAACATTACGCTTTCGCGAATAAATACCGCATATTCCGCACATTATTTCTTCCTTGTTAGAACCAGCGCGCTTCGGGCATGCAAAAATTCCAAATATTTGGATAAACCAATGGCCATATCATCGATGAGAATGATAAAACGTGTTACGTAGAAGTACATATTCATTAATGGTTCAAGCAATTTAACCATAACTGCACGGATTGGCGAATATTCTTTCTTGTATGCTATAATATGACTATGTTTTCTGTCAATCCGTAGTGCTTTTTGTAAATTGATGTGTTCGTGATGAGGTAACTTTTGGTCTTTAAGAAAACATGGAGCCATTCCAGTGCTATTGATGACTTCATGATAAGCAAGTTCACCACCACTCTTAAGGACACAATATAGCTTTCTCAGATTCTCTTCTTTAGCTGGTGTATGATGCAGCGCACCGAGGGACAGCAAATAATCAACAGAATTATCTTTAAACGGCAAATATTCTAAATTCGCTTGTACAAAAATTCCATCAATATTGTCGAGAGCGCGCTTTAAGGCTTTTATTGAAAGGTCCAAACCTATATAGTAAAAATTATATGTGGCAGGATCCAGAAGTTGCTTAATATTTCTCGATCCTCCACACCCGACTTCTAAAAGAATTTTACCCTCTATTGATTGTCTTAATTTGGAGAAAATCAATAATTCACGTATATAGCGACGATTTCCAACCACCCTTCCTAAACCATCAGTGTATTTTGTTTTTTCATCCTTTGTCGTATTATAAATACTCTCCCAGTATGACTTTTCCTCAATTGTCCATGCATGCTTTGTGGTTCTTTCTTTCACATCCTCAATTTTCCTCGTAAATAATTGCAGATATCTCTTAGGTAATCTATTCATATGTTTTGAATGTATGAAATTATCCCATTCTTTTTGATCTAATGCATCAATATCCCCTGCTATAAGGAAACGTGGAATTCCATCAATAATCGGGAAAACATCATTGCACTTACTGCAATAAAAAAGACCCTGCTTAATTGAATGACTCCCTGTATTTAAAATTATTACTTCCAGCTTTCCTTTATCATAAGGACAAGCGAAAATATCAACTAAAAGTTTATTCATGTAATTATTAATTAAGAGCAAAAGAGGTATATAAATCCTTGTAGACCTTTGATGTTTTCAAAGGATCGTATTTGTTGATGATATGATCTTTGCCAGCTAATCCTACGGTTTTTCTTAAGGTAGCGCTCTTTTTTAGTCTTAAAGTAATATCTGCAAGATGTTCAAATGATGTAGCTATATAGCCTGTTTTGTTGGCTATGATGTGTTCTGTTAAACCACCACCATCTTCGAGCACGATAGTGGGAATCCCCAGAACCATAGCTTCAACAGCAGCATTGCCGAAAGATTCTCCAGTGTTTGATGGAAGTATGAATATATCAATAGCATTCATGTAATCGAAAATGGCCTTTTTCATACCGGCAAAGATGACGCGATCAACAACACCAAGTTTGCAGGCTAAGGAATAGAGGTGTCTACTCTCGGAGCCGTCACCAATTAGTAGCAATTTATTGTCATCGCCCGTCAGTCTACTTAAAAGTTCTATTAGTATATCTAATCGCTTCCATTTTTTAAAGTTAGCTGCACTGCCAATTACTAATTCATTTTTGATACCTAATTCTTGTCGTACTTCGGTTTTGGAAACTTTCGCATGGATAGAATCGAAATCCAAAACATTATAGGTGACTTTGATATTACTCATTGGTATTCTATATAGTTCCGATGCTACTCTCGCTGCATGTCTAGTATTACCAGTAATACTGTGGAAAAAAAAGTGTATAAGAAATTTGACAAGTTGTTCTCGAAACTGTTTAATCAGATTAAATTGATGTCTGCCTCCTCGGCATGTAAGTATACGATATCCCTTTGATGAAATTATACTGGCAATAATAAATGGGAAAGCCGAATTATGAAAATGATGTATGTCATATTGGCGCATATAGTTTGCTGCTAATAATGTTTTGCTTAAATCAAATCCCCGTCTAAGTTTCACAATAATAATTTTACAGCCAAGCTTTTTAATAGCATTATAGTAATACCCCGTAGATTGGCTGAACAAAACACCAATCTCTAAATCATGATCTTCAACCAATTTCTTCACTAATAAATAAAAATTTCTTTCCATGCCACCTATATCGCATTTGCCAATTATATGAAGTACTTTCACTCTCGGTTTTTTTGTCACGGTTTAAATTTGGGGAATGCGCTTTTTAACAGCGCTATATCTTTTTTATCAATAACATTCAATAACTTTAGTATAATAAAATAGAAGATTGAACATAGCAGAGTTAGTGGTATTATTACCCAAAAGTCTGTTATGGCGCCAGCCAGTAAATACAGGAATAAACCAATCAATGAACTAGTACCAATAACCACCAATAATTTCATATAGTCAACCGGGATCTGCATTATCTTTGAACCTGATATACCATATAAGACGAATGCAAATGTATAACTAATCAGCGTAGCAATAGCTGCTCCCTCTATCCCAAAATTTGGAATTAATAATAAGTTGAGAACAATGTTTAAAATTGCACTAATGAACCTTATAATACCAATAGTACCTGTTTTTTTTTCACCGTGAAGAATCATTATTTGCATGACGCTCACTCCCCACAATATTAATCCACCTCCGATTAATAACGTGAGAAAAGTACTATCTGCCGCGATTTCAGCATTCGAAAGCAATAATAATATCGGCTTTGATAAAGCAACAAGAGCAGCGATCGAAAGAAAAGACAAAATAAGAAATACTTTCAAACTGTAATGCAAATATCTCTGTGCTGTTTCTTTATTATTTCCCCATAGTTCAGAAATTTTTGGCAGCAGAGTAATCTGAAAAGGAGCAAGCGATAAAAGAACAACGCCTGACAGACTGTAGCATGCACTATATATACCTACATCATTTGCCCCCAAATAACCCCCAATAAAAAAACGATCCATTTTATCCAAAGACCACAATGAAATAGCTGATAAAAACAAAGGAGCGCTATAAGACAACATTCTCTTAGTGGTTATCCAGTTGGGTTTTTCAAGACCAGTTAAGGATACTATATGTATCGTAAAGATAAGCGCATAAAATGCGCGTATCCCAATCGTAAATAATAGAACATAGGTGAATGAACGTGTAAGAAGTAATACGAAAATCAAACCTAAAACCTCTGTGAAAGGAACGATAACATTTGCGATAGAATAGAATTTTATACGTCCTGACCCTCGATAATAATGGAGGTTAATTATATTAATACACTCAAAGGGAATTATAAAAGCTCCAAGCACTATATAATGTGCCCAGGCAGCATTTTTCAATATAAGATTAGAGATTGTATTAGAAAGAAAAAGGACTACCAAAATGAGGGCAATAGAGGTTACTAAAATTACTGATAATTGTGAAAAATACATCGTAGCAATACCACTATGTTCCTTTTCCTCAGGGATAAATCGAACCAATGATTGATGGAGATTAAACTCCGCCAATGTCGTTAACAAACCAGCAAAAAGAATAATTTGTATCCATAAACCATAGTATGTTGTACCCATTAATTTAACAATTAGAGGTAGAACTACTAAACCCCTCAGACGTAATAGTATTTTCGCAAATGCAACAATTATATTATCGTATATGAATTTTCGGATTGGTTCCCTGCGTATTACCATGAGAGCTTATTATATCCTTTCTTGAAATAGCAAATCTGGTGTTGTGAGTGCTCGCTCACGTACATAGGATACCTTTTTAGATATCATGTTCCGCCACTTTGAATTATTGTCTACTAATTTGCATACTAAATTCAGGGTTCTGTTTGTATCCAAATCCCCCATGTTCACAACAAATTCTTGCATTCCTAACATCTGCATAATACCGTGTGTTTTTGGTCCAGAGTAGGATATTGCTATTGAGGGTGTTCCTCCAATTAAAGCCATCAACACTGAATGAAGTCTTGTGCCAATCATTAACTTTGCGCCACTATATAGTGATACCAGGACAGCCGGTGAAAATTCTTTATTTATCAACATAGTTTTATCCTTATTACGAATTAATTCGAATAATTTCTGACTGACATGTGTATCGTCCTCGGACGAAGCTGGACCACATCGGACATGAGTTACAATAACACACTTCTCAACCATATTCGCTTCAAGTATACTGTCAATGAGCTGTGACATCTTGTTTAGAAAAGGTGTACTATCACAAGCATCTCTCCATTTTCTTACTGTAACTGTTAGATATTTGCGAAACGGCAGTTCCAGACTGTTGACGATCTCACGGGTAGTTTCCTCTGATGAAGGAGCGATACCAAAAGCAGCATCAGGAACAACTACGATCTTTTTGTCAGAAATTCCCAAGGATAACAAGAATCTCCTTGAGATATTCTCCCGAACCAAGATTAAATCCACTAATTGAAGAACCTTTTTTATTAACCAAACTGAACTAGGTTTTTTCAATGGTCCGAAAGAATGAGCATATATTACGTACCTTTTACGGAGTTTTTTTGCTATTAATATAGGATAAGTTATCCAGTAAAGTGATATAAAATTGCGCATGGGAAACCTTGGCTTATCGTAGAATATCTGTGTACCTCTACTGAGCACAATATCAGCTTGTTTTATCCTATTATATGTCTTTGATCTTAACCAAACAGCTGGGAGCAATAACTTCATTGTACTACAGACTATTCCAGTAATCCATTTTATACCCCTTAGATATCTTGCAAATGGGAGAGAACCACTATACGCTTCTATTCTGCTTGGGATAGGTGTGGGAAGCAATTCCAGATCCGGAAAATTCTTTAAAAGATATCTATGTATCTTTGGTAACTTCTTTTGATCTCCATAATATGAGATGAGGGATATCACACTATTTGGAAATTTGAGTTTTAGTGCTCGGATCATACCAAGCGCAATTGCGCAGCCCCCTGGATTATCATCTGGCAATCCATGCGTTATCACAATGCGCATTGGGTTTGAGTTGCTCTTTAACATATTTAATATGGCAATAGCATTGTAGAGGTCTTTAATGAAGCAAAGTTTTTTAAGATTGTTTTCTTTAAGCTCATGCTCTAGTTTTTCTGGTTTTTTTGGTCTCTTTTGTCTATTTAGTTTTTCTTGTGCTGGATTGTCTTATCAAGCCCCGCTCTGCGTGGGCAAACCAGAGGATGTCGTGGAATAACATTGTAGTTATTGGGGTCAGGTCTTGACTTAGAGACATAAGTGAGATTGCTTCGTCATTGTTGATGCCTCGCAATGACAAATTGCCACGTCGATACTGGATTCCCTGGTCCCTTCGACTCTGCTCACTTCGATTTCACTCAGTACTAACAGGACATGCCCTTCGACTCTGCTCAGGACTACAGTAAACCAGAGAATGACTAATCTTTCAAAACCACAAAATCCACCCGGCGGTTTTGCCGGCGCCCGAGCTCAGTTCTGTTATCCGCGACAGGTTGAGTTTCGCCATAACCGCGGGCAATAAGCCGGTGCGGCTCGATCATGTTTTTTTCAATCAGATAATCACGCACTGAATTTGCCCGACCGGCAGATAATTCCAGATTATGGGATTCACTTCCAAGCGAGCACGTATGCCCTTGAATTTCAACCGATATTTCAGGGTGATTTGTAATTATCCCTGCTGCCTCATCGAGAATCGGATACGACTCGGGTCTCAGTGTTGCCTTGTTCAGATCAAACTTCACGCCTTTTAAGGTTATAACCATACCTTGTTTGACCATCTTGATGAGCAGATCACTTTGTTTCCCCTCATACACCACTACGGGATAAACACCGGTCTCATAGTCAAGTGCCTCTGCTTTGATATTGTATATACCCGGTGCAAGGGCAGTGAACTCAAAATCGCCATCTGCCTCAGACTCGGTAGTCTTATCTGTTTCAGGGATTGATAAACGGACAATCAAAGGTTCATTGGTTTTCAGATCAACCACTTTACCATTTATGTTCCCTGTTTTTGGAATTTCTTTGAAGAGAGCAAAATCACAAATCGTTGTCTCGCCGGCAATGACTTTTATTATTTTCCCGGAACCGACATAACCTTTGGCGCTCGCAAACAGTTCGTAAACACCCGGTCCGACTTTCATAAAATTGTATGTCCCGACATCCGGATCAATAATCCCCGGTTCATAGTCTGAATCGAGGATACTGACCTTACCTGCGATTACGGCCCCCTGAGTGTCGTATACCGTACCGGCGATCATGCCGTATACGGGTTGTTCCTCTTTCTTAGGCGGCAGGTATGATATTGATGCGGCAAACCTCGGCTGGTAATCACTCATATCCGACCACATTACCCATTCGAATTTACTCACTGCAATACCGATCTCAACCGGCAAGAACCGGAATTTCAAACCCAGATTGAGATCACGACTGTCACCTTCGAACAGAAACGATATCCGGTCGCTAAATAATATTTCAACACCGGCAATCAACCCGAGAGCCCAATCACCGCCTTTTTCATGATGGAAGTTCGAGTTGAAATAATGAGAATGAGTTCCATACCCGACATATCTACCCCTGCCAATGCCGATTGTCGCATGCGAACGCTCAGTTGCCGAATAGGTTGCCACAATAAACGCGGAGCCGAGCTCAAACGGCTTTTCATAATCGCCGGCATAATACATAAGGTCATCATGCCAGCCTGTGGAATCGCCGTGTCCGACTTCCGAGATATCAAGCGCATATGATAGCTGATGAATGCCCCAGGATAAGGCAATTACATCACCGCCCAGAAGATTATGGCAAAACCCGATTGCCGGGGTGAAATCCGAGAATGAAAGAACATCAAGATAAACTTCCAATCGATCACCCAGTCCCAATGCCATATGAATATTACCCTCAAAATCCTCATTGCCCGGTGCCGAACCAAGCGGCACTGTTCCATCGAGTCCGATACGATAACCCATATGCGGTAAAATGCGCGCCGCAGGGATATCGATAAGACCGCTCGTGCGGTTGAACTCTGCGTATGCTGTCGTTGCAGCAAATACATAAACAATCGTCAGAATATATTTCATTTCATTCTCCCTTTGGGATGGTAGGCACTAAACAGTAAGTGAATATTTTTCTGTGTTGGGAAATGTTTTTGTTAAAACAAATATCTCCATTGCCAGTTTATAAGCGAGTTTATATACTTTTAAATCCTTGTATCCATGGTATGTTGTTTTCATACTGCTTACTGTCTAGTCCTTAGTGCTTAGTGAAGCTTTGCTTTTCAACAAGAAAAGCAAAGCTACCGCTCTTGTCAGTAACAGTACTAACCAGGTTCCTATTGTATGATTCATGGACCAAGCTCACGTTCTCTTGCATTTCCTCCATATAAACGCACAAAAAATCAAAATAAATATACCAAATATAATGATTGTGTCAAGTAAAGATAATAAAATACAAGGTCTCTGCAATTGCGGGAAATGCGTGTAAGTACGTAGGTAATTATACCCATAGGTTAGTTATTGGGGTCAGGTCATCTCAATACTTCGATACTTACGCTTGACTTAGAGACATAAGAATTAGAACTCAGGACTCGAAGATACTGGATTCCCTGGCATTTGGGAAGCGGAGTATTGTGCATAGTGTAAAGAGCATGGTGTAATGCAGTAGAACATCAAATCTCGCTGTTTATTTCTAACGTGGTTTGGATCATTTAGAGCGTTTTGATCGATTGTGCGAGATTGCTTCTCCGCCTAAGGCTGATCGCAATGACATTGTAGACTGGATTCACCAGTGGATTTCTCATTCGATATCTTGTTTATGCGAGCCCATGGGGTCAAATCTCGAAACCTGAAAACTTGAATGTAACTCCATCCATTTCCGTGTGATAATTTGCTCATTCAACTCCATTTTTATATTTATAAATCATTGGCATAAGATAATTACACTGGATTCCCCGGTTACTTCGATTACACTCAGTACTAACAGGACATGCCCTTCGACATATAACTCAGGACAACAGCAAGTCGGGGAATGACATTGTGGACTGGATTCCCTGGCATTTAGGAAGCGGAGTATTGTGCATGGTGCAAAGTGCATGGTGTAAAGGATAAATCTTTCTGGATTCCCTGGTTACTTCGATTACACTCAGTACTAACAGAACAGGCCCTTCGACTCTGCTCAGGACATGCCCTTCGACAGATAGCTCAGGACAACAGTAAGTCAGAGGATGTCGGGGAATGACAGGAGCGTGTAATGGTGAAATTCATTTTGACCATGCAGATTTAGAAATACCTGCCTGACGAAGAATTCTTACTAACAAATCAATAGCAACCTTTTTACGATGTGGATTAGGTAATGTCAACCTGATGTCGTTTTTAATCATAAACTGGTGTTTACCACCTCGGTACGGACCTACGAATCCAAACTTGCGTAACCGTTTTATTAAGTCTATGCGTGATATTGGCGTAAGTTTTGACAATTTGGTCTTTAAATTATTAGACTTTAACGATTTGTAGAGGTTTTACGACGAGTTTACCAATCTTTGGTAAGCGAAGTTTTTTCTGGATACTCAATAATATCCAGCCCTCTAAAATCTCTTTCAAATTTGTTCTACACTCTTCAAGAGTTTTTCCTGTTGCCCAAATACCTTTGAAACCAGGAATTTCACCATAGAACGGTTCCTCATCTTCAATGATTTCATAGTGAGCTCGTTTTAATGCTGCTTCAATATATTCTATTAACATAATTTTATTTTAACCAAATAGCGCAACGTGTCAAGGATTTATAGTGAAACCCGTAATACTCGTTTGGAGTATCCCCTCTCACCCTTCCCCTCTCCCCAAAGGGGCGAGGGAATAATGACGCGAGCCCATGGGGTCAAATCTCGAAACTTGAAACTTGAATGTAACTTCATCCATTTCCGTGTGATAATTTGCTCTTCCGTGATTTATCCAGGATTCTGGATTCCCTGGTTACTTCGATTACACTCAGTACTAACAGAACAGGCCCTTCGACTCTGCTCAGGACATGCCCTTCGACTCCGCTCAGGACAACAGCAAGCCAGAGAATGACTCTGGGAAACTGGATTCCCTGGCATTTGGGAAGCGGAGTATTGTGCATAGTGCAAAGCGCATGGTGTAATGCAGTAGAACATCAAACCTCACTGTTTATTTCTAACGTGGTTTGGATCATCTGATCTGCTCCTGAAATCGTCATTGAATCGCCCATTTCCAAAAAGGAACAATCCGAATATTCGTTTTTCTTACTTTGAATTCGTCTTCCTGATCCATGGTTACGATTGTCCCCTGTCGTTTTTTGAGAGTCTTGCATGCATCCACCAAGCCATCTATTTCACGATCCTGATTTTCATCATTCAGTTCATAAGTCACCTGCATAACCTCAACACCGTCATCCGATTTCACTATGAAGTCGCATTCTGTCTTTTCATTACGATAATATAACTCACTTCCTCTTCTTTTCAACTCTAAGAACACATGATTCTCGAGCAAATGACCCCGGTCACTTGATTTAACCCTTTTAGCTAAACCAATATCGGCGACATAGATCACCGGTGGATTTCTCATTCTACGGTATGCTGACGAAGCGAACAACCTGGTTTCATAAATCAGCATACTGTCCAAAAAATAGCGATAATAAGTAGCTAACGTATCTTTTGAAAAAGGAAACTGGGTATGATATTTCCTGTAGAATGAAGTAAGCGAGAACTTTCGCCCGAACGTCGAAAACAGATTTTCCCTCAGAGTATCAATGAGATGAATATTGGTTATCCTGTATTTATCCAGTAAATCCTTGAAGAACATGGCATCAAAATATTCTTTAAGCACTTTTCTTCTTGCGAAATCCGACTTAAGAAGAATAACTTCAGGAAACCCACCCCATTCGAAGTATTCAGCAAAGGAATTCTTTATCTTCACTTTATCTTTCGTATAGATGGTCTTTTCAATAACCAGGTTCTGCGCTTTCAGGAATTCCCGGAAGGAAAATGGAAAGAGTTCTATACCCCACGCTCGTCCTCTCAGTGAAGTGTGGATATGACGGGGAGTGATTTTCGAAGAAGAACCGGCAACAAACACCCTTATACTGTCTTTTTCACACAAACGCCGGCAAAATTTTTCCCAATCAGGCACACTTTGAATCTCATCAAATAAAAATACGACATTGCGACGGCGCAGTAGATGCGGTTTCAACTCAAAAAAACTCTCTTTTATTTTGCTGAGATCCCTGGATGTAACACCTGCTAACCGCTCATCCTCAAAATCAATGTATAACGCAATATCACGGTTTTTCTTGAAAATATCGAACAAAACGAATGACTTGCCACATCGGCGAATACCATGAATTATGGCAACTTTTCGTAATTCACGTGGCAGTACAACACCATCTCTCGGAACTATGATCCTTATTTCATTCAGTATGAAATCCTCGTTAGATAATATGATTTCTTTAATGCTTTCTCGGTTTAGCATTTACTCCTTCCTGCAAGGACATATTAGCCTATTTTCATCCTTCTGTCAAGTACTATTTTAATAAGACAGTTATTGGGGGCGAGGGAATAATGACGCGAGCCCGTGGGGTCAAATCTCGAAACTTGAAACTTGAATGTAACTTCATCCATTTCCGTGTGATAATTTGCTCTTCCGTAATTTACCCAGGATTCTGGATCGCCCGGCATTTGGGAAGCGGAGTATTGTGCATGGTGCAAAGAACATAGTGTAAAGGATAAATCTTTCTGGATTCCCTGATCCCTTCGACTCTGCTCAGGACATGCCCTTCGACAGATAGCTCAGGACAACAGCAAGTCAGAGAATGACATGGATAAGATTGCCGCGTCGTACGTCGATAAACTCGGGACTCCTCGCAATGACATCCAATCACTACATAGTTATTGGGGTCGGGTCGCTTCAATTCTTCCCTCAATACTTCAATACTTACGCTTGACCTCGATGAAATAATTTCATGTAGCCTGATGAATTAGGGGACTAATCGTACTCGTATCTTGTAAATCGTATTCGTTATAATCTGAAATTACGAGCACGAAAAACGAATCACGAATACGGCTAAAGATTTTTATCAATCCTTCAAGACGACGAAGTCAACCCTGCGATTCTTAGCTCTGCCGGCTTCGGTAGCGTTGTCAGCAACGGGCATTCTCTGGCCATAGCCAATAGGTATTAAACGTACCGGTTCGATCATATGGATATCGATGAGGTAATCGCGTACTGCTTCTGCCCTGGCTTGCGATAATTTAAGGTTAGCTTCAGCAGTCCCGATACTATCGGTGTGTCCCTGGATTTCAACTTCAATTTCCGGATGGTTGGTCAAAATAGCTGCTGCCATATCGAGCGTAGGGCTTGATGCCTTTTTGATCACTGCTTTGCCAAATTCAAATTCAATACCTTCTAAGGTAATTACTGTCCCACCCCTGATCAAATGCACGACTATTTCTGCGTTTTCATCGGGCTGAACAGTAACATCAGTGTGCGATGTTATATAATCCATGGCCTGAACTTTGAGTAAATAAGTTACAGGATCTAAATTTTCAAAAGTGAACTTACCAGACGAATCTGTTGCAGTTGTTAATCCAAGATCTGTAACCATAACTTCTACAACAAGCGGCTCTTTTGAGATATAATCAACCACCATACCAGAGATCATGCCGCCCTGCTTTTCCGATTTTATCAACACAATATTCAGTTCGTTCAGTTCATATTTGCTCACTTTGATATCGAGATTCTCCGGCGCATAACCGCTTCTGGTAACAACAATATTATACTTACCAGGGATGATATCATCAAAAATAAAATAACCTGCATCATTGGTGAAAGCTATGAACTCTCTATCACCAGCGACTAAAACTTGTGCTTTAGCTATGGGTAACTGAGTTTCATCTGTGACAAAACCGTATACTGAACCGACCTCAACAAGACCTACTACTTTAGCCTTCTGACCACCACATTGCATTAATACCATGAGGATTAATGCAATGGTAATTATATACTTCATATTTCCTCCTTGTTTAGCCTACGGCTAAATCGATTCCAGTGATTAAAACAATGATTACAATGATATAATTACCTAGTTACTTAGTTACTTGATGACAAAATTGTTGTTCATGAGATTGCCGCGGTGACTTCGTCACCTCGCAATGACATGGTTCTCGACTCCGCTCGAACAGTAATATTTGACACAACATAGCTATCAGTGGCAAGGATATTAGCCAACCAGTATATTAAAAGTCTTTTAATTACTTAATTACCCAATTACTCAGTGACTATATCTTTAATTCATGAAATGCTCTATAAGCATCAGGATTCAGGGTTATCAACGTAGTCAAGAGTTTCTTATTCTCCTTCTCCCTGTATTCTTTGTTCGAATATTCAGCGGCCAGCAGCTCACGCCAGCGCAACAACTCCTTTACAAAAACCCTGCGTTTTGCAAATGCCACGGTAAGATCGACCAGCTCAAACGCTCGCTCGTACGCTCGTGCTGCTTCTTCTTTGTCCTGCTTTTTAATCCAGTTGCC
>JBARXC010000067.1:0-9297 GCA_049647125.1 bacterium | reverse complement strand
GGGGTATAGGGAATAGCGATATTATTTCAATTGATGTTACAAGAGTTGGACCTTTTCCACCTCGGATTAGGGACGTAGGTGTTGTGATCGATTTAGCAACTCATGATATTGACCTTATCAGATATTTAACAAATTCGGGATTTAAGAAAATATACAGTCTAACGTCAAAGAATATTTCTAAAAATGAAAATTTTGCAATTTTATCTTTTGAGATGGAAAATGGTGTTTTGACGCATATAACTACTAATTGGCTAACGCCGTTTAAAATATGAGAGATAAATATCGCTACAAAGGAGAAATTTATAAAAGGATTGTTTATCGACCAAAAAGTATCTGAATACAGTAAATATAAAGAAGATGGTTCGTACGTGGTAAAGGAGCTAAGTGTCTCATTTGGTGAGCCTTTAAAGATTGAGTTGGAGGCATTTTCAAGAGCAGTTAGAAATGATGAAGAGCCGCCAATCACTGGTGAAGATGGTCTAAAAGCTTTAGAAGTGGCGATTGAATGCTTAAAATAGGGGATAAAAAATGAGAATACACATGTTAAATCCATCATTTTGCGAGGTCTTAACATGAATATTGTAGACATTTGTATAATTAGCCCGTCTTTACTCGAAGCGGGAACAAAAAGGGGGGGTGGCATTGAAGAAATAGATTATCAGGTCGCCATTCAGTTATCTAAGTATTTTAATGTGGTTATACTAAGTCCTGTTTACAAAAAATATTGCAAAACCATACGTATAAATGAGCGATTCTCTATTGAACAAGTTTATTTCCCTGCCGTAAAAAATTATCCGCTTAGATCTACGTTGGAAGTGTACAGGATTCTTTTTTTAATACATATTTATTCGTGTTTAACAGCAATGAAGGTGATGACTTTAAGAAGGAAAAAACTAAAGCTAGTCATAGTACATAACGGACTGCCAGGTTTTTTATCCACACTATTAGCAAAAATAATGAAGATAAAAATAATATACTCAGAGGGAAATACCTATCCATGGATCAGTCCTTATCTCACTCCGGCGAAGAGGACATTACCCCAAAAATTTATGTACATCCTCAATCTCAATACTGGTAAACTGATATGCAAACTCTCCGATTGCATACGAACTCAAAGCAACTCCATAAGGGGTGGCATGATTGATTTTGGTATCGACCCGGCAAAAATCCATGTAATAAGCGGCGGTGTGGATGTGAATATGCTCAAGCTAATTAGTAAAATGAACCATCAATGCGACTCCATAAGAGTAGGGTTTATAGGTCGATTAACTGATGAAAAAGGAGTTCCGCTGCTTTTAGACGTAGTTCATGCGGCGAGGAGGGAGCTACCTAATGTCCGGTTTATAATAATGGGTGATGGCCCGTACAAACAATATTTCTCAAATTTACCTAATGTTGAACATTTAGGTTGGGTACCAAGGGATGAGCTCGATCTGTGGTTATCAATGGTTCAGATAGCTTTATTTTTTCAAAAAGAGTTGGGTTTGGCAGAACTTGAAGCTATGGCATCAGGAAAAGTAATAGTCGCATGCGACGTTGGTGAAATATCTCAAACCATAAAGTATTTAGAAAATGGAATCCTCTGTACTCCAGATGCAGGGTCTTATATCAATGCAATTAAACTCTTATGCGAAGATCCTTCCTTAATCGAGAGCTTATCAAGAAAAGCTCGAGAAACCGCGGTTGAGTACTTTGACTGGGATGTTATTGGTCGTGAGTGGTTTTCTCTGTGCATAGCGTGCTTAAAAGAGGAGGTGTAAGTTAAAGTGAATATAGCAATCATTGGAAATCCTGTTACAAATGTTAGTTCAGGGAAATTTCTTCTCAAGTTTTCTAAAGTAATCAGCAAAATAGCTCAGGAAGTATATATAATAAATGATGGAGAGATAGATATCGAAAATAGAAAAATACATGTCATCGGAACAACACGTTTTGTTAGAAAAATAGAAAGTATCAAGAGATCGAATCTTACAGCTTTATTAGGTTTTTTAATGGCACAATTTGGATTTACCATTGGATTAGTTAGATACACTAAGAAAGTTGATGTTGTTTTTGTTTTTCCTATTATAATGTTTGTTCCAGTCCTGTTTGCAAAAATTATGGGAAAGAAAATTTTCTTATACGAAGCTCAAGACATTTATTCTGAGTATTCTAAATCCGGACTTATTGCAAGACTTAAGTTTTTCGTGTTATGGAGTACTAGAAAAATAGTATTAGACTTAACAGATTATATTATAGTAGAAGGTAAGAGCATTATTTATCAAAATCGCATCGAACCCTATCAAACAAAAACTTATGTATGTCCTCAATTTGTAGATAAAAAATATCGATTTACAAAACCATACACAATGAGAGAAAACATTGTTGGTTTTATTGCTACCTTGGACAAAAGAAAGGGAGCAATTGAGTTCGCTTTAGCTGTTAGGCAAATACTCGAATTTTGTAAAGAGTTACACTTCGTTATAGTAGGAAAAGGACCTCTCCTTAACGAGGTCAAATCTATCTTGATGGATCATGTTGACAGTGATACTGTACAAATTATTGAACATGTTCCTGAAGATTCTTTTCCAGAATTTATTAACGAATTAAAATTGTGCGTTCTTCCTTCTACCTATGAGGGTTTACCTAATATTATACTTGAGGCGATGGCTTGTGGCACACCAGTTTTGGCAACTCCAGTTGGAGCAATACCCGATGTAATAAAAGATGCTGAAACTGGGTTTATCATGGAAGATAACTCACCAGAATGCATTGCAGAAAGTGTTATGAGGGTTTTAAATTATCCTGATTTAGATAGAATTGTGAAAAATGCTTATAAACTAATAGAAGAGGAATACACTTACGGGGCTGCTATTAGAAGATATAAGAATGCTCTTGCGCGATGTAAGGAGGTAAGAAGATGAATAAGAGATATGAGAGATGGCTTGAAGCACAAAAAGAGGAGGAACTTTTTTGGGATACCTGGAATGTAACCGAAGAGGAAGAAAAAAAATGGAAGATGAAATTTATTCCAAATATAGATTTTAGCGATAAAGTTGTTCTTGACGTCGGATGTGGCCCAAAAGGCGTTGTGCATTATATAAGAAATGAATGCAAAATAAAAATAGGTTTAGACCCTTTAATTGATGTTTTTTGGGGGTCTGGTGGAAAATTTAAGCCAGATACTTTAACAATTTATATAAGGGGAAGTGCAGAAAAAATACCTTTAAAATCCGAGTCTATTGATGTGGCTTTTTGCATCAATGTTTTAGACCATACTGAAAATCCTATCTTATGCCTAAAAGAGATGCATAGAGTTCTAAAATCTAATGGCATACTTATTTTTGAAATAAATGTTTTTCTTTACCCTATATACCTCTATCATGTGGTGAGGGAGAAGCTAAATTGGCTGAAAGATATACCCCATCCACATTCATATACATTTAAAAAGATTAGAAATCTATTGAACCTATACTTCCAGATTAAATTCGCAACGAAAATAATAAATCTAAAAGTATCCAAAGCTTATTCGTTTTACTGTAATAAAAAGTGAACGGGGATACGTATGGAAGGGCAATAGGAAAAATATTAGAGAAGCTAAAAAGCGTCAGTTATAGCATTCTAAATGTAGAAGACGAAGAATATAGTTGTAAAACTGCGGTTGAAAGGTATAAAAGGATATTGGAAGACCGCCATCTTCTTAAACATTCCCTCCTTAAGGTGATTTGATGAAAAAAGTATTAATAATATCTTATAAGTTTCCACCAGATTCTTATACAGGTGGTTTCCGCATGCATGGTCTGGCTAAGTATCTCCCAGAATTTGACTGGGATCCTATAATCTTGACAACAAAACTGCCTGGGAATCACAGCGCAAAATTTAGGGTTATACAAACTCCTTACTATGATGTTATAGGCATGTGGAAGAAACGAGTTGGACTCAAACTCGAAGTAGGTGTGAAAAAACAATTTTGGATAACCACGCATAAAAATAAAAAATCGTTGCTGGATTATATCCTAATTTTTCTTGGAGAAATTATCGCTTATCCCGATGCGCAGAAAGGTTGGTACAAATATGCGGTTAAAGCAGGTAGCGAGATTTTAAACAATGAGAATATAGATGCAATGATCAGCTGTTTCTTACCAATAACAAGCCATCTTATTGCTAAGGAATTGAAAATCAAGCATAAAATTCCGTGGGTCGCGGATTTCCGTGATCTTTGGTCACAGCACCACGATTACCCCTACGGGCCTATAAGAAATTTATTTGATCGAAGATTGGAACTAAAGACACTACTACCAGCAGATGCTTTAGTGACTGTTTCTCAGCTTTGGGCAGAAAAGTTGAGTATACTCCATAGAGGGAAGACGACATACACAATCACTAATGGTTTTGATCCGGTACAAATGAACACAAAGCATTTGGGTCTAATACCTAAATTTACTATCACCTACACAGGTGGAATAGTAACAGGAAAGCAGGACCCTTCAAAACTTTTCACTGCCTTACGAGATTTAATCTCTGATGGAACGATGGAACCAAAAGATGTTGAGGTTAGATTTTACGGTCCTGAGAGAGACTGGTTACCGAGTGAGATCAGAAAGTATGGGTTATCGGATATTGCCAGGTATTATGGAATGGTGCCCAGAGAGATTTCTTTTGAGAAACAAAGGGAGTCGCAGCTATTATTGCTCTTAAACTGGGAAGACCAACGGGAGAAAGGGGTTTATCCATTAAAGGTCTTCACATACTTGGCGGCACAAAGACCTATACTCGCCACAGGAGGTTTTGGTAACGATGTGATAGAGAGACTACTTGATGAAACTAAATCTGGCATGTATGCTCCGTCAGTAGAAGATATCAAGAATATTCTCAGAGAACTATACTCTGAATATAAACTCAAAGGCAAAATAAGTTATAACGGAGACATAGAGAAAATCAATAAATACAGCTACCGAGAGATGGCGAGGAAGTTTGCGGAGGTTCTTGATAGCTGTATATGAGAAGGATTGACATGCTTACGAGTTTGGATGATAGAAACTTCTTCTTGCTCTCCATAGGACTACTTATCTCAGCAGACGTAGCCATCCTTTTAAATATCCCCTTCTTGCGTCAAATCCTTGGATTCTTTTTTCTCACTGTTTTACCAGGATTATTAATTTTACAGGCTCTGAAATTAAACAAAATAGGATCGATTGAAAAGCTTGTATTAACAGTAGGACTAAGCATCTCTTTTCTTATGTTCTTTGGATTATTTATAAATAACTTGTTGCCAAGTCTTGGTTATGAAACGCCATTATCAACTATTTCTCTTTTAATCTCATTTAATATCGCATTCATTGTATTTGCAATCATTGCATGTAGAACAAATAAAGATAAAGTCTTTTCTCTTCCAAATCTCAATTTAACCGCATCAGAAAAGGCATTTTTGATCGTTCCGATTTTATTTCCGGCTTTAAGCATATTTGGAATGCATATGATGAACACGGCAGATAATAATATCATTTTGATATTCCTGCTATTTTTAATTCCGATTTATGTTGTTTTTGTCTGTCTTTTCAATCAAAAATTTCCAAAGAGACTATATCCAGTTGTGATATTTTTAATAAGTATATCGCTTTTGCTTTTGTTATCGTTGAGATCAAATCATATTATAGGAACGGATACACATCAGGAATTTTATCTTTTTCAGACTACATTAGATAACTTACATTGGGAGGTATTTACAATGGGTGATGCATTAGACGCATGTTTAGTTATTTCAATATTACCAACGATATACAAATCTATCTTAAACATAAGCCCAGAATTTCTCTTCAAAATTCTTTATTCGTTGATATATTCTGTTTCTCCGTTGGTGATATACGTTATATCAAAGAAATATGTAGGAGAGGGATATGCGTTTCTTGCATCGTGTTTTTTCATGTTTCAGGCCATTTTTTTATTGACTGCATCCAACGCACGTACGAATACCGCGATATTATTCTTTGCGCTTGCAATGATGACACTTTTCAGTGATAAGATAGATCCATTGAAAAAAAGGATTTTATTCATCGTATTTATGGCGTCATGCATGGTATCCCACTATGCAACCGCATACATATTCTTCTTTGTTATGATCGGGACTCTTATAGGAGTAGAGATACTTTTGAAGAAATTTACGTTTAAAAAAATGATGAGTTTAACGATTGTTGTATTATTCTTTGCTTTGATCTTCTTCTGGTATTCTCAAGTAACAGAGACCGGGTTTACTGCAGGTGTTAGTTTTGTGGAAAAGACACTCAATAATTTAAACCGGTTCTTTATCGAGGAATCGAGAGCAGAAGATTATAAGCAGTTAGTTGGTCTGGAACCTATAAATCCCATCTTAAGCAGAGTAAATCTTGTTTTTACATGGGGTACATTCATTTTTATAGGTATTGGAGTGCTTACCATGATTAAGAGATATAAAGAAATGGTATCTATATCTAATGTAAAACACAAAAAACCGGATTTTTTGAAAACGAAATTTGAAATGGAGTATTTAATAATAGTATTGCTGTGTGTGGGATTAGTGGTAATTATGGTTGCGCTCCCTCATCTTTCAAAAGGATATGACATTTATAGACTATATTCTCTTGCAATAGTTATCTTATCTGTTTGTTTCATCATAGGTGGCATGTCCCTATCAAAACACTTTCTTTCTAAAGAAAGAACCTGTGCTAAGAAAGAAACCGTTTTTGCAAGCAAAAGCGTTGGCAGTGAAAATGGTTCGAAAATTCGAGCTTATTTGATTATATTATTAATATTGATGCCTTATTGTATGCTTACGATCGGTCCTATTTATCAACTTTTTGGTGCATCATGTACGATTACTTTAAACTCAGAAGGAGAACAGTACGATATAAAGTATGTTCACGATCAGGAGAGTTATGGTGCGAAATGGCTAAAAATCAGTACCTACGATAAGGCTAAGATATATGCCAATCCGTATGGATCTAAGCGATTACTAAGCCAGGGCGGTATTCACTCACGTTATGCTGCATTTATTGAAGATAAAAAAGCTATTAAAAAAGGATATATTTATTTACGATATTATAATGTTGTTGATGGTAAATTAATAGGATTACAGGGGCATACATATAATATGACAGAATACTCAGATATCTTGAATGAAATGAGCAAAGTCTACGCAAATGGGGGGTCTGAAGTATGGAAGAAATAGAAAAGAGAAGCACCAGAATCATAGAAATGCTCGGAAACATAAGCACAAAAAGTGGTGTAAAGAAAGCCCTTAATTATGAAGGCATTTCCTTATGGTGGTTTTACGAGTTCGGATTATTTTATTTAGTAGAAAACTACGTAAAAAATAAAAAATACGATGGTGGAGGTGCTTTTAAGAGAAATAAACCAAAATTTATTTCAAAATTCGGTAATTATTATATCATATTTAGGGCAATAACAAGATCCATTCTTGGTAAAATACTGACTAAACCAACAAAAAACAAACACTCAGAAACCCGTAACGCGCATAAAATCTTAGCAGTTAGCTATACGAGTTATTGGAAAAATTTTCCAACACCACAAAAAGCGAACAAAAATGCAAATCGAGATACAATGCTTGGTGATACTATTACTGCCCTACAAAATAAAAAGTTCAACGTGGTCGCAGTAGATGAAGATTCATCGTTTTTTGTTGACTTTAAGACTATAATTGAGAAGCGTGTTCAAGGAGAGGGGTTATGGAGACCTGTGGAGACTTATTTGACATCAGACATTATTAAAAAAGTATTCAAAGCATCTAAAAAGTATAAAGAAGAATGGGATAAATTAAAAAATAACAAAGAATTTATAGATTCGTTAAATTACGATGGAAATCAATTATCTGAGTTATTAAAAAATTACTTCGAGGACCTTTTTAAGTACAGTACTTTTTCACCTATTTTGGATATAGAACTAATGAAAAGAGCTATTGAAGTTGAGAAACCAAATTTAGTTTTGATAACATGTGGCTATTGCCAACTTGGAAGAGCTGCTGTAATTGCAGGAAAACTCAAAGGAGTTCCAACATTGGAGATTCAGCATGGGGTTATTCATTCATCTCATCCCGGGTATATGCATGCAAAAGATGAGATTTCTCCAGAAGGAAGTGTAAAATCATCATACTGTCCAATACCAGATAAAAAGGCAGTATATGGAAATTACTATAAAGACGTTTTAACAGAGGTGAGCACGTATCCTGAGAATAGTGTCGTTGTTACGGGACAACCGAGATATGATTTTTTATACCTTGCAAATAAAATCTATTCAAAAGAAAAATTCTTTAGAAAATACAAGATTGATCCAAATCATAAAATTATTTTGTGGACAACTCAATGTCATGGCATAAGCAATGAAGAAAATATCAAGAATTTCAAGGCAGTGTTTAGGACTATGCAAAACTTTAAAGATGTAACATTAGTTATAAAACAACATCCAAATGAGGAAAAAAGATATACAAAGATGATTAAAGATTATCTAAATAAATATAATTTAGAAATGAATATAGTAATAACGCCAAAGAGCTCGGATACTTATGAACAATTATTTGTCTGCGATTTGATGATAACCAAGCACTCAACAACCGCAATGGAAGCAGTAGCCTTAAATAAACCAGTCATTATTTTAAATCTCAGTGGAGAAACAGATGCTGTTGATTATGTGGAGCAAGGTGTGGCGTTAGGCGTGTACAAAGAAGAAGATTTGAAAACAGTAATTGAGAAATTACTAAAAGATGATTCAAAATTGGCAAAGAACAGAGCGAAGTATATAGAAAAGTATCTTTATAAGATAGATGGAAGGGCAACTGAGCGGGTGGTAAAACTTATTGAGCAGATTATAGATTGATACTCATAAAAGAAGGTGAGAGATCCTATGCTACTAAAAAACGAAAAGCTTTCCAGTTGTAAACAAACGTCCCGGTGGTCTAACGACAAATTTGACGTGGCATGGGAAGGGTTTCTTTTTGTAAAAGGCGTTAAATCTGGAGGAGATTCAATTTCCAAATTTTCTAAAAAAATAATAGAGAAGGGAATTGAAAGTGCTTGTGATTGTTTGTCAGGCGTTTTTGGATGTATCCTGCAAGATAAACGAAAAAATGAAATTTGTGCTTTTACGGATAATAACGGACTATTCAATCTCTTCTATTGCAATAATCCAATATCAATATCTACCCCACATTCCGCACTTTAATATTTCAAAAACTATTATTCTCTGATTTCCGGAAAGCTATGAACCGATCAAATAAGATTCACCATGCATTCTCGTTCGTATGCGCATATTATCTCCTCCTTATTCCTC
>JBARXC010000066.1:0-24684 GCA_049647125.1 bacterium | reverse complement strand
TTGGTAATCGCCGCGGTCAACGCCGTCTTACCATGATCCACATGACCAATCGTCCCGATGTTAACATGCGGCTTGGTCCGCTCAAACTTTTCCTTCGCCATATAATTCCTCCTTATAACATCACTTCATAACATCACTTCGTTCAGTTATCGATTACAGTGATTAAAACAAGATTACAGAGATAAACTGTATCTTAACATATCACCATCATCTTCGCGACCATCCCGTAATCGAAGTCAGGTAACTCGCTAAATGGTTAAATCACTCAACCATTTAATTGTTAACCTTTTAACTAATTTTTTCCAAACCAATAGCCCGTCCTTTCAAAAGCCTGGAGTGGGAATTGAACCCACGGCCTCATCCTTACCAAGGATGTGCTCTACCGACTGAGCTATCCAGGCAAACATGCAGGACCGAGCTATGTAGTCTTTACAGTAACAACCAAATTTTAAAGACAGACTAATATTATATGCATAAAGTGAAATTTGTCAATAGTAACACACACAATACCCTTGATTTCTGGGCTGTTCTGGTTAGAATAAAAGGATGCAAAAGAATGCACTCTTCTTGATTGTTTTATGTCTGAGTTGTATCCACTACAGCAAATACGTTCCAGAGCCAGAAGCGGATATTGAAAAATGGGTCAACAACTTCGCCCAGCAAAGGTCGTTCAGTTATCATTATGAACTGCAAACGCAAGCCGTTTACACTACCGCACAAGGTGAATGTATTATCGGACGGGTCGAGCACAACAAAGGACAGTGGCGCTCTGCTGACATTGCTCTAGATTTTGAATATTGTGGCATGGGTGATATTCAATACGGCAAAGCAGACAACGAGTGGGAGTTATCGACAAGGGGAGAGGAATCAGATATCCTTACTCAAATAGAACGCGTGTTGGAATTTGACAAGTTTGAATACATCGGCATTGAACAGGGCTATTTATATAATTTCAAGGCAAACATACCGTTTCTTGCACCCGGTCGGTGGAAGGAGATAACCGGTTGGCTGAAGATTTCTCAAGGCAACTACCTGCCTGAAGAGATCTGGACCGGGTTGCCGGATTCTTCAGTATACTGGAAGATTGAGCTTGCTGATTTTAATAAGAAGAAATCGATAAAACCGCCGGTTCATGAATGGCACAGCTATGCGCTGGGTTTATCCATTGAGTACGCCGAGCCAGTAAAGCGGCGCATTGATTTACTCGATATTGATTGTCGACTGGCGAAAACAGAAGAAGAGATTATTCTTGTTGTTCCCAAACAATACAATGTGGAAGACATCAGAGAGATACTGAGTAGCCGACGATTGACCGCGTATCGCGTGGTGAAGAACAAGGGACTTGCTCAAAAAGTCGCGTATTTGAATAATCAAAAGGCAGTACCCATATATCTGGCAGACCGTCTTTTTGATCGAGAAAACATAAAGGGCGCAAAAATCAAATTTGATGGCGCTTCTGAGCCGTATATTGAAATATCGTTGCACGAGAAGATTATGTCGGTTCAGCAAATTGCTTTTGAGATCGACAATATTCTGGTTAGTACTTTGACCCTTGACACTGAGGAAAAAATTGGTAAAATCAATTTATATACTGATATGCCATATTATGAAATGCAGATACTCATCGGAGGCTTGTTGGAATATCTGCCACCGGTTGAAGTCAGAGAAGTTTTTGAAGAATAATATATCCCCCAATTGTCTCTTAGGAGGTGTTATGCTCAAGAAAGAACTCTTGGAAATTCTTGTTTGCCCGAAATGTAAAGGTGAATTAGAATACAAAACAGAGGATGAAGAATTAATTTGTCGCAAGTGCAGTCTTGCGTATCCAATCAAAGATGATATCCCTATTATGTTGATAGATGAAGCGAGAAAAATAGATGATTAACTTATGCTTAATACTATTGGTGATGAATGCCTCGAGCGTGAAAGAACTCGGCATAAAGGGACTGGAGATTTCGTACACGTTAGATAAAATCACCCGTGGTCAGTCCGAATTCACACCGTTAGAAAGCCCCGGTCTTTGGCCAGGGATAAAAAAAATCAGTTCGTTTCAACGAGGGCAGGGTTCAGTGTCCGGTTCGAGTATTCTAACGGGGTTTGCTGACGGCGTACGTTTGAACAAAACAGGTGAACCTGATTTGCCATCGCTTCTGTACAAAATCGGCTTACCCCAGGGTGGTGATTTTGAAATAACGATCAGCAAAGGTCGTGAAGAAGTCCTTAAGGATATAACGGTTGACCCAGTAATCATGCCGGGCATAGATGAACCATCTTTATATGAACTCGAACCAACTCGCTCAGATATCTATAAGCAGAATGATTTCTTGCCGCGGGATTTTATGGAAATTTCACAACCTGGATATTTCAGAGATATTTATACGGTCAATGTCCGGGTTAACCCGGTGCAGTACAACCCAGTTACAAGAGAATTACGGGTGGTCCAGAATTTCACGATTCATGTTAGGTTCAAGACAGTCCCGAAGAGCAAACCCATTATTGACAAGGGGTTTGAAAATATGTATAAGCAGACGGTAATCAATTACGCACAATGTAAAAATTGGCGGCGTGAACCCATGCAGGTTATGGATCATCCCTTTGAAACCGGTGTTTGGTTTAAAATCGAAGTAAACGAAGAAGGACTTTACAAAATTGACCATGATGTGCTTAAAGATGCTGACCTTGATCCAGCTCAGTTCGATCCCCAGACCATGAAAATCTACACTGCGGCGTTTGATCTTTTGCCAAGGGATGTGCAAAGCGCCTTTGCTGATTCACTCGTTGAGGTGCCAGTCTATGTAGCCGGTGAGGATGATCACAGTTTTGACGGGCAAGACTATCTATTATTTTACGGCTATCCAGCAAACCATTTTGTTGTTGATACTGGATACACTTGGTTTGAAAACGGTTATGCACTAAACAATATTTACTGGTTCACATTTGGCGGCACTAATGGCCAGAGAATGGAATCCGTCAATGCAGCATGGAACGGCAGTACACTCGATACCTTAGTTGACGAGATTGTCCATTTTGAAGAAGACATCAGCAACCCAACACGCTCGGGTACGAACTGGTACTGGCTTGACGTTTCTCCGGGTGACGGTCCAAGCGGCAGCGGTTCGATAAATGTTCAACATCCAAATGCCGCTGGTTTGGCTGAGGTCAAAGCCGGTCTTTTTACTTTGAATTCCGGTTCGTTTATTTATCAGATCGATCTTGATGGCAGCATTTTTCTCAATGATACGCTTGGTTTATCAATGCGCGACCACTTGCCACCCCACTATCTTCTCGGCACCGGCTCGCTCGCCAGTGACTCGTCGGTTTTGAATTTTACCATTATTCGATCGTCAGGGACTACCAGTTCTTTGACTGCATATTTTAACAGTGTGGACTTGCGCTACCAAAGGCGGACTATTTTGAACGAGCCTTTTCATGCTTTATACACGAGTGGACAAGATTATTCAATTGAGTGCTCAAACGTTGGCGCCAATCCTGTATTGCTTGACATCACGGATATGAAAAAACCAAGAATATTGAGCGGTTACGCGGTAACCAGTAATCAATTGCAGTTATCCGGTGCGGTCGACTCTTTCCAGTTGCTTTACTTGTCAAAGCTTTCGCTTGCCAAGCCCGCAGTTCTTTTGGATTGTAATCCTGGTGGCTTAAGGACCGCATCGCCCGGCTGCGAATACTTGATAATCACGCATCCTAATTTTTATAATGCAATAATGCCTTTGGCTGATTATCGGAGGCAGGATTACTTGACCAAGGTTATTAGGGTCGATGATATTTACGACGACTTCTCCTATGGAAAATATGACCCCTTGGCAATAAAACATTTCTTATACTATACAACGAATAATTGGACGACCATGCCTACTTATGTTCTGCTTGTGGGTGATGCCACGTACGATTATAAGAACAACCTCGCCAAGCAGAATCAACCGAATTTCATACCGATGTATGAAAGAGGTTCAACCCTGTCTGGTAACCCGGGTATCCCACCAAGGCAAAATGTGATCTACGACGGAGAGTATGTTAATTTTGATGGTACGGGTGAGTCGATGATACTCGGACGCATCACCGTGCGTACTAATAAAGAAGTGAGAGATTTTATTGAGAAACTCAAGGTTTATGAAACTCAGAATATTGACGGTATGTGGAACAAGAGGATAATTCTGGCTGGTGATGACGAATATGGTACAGGTTGGGAAGGACCGGACGATCACTGTGGTGCGTGCCAGAGCCTCATACCTTTTGTCCCGGACTCTTTTTACGATTTTGTTAAGGTCTATATGATAAGTTACGAGCCTATCCATACACCTGGTTACCATAATTTCGAAAAGCCATCAGCACGAAAAGCCTTTATCAGGGAATTGAACAAAGGTGGTTATGCGGGCGTGTATTTTGGACACGGTAATATGCATGACCTTGCTCATGAAGGGCTTTTCTATGTCAAAAATATACCTGAGGTCCGCAATAGCCGGAGAAATTTTATTTTCTATTTTGGTTCGTGTACTGTAGGCCGTTTTAATGATTCTGATTATGAGGCGATCGGTGAAGAGTTCGTGAGAATCAAAGACGGTGCGATCGGTACCTTAGCAGCGACCGCTGGTACGAATCCCGGTCCCAACACGACTATTGGACGACGTTATATAAGCCTGCTCACTGATCCAGACACAAATCTGACTATGGGCGAGTGCTGTTTTGCAGCCCGTGATGGCTATTGGGATTATCACTACCTTTTGATCGGTGATCCGGCGACCAAAATGAGAAAGCCAACTGAACAAATGACCATTGCCGTATCACCTGAGTCATTAAGACCAGTTGACAAACTGACGATCAATACTGACCAAACCCAGTTTTACTTGAAGGCATTTGTCCGCGACACAACACACATCGAAATATTTAATAGCGCTTCGGCAGATAAGATCAGCGGATGGGTGTACAGGTGGGTTTATGAAAGTGATATTTCGCGGGTGCCTTTTGGGTACTTGATCGATGGTAAAGAGATCTATCACGGTTTTTGGAGCGGTGATACAGCGCAGATTATCGCACCACGGATTGACACGACCCACAAACCAGTGATAAAGCTGACCAGCTTTGCTGCCAGCAAAACCGGGTTTTACGATTCCATAAGAGTATATGGCAGCGCGGCACCGTCGACTGATGATACAGGTCCCCAGCTTGCTCTTTATGATGGGGCAAAGCACCTGGCAAATAATGACTGGGTTGAAAAGGAATTTACCTTGACGGGTCGGGTTTCTGACACCAGCGGCATTAATCTGCTCAATTCAGTCAATGGCACCCGAGGGTTTTATCTCTATATAAACCAGGACATTGAAAATAAAGTCGACTTGAGAGATTATTTTATGTATGACAGGAATTCCTACACGGCTGGGGAGTTCAACGTTGAGCTTACGCTTCCTGAATCAGTCGATACCCTGACAATATACGTATCTGACAATTACTATAATCAAACCGTGGAAACCATTATTCTAAATGCTGAACTCCACGGTCGTATTTCGATTGATAATTTCCTCATTTACCCGAATCCAATCCTGGACAATTCAGGTGCATGGTTTACCTTCTACCTAACAAACTCGGGTTTGGTGGACATTAAGATATTCACGATTGCCGGTAGGTTGATAAAGACGATACCTGACGTTCCTGGTCAAGCTGGGTATAATCAGATATTCTGGAACGGGCTTGATGAGTACACCGATGAGATCAGCAATGGTGTGTACTTGGTAAAAGCGTTTGTTCATAATCAGGGTAATCAGGATGAGGTCATTGAGAAGTTCATAATTGCCCGGTAAATTCTAAGGCAAAGAATAGTCTGGGGAAAAGGAGGTAAAGAGCAGTGGAGAAGATCGTCGAGGGTATTGATTATACGCAGCTTGCAAAAGTTACCCTGCATCGAGTTGCTGATCGGCCTGGTGTTGCTACTGATATTTTCAGTGCGTTAGGCCAACAAGGGCTGAACATTGAGTTGATTTCCACAAGCTCTCTTGGCAAAGGACACGCTGATATTTCTCTTGCAGTTCTTGAAGTAAACCTTGAGGATGTATGTAAAGTTTTGCATAGCCTGGAGAGAAAATACCGTCCCAAGGCTGTCATTATTGACCGTGCCTGTGCAATGATCACGGTCTATGGCTCCAAATTGTCATCAACACCAGGTTTGGCAGGTAAGATATTTGGGCAACTGTCCGAGCGCAAGATAAATATCGAGATGATCAATGCTTCGATTTCAGCATTGAATGTCGTGGTCAAGAGAGAAAGGGTGATGGATGCTATAGGTGCTATTCGCGCCGAATTTGGAGTTTAGGACATCACTTTGGGGTCAAATCTCGACATTGGACAAGCGCGACCACTACAGAATTGCAAAGTCGAACATTGATAATTTGGAACGGCACTAGGTGTTTCATGGACAGGGGGAATACGGCAGAGGTCTTGTCCAATGTCGAGATTTGACCCCAACGTACTTACTACGCTTGTGGTTTTATGGCCCGGGTGTTTTCTTCGATCGCCAGAAAAACGAGAATTATCTCTGCGCCTGCCAAAAAACTGATGAAAGAAATAGCACCGACAATCAAAACATAAAAAGCCATAAAAATACCCCACATCGGACCCATCATTGCAGGTGTAGGCGCTCCGTATTTGCTTCCGTATTGGGATAGCGCCGCACCACCGACTAACATGCCGAAAAATCCAACAATCGTCATGACTGCAATGAACCAGGCCAGGATCTTGAATATGACTGAAATAGTCCTGAGTGCCTTAAATTTTTTCTCCATAATTCCTCCTTATTATTGAATTCTATATACAACGTACGTAAAGTCAAGAGTTCATGGGGTGACCGAAGTTCGGTGTATGACGGTGCCTTCTTTGTAGAAATTGAACTGTTTGTCCCGGCGGACTACTTCAGTAGCGCCGAGCTCTCGGGCACGTAAGCGAATTTTTGAGAGCAGAAAGAGATTTTTAACTTCCTCAGCATATTTGCCAAAGCGGTCAACGATTTCTTCTGTTATTTTTTCCAGCTCGAATTCTGACTCGACATCCAGAAGCCTTTTATAAAGAGCGGTCCGTTCATAGGTTTTCTCGATATAGGAACTGGGGAAATAGGCTTCCATTTTGAGATCGAGTATTGGTTCTTGTAAGATCTTTCTACCTTGAAGTTCGCTGACTGCTTTACCCAGAATTTTTATGTACAGACGGTAACCAATCGAGTTTACGTGGCCGGATTGTTCTTTACCCAGGAGGTTACCGACCCCGCGTATCTCCATGTCGCGCAGTGCCAACCGAAAACCTGAACCGAGTGACGTGTATGATGCCAGCGCGCTCAGCCTTTTATTCGCTTCATCAGTGATCCGACGGCGTGATGGTATGATAAAATGAGCATAACCCTGGACATCAGAACGACCGATCCTGCCGCGCAGCTGATGGAGATCAGCGAGTCCGAACTTATAAGCATAGTCGACGATTATCGTATTAACACGCGGCATATCAAGGCCAGATTCCACAATCGCAGTAGATAACAGAAGGTCGTACTTTGCTTCCAAAAAATCGACCATACGTTTCGCAGTTATATCTTCCCGCATCTGGCCGTGGAGTAAACATATTTTTAAACTCGGCATTATCTTGTGAAGTTTTGCGCGTACCGTTTCAATCGTTTGGATGCGGTTGTGGATAAATATGACCTGGCCGCCTCTTGATAATTCTCTCTGGATAATTTTCCTGATTTCATCTTCATCATAATATATTATTTTTGTGATGATATCCTTTCTACCAGACGGCGGCGTGTAGATATTAGAAATATCCTTTAGACCAGTTAAGCCCATGTAAAACGTCCGTGGTATTGGTGTGGCTGATAAATAAAAAGTGTCGATACCGGGCTTCAGGTTCTTTATCTTTTCCTTCTGGACAACTCCAAAGCGTTGTTCTTCATCGATTATCAGGAGTGCTAAATCCTTGAACTGTAGGTCTGGCTGGAGCAGTCGGTGAGTGCCGATTACAATGTCAATGCCGCCTTTAGCAAGATCTTTGAGTATTTTCTTTAGCTCATCTTTTTTCCGGAATCGAGAAACCATTTCCACGGTAACTGGAAATGGCTCGAGCCTTTTCTTGAATGTTGTGTAGTGTTGAAAAGCGAGTAGCGTAGTTGGACAGAGGATCATAGTCTGCTTACTATCCAGCGCAGCTTTGAATGCTGCGCGTAAAGCGATCTCAGTTTTTCCATAACCCACATCACCACATATCAGTCTCTCGGCTGGTTTAGGTGTTTCCATATCCAGTTTAACATCCTGGATTGCTTTTTTCTGGTCAGGTGTTTCTTCAAAGGGGAAAGATGTTTCCAATTCGTTCATTTCCATGGTGTCCGGACTAAAGGAAAAACCCTTTTCCTGAGACCGGCGTGTATATAAATTTAATAGATCAATGGCAAGGCGTTCAGTCGCTTTCTTCACTCGGTTCTTAGCTTTCAACCATACTTCAGTGCCTAACTTGGAAAGTTTAGGTGGCTGTTCACGGGTGGCAATGTACCGCTCGAGCAGATTCATTCTTTCAATAGGCAAGTAGACTTTATCCGTGCCCGCATAATCAATGCGTAGACACTCGACTTTCCTGTTCTCGAAATCGACGAGGGTCAATTCTTTGAATTGCCCGATTCCGTAGTCTGAATGGACAACATAATCGCCTTTTTTTAGACCCATTAAGTCGTCGACAAACAACCCTCGATATGCCGGATTTTTCCTTCTTATTTCACCGAAAATCTCAGTTTCTGTTATATAAGCTATTTTTGTATTTCGGTCCAGGAAACCGCGTTCCAGGGGGATGTGATGTATTTCTAAGTCACACAGTATTGTCTTTAATCGCTCAGCCAGACTCTTATGCGCAGTGAAGAACTTGAATACATAATCTTTCTTTTTTATATCCTCTTTCAGTTTCTTGAGGTCGCCGAAATACTCAAAAGGCTGGGAAAAACTATATATGAATTCTCCAGTTGTGCCTATCACGATATGGGGTACGGCGAGCTCAATGTCCATTTCACTTACCGCAACTGCTTCAGAGTTTGTCAGTTCCAAGAGTGGTCTTGGAGACATCGGTTTGGCGAGTCTCAGGGTAATGCTTGGGATTGATTCGACTGAGCGCTGCGTCTGGATGTTGAATTTGCGGATTGAGGATATCTGGTTACCGTATAACTCAAGCCTCACCGGTTCGCTACCTCGTTCGTAGATATCAAGGATGCCGCCGCGCAATGCAAACTCACTTGCTTCCTCAACAATATCCTCTCTCGTATAGCCGATTTGGTTCAATCTACTAATGATGTTTTCAATATCAATATTCTGACCTTCAGAAAAAATCACTGCTTCTTTGACCAGGATATCTTGTTCTAGGAAATCTTTTGTTGTGACAATGATTTTGGATGTCAGGTAGTAGGGATTTACTTCATCGATGACCAGTGTTTGGGGCTCCAGTTTTTTTAATTGACCATATTTTTTATCTATATTCTCTTCGTTGACAATGAAAATTACCTGGGGAAAATATTCTGTAAGGTTTAGTATAAAAAGTGCCTCTGATGAACCAATAAGCCCTGTTACATTCAGCTTGTTGCAGGATTTCAGGGCGGCAACAATTCTTTCAGTATTTACTATGTGGGTTGCTAACATTATTAGTAGTTTGCTCTAAAGAACCGGTTTTTTGAAAACTTAATCGTTTGGTTCTTTATTTGCTGATAAAACAACACCCAGGGCGATTGAATTCAACTTTGTCTCTGGTTTGTCAGCACGGGAAAGCATAATAACTGGTTTGGCTGCACCGGCAACCATACCAGCGGCCTTTGTATTTGCGAAAAATATCAACCCTTTTGCCCAGATATTAGCCGCAGAAATGCTGGGCATCAAAAGAAAATCTACTTCACCGGCAATTTTACTTTGGATTTTTTTGTGTTCTGCTGCCTCTTTAGAGATTGGTACATCAAATCCAAATGGTCCCTCAATAATACAATTTTTTATTTCACCGTTTTTATAGAGCTTCACAATTTCTGCTGCATCGATCGTTTCCGGCATGTCCGGGTGGATGGTTTCACTTGCTGCAACCAGACCGATTTTTGGTTCTTTAATACCGAGCATACGCAGCGTCTTAATGGCGTTGCTAATGATATTGAGTCGGACATCTAAATCCAACTTTGGATTCATGCCGCCATCTGACATGAAAATCAATTTATCGTATCCAGGTATTTCCAGAACTGCGATGTGGCTTAGAATTTTGCTGCTGCGTAACCCCCAATCTCGGTTCAGAATGCCTTTTAAGAACGCTGAGGTAGAGACCATACCTTTCATAAGAAAGTCTCCTTTTTCCCTGACGAGTGCAATCCCTTTTTCGAGCGCTTCATTCTCTTCAGCAGCATTATGTATTTCAACATTGTCCAAATCAAGGCCAACCGCCTTACCACGCTCTTTTATGTTCGTTTGATCACCGATCAAGACTGGATATGCGATGTCGAGTTCCTGAGCTAATTTGACACTCTCAAGTACAGTTGCATCCTGTGCCATGATGACAACACATCTTTTCTTGCCACTTTTCTTGGCAGTAGCGATGAGTTCCTTGAAGGATTTCATCTAAAGGATACTTTTGAGGACTTCTATTAGTTTCTTGTTTTGTGACGGCGTGCCAATAGTTATACGTAGGGCATTGGGCAAGCCGTATTCCTGCACAGTTCTCAGGATTAACCCTCTTTTTTGAGCACGTTCGAACACTTGTTTTGCTTCATTATTGAAATGAATCAGGATAAAATTGCCATAGGTTGGCGTATATTTCAATTTGAGTCGGTCAAGTTCCTGATAAAGGTATTTTTTGCCAGCTTCATTGTTTTTGAAACTCTTTTCTACATATTCAGTGTCGTCGAGTGCCGCAGTTGCGGCGATCTGGGCGATGAGGTTGACATTGAATGGTAATCTTACTTTCATCAGTGCGGTAATGATTTCTGGGTTGGAAAAACCATATCCTATGCGAAGTCCAGCAAGACCGTAGATCTTTGAGAAGGTATGGAGGATAACGATATTCTTGCGCTTGGCTATGTATTCGAGCGTATCCGGATAATTCTCATCCTCAATATATTCCCGATAAGCCTCGTCAATGACCAGGAGCACATTTTCTGGCAGCTGTTTTATAAAGCGTTCGAATACATCTTTTTTCACTATTGTACCGGTTGGATTAATCGGGTTGTCCACGATAACAATCTTGGTCTTGTGGTTTATTGAGCGAGACATCGTTTCGATATCGTGACGGAAGTCTTTGAGCGGTATTGCGATTCGTTTACCGCCAAAGATCTGACACGTAATTTTGTACATGATAAACGACGGTTCGCTCATGATAATCTCATCACCCGGGTTGACATAAGCTTTGAAGATGAGCTCTATTAGTTCCACAGAACCGCTGCCTACTATGATATTTTTAGGTGGTTGGCCAAATTTCTCTTCCATTTTCTTCTTCAAATAAAAGCAGTTGTCGTCAGGATAGAGGTTTGTATCGTCGATTTTTTTCATGATTGCCTGGACTGCTTTGGGTGATGGCCCAAGCGGGTTTTCATTGGATGCTAATTTGATGATTTCTTCTTTTATACCTAATTCTCTTACCACTTCTTCGATTGGCTTTCCTGGTTTATAGGGTCGTATATTGTGGATAAAATTTCTCAGTTCAATCACTAGGAAAAAGTATAGCCAAATTCGGGACGAATGCAAGGGAAATCTTCATGAAGACAATTGACACAAATGGAAATATATATATAATTCTATTTATTAAGTCAGTTTTTAATGGAGCGTAACTGACTATTGCGGTAGCTTACGATTTTCAGGAGAATGAATATGTTTATTGACGATTTTGCATTATTTAGCAGGATAATAAATCAGGGAGGATGATGATGAAGGCAAAGATATTACTCATAAGCCACGATGATGACCTTACTAAATCAATAAGTAAAGCACTGGAAAAAGAAGGTCACAAAGTTACCTGTCTTGATGTTCCGAGTAGTGCGGTTACCAAATGCCGGGAAGAGAAATACGACCTTGTATTCATCGATGTGTACATCAGGGAGATTGCTTATGATAAGTTAGTTGGCGATGTGAAAAAAGCGTATCCGGAAACCGAAATTGTTCTTGTAACCACTTATGCATTTCCTGAGAGTATGGCAAAAGGCCAGGTTCTCGATATCAGCGGGTATTTAATTAAACCCTTGAGCGAAGCAAAGATCAGGAATGTCACGGACCGCGCATTACGTCAAGGTGTGCTTGCCCGGGAAAACCGGCGCCTTTTGCTTACTGTGACCGCGGCGAAGAAAGAATGGGAAGCCACTGTAGATGCGATTGAGGATCCGATTTTCGTGACGGATTTCGACTATACGATATTGCGCGCAAATTTGGCGACCTTCCAGAAACTGGGTAAAGGTGTCACTGAAGTTGTTGGCAAGAAGTGTTACAAGGTGTTTCACTGTGCTGATCACGCACTTGATGATTGTCCCGGCAAAAATGCCCGGGATAGTGGAGAACCAGCGAGCGATACTATTCTTTTCAAGGGTTTGAAACTGAGGTTGAGTTGTAGTGTCTATCCCCAGGTCTTTGCAGGCGGTGGCGGTCTTGTCCATTATTTGAGAGAACCAGTACTGGATACCGGGCAGCAGGCTGAAACCATGACCAAATATGAGCGGCTTTTTGATGATGCGCGTATCCCCATTCTCTTTATTGGTTCTGATGATTATAAGGTGATGGATGCAAACCAAAAGGCAATTGAACTGTTCGGCTACGAACCAGAGAAGATATTTGATATGGACCTGGAGGATATCTTTGTCGATTCGCTGCGCGAGACCGCGATAAATAATATTGTCCAGCAGGTCGAATCAAAAGAACCGCCTTTAAAGATCAAGGTAATGGATAGCAATAAGAAAGAGATCGATGCTTTCATTATTGCTAATCCTATTAATATCGGTTCTGCGAGTTATATCGAGCTATTCGTTGTGCCGGTCGATATGCTCAGTGGATCTCGGTAACTGGCGCTTTGAGTGAACCAAGCGAAGTGAAAAACAAACGTATCTGCATAACCGGTGGCAAAGGGTTCCTCGGTCGGCATCTGGTCAGGGTGTTCAATGACCGAGGCTATAAAAAGGTCACGGTTGCGGATCTTGATGATTTTGACTTGCGCACGCTCGAGGGCATTACCAGTATGTATGAAGAAATTAAGCCTGAAATCGTGATTCACCTTGCGGCTCGGGTTGGCGGCATCGGTGCAAACCGAGAACACCCGGGTGAGTTCTTCTACGATAACCTCATCATGGGTGCTCAGCTTATGGAGTATGGGCGCAGGTATAAAGTCGATAAATTCGTTGCTATCGGTACGATATGTTGCTATCCCAAATTCACACCAGTGCCATTCAAAGAAGATGATTTGTGGAATGGGTACCCTGAAGAGACTAATGCACCGTACGGGCTTGCCAAAAAAATGCTGCTTGTTCAATCTCAGGCATATCGCAAGCAGTACGATTTCAATGCAATTTTTTTAATGCCGGTTAATCTGTACGGACCAGGTGATAATTTTGATCCAGCCAGTTCTCATGTTATTCCTGCGCTCATTAAGAAGTGTCTTGATGCGGTTGAGGAGAATAAGGAAGAAATTGAGGTGTGGGGTACAGGTAATGCCTCAAGAGAGTTTCTCTATGTTGAGGATTGTGCTGAAGCGATTATTCTGGCAACCGAACATTATAATGGTCCAGAGCCAGTTAATATTGGCGCTGGTTTTGAGATTACGATCAAAGATCTGGTTGGTCTTATCGTGAAACTGACCGGGTTTACCGGCAAGATCGTCTGGGATTTGTCAAAACCAGACGGGCAGCCACGGAGAATGCTCGATACATCGCGCGCCCAGCGTGTTTTTGGTTTTACTGCCAAGATGAGCTTTGAGCACGGTTTAAAAAAGACAATTGAATGGTATGTTGGTAATAGATAAGAAAAAGAGAATATTGAATCGTGAATTCCAAAGAGGTCTAATAGAGAATTGCATTTTACCTAGTTACATCCTACTTACATACTTACATATTGTGCAGTCAACAAATGATTTCAATATGTTGAAGGGTAGATGCATATGCATTACTTCGGACTTTGCCAGAGCTTCTCAGCATGGAGACATCTTCGCGTAGCAAATAGATCTCGTGATGGCATTTGTTAGGAAAATTATTAAGAAGGGATTAAATACATTAGGGGTTGATATAAAAAGATTCAGCAAGTGGGAGAAGGATAAGTATGCTTGGCTGAAAGCGTATAATATAAATACCATTTTCGATATTGGTGCGAATGAAGGGCAGTTTGCTCAAGAGATACATGAGGTCTTCCCAAACGCTTTCATCTATTCATTCGAACCGCTGAACAGTTGTTTTGAAAGATTACAAAGAAATATGGATCGCGTAGAAAAATTCAAGGCTTTCATGTTTGCTATAGGCAATTTTAATGGTGAAAAACATATATACAAAAATGAGTTTTCGCCAAGTTCGTCCATTCTTCCGATGGAAGAACTTCATAAAGAGATCTTTCCCTTCACCCAGAATATGGTAAAAGAAAAGATCGCTGTGAGACGCCTTGATGATACTGTAGATGAATTCAATTTGCATATCAAAGAGAACATACTTATTAAAATGGATGTCCAGGGTTATGAAGATAAAGTTGTTTTTGGAGGTAAAGATATGTTCTCCAAGACGTCGATAATTATTACTGAGATGAGTTTCGTAGAACTATATCGAGGACAGTGTTTATTTGATGGTATATATTGTTTGCTTAAAGAGTTAGGATATATATATGCTGGTAATGTGGGACAACTGGTTAATCCCCAAAATGGTAGACCTATTCAATCAGATGTTATATTTTTACATAAGGGCCGATTGAATTTATAAAGAGATAATTGTGCATACACGAATGAAAATAAATTTGTTGTGTGGAAACCATGAACTTCTGTGCACGAATTGAATAGACATTCTCAATTAAAAAGAAATATTCTTTCAGGTACGCTTACTGCAACTGGTGGCATAGTTGTAAGTATTGTAGGTTATCCTATATACCTGCATTTTTTGGGTGCCGAGCTATATGGGTTATGGGCGGTTTTGACAGTAATCATCTTTTTCAGTTCGATCGGCAATTTCGGCATTGATGAAGCCCTGATAAAATACATCGCTGAAGAATACGAGAGGAAAAATATTGAAAATATAGTTGAGTTTATTTCAACTGGCATCAATTTATTGTTGGTTAACGGCATTATTATTTTCATAATCTTGAAGCTGCTGGAAAACCTCTTGCTGTCAGTACTGAATTTGAGCGCGGGGTATGTGTTGGTATTCAAGAATATCTTTCCTTATATTGTTATACTCTCAGTTTTTATCCTTATCGTTAGTTTTGTGAACGCGATTTTGAAGGGACTCGGTCGTTTTGACCAGGCGAGTTATATCCTCTTGAGCGGGAGGGTATTCGTTTTATTGATTTCAATACTCCTTTTCATTAATGGTTATAAGATATGGAGTCTTTATTGGGGACAACTCCTGTCTTTTGTTTTTGTCTTTTTGATGAGCAGTTGCTTTATCGGGAGAAAAATCGGCTTTTACTACAATCCATTGAAGGGCAAAAAAGCAATGTTTGTCAAACTGGTAAAATTCGGCGGAACGATAACTGTGTCTAAAGCCCTCGCAATATTTCTTGAGCCATTCATCAAGTTTGTAATTACCAGATACATTGGCTTGGCTGAAGTCACATATTTTGAGATTGCCAATAAGATCGTTATGCAGATAAGAAGTCTGTTTGAACGTGGCATAAGCGCGATCATGCCCGAGGTCAGTCGTCTATCGACCGCGATTAAGGATGCGAAAGTTAAGATATCTGAGATGATGAGGAGAATTAACAAACTCAATGTTCTGGTTGGCTCTTCCGTTTTTATATTGTTGCTTTTCATCGGAGAACCGCTTTTGAAATTGTGGTTGTCCGCAGGGTATTGTAAGGTCATCACTATTGCTTTCCGAGTCATTATTGGAGGATACCTGATCAATTTATTGTCAGTACCGAGTTATTATTACTTCATGGGTACTGGACAGGTAAGATTTTGTTTTCTTAACCATCTCATACAGACTCTTCTGAATTTTATCCTGGTCGTGGTTTTAATTTTCTTTGATATTGTTAACTTCCAGCTGTTGGTCACGGTCTATGCTGTATCTATTGCCATTTCATCTATAGTGTTGATGATCATGTATTACAATAACCTCAGAAACATTAAAATATTATGAATTCTATAATTCCTGTTAAGAAACCGTATACACGCATCTTTGATGGCAGGCTGAATTACTACTTAGTCTTGGTCTTTCTCGCACTGGCGCTTGGTATATTCATCGCTTTCGGCATATTCACATTTACCCAGACTTTAATGCTTGGTATTATTGCTTTTCTATTATTTATCATCTTTAACAGGCCTGACATGATCTGTTATGCTTTGATCATTTTTATGTTCACGCCTCTTTCCCTAGGTATTATTATGAGGTTGAGGATAGTCTGGGTGGCGGAGCCTATCATTCTTATTCTATTTCTTCTGGTTTTTTTGAAGAACATGACTGCTAAGGAAAAAGCCGAGGTTTTTTCAATAAAGGCAAATCCGTTTTTCATCCCGCTGGTTATTTATGCGGGGGTGCTTGTATTTAATTATGCGCGGTTTCCCTTACCCGCAAGTTCAGTGGCAGGTATTGCCGAAGAAATGGGGGGTATTAGATACTACTATGAGAAATTATTGATGTTTTCCTTGTTTTTCTCAATAGCCTACCTTGCCGAGACCGACCACGCATTCACCCGGCGCTTGAGTAAGGTGATGTTCGTGATGGTACTTGTGATAACTTCTATTGGTATGTTGACGACGTTTATCGATCCGCTCTATAGAATGATTGTAAGCCTTAAGGAGAATGGTGTTCTTGCTACTGATACAATACTTACCGGTCTTTGGAAAAAGGTGATTGATCCATACACTGGAGCGGTCAGGAATTATATCTTGTGGATAACGCCTTTCGGTATTCTTTTATTGATATCAGGTATGGTGCGCATCAAACCTGTTCTGAGAATCGTCTTGCTCGTTTTTCTGTCGCTCGGTTTAATTTTGAGTGCCACGCGTAACTTTATCTTCGGTGCGCTCATTGGTCTTGTTGCATGGGCATTCTTGACCAAGAAGAAGCGTCTATTGGTCGCTTTCACGGTTGTTGCTCTTATTATCTATCTGCTACCAAATATTGGTTTGTTTTCCAAACAGATAAGCCGGATAATGTATTTCTCGACAGATATCGATAGGCTTACCTCTTTTCGTTACGAGCTGTTCATAACCTACTGGGATATGTTTAGGCAGAACATTCTGTTTGGAGTTGGGGTTGGTGCGACCGAGATTGGTCATAGAATATCAGGTTCCCCCGAGTTTTTCTTTGCACAGAACCTGCGGTTTGGCGGGCATGGGTTTTTCCTTGGCACCTTATACACCCAGGGCATTGTTGGTCTATTACCATTTATATTTATCTATATCGTTGGCATAAGAGCTGCTTTTACACTATTTAATCAAAACAGATTTCGAGACTACAAAATTGTTGGTCTCTTTACACTAATGTTCATTGCATATAGCATCATTCCATTTATTGTTGGTGGTACAGAAACCTATAATCAGTTTTTCATCGTAATTGCACTACTCGCTGGTGCGTATGCTAATTTCCTCAAAAAAACCAGCTTACATGAATAAGCCGTTAGTTTCAATAATAACGCCCTTACTAAACCAGGGTAGATACATCGAGGAAACGATCTTGAGTGTTCTCAATCAGACCTATGACAACATAGAATATTTGATTATGGACGGCGGGTCTACTGACAACACCTCTGAGATTGTATCGAAATATGCAAGAGATCAGAGAATAAAATGGTTTTCTGAAGCTGATGAAGGTCAGTATGATGCAATCAATAAAGGGTTCAGAAAAGCAAAAGGAAGCATCCTTGCTTATATTAATGCAGATGATTTATACCTACCCGGAACCGTATTGAACGTCGTCGAATGCCTCCGGGATACCAATGACATTGATATAGTGTATGGTCGATATGTTTATATTGATGAGAAAAAGAACGTTCTTCCATTTAGACCAATAGTTATGAACTTTGATATTAAATGGCTAATGCGGTATGATTTTATTAATCCAAGTGCTACATTTATCCGAGCATCAGTGATAAAAGAAGGCTTTTACATAGATAGCTCAATAAGCCATTTTGGCGACTGGGATTGGTTTCTGAGAATGGCCAAAGCTGGTAAACGATTTTACTTTCTTGATAGTGAATTATGCTATTTCAGAATACATGAGCACTCGAGGACGCTATCTATGCATAAGAGAAAAATCGAGGAACAGAGAATTACGATAGGAAAACTACACGATTTTGATATTCGTAAGAACATCTTTTTTGAGGATATTTTTTTTCCATGGTGTAGCAGGATTGTGAAGCTACTCCACGTTATCAAGGAATTCATTGGGCGTCTCAGCGTGGGAATAAGATAAGATAAATGTACGAACACACTTTGTTGAGTCACATTATATTACCTGTGCGGTTCTTTGATGAACAACCATTTTTATGATATGAAAATCCTCCATCTTATCTGGAATGGTAAACTTGGCGGTGCGGAGAAATTTGCCCTAGATTTAGCAAATAATCAGAAAAAAAATGATAATGTTGTATGTATGGGGGTTATGAGCAGGAAACTCGATATTGGAATATTGTGTGACACGATGAACATTCCTGTTGTGGAATTCATGATGAGTAACGGTTTCGATATAATCAGCCACATATGCTATCTGAGATTTGTCAGTTCGTATTCTCCAAATGTGATCCATAACCACGGTAGCACACCACTCGCGTACTTCACCAAAATCCATAATAGAAAAGTTGTTTTTATCGACCACATACATGGTACAACGCTTGGTGATGATAAATGGGTGAAAAAGAGAGTGCTATTCACCAAGAGAATGGCAGATAACTTCATTGATCATTACTTAGTAAATTCTCATTATACACGCAGAATCGTTCTTGAAAAGGAAAAGATTTTGCCAGAAAAAATTTCAGTACTCTATAACGGCATCGATCTCACAAGCTTTCACCCAATACGAGATAAAAATTCCGTAAGAAAAGAATTTGGTTTTCATGATTCTGATAAAATTGTCGGAACAGTGGGGCGATTACATCCACAGAAAGGTATTGATAGATTTATTGATGTCGCAAAAGAAGTGGCCAATTTATGTCAGAATGTGCGATTTATGATTGTTGGTGATGGTGAACTACGTTCGACTCTTGAATCAAGAGTTAAAGAATTGCACTTACAGGATAAGATTATCTTCACCGGCGCGCGCTTTGATATTCCTGATATACTTTCGATATTTGACCTTTTTCTACTCACTTCGAACTGGGAACCATTCGGCATTGTTCTCCTTGAAGCAATGGTAGTTGGTGTTCCAGTAATTGCTTTCGCTGTTGGTGGCGTATCCGAGGTTGTTGATCACACGTGTGCTATTCTTGTGAGCCCAGGTGATGTAAAGACTATGAGCCATGAAGTGATAACTCTACTGAGGGAAAAAACGCGTCGCGACGACCTAATACGAAATGGACTGGTGCGCGTCAGGAGATTTGATATCAAGCGAATCTCAAAGTGTATTTCCAGATTGTATGCATCATTTGTGCAGAATAAATAACCCTTTAGACTATGAAAATCAGCACCTGTTAATATCTAAAACGATGCGGCGTGTAGAAAAGCTATCGGTGGTACTTTGAATATATGATGTTCCCGAGTACTGAATAACAGAGCTAACTGTGATAAAAAGATTGTTATCATTTCTCGCTTATAATTCTCGATTTACAAAGAAGTTCGCTGAGCATGATTACAAATCCGTCTTCCAGCGAACCCTGAAAGATCTCGAGCCTCTTGGATTTGACATTGAAGGCAAAAGGGTGCTAGACCTCGGTTGTGGTAAACGATACCAATTTGCGTTGCTCTGTGCGACTGCTAATGCTCACGTGACTGCACTTGATATTGAGTATGTGAAGCCAGATTTTTTGCCTTACGCTATTTGCCATACCTTCACCCGTGAAGGTATGAAACGTGCGGTAAGATTGGGTCTGCAGCGATTGCTTTACGACAGAATGTATTATAGTTGTCTGCAAAATCTAGCTGGAAAACCCGTACGAGCGTTCAGGTCGAAAATTGATTTTATAGTAGCTGATCCAGAAGGTGGTAATTATCCAATTCCTCCATGCTCGTTTGAACTTATAGCCGCTAATGCAGTTGTGGAGCATGTCACCAACGTACCGAAATTTGCCTCTGAAATATGTCGTTTGCTTGTGCCGGGCGGCTATTTTTATACTACTATTCACAACTTCTATTCGCTCTCTGGAGGACATCGTCTCGAATGGGCATACCCGGACGAACATCCTTCCAGCCGAGTCCCTCCGTGGGATCATTTGCGAAAAAATATGTTCCCGAGTATGGTTTATCTCAATAAACTTAGACCAGAAGAATATAAGAAGATTTTTTCTGAATATCTGGATGTACTTCTATTTGAAGGAAGGGATTTAAATTGCAATTCAGGTAAGTTCGAGGGGGAGCATTTTCTGACCGCTGAGATTAAGGTTGAGTTGTCGAATTTCTGCCGCGAACTCTTGCTGATTCGTACGTGGTGTATGATTTGTCAGAAGAAAAAATAATGATTATAAGAGGAATTATGGATTGCATAATATTTTGATAATGAAGGTACTGTTAATTAATGCCTATCACTATTACCGCGGCGGAGACTGTACGTATACATTCACACTCGTCAATCTGCTGCGTTAACATAAGCATTTGATTTATTATTGGGATATGAATCATCCATTGAATCCAGGCTATCCGCACATTGATTAAAGCGGTCAAAGGGCTGGATATTGAATTGAATATCGTCGGCACCGGGTCATATGAAAAAGCTTTGAAAGATTATGCGGCTAATGAGCATTGAATTCGTCACGGCGGTCGTCCATAATTCGTATTATTTCCATAAGCATGATGTTTTTATATAATTATAGAAGGGGAGAGGATAAATGAGATATCTGCATAATCGCGCAAAGATTGGATGAAAGTTCTACTAGTAAATAATTTTTTCTATGACCGTGGAGGTGATTGTACCTATTTCTTCTCTTTGAAGAAGCTCTTGGAAGAAAAGGGACATCAGACAATGGTTTTTTCAATGCATCACCCTCTGGAACTTGACTCAAATTATTCTAAGTATTTTGTGAGTTATATAGACTATGCAGAAGAAGTGAAATCAATAAGCTTGATTTCTGGATTAAGAGTATTGCAGCGAGCTGTTTTTTCCCAGGAAGCGAAAGCAAAAATTGAGAAATTAATAAAGGACGAAAAACCAGATATCGCTCACCTGCAAAATATACATCACCATATTACACCTAGTATACTTTATTCCTTGCGAAGAAACAAAATTCCTGTCATATGGACACTTCATGATTACACGCTTATCTGCCCGAATACGTCCTTCTTATGTCATGGTAAAATCTGTGAGCGCTGTAAGAAAATAAAATATTACTGGTCTCCGATCGTACGATGTAAGAAAAAATCTTTTGCGGCAAGTGCAATGGCAGCGATTGAGAGCACGATACATCTGATTATGGGGATTCGTGATCTGGTCGATAGCTATATTGCGCCGAGTTATTTTATGAAAAAGAAGACAATCGATTATGGACTCAGAAGTAATAAGGTAGTGCACATCAATAGTTTTATTGACAGCAATACAGTAAAACACCAAGCAAGTGAAGGTGACTATTATTTATATGTAGGTAGATTATCAGAGGAAAAAGGTGTGAAAACACTCATTGATGCAGCGGTAAGGGTAGTCGATCTCGGACTTGAGATTATAGGTGATGGGCCATTGGCAAAAGAGTTGAATCGATACGCAAACTCAAAAGATAGAAAGGACGTGATCGGTTTTCTTGGACACAGGAATCACAAGGAAGTAATCAAATATTTAGCGAATTGCAGATTTGCTGTTACACCATCGGAGTGGTATGAAAATCTGCCCTATTCTATTCTTGAGACATTCGCTTGCGGGAAACCTGTAATAGGTGCAAGGATAGGTGGAATACCGGAATTAGTTGTTAATGGAGAAACCGGTTTATTGTTTGAACCAGGGAATGCTGAAGATCTTGCTGAAAAGATACAGTGGATGTTCGAACACCCGGAAGAATGTCGAGAAATGGGACGTAAGGCAAGGATGCTGGTGGAAATGGAGTATACCCCAGAGTTACATTATAAACGGCTTATGGAAGTGTACAGAGCCGCATTTGCGAAACATGGTAAGGATATAACCAAACTGACATTCTGAAATGGAGTGTGCTGTAATAACAACATACAGATGTAATGCTCACTGTCAGATGTGTTTTTCTTGGAAACATCCGACACGGCAAGCAGAGGAATTCAAACCTGTGATTTTAGAGAAAATACCTACTGGTATGAAACGTCTCAATATTACAGGTGGTGAGCCATTACTACGCCGTGATCTTTTAGAGATCGTCGCTATTCTTAACAAAAAGACTGAACGCTTAGAGATAAGTACCAACGGTTATTTTACTGATAGCATAGTGAATATTGCTCGAAAATTTCCTTCCATTACTATTCGAATTAGCATTGAGGGATTAGCAGAATTAAACGATCAACTAAGGGGAATTAGAAATGGCTTTGATCATGCTCTGCGCACACTTCTTAAACTAAGAGAAATGGGAATTAAAGATATCGGTTTTGCAACGGTGATTTCTCAACATAACATATCTGATTTATTGGAATTGTATGAATTAACATCAGGTCTTGATGTTGAGTTTTCTCAATCTACAATGCACAGTTCATTTTATTTTCATAAAAATAACAACAAAATAGAGAATAACGATAAAATCGATGAAATCATGCATAAATTTATCTTGAGATTACTTCGATCCAAAAGAAAGAATTTCAAAATGAGAGTAAAGGATTGGTTCAGGGCTTATATAAATATGGGTTTAATAAGATACATGGAGAGCAAGACACGCTCCTTGCCTTGTGGTGCTGCTACTGACAGCTTTTTTGTCGATCCTTGGGGCAAGATACTTGCTTGCAACGGCTCACCAAAACCGTGGATTATGGGCGATTTGAATACGCAAAGTTTTGATGAAATATGGTGCAGTAAGCAAGCAGCGAAAGTTCGAGAGCTTGTTGAAAATTGTGAACGGAATTGCTGGATGACTGGTTCTTCTGTTCCAGCAATGAGAAAACAAATATGGAAACCTTTCTCTTGGGTTATACAGAATAAAATTAGATTGCTAACTGGTAGGGATATCATTCTGGATCAAGACTTATGAAGATTGCCTTTGTTGGTCAAAAGGGCATCCCTTCTAAATTCGGCGGAGTAGAAAAGCATGTTGAAGAGTTGGGTATTAGATTAGCTCACAAGGGGTACAACATAATAACGTACACACGACGTAATTATAGCAACTTTAAAGGCATGTACAAAGGGATACGTGTTCTTTCTTTACCGGCAATATCCCAAAAACATACTGAAATGATTTCTCACACATTTTTTTCTTTGTTAAGTTTACTGGACAAAAAAGTAGATGTTATTCATATCCACAGTGTTGATCCTGCTATTCTTTCATTTATTCCGAGGTTAAATAGTAAAGTGGTTGTAACATCACATGGGCAGGCGTATCGTAGGGAGAAGTGGGGGCCGATTGCAAAAAGTTTTTCAAAGTTAGCTGAGAGAGCTTTTACTGTTTTTCCGGATAAGAGGATCGCAGTATCCAAAACATTAAAAAAATACTACGAAGAAAAATATAATTGTGACGTTATATATATACCTAATGGTGTAAATGTAAAAGCGGTCTCAAGTACATCAGCTATAACGAAATTAGGTTTGTCCAAGAACGAGTATTTACTATTCGTTGGACGAATTATTCCAACCAAGGGTTGTGAAACTTTAATCAAGGCATTCAGCAAAATCAAGACCAGCAAGAAACTTGTTTTTGCTGGCGGCAGTTCCTATTCTGATACATACTTTACTGATTTAAAGCGCAAGGCGAATAGCAGAACCATGTTTTTGGGTTATCGATATGGAGATGAATTAGCACAACTTTATGCTCACGCCTATTGCTGTGTTTTACCATCAGAAATTGAAGGATTGGCATTAACTCTCCTTGAAGCGATGAGTTATGGTAAATGTGTTGTATATTCAGACATCCCGGAAAATGTAGAAGCAGCAGAAGGTGTTGGAATTCCATTCTTTAATAAGGATATCGATGATTGTGCTGACAAGATGAAGTGTGCCATAAATAATCCTGATTTTTGTCAGAAACTCGGTGTTGCAGCAACGGCTAGGGTTAGAAGGGATTATAATTGGAGTAAAATCGTGACCCGAACCGAAGAGGTTTATAGATCACTTATTAATTGACGATTCAAAGGGGCATGATCTTATTGCCGGTAATGTCAATATTAGTGTGGAAATACTAATTGATGACCACATAACGGCGATCCTTCCATTTTTTATTATATTTGGTGAATAAGGCATAAGTGATTCGATCACAGCTTGCTTCATTGGTAAATAGC
>JBARXC010000065.1:0-16025 GCA_049647125.1 bacterium | reverse complement strand
ATCATATGATCCAACATAGATCGTGCCATCTGCACCGATCGCAGGTGATGAAAATACATAATTCCCGGTTGAATAGCGCCATTTGGTAGTTCCATCAGGATTTATTGCATAAAGGGCATTATCATCTGATCCAATATAGATCGTCCCATCTGTACCGATCGCAGGCGAACTTCTTGGAAATACTACCCCTATGAATGTTTGCCATTTTAAATTACCTGAAAGTATATCATTAAACACGGTAACAGTAATAGTATCTGAAACGCCCTCATTTTCAGCGGCGTCATAGGCCTTTGCCGAAAGATTATGAGACGAGCTATCCTGCTGTATGCTGTCAGTATTCCAGGAATATGAATACGGTTCGGTCGTATCAGTTACTACTAAATCGGCATCGATATAAATCTGTACACTATCAACTGCATCATTATCTGTCGCGTCGATATTAATGACCACAGTTGCACTCACAACTGACCCGTCAGCTGGACTCGTGATCTCAACGACTGGTGATTCACTATCACCACCGCAGGCGAGCCATAATAAAACGCCGATTATGCATGCTGTTAAAATGTGTTTCATCTATATCCCCCTTGTTTTATAGGTCAATGAGTCATTGTATCACTCATCAAAATATATGTAGTGATTGTAACCTGAAATGATGCGCTGTCAATATCGAAATTAAATGCTACATCAGACATGTACTGACAAATAGGAAAGGTGCCTGACCCCGGTGAAATAAACAAAAATTGCACGGGGCAGGCATTATGACAATTTCCTTGCGGATTATTATATTGATACCAGTGATTGGACTGCAAAGAAAAAGACTGGATTCCGCGGCCCCTTCGACTCTGCTCAGGACAGGCCCTTCGACATATAACTCAGGATTACAGTAACGGGGGATGACCCCGATTAAATGATGTACATCGTTGCAGCCACATCAAAGCTGTGAGCAACATTGGCATCGACTCGCTCTTTCGATTTTACTCAAAACAGGTACGCTCGCTCGAAGAAAAAAGACTGCTAATTAAGGTCAAGGCTTGCATTCTATAAAAAAGCATATACACTACTTTAAGATATATAATATCTAAAATGAAAAATGACATTGAAAAAGTAGCAGATTTAATTGAACAGGCACTTAATAATGACGAAGATGCGTGCCAGAAGATCTTGAATTTATATAAGGGAAGGATATTCAGTTATGTCTATCGGATGGTGAGAAATTATCATGATGCTGAAGACATAACTTTTGATACTTTTATAAAGTGCTTTAAAGCACTTGCCAGGTTTGATACTTCCAAAAAGTTCTCAACCTGGCTTTTCACTATTGCCCACAATACAACGTTAGATTTTTTCCGTAAAAACAAACAAGAATACGAGTATCTTGACGAACGACATGCTGTAAAAGACGATTTTGTCCGGGAATACGAAAAAAAGAAAAAAATGAAAAAGATTGACCAGGCACTTTCAAAAATGCCTGCCCTTGACCGGGCATTGGTCATTCTCTTCCATAAAGAAGAGTACTCTTACCAAGAAATCAGCGAAATTTTAAAAATACCGATTACAACAATAAAAACCCGGCTGCACCGGGCACGAAAAAAATTAAGAGGCCTGGTCTTAACAAACTGACCGGGAAAAGATGAACTTATGAAGCCAAGAAGTTCAGATGTTCTGAACCTCGTAACCTCAAGCTTCCTTTGGGGTCAAATCTCGACATTGGACATAGATACATGCAGAAAATCAGCTGTAGCAATCCAGAAAAAAGGTTAAGGGGAATATCCAATGTCGAGATTTGACCCCATTTCCCCATGGATGAGCGGGCTTTATCAAACAAGAAAGAGTGAAACTTTCTTCCATATTCTTCGTATTACTTAGTGATGAAGCACAAAACAATAGAAATACTAATCCAAAAGTCCCTAGATTTCGAGACAAATATTGAAGAAGAGAAGATTCTCCATGCTCATTTGTCTCAATGCAAGGAGTGCCACCGGTTTTACCAGGAGATGGTACAGACCAAAAAGGCACTCTACGGGCTCACTGAATTTTATCCAGAACATGGTTTTAACGAACGCCTACTGAAAAAACTGGGATTTCGAAGGATCTTTGCCTGGACCAAAACTGCCAAGGTTTTTGCAGGTGCCTGGTTAGCATCCATTCTGCTTCTGGCATTTTCACCCCTACCTGGGAAAGCAATAAATAAGATATTAACCTCGGCACCTGCTCTCATGCGCATTGTCAATACAGGCAAGATCATCATCTCATCGCTCAGCCATGTTGCAATGCCTTTTGCCAAAAACTCATTCGATATTGTATGGCCCATAATCGCATTAATATCAAGCATTATCATTACTTATTTCTTTAGTAAAGCAATTTACCCCGTTACAAAGCTCAAAGCAGGCATTAAATCCCCTGCTAAAGGGCAGGATTTTCTAACCGGCTAAAAAAGGAGGAAACATGCAAGGCTTAACTATTATTTTAATGCTCTTACAAACATCAAACCCTGGTTCTTTTGAGTATATTGGACAATTGCCAGAGGTTATTATCGAGGCTCAAAGATATGACAACGAAGACATCGCTTGGTCTGGTTTGCTAGAGGAGACTGTCATCGAAGCTCCAAGACATGTAGACGAAGATGTCGCATGGTCTGACTTGCTGCCTGAGACCATTGTTACTGCTCCACGAGAAGAAAATACCGTCTTAGCACAATTCGCCACACTCTTAGAACCGCATTTTGCCTTTGCGCAAACAATACCAGATGAACCAGCTAAACCACATGCAAAAATAAAGATAAAGAAGAAGATTGATATTGAAAAAGGCGACATAATCGGCGAGAATTATCACGTGCCTGAAGGCGACACAGTTGATAATGACGTCACAGTACAAGGCGGTAATGCAGAGATCGAAGGTGTTATTGACGGCGATCTTGCAGTCATGGGCGGCGTGGTTGAAGTCAGTGGCTTAATCGACGGCGACGTCGCAGTATTCGGCGGTAACCTTGATATTACCGGCACAATTGACGGCGACGCCGCAGTAATGGGTGGCAACATAACTAACCGCGGCACCATTAGCGGCGATCTTTTTGTCGTCGGCGGTACAGTCCGGCTCGATTCAGGCTCTGTAGTCCAGGGTGATATAAGCATGGTCGGCGGTACTGTAGACCGTGATGAAAACGCTGAGGTGCTCGGCGAAATAACCTCAATCGAAATCGAAGTCCTTCATAAGATTATGCCGCGCATTGGTAAAGCTTTTAGATTCCCCAAGTTCTTACCAGGTACTCATTTTTTTCCAAGGATTTTCTTCATCGCTGCAATAATTGTCATGTACTTAGTCAACCTCCTCATATTCCTGATTTTTCCTGGCACGATTGAGAAAATCGTCAATAAACTACGCCTCAATGTATGGGCATCAGTTGGTTTTGGTCTGGGTCTTGAGGTGCTGTACGTACCATTGATCGCCCTCTTTGCGATTTCAATAATCGGCATACCACTCATCCCGCTTTTTGTCCTGGCGGTTTTCCTGAGCGCGCTCTTTGGGTTCTCGGCACTCTCGCTCATCATCGGAGATAAAATTACCAACGGCATGAAGTGGAACGTAACAAGCAAAGCGGGGCTCTTCAGTATTGGCTGGCTGTCAATAATGATTATCCCGATCATTGTCCACCTTATCGGCCCGCCGATATTCCTCCTGGGCTGGATTATCACCTATGTAGCGCTGACTATAGGTATCGGTGCGGTTATCTATACCCTGATCAAAAAGAACCCCAAAACCAAGAAGTAGAACTTTTGTCCTGCACCTATCTACCACCTCCTCCTCTTACATGGAGGAGGTGGTTATTAATTGTGTTGAATTGACCACTTAGTTGACTATAATTATAGCATGGGATTACTTGATACGGTAAAACAAGCTGCTCGCGACAAGAACTTTGCCAAACTCGAAGACCTTTGGACCGAAATGGTCCTCGATGAATCTATCCAGCTCGCGAGTTTCTTTGAAGTTTGCGATGAATTGAAAAAAGTACGCGCCTCAGAACGCGCCTTACCTCTCTTAGAAATGCTTGCTGATCAACATATGTCAAACAAAACGTATACTAAAGCGCTTGAAGTGTACAAGAAAATGCTGTATTTCAGTAAACAAAATACTGAACTGAAGGTATGTATCATAGATCTTTATAGAAAATTATTTCCTGAGAGTACCCATTTCAACGAGTATTTAGAGATATCAGGGTTAAATAATAATGACCCGATATTAAAGGCAATCGCCAAACTCAATGAGTTTCTCAAGTATGATGTGGGAAAATATTTCTATTTTGAACGCTACGGCTTTGGTGAAGTAATCGATACTATCCCGGCTAAAAAAGAAATCATAATAGATTTCGAGAAGAAGAAAAGACACTTCCTGTCTATTACTGTTGCTCAGGGGGTACTCATCCCGGTCACTAAAGACAGTTTTCTTCAGCTTAAATACAAAGATATATCGACACTCAAGCAAATGAGCCAGGAAAATCCTGTGCAACTGATAAAGATAATGCTCAAGGATTTTTCAGAATCTTTAAGTGCATCACAAATCAAGCAGCACCTGGGCGACATCGTCGAAAAAAAGCAGCTTGGCAAGTGGTGGGAAAAGACGCGAAATAAACTTGAAAAAGATAAGAATATAAAAGTATCTGGACGGACAGCTCGACTATATACTTATATTGAATCGGACCAGGATAAAGACGCACTGGAAATCGCTACCTTTAAGAAAGCAGATTTTTCAGAGAAATATCTGTTGGCTGAGGAATTCTCAAAGAAAGCGCCCGGTGTGTTCGAAAAAATCTTACCCGAACTTGTAAAAATAGCCAACAGGATTCATGATCGCGATCCAGGCATGGCACTTGATATTCTGATGCTTTGCGAAGACATCGGCGTAAATGTTAACTTCATTTTCTCGAAAGAATCGCTTCTGAAAAACAAAGGGGTGGAAAACATCATACTGCACCTTAATAGCATTGAGCATCAAACAAACCTGCTGGCGTTAACCAGGCAGAACGAACCAGACTCGACAAGAATCTTCCAGCACCTTATGCTAACCAGTAACAACTCAAAATTCCTCGAAGAAGTGGCAAAGCATCTTAAATCTGCACCCGATATCTTAAAAGAAGTCTACTATACAATTTTCTCGTTTTCGAAGAAATATCCGGCGCAATATCAGTGGATGCTCAAACGCATTCAAGCGGGCAGATTACCTGAATACCTGAACCCGGGTTTCCTCCCCCGGTTAATCGATAGTCTTGATTATATCAGAGGCATTAAGGGTCTTGTATTGAAAATCCTGACCCTTGAGAATTTTGACGAAATTATCGCAAAGGCGAACCCGGATGAGGCAAAGCGCATTTTGGAAGCAGTAAATACCAGTCGGGTTTTAGAAGACTACAAACAAAAGGACTATGCACGCATCATTGAATATCACCACCCTGACCTCTTTACACGCGAAGTTGACGTCATTTACACAACTGAACAGGCGTTGAAAAAGAAACAGGACGAACTGCAGCAAATAATGACCGTGCAAGTTCCAGAGAATAAAAAGGAAATCAGCCGGGCAAGAGAATTCGGCGATTTGAGCGAGAACTTCGAATATAAGGCAGCGCGCGAAAGACAGGCTCAGCTGTACGAAAAAGTACGTATAATCGAAAATGGATTGAGCAAGGCAAAGATCATTACACCTGGTGCTGTTGATACAAGTAAAGTAAACATCGGTACGAAAGTAATACTCAAGAACCTCACTGATGAAGAACCGACCCATTACACAATACTTGGTCCATGGGATACTGATCTTGATAAGAACATTATCTCGAACGAAGCGCCGGTTGCCCGGGCTCTACTTGGTCATGCACCGGGTGAGCAAATCACAATAAACAAAGTTCAATATGAGATTGTCAGAATAGAAAAAGGACTTAATTAATATCAAATGAAAAATGAAATCCAAAATCTAAAAATCCAAGCCCAAACTTCTTTAGGTATTTACCCCGTTTAGGTATTTAGGTGTTTAGGAATTTAGGCATTTTTTTTCAAGGAGGTTTTTATGAAAAAGATACTGCTATTGGCAGCCATTGCCATCCCGCTTTTGCTCTTTGCCGAAGAGGAAACAATCGGCTACCTCGGCGTGACTACCGAAGCACTGAGCCAAGCCATGAAAACAGCACTCGATGTGGAACATGGTGTCCTTATCAAAGAGGTCGTTGAAAAATCACCCGCGGAAAAGGCAGGTCTGGAAAAAGGTGATGTAATATTAGAAGTGGACGGCGAGAAAATAGTCGACTATGCAATGTTGAAAGGACTTGTCGCTGCAAAACCTGATAAGAAAGTTAAGATACTCTTTAACCGCTCAGGGAAAGAGTATACTAAGAAAGCCAAACTGGGCGTTCGTGCAAAACCCAAATTCAGTATCCAAATGGAACTACCTGATTTTGAAGAAATTAAAGAACTGATGAGTCAGGGGACAGACGAATTAAAACAGGAACTAGAGGATCTCAAAGAAGAGGTCGAGAAAATAAAAGAGGAGCTCGAGGAACTAAAGAACAAAACCAATAAGTAGTAACTGATAGTAAGCTTCTTATTAAGTAAGCCCGTTAGATAAATCCTTATCTAACGGGGTAAAAAACCTATACATGCCAAGCTTAGGTTATTGACTTTCTTCTTTCCATAATTATACTGTCACAACCAGCATGGAGATACACAAGTTTACCGAACGAGACACCAAGCAGTGGGAAGACTTTGTCCCAAAGGCAAATAACGGTACAATGTTCCACTACCAGAGGTTTTTAAACTACCATCCTTCTCACCGTTTCAAAAATCATCATCTTATAATCAAAGAGAAAGGCAATCTCCTTGCCCTTTTCCCCGCGATCATACAAGACAACACTATTATTTCGCACAAAGGTGCCTCATATGGTGGTTTTGTCCTAAAGCAAGGTATTGGAATACATAAGACATGCCTAATCGTTGAACATCTTGTTACCTATTTTAAAGAACGCGGCTATCAAAGAATAATCCTCACCCAGACACCCCTGGTTTATTATAAGGAACCTGACCAGTACATTGATTTTGCTTTGGTGAAAAGCGGGTTTCATTATCGGAAACGTGAGATCACTGCAGTCATCCCAATCAATGTAGCCGAGCCACTCCTTACCTTTCATGCTGATGCACGCCGCTCAACAAAAAAGGCGATGCGAGAAGGGATACGCGTCACTATTTCCGAGGATTTCAAAACCTTCTACGCGATTTTAGAGCATAATCTCGGCATGAGGCACAATGTATCACCCACGCATACGATCGAAGAGCTTCTGCGTTTGAAAAAGTTATTCCCTGACGATATCCTTCTTTTTGCCGCTTATCTAAATAAGAAGATGATCGGCGGGCTCGTTGTTTTCTGCGCACATCAAAATGTCATACTGGCGTTCTACATCAGTCATAATAATGACTTTCAGATCTATAGACCGGTAAACCTATTGTTTTATGAAGTTTTAAAATGGGGATATATCAAAGGGTTCAAATACCTTGACCTCGGCACTTTTACTCTGAATATGAACCCGAACTGGGGTTTGGGACGGTTCAAGGAAAACCACAATGCACGTGGTTTCTTGAGAGACTCGTTTGAGATGGACATTACATGAGCATGATGTCGGATTTAGAGATCAGAATTTTATGGAGTATCAATGATTGCACTGAACGCGCTACTAAATAGAATAGAGAAGGTACTATGACAAAATCCAATACTATCACGCTCGGCCATGGGTCAGGTGGATTATTAACCAGCCGCCTTATCAAAGAAATCATCCTGAAATATTTCAAGAATCCAGTCCTCAAACGCCTTGAAGACGCAGCTTTAATAAAACTGGAAAATACCAACTTAGCGTTTACCACTGATTCCTATGTAATCAAACCGATATTTTTTCCGGGCGGTGATATCGGTAAGCTCGCTATCTGCGGTACGGTAAATGACCTTGCAATGAAGGGCGCGGTCCCAAAACACATTTCTTTTTCAATGATCATTGAAGAGGGTTTTGCGATAAAGGAACTCGAACGCATTCTCAAATCCGCCCAACAGGCAGCGCACAATGCAAAGGTTCAAATTGTCTGTGGTGATACCAAAGTTGTTGAAAAAGGTAAAGCCGACAATATCTTCATAACGACTTCAGGGGTTGGCATAATAAAACTCGACCTTTCCAAGCAGCGTATAAGACCTGGTGACGCCATCTTGCTCAGTGGGACTATCGGTGATCATGGGGTGGCGATAATGAACGAAAGATTGAACCTGGGTTTGCGTTCGAGTATTAAAAGTGATATAGCTCCGCTCAATCTTCTTACTGAAACACTTTTTAAATACAAATCATCGATTCACTTCATGCGCGATCCAACGCGGGGCGGTATTGTATCGGTTCTTAATGAAACGGTCGATGGTTTGAAAATGGGCATTATCATACGGGAAAAAGATGTGCCCATTAAAAAGGAGGTCATCGGCGCCACTGAAATACTCGGTATCGACCCACTCTATATTGCAAATGAAGGCAAGCTCCTTTGCGTTGTCGAAAAAGCATCGGCTGGGAAAATACTGAAGTCCATGAAATCCCACGTTTTGGGTAAGCATGCCGCACTGATCGGTGAGGTTACAAGAGAACCAGGGGTCTGGTTAAAGACAAGTATCGGCGGCATACACCCTCTTTTGCAGTTGGAAGCTGAGGGACTACCAAGGATCTGTTGACATGTTGGTAAAACAATAGGTCGTCATGCAAGAACACTATGATAAGATGTTTATGACCAGAGCACTTGCCCTGGCTAAAAAAGCTTGGGGAAGCACCGGAATCAACCCCCGGGTCGGCGCCCTGGTTGTAAAAAACAACCGGCTTGTCGGTCAAGGTTATCACCGAAAACTCGGTGAAGCCCACGCTGAAATCTGCGCCCTGACCGATGCCGGTCATCAGGCACGTGCCGCAACCCTCTATGTAACCCTTGAACCCTGCTGTTCTACCGGTCGAACATCACCGTGTGTGGTTGCGATCGATAAAGCCGGTATCAAAAGAGTGGCTATCAGCATGAATGATCCTAACCCACTGGTCAATGGTAAAGGGGTCGAATATCTCAGAGCTCATAATATTGCAGTTACAACCAATGTCCTCAGCGACGAGGCGCGTAAATTAAATGCCTGGTACGCCAAATACATAACCACAAAAATGCCTTATGTAATAATGAAGATAGCAGTATCTCAAGATGGCAAGATCGCGGGTTTCCGGCAGAAATATGTCACTTCAGAACCGTCAAGGAGGTTGGTTCACGCCCTGCGCGGACAGCTCAATGCCGTGCTTGTAGGTATAAACACCATATTGCTCGACAACCCCTATTTAACCGATCGGTACCTCGGTAAAAATAGTCCGACGAGGATTGTGATTGACCCAAACCTCAAGATACCTGATCACGCCAATTTCCTGAACCCGGACAGGCGCAGAATCATCATAACAAACAAAAACAATGACCCGAGAAAAATCCGGACATTAACCGCGGTCGGAGTGGAGTTTATCTTGTTTGAAGGTACTTCGTACCCGGTATCAAGGATTCTTGAGGAACTCGGCAAATTAGCTATTGGCTCTGTTCTCATTGAAGGTGGCGGTAAAGTCTTTGCCCAATTTTTCAAAGCCAAGATGTACGATGAACTCTATCTTTTTAGAGCTAAAACAAAAACAAGTAACGGTTTAGCACTGACCAGGGAGATCCTGGACTATGCGCAAAGCCGAGATAAAAAACCATTGAATATTGAGGAGGATATACTATATCATGTTTACAGGGATAATTGAGGAAAAAGGAAAAATCGTTAATATAACAAAAGGTAAGGTTCAAAGGATAGATATTGAATCGACGCTCGATAACAAACAGGGTGATAGCATTGCAATCAATGGTATATGTTTGACTATTGTGGCGACAAGCAGCACAGGGTTTTCAGTCGAGGCTATGCAGCAGACTAAGGGTATCACTACCCTTTCACAGTGGCGGGTGAACGCCCATGTCAACCTTGAACGTGCCTTATCCATAGACGCCCGGCTTGGTGGACATATCCTTTTAGGTCACGTCGATGAAGTAGCAAAAATCGTTCGAAAAACAGGTAACGAATATTTCTTTCAGATTTCCCAAGATAATCAGAAATATCTCATTGAAAAAGGATCGATCAGTATTAACGGCGTCAGCCTAACCATTGCGTCGATATCGAATAATATTTTTTCGGTTTCAATAATCCCCTATACCTTACAGAACACAACTTTGGCCGATTTGAAAATCGGTTCGTTTGTCAATATTGAATACGATTACCTGATAAAAATCCTGACCCCTCGTACTTAGAAGAAAAACAGCCTATTGAACAATTTTATAAAAGGGGGTGTCGCTCGGGGTTTATGTGGATTTTTATTGTCTGCTCATCACCCGAACCGAAAAACCGCCAGGTTCGGACCTTTGTTTTAAGATCTTGTTCAAACTTGTAGTCTTTAGCTCGATCAACCGAATACTGTACTTCAATATTCCTCGTTAGCATCCTACCAGACTTAGACACTGCACCATCAATTGCAATACTCTTGCCATACCCCAAATCCGGGAGTACTAACTCAAATGAATCTAAGGGGACGCTCGGATCGATAATGATCTCGCGCAAATCTTGATCAATATCTGACCACGCCAATTCAATTTTAATCGTATCAAGGACAAACGTCCCGGGCGTCTTAAATTCATGCGGGATATTTGATATGTTTATGTGGTCAAGCCCATTACCTTTGTTCACTATTGGAACCATGAAATAGATCTGGAAATAAAGTGTTGTCTGCTCGTCGCCTCCAAAACAGCTGAACTCAAAACCTCCGTTCGTATCAGTCGTGCCCTTCCAAACCCTTTCAAAATGCAAATTCCCCATTTCAAACCATCGGTTAACACAAAAGACAATGTTTGCACACGGCGCATTGTTTAAGGTCACCCATCCCCTGACCATGATTTCTTTGTTTTCCCCAGCAAAACGCTCTTTAATCATAGTTAGCAAAGGTTCCAAATATGTCGGAACCCGGTATACCCGCTGTTCAATGATATGGCTTAATGCATTGTAAATCACAGTATCGCGGGGACCATATGCCAAGACTTTCAAGACCCGCTGAAGCTTGTACAGATGCATACCCTCAATGATTGTCATACCACCCAATTCCTCAGCGTGTTGCTCCAGTGTATCAGCCAAGTCATATTTACCAAAAGGATAAAGCAACTTGAAATTGCCTGACCATAACCTAACCTGTCGTCTGTTAAACCAAATAATCTCTTGATTATCATAGTGGCTCAGAAATATCGTGGTTAAACCTTCACTATAATCAAAGTTGCGGTATCGGTTGTAGTCATTCTGAAGGAACGCCATAAACAGCAGCATTGCGATTGTGACACCACTTGGCAAAATTAGCCTGAATGCCACACTTTTCTTTCTTGTCTCAGCGATGAAGTTTTTGTCAAGAACAACAAGCACGAGACAGGCCCCACAAATGAGTAATAACTGAGCAATTATCGGTACTTTAATTACAAGCGCATTGATGAATGACATGCGGTATTGGAGAATATAGAAAAAAGGTTGACTTGTCAGGACGGGCAGCAAATCAGACAGGGTAATCATAAAGATAGTCGCCATCGACAAACCCATTGCCCAGAGTATGGCAGTCGAGAGCCTTTGTCTGAAGTAAAAGTAATTAACCATAACCAGAATAATAAGGAAACTGGCAAACGGGATGATACGCACAAGGTTTGAGTATATCTGAAAGCTGTATCTTAATAACGAGAAATAATGAATTCCAAAGGGTATAAAAGGTGCCGCTACTAATACCATCCAGACTGCGGTCCAAAGACACGTACTGAGTGCTGAATATTTGTAAACAAAGATATTCTTGAGGATTATGTAAGACCAAATAACCAGATAGAGTATAGTGAAGACGATTGTCGTACTGAAGTACCTCAGCAGAATTACCGGGTAGAGCAATGCCCATATCAGTGAAGCATAGATGGTAATAGCCTGAGGACCGAGAGCTAATCTGAACAGGAGAACCCCGATGACTATGCTGTAGACCAAAGTAAGTGTATAGACAAGCCTCTTAGTAGACACATTGGATTATACTGCGCAAACCCTCTGGGTCAAGAGGGACTTACATAAATATCTAAAATGAAATGAAAACAGCGGACTCTTGACTTTTTTGAAAATATGTGGATAATTACTTTAATGAGAAAGGAGTATTGAGAATGGCTTTAGATAAAGACAAAAAACAGGGTATCATAGGAAGCTTCAAAAGACATCCGAAAGATACGGGTTCACCTGAGGTTCAGATTGCAATCCTTACCGAACGGATTAAGATACTGACCGAACACCTTAAGGAATTTCCCAAAGACAAACATTCCAGGCAAGGGCTTATCAAGATGGTGAACGACCGTCGTTGCCATCTGAATTATCTGATGAAAAAAGATAGAAATAGATATTTGAAAATTATTGAAAATCTGCATTTAAGAGGTTAGGTTGTATTCTGCAGAATTAACCCTAGGTGACAAACAGCTGCGCATTGAAACTGGTCACGTTGCAAAACAGGCGGCGGGTAGTTGTATGGTTTCCTATGGCGAAATCGTTCTCCTGGTTAGCGTGACCTATAAAAGGGATATTAACGAAAGTGTTGATTTCCTGCCACTGACCGTTGATTATCGCGAGCTTCTCTTTGCCGCCGGTAAAATACCTGGTGGTTTTTTTAAACGTGAAGGAAGACCTTCGGAAAATGAAATTCTGACTTCACGCCTTATTGATCGTCCTTTGCGTACGCTCTTTCCCGAAAATTTCCGTAACGAAGTTCAGATAATCGCTCACCTCTTGTCATCAGACGCTGAACACGAAACTGACACTTTGGGCATAATTGGTGCAGCGACCGCGCTCTTGATTTCGGAGATTCCTTTCACAACACCACTCGCCGCAGTCAAGGTCGGACTGAAAAACGGTTCATACATAATCAACCCGGGTGTAAGCCAGCAGGATAGCTGCACTCTTAATCTGGTAATTGCCGGGACCAAAGATAATATAGTAATGATCGAAGGATGTGCAAACGAATGTTCTGAGCAGGAAGTCGTAGAGGCAATCAAATGTGCACAGCCAGAAATCAGGCGCATAATCGAAATCGAAGAGCAGATTCAGGAAAAAGTCGGTAATGAAAAAATCGACATGACCAACCTTTTTGTCGACGAAGCACTGTTTAATGAAATAAGACAGGCATTGGGCAATGACCTTGACCAGGTGTATGCATTCCAAGAGAAAAAAGCAAGACAGCAAGCGATCTATCAACTTGTCAAAACAACCGCAGAAAAGCTAAAGGATCGTGATGAGCAAATCGAGAAGAAAATCCAGAGAGTTGTCGATGAGGTTTTAGGTAAAAAAATGCGTCAGCGCATCCTGGAGGAACAGAAGCGCATTGATGGTCGCGCCCTGACCGAAATTAGACCAATCTCCTGTGAAATCGGTCTCCTGCCGCGCCCCCATGGCTCAGCGATCTTCACGCGCGGTCAAACGCAAAGTCTTGCGGTCACAACATTGGGCACGGCGAGCGACGCACAGAGAATAGATGCAATATACGGTGAAGGATTTAAGTCATTCATGCTCCACTATAACTTCCCACCTTTTTCTGTCGGCGAAGTCAGACCAATACGTGGCGTTGGCCGTCGGGAAATCGGTCACGGCGCTCTTGCCGAAAGAGCCATTCGGCCAGTTCTGCCTGGCGATGAAACATTCCCCTATACGATCCGCGTCGTTTCCAATATCCTGGAGTCAAACGGTTCATCATCCATGGCAACGGTCTGTGGTTCATCGTTATCTTTAATGGATGCCGGCGTGCCTATTAAAACCGCAGTAGCAGGTATTTCCATAGGTTTGGTCAAAGAAGAAAATCGTTACGTGCTGCTCACTGACATACTCGGCGACGAAGACCACTACGGTGACATGGATTTCAAGGTCGCTGGAACAAAAGACGGTATTACCGTAATACAGCTTGATTTGAAGATACGCGGTCTGGCGCTGGATATACTCACCCAAGCTTTAACCCTGGCAAAACAAGCCCGTTTAGAGATAATGAAGATGATGAATAGTACAATAATGACCGCACGCAGCGAAATTTCAAAATACGCACCTAAGAACATCGTCTTTTCAATACCCAAGACAAAAATCGGTGAAGTGATCGGCCCGGGCGGCAAAACAATAAGGAAAATAATCGCTGATCTGGAAGTAACTATTGATATCGACGATGATGGCAAAATTACAATATCAGGCGTTGATGCCCACAATGTAGACCAGGCACGAGACTTTGTTAAGTCGATCGTCGAAGAAGCCGAAGTCGGCAAAACATATACTGGCAAGGTTAAGAGAATAATGGATTTTGGCGCCTTCGTGGAAATCCTACCAGGTAAGGAAGGACTCGTTCATATCTCCAAACTTTCGCGACAGCGTGTGAAAAAGGTCCAGGATGTCGTCAGCGTGGGTGATGAGATTGTCGTCAAGGTACTCAAGATCGACGAACAAGGGAGGATAAATCTCATCCGCCAGGAATAAAATAACCCACTGGAAAATCTCTCCTTCAATATCACTCGTTACTGAACAACTCCCAAAATACTATTCGTTCTCATTGGGTTTTTTCATTAATTGTGGTTCACGCGACGAATCTCTGCTCGACAACGGTATCTCGCACCTTATCGAGCACATGCTTTTCAAAGGGACATCAAAGAAATCGTCGCTCGACATTGTTAAATTCATTGAGGGACTTGGCGGCGCGTTCGACGCCTATACAACAAAAGAGAATCTGGTCATCATAACCAAATTCTTATCAGCACACACCACTGATGTCTTCAATCTCATTGCGGAGCTGCTATTGGAATCCAAAATCGCTAAAGACGAACTAACCAAGGAGAAATCTGTTATCTTCGAAGAAATAAAATCAAACAACGAAGACCCTGGTGATTATGTCTTTGACCTGTTCTTTAAAGCTCTTTTCCCAGATCATACGATGGGTCGTTCGATTGCCGGAACTAGAAAATCAGTCAAGCGGATCGATATAAAAAAAACAAAAAGGCATTACCGTAAGCTATTGACCAAAGACATCGTAATTGCAATCAGCGGCAATTTCGATCAAAAGAAAATCCAAAAACTAGCTACTGATAGGTTCGGACGGCTACGCGCGGTTAAGGCAAGGCGGCGAAAACCAAGAAGTCAATGCGGTACGACTATTGTCCAGCGCAGAAAAGATATCACCCAGGTTCATGTTGTTTTCGGTCTGCCGGGCGTTGCCTTCACATCGCCATTAAGATACTGTTTCTCAATAATGAATACTGCTTTTGGTGGCGGCATGTCGTCTCGCTTGTTTCAGGGGCTACGTGAGAAAGAGGGTCTTGTTTACAATGTACAATCGTTCCTCGACTTTTACAGTGACTGCGGTATAACCGGGTTCTATTTTGTCTGTGATAAAGGTAACCTTAAGCGCGTTGCCAGACAACTGAAGACGATTTTCACCGACCTCCAGAAAAATGGCTTTTACAAAGAAGAGATTGAACTTGCCAAAACATACCTGTCAGGTAATTTGCTGTTGAGCCTGGAAAGTTCGACAAATCGCATGCTTCGTTTGGGCAGGGAAATGTTGAACTTCAGGAAAACCATTTTGGTGGATGATGTTATCAAAATAATTCGTGCAATCAATGAACAGCACGTAAATGACCTCATTGCTCAATATCTGAACCCAAAAAACTACACAATCGCGGCAGTCGGTCCCATAACAAAAAAAGAAATCAACGACATCTTCAAGACTTAATAACCTGGGAAAAGATGAACTTAAGAAGCTAAGACGTTCTGAAATTCTGAACCTCGTAACCTCAAGCTTCTGTTGGGGTCAAATCTCGACATTGGACATAGATACATGCAGAAAATCAGCTGTAGCAATCCAGAAAAAAGGTTAAGGACAATGTCCAATGTCGAGATTTGAC
>JBARXC010000064.1:0-8942 GCA_049647125.1 bacterium | reverse complement strand
GGGTTCTTCCACATCGCAATCGAGAAATTGAATTGGATGATGGTTATGTTTGTGAGATAACCACAGTGCATAACTGGTCGCAATCGTTGTCTTACCAGTGCCGCCTTTTCCGCTTGCAAATGAAATTATCATTCTATTTGAATGATTTTACCAACCCCAATATTAAGGAAATTGTCTTTGTACTCATTGACGAACAGCTTTTGGCAACGATCGCCACTACAATGACATGGTCCGGCATTTATAACTTTCAATCGTCTGAACTGAGCAATGATATTTTTCAGATCAGAGTCTGTATGACCCCCTAAATGAAAGCCGCCAAATACCATATTGATTTTTTGATTAAAGCGCTTTTGTACGCTTTCGATAATGTGGATAATCCCGGGATGTGCACATCCCGTAATAATTACCAGCCCTTTCTGAGTTTCGATAATGAGCGATTGCTCTTTTACAGTTGTACCAAGTGTGCCACTGGTGTGAATGTGAGAACATAGCTTTTCAGCAGTATGATTCTCAATGAGGTGCGCACCATTTGATCGGACAATATCCTTAACGCCATTTGAGAATGATGGTAACATGTAGACATCAACATTGGATTTTTTTTCTAAGAAGCTTTGCAGACCGCCAGTATGATCCCAATGGTCATGCGATATGACTATTCCATCAATCTTCTCAGGGTCGATTTTGAGCATTTCCATATTTTTGAGTAAAATCCCACCATCACCGCCGGTATCAAATAAAATGGTTTCTTTAAGACCTTCAATAAGACATGAAAACCCCCAGGCAGTTTTTAGTTCTGGATTATGGGGATAATTGTCAAAAATGATTGTTATTTTCATTTTTTTTCATCTCTGTATTATTTTTAATGCTACTCCGATTCTATTTATTAGCCTCTTTTGCAGACGCCGTCATATGAACATGGTGGGGTATCACATCGTTCGGTTCTGCCGCAACATGTAGTTCCTTTGGGATACGAATTTCCTATTATAACTGCACCGGGTGCTGAGATCAATTTTGTTAAGCGGTTAGACCTACAGTATTTGCATGCAATATTACCTTTATCTTTTTTGTTTTTTACCAATATCTCGGTTATTTTACCGCAATCCTCACATTTATATTCGTAAATAGGCACAAGTTTCCCTGATTGCTTTAAAGCGGACAGGTACCTGTAGGACAGCTTGAGCTACCGCTAGATGAGGATTCACCCATCTTTACGCCAAAGGCTGCAAACTGTTTTTCCAAATTTTCGCTGCCGCATTTTTTGCATTTTGCCTTTTCTGATTTGTTCAACATTAAAAAGTCAAAAACCTCACCACAGTCTTTGCACTTATATGTGAATATGGGCATATACACCTCCTTGAATAAGGATACCAGGCTATTAGGATATCAGGGAATCAGGACATTATTTAATTTTCTTACCCTGATATTCTGGTCTTCTGATAACCACACCCTGATAATCTGATTTCCTGATGTCCTTTATTCAGTTACTGTCTTGTCATTTTTGCGCCGCATTTAGGACAAGTCATTTGATTGCAAGGGGTACTTGCTTGATGGGGCATATTTGCACCACATGAAGGGCAAACACAGCTGCCGCCGGGTCCTAATGCGCGACCACCCATTCTGCCACGGCCTTGGCCTTTTCCTTTTCCTAAACCTCGTCCTGTTCCTGGTCCTTGTCCACGTGGACCTGTTCCATCACCTCTTGGCATATTCGACCTCCTTACGTCGGTAAATGCCTAAACACCTAAAGTTACTCCTGTGTTCTTTTAGGTATTTAGGCGTTTTGCCTATCTGTCTCAGGTAGAGACTTTTAGGTATTTTCATTATCATCATGTTCGCATTTACCCAGTGCTCGTTCACAGAGCGATGCACCGCCTTCCAGTGTACCATTGAGAATTCTTTCTATGACACCGTTAATATCACCAGTTATTCCAAGTACTTTTTCGATATTATGTTGATCGAAAAGGTCTTGGGCTTTCATGCCCATACCCCCGGCGATTATACACTCAATTCCTTTTTCAGCGAAATATTGCGGAAGAAAACCAGGCGAGTGGCCGGGATTTCCTATGACCTCTTTGTTTATAAGCTTGCCATTTTCAAGATCGAGGATTGTAAAATGTGGGCATCGACCAAAATGAGCGGATACCTGATTCTGGTTTGTTGAAATAACTATTTTCATTGGCACTCCTTATTTGCTATTGTGCAGAATCTTGTCGACAATTCCAGCAAATGCCTTGGATGCATCAGATTCAGGTTGGTGAATTATGAAGGGTTTGCCATCATCACCCAACTCGACTATTTTGGGGTCTATTGGAATTCTTCCCAGAAAAGGTATGCCAAGTTCTTGTGCTGTCTTTTCTCCGCCACCCTTTTTGAAAAGATTTATTTGTCGACCACAGTGTGGGCAGGTCAGGCCGCTCATGTTCTCTATAATTCCATGTATTTTCAGATTTAGCTTTCTTGCGAAATTCACTGCTTTTCTGGAGTCAAGAAGAGAAACCTCTTGTGGTGTTGTTACGATTATTGCACCAGTTGCAGGTATCAATTGGGCAATTGAAAGTGGTTCATCTCCGGTCCCTGGCGGTGAATCGATAATCAACCAGTCAAGATTACCCCAGATTACATCGCCGAGGAATTGCTGGATAACTTTCATTTTTAAAGGTCCGCGCCAAATAACTGGAGTCGCGGTGTCTTGTAAAAGAAAAGCCATTGATACCAGCGCGAGGTTTTTCGTGATTGCAACTGGTAGTATGCGGTTATTATCGGCAGATTCTAATCGTTTTTCTTCAACCCCGAGCATCTTTGCTAAGTTTGGACCATGTATGTCAATATCCAATAGACCGATCTTAAGTTGTTTTTCACTGAAAGCAAAAGCAAGGTTTGCGGCAACAGTGCTTTTTCCGACGCCACCTTTGCCTGAAAAAACGAGTAATCTATTTTTGATGTTGTTTAATGTTTCTGCAATTTTCTTATCATCTTCAGTCTTTTTTTCCTGTATCATTTTTTCCTTTATCAGATTATACTACTTTATTTTTTGTTTTCAAGCTCTTTTATTCTTTTGTTTATGGTTTCGAGTTGCTGTTCCAGATAATTTGCCTGCTGCTTAAGCATTTGCAATTCCTGCTCTGGGTTTGGTTGGGGAAAAACAGGTTGTGACATTGGTGGTTGCTGCATTGGTTCTGATCCATAGTTCATGCTGCCGCGTCCCATTCTACCACCCGTGCCCATTCCAAAATCAGGACCTTGTGAGGGACCATATCCCATTCCATAATGCGACCCTACATTTGGTCCAGTTATTGGATTGAGCTGACCTGATTTATAACGTTCTATTGCTTCACTTACTGTTCCTACAACACCGGTGATGACCTTAGTCCCGGCTGCCTGTAGGGTTTGAAACGCATTTGGACCGCAGCTTCCAGTGAGCACCACTTCAACCCCTTTATTTGCAACCAATTGTGCAGACTGGATCCCTGCACCGCCCATAGCATTAAGATTAGGGTTTTCAATTGCCTCAAACTGCATTGTATCGGTGTCAACAATCAAAAAATATGGTGTGCGGCCAAATCTCGGATCTACATTGGAATTTAAGTCAGTTCCGGCAGATGTAATGGCTATTTTCATATTATCTCCTTATGTTTTATCTGTTTTACTCGATTCTATTTCCTTAATTCTTTTTCTTATGCCCTCAAGTTCATCCTCTAATATTTCTGTCTGTCCTTTGAGCATGTCCAGTTCATTCGCCGGGTATGCATTGGCATCATAATAGGGATTGTATTGTGGATAACCAGTAGGATAAGGGGATGCATAATTAGGATAATTGGGGATAGTTGATGAATACTGATTCGCATTAGGCGTAGCCCACCACCATTTTGGCAACCAGGGGAAATTTCTGCAATAAGGAGAGGGATTACCCCAACCACGACCCCAGCCTCGCCCAAAACCTCTTCCAAAGCCAAATGGCATGATTACCTCCTTTTATTGACTATCACCACCTCCAACCACGGAACCAACGACCTCTACCGCGGCCACGTCCGAATCCTCTTCCAAACCCATATGGCGGGGCATAGGAAGTCCCGGCATATGGCGTGGGAAACGGTTGTCCATAATATCCTGAGCCTGGATATTCATAACCATAACCCTGATACGCATTAGGATAACCCTGATACGCATTAGGATAACCCTGATATGCATTAGGATAACCCTGATACGCATTAGGATAACCATAACGACCTCTACCTCGGCCAAATCCAGGAATTTGGTTAGCAAATCCTGGAGTCGGATAACCTGCGCAGCGTCCTGCTGCGCGTCCAGTCATTGGTCCAAGACCCATAGGACCAGTTCTATCTCCACCTGGCATAATAGCCTCCTTTTAATTATTCTAATAGCAATATCCGTGCCAGTACGTGCATATTGCAAAGTATATAGTACAGAGGATAAATTTGCCGTGATATCGGTGCTTTTCTAATTTGCTCAAAGTAAATTACTACTATCATTGGGTTATTGTATTTACTTTTCTTTGTTTCAATGTTGTAACATCGTATCAGCATTGAATTTCCCTTGAAATATAGGGGGTTTTTAGTTCAATAATTGAAACGACATACTTCATATGTGAAACATTAATTGCTCTGCTCAACACTTTGCAGAATTTTCTCAAGAAAGGCATTTTTATCAAGTGCGCCTTCGAATTGGATTGTTTCGTTATCCTTGCAAATCTGGCATTCCTTACCTGATACAGTAATGGTGTCATCGCGCGTGAAGACGATTAACCTAACTGCTTGTTTCAGATCCTTGAACATGTTTTTGACTTCTTCTTTCACTTTCTCATCTAAAACAGCCATTATTTCTCGTTATCATTCTCTTGTTTGCTGAATTTGTTTAAATATACAAACTCATTAGTCGGTAATCTCATTGGTCGTTGTCCTTCTGCTTCGACCTGTTGCCTGGAAAGACCAGGATTTACCTTATTTGATTTCTCACCGACAATGACGAGAGTGATGACTTCCATATCAGGAGGGATATTTAAAATCTCCCGAGTTTTCTTTGGACTAAAACCAGCGATAGGGTGGGCGACTAAGCCGAGTTCTGTTGCACGCAATATCAGAGAAGCTGTAGCCATGCCAGTATCAAAAGCGTAATACTTTCTATCTTTAATGATACAATCGAGTTCTGGTTTTGATAAAACTGCAATCATCATTGAAGCTGCTTGTGCCCACTCGTTACCAGAAGAAAGTGCAGAATGCATCTTTTTGAGCATAGCCGGGTCATAAACAAAAACATAACGCCATGGTTGATTATTAAAACAGGAACAGAACAACTGCGCACTTGCGGCCAGGTCATTGATCATGTCCTGGCTGATCACAACAGGTTCGAGTGAACGATATGCTCGTCTTTTCCTTATTGCGTCCTTTACATCCATAATTTCCTCCACGTATCAAATGCCTAAAAGTCCAAAATGCCTGAATTGCTTAGATTTTTAGGTATTTAGGTGTCTAGGCATTTAGGTATTTTAATAGTCCTATTCCCAAATTATCATTCCTTTATTCGACATATTGTAAAACTGATCTTCGAGAATACGTTGATGTTTGTATTCCTCTTCAGCAAGATTAATGAAAATCGTTTTTCCTTCAGGTTCTTTAATCATATCAGCAATTTTTCTGTACTTACGCTGAGCATCTTGTTCTGCTGCTATCGCGATATTTAAAACATCGACGATCTCATCCTTATTGGGCTCAACTTCTCCTTCGATTTCAGATTTTGCATCAGGCATAAGATCTGGTGCATCTGGTGCTTCAAGAACATTCCCTTGATTCTTCGTCTCGATAATTCCTTTTACACGATCATAATGTCTACCCTCAAAATCAGCCAGCTCTTTGAAAAGCTTCTTGCCAGCCTGGCTTTGGGCCTTGTTAGAAGCATCCGTATAAAATGCTTGTGCTTTGGCTTCAGCATTCATCGCTTCATTTAAAAGATCATCTATTTTGCTCATTGTTTTTTCCCTTTATTGTTTTTTAAAAATTCGATGAGTTCTTCGATATCTGGTAGCTTTGAGATATCGTATATCTTGATAAATATCACCCGCTGGTTTTCATCGACGACGATGTTGGCTCGTTCTGAGAAACCATCTTTTTCCCGAAATATTCCCAGTTTTTTCGCGATTTCACCGTGTGGCCAGAAATCAGAAAGTAAGCGAGTGTTCTTAATACCTAATTCCTTTTCTGCCCAGGCCTTTTTTGATGGGACAGTATCAATACTGAGCCCGAAGGCAACAGTATTCAACTCATCAAACCGTTTTTTATTAGCCTCCAGAGATTTCATTTGTTGTGCGCAAATATTAGTCCAGGCGAGCGGATGGAACGATAGTAATACCTTTTTCCCACTAAAGTCTGTGATGTGTATCTTTGCTCTATTTTGGTCAAGCAAAGTGAAGTCAGGTATTTTCTCACCGACTTTGATATTATCTTTATTCATAATAAACCTCCTCTTCATAGGTTTTTAAGGTCTCGAGCATCTCGTCTATTGAGTTAGTTGGTGCCTGACAATGATTATTAATACATATATAGGCGGTCGCTCTGGCATCAATCGCCTTCATTGCCTTTGTCTGCGGCGCAAATTTTGTAATTACATGGTCCTTTTCATTTGACGGTAATAAAAGAACAATAGCATTAGGCAAGTATTCATGAGTTAGTGCCTCGAGCATCTTTTTTGTATTCTCTTTACTTGGATCTCCGACGATGACTATTTCTTGAGCTGGCGTGAGCATAAGATCAAGCATACTCATAAACTGAACGTGAGCATGGGGTGTTTGTTTAACCTCATTGAGAGTAGCACTTGCTATCTTATCGACCGTCCCTAAAATACTAGCATCTCCGGTTATTCTTCCCAGACGGACTAAATTCATCAACGCTATGGAACTCCCTGAGGGGATAGCTCCATCAGACATACGTTTTTGGCGAATGAGCAATTGTTCACCATAATCTGGAGTAAAATAGAATCCTGCCTGACTATCATCCAAGAAGTGTTGCATCATCAAACTGTTTAGTTTAATAGCATTAGCCAGATAAGTGATTTCAAATGTCACTTCGTAGAGTTCAATCAGCCCCCATATAAGGAATGCATAGTCATCTATGTTTGCCTGTAAGGCAGCCTCGCCGTTCCGGTATCTATGGAAAAGAAGACCGTCTGAAGAGCGCATCTTATTGAGGATAAAATCAGCTGCTCTCCGAGCAGTTTCAGTGAAACTGTTGTCGCCGAAAACACGTGATGCTCGTGCGAATGCTGCGATCATCAGACCATTCCAATCGGTTAGCACTTTATCATCCCGGTAGGGAGGAGTACGCTGTTTTCTTGATGCAAAGAGTTTTTGTCGTATTTTCTCAAGCTGTACATAATAATCACGGTTGGTCATCTGTAATTCCTCTGCATAAACATTATGAGGCTGTTTGAGGTGCAGAATATTCTCTCCATTTTTCTTTTGAGTTAGATCATCAACGAGATTACCTTGCGTTCGGATATTATATATTTTTATGGCAAAGTCCGCATCTTTACCGAGGACTCTTTTGATTTCATCATGAGACCAAAAATAGAATCTTCCCTCTTTCCCATCACTATCAGCATCGATTGCAGAATAAAAAACCCCTTGTGGGGCAGTGAGTTCACGAAGTACATAGTTCAATATCTCACGAGATGTTGTTTTATATATTTCTTTGGTAGTTATTTGATAGGCACTGATATATGCAAGAGCGCTCAAGGCCTGGTCATAAAGCATTTTTTCAAAATGTGGTATTAACCATTTTGCATCGGTTGAATAACGGTGAAAACCAAATCCGATGTGGTCATAGATACCGCCTTGACGCATCTTTTGAAGAGTATGCTCCACCATCTGTAATGCATCGGATGTTGGATTCCGTTTCCAGTAGCGCAACAAAAACAATAAATTATGGGCAGCCGGGAATTTCGGGGCACTACCGAATCCGCCATTTGTTTCATCATATGTTTTCACTAATGATTCATATGTATCATCCAATACCGTTTCTCTTATTTCTTCCTCGATCACAGAACTGTTTTTCTGTAACGCCTTTATTATATTATCAGCTGAAACCTCGATTTCCGAACGATTACAATCCCATGCTGCGTTGATCTTTGGGATTAATTCCATAAGTCCGGTCCTTCCGAAGCGTGTATTTTTTGGTATATAGGTTGCAGCGTAAAATGGTTTCTTGGTCGGTGTCATAATGACCGTTAACGGCCATCCACCACTGCCGGTCAAGATCTGGCAAACACTCATATAAACATTATCAATGTCCGGTCGTTCTTCTCTGTCAACTTTAATGCAAACAAATGTTTCATTTAACAACCGGGCAACTTGGGGATCATCAAATGACTCTCTTTCCATCACATGACACCAGTGACAGGTCGAATAGCCAATAGAGAGAAATATAGGTTTATCTTTGTTGTATGCCTCTTGGAAAGCCTCCTTGCCCCAGGTGTACCAATCAACTGGATTATGCGCGTGCTGTAAGAGGTACGGACTTTTTTCGTAGCTTAATCGATTCCCACGTCGATTTGTATAATTATTCGATGAATTTGACAAATCGTTCTCGCTTTGCTTTGCAAATCGGGCAGATTTCAGGAGGATCATTACGGGCGCATAAATAACCGCATACCTTTTTTGCACCAATGTGAGTGAATTTCATTTTTTGTTCCTTTCTCTTGTACGTATGTCCCATCTATGACTCAGTTTCTGCAATCACGTACTTTTCGGGGTTTTCATCGAATGCTTTTTTACAACCAGGAGCACAAAAAAAATAGGTTTTACCCCTGTATTCACTTTTGTATTGAGCTGTTTTTTCATCGACTTCCATTTTGCAGATCGGATCAATAGCCATTATTGATCACCTCCTTTTAATTTCACCGGTGGTGAATATTTCTTTAGCATTAAAGAAAGA
>JBARXC010000063.1:0-4274 GCA_049647125.1 bacterium | reverse complement strand
TGGAGATTATTGCGCTAATACAAAAAATCAATCCTGAACTGACTGACTGGGAGGTAATATATTTACATTATGATGGAATACAGGCGGTAATGGGTGGGATAGGAACCAAAAGCACCACTGAGGAAGAAATCTGGCGGTTTCTGCTCGAAAGTGGCTGGCTCGATAAGCAGAGGGTTGATAAAGATATAAAAGAACAATGGTTGAAAAAAATGATCAACAAGTACAAGGGAAAACCGCTGGTAATGGAAGGAGGGATGGGTAGTAAATTTTTCGTAATACTGATAATAGTAGTACTGGCATTATTGATAACTCTGATAGTACTCAAGGCAGGTGGTCATATATTTACTTCAAAGGACAATTCAGATACAAAAACAAAGAGGGACGGTGCCTGACATTATGACAATTTCCTCGCGGATTCATGATTTTGCGAACAAATGGGGTTAAACCATACCAAAAGTTCAGATCCAAAAGACTTCATGCGAGGTGAATTGAGTAGTTCGGATTGGAAGATGAATGAATGAGGGCGTTTTCTGGCTATATCGTCTCCATGATTCAAGTCCTGATGAGTATCCTGAGAATATGTATATTCATGGCTTAGATTTACATAATAAAACCGGTATAGAAACCGCCGCGTCTTGGGGACCAAAACTGGACCACGGATTCGCCATATAGGATTAATTTCCCTAAATTCCCCATGATTTCCGATGGATCCGACGCACTATGAGTCCGCCGCGTTTTAGGGACCAAAGTTGGCCCACGGATTCGCCAAAAGGGTTCAATTTCTCCAAATTCCGCATGGTTTTCGAGATATCCAACGGACTGGTGGTCCGTTGCCAATAGAGAAAATCTTACATGATTTCGGTTTCTTTAGGTTTATAACAATCTTTTGTGCCAGATAAGTGAGTGTTACTCCGTGTTACATTATATTATTGGAAAGTAATGGTAACACCGATACGCGCTCTTCGTGGAGCAGAATTAGCATTGACCCAATCATCAGTTGCCGCAACTGCTGCTCTATACGCCAGGTACTCTTCAGGAGGTGTTATCAATCCATCATGGTTAAAATCCGCAGCAGGACCGTAGTAATAATTCGTGAAAGACAGGTAATCGTTGAACTCATCCATTGTGATATTACTTAAAGGTTCAAATGTTCCATGTGGTGCAATCTCATATCTTACGTCGAGGGCATTTATGATTTCGAAATTTGTATTCACCTTGACTTTGCCAATTTTAAACGATTTCGATATTACACAATCAAGCTGTCTTCGAAAAGGCAGAACGACAATATTCCGCTCTCTATATTTGCCTTCTGGGCCTGGTGGCGTATAGGGAAAACCCTGACCAATGTAACCGAAAACATATAGCTCTGTATTCAAGGGGAGGTTGAACAATCCCTGGATAAAAAAGCGGTGACGCTGGTCAAAATCCAGATAATATTCTTTGGCTTCAGGGACATAAGTTGTATCGATCTGAATAATATCATACACTTCATATGCATAGGAGCTTGTACCTCGTGTCCAGGAAAGTGTATAAGATATTCTCCCGGTAAACACTGAATTTGAAAAATCAAGCATTGCTTCAATCCCTTTACTATTGGCAAATTCAACATTGAAATATTGCGCGTAAGCTCTCTGAAGAGCAGCGACAATGCGTGTTCCGACAAGATTAGATATGTCTTTATAAAATGCGGTTATCGAAGCACCAAGATTTTGGCGCATTGCACCTTGAAGACCGATCTCATAACTCATTGTTTTTTCAGGTTCCATATCAGGATTTCCAACAACACCAGGTATACCACCAGAATACGGATATGGTATGAGCTGGTAATAACTATACATGTGATCATATAATGGTGGTTGAGCATACTTGCCGATATTAGCTCGGAACAGGAATCGGTCAGTTACCATAAATGAGAAACCTAAGCGCGGTGAGATGATTACTTTCGGTTCAACCCCTTCTATATCACCCGAAAAATAATCATATCTGCAGCCGGCCTTTGCATATAAACCCTTATAATCGATATTGTCCTGTAAAAATGCAGAGTATTCTATTGGTGTATATTGATATTCATCTGTAATTGGATGTATGGTGTCGTTGCTTAAAAGATAAGTGAAATTTTTCAAATCCAGGTATGTATAGTCAAAACCTACATTTATTTCATTGTATTTATGGATTTGCAGAACCGCTTTGCATTGAGCTTTTAAAATACTCGATGATTTATCTTGGTATAAATCGTAAGTCGTGCCATCTTGGAACCAGTGCCGGTTTAAGACACCCCATGGATTCCTAATGCCATAGTTGTGATATGTGTATAAATAGTAATTGCTAAATTCAAAATCTTCGAAAAGACCATAAGATTTATTTTCCTTCACTCCGAATGTTCTTCCAGTAAATAGTCGACTTAGAGTCACGTTGAAGAATTTTCGTGAATCGGGCATGAAGTTAACATTTAAAGCCTGCAGGTTGCCTTTTCTGAAATCCGATCGGTAATCATCATAAACGTATCTATATTTCGCTGGTGCGTACCGGTCAAACTGACTTCGTGAAAGTATGCTGCTTATATTGAACGTGATTTTGCTTGATGGTATGTAGACCCATTTTCCATACAACGAATAGTCATCCCTTTGTTTGTGCGGCAGCTTATAAAGTTTAGGGTTCCAATCGTCGGTGTGCATAATATCGAGTGAGACAAGACCTTTGAAGTTCTTTGTTACTGGCAGATGCAATGATGACTGTACGTTTTCATAACCAAAATCATAATAAAAAGGCATGATCCTTTCGGTCTTACCATAAACCTTTGCATGGAGACAATTTGCAGGGTGTTCGGTAATTAGATTTATTACCCCTGACATTGCTCTACCATATTCAGCATCAAAGCCACCGGGCAGGAAAATTATCTCGTCGATCACACCTTTTGATATATTTATCGCTGGATCACCAGTCTGAGGATCAATGATCGAAACATTATCGATCAGATAAAGAACTTCAGTGGCACGTCCACCGCGTACGTGCAAAGCGGTATCCAGATTAGCAACTGAGGGTTGGAAAGCAATAAGCGATGTAGTGTAATCAATGGGCAATGTGGCGATCTCTGATTTCCTGATTATGTAAGTTGTGCTGGTCCAATCTTTTTGTACATATGGTGTTTCGCTAATCACCGTTATCGGTTCCATCTCTATTGGTGCTTGCTTGAGTAATACTCTTAGACGAGCAGTCTGGTTTGTTTCTACGATGACATCTGTTATCTGATGTGTTTGGTAACCAACACATGATATCTCCACGGTATATATATCTGAGAGTACATTTAGAATAAAGAAAGTACCATCTTCATCAGTCGCTGTGCCCAAGTCTGTGTTGAGAATTACTACATTAGCATACGGAATGGGGTCACCGGTGTCTGCATCTATCACTTGTCCTTGGATTTTACCGCTTGTGCCGCCAAATATACAGAGGCTTAGGACTAGAGACAACATATTACCTCCCTTTAGATAATAGTATAAATATTCATATTGTCAAGGATGAGTGACTTTAAGAATCACTCCCCTTGTTTTTATACCAGATCTCTGCCAAAATGTATGGCAGGTCCTTCTTATCTTGACAATACAAATGCTTGGTGCTATAATTAATTGAAGAGGGAAACATGTTAAAAAGAATTGTATTCGTTGGAATATCATTATTAATCACCCTGTCATTTGCTCGGGAAATAGGTGCACATTATTTAATTATAGCACACGACGATTACTATGATATCTTGAAACCGTTAGCTCAATGGAAAACACAAAAAGGCATCAAAGCAAAAATTGTGAAGACATCAGATATCGGCAGTGATTCGACTCAGATTAGAAATTTCATTGTCAGTGCGTACAATACATGGCAGATTCGACCTGAATACATGCTTCTTGTTGGCAATGATGACCAGGTACCATTTCCCCGTATGGTTCAGCACACCTGGATTTGTAATAGTGATAATTATTATACAAATGTTACAGGTGATTTTCACAATGAAATAATTCCTGGGCGCTTCTGGGTAAATGACACAGATGAAGTTAAAACCGTTGTAGCGAAAGTGCTCGGTTATGAAAGAATCCCCTTTTTAGAGGATTCATTATGGCATAGAAAGGGAGTAACAATTGTAAATGAAGATATGTTTCCACCATATTCTGATTCAGTGTATTGGGCTGATGCACGCTATATGCATAAACTAATGGTCGATGCTGGCTTTGTCCATATTGATTCTTTTGCTGAATCCTTTGGTCAAGACACTGTGGATTTAC
>JBARXC010000062.1:0-21858 GCA_049647125.1 bacterium | reverse complement strand
CAGGCATTCGATTCCTCAACTCCTCCAACAAAGATATAGCTTCCGTAAATATCCCAATCTGCATTCCTGTCAGATTGCCACAGGACCCAGATATACAAATCACCTCCAGTCATCACTGGTAAAATATACTCTGAAGAATCGGTGTCCACTATAATCAATGTATCCATCCAGTCATCAAAGTATGTGTAAATATCCCAATTACCATTCCGGTTAGTACTAAAAGCGGTAACTGATGGACTGTTTTGTTCAACTAATGCCAAGAAATACAAGGGGCTCGGCGTAATATCAGTGGAATCATCAAAAGTCAAACGATAATGAACATCCAACGTATCGTAGGCAGTTGTGTAAATCTCGTGATTCCCATCACGGTCACTTTGCCAAACAACCCAAACACCGTAGGTAAATGGTGGCACTGCTGGTCCAGTATTGCTCGCCACTTCAGGATTGTGATCATTGCCTGGATCTGTTGTAATAGGTTGCGGAGATTGCCAGGCACCGCCAAGATAATCACTGTAATAGATATCATCATTTCTTTGCCATGTTACAAAAGGATGATCATATCGTCCATTTATCTTCGGATGAATATTGCTAACATTAGAATCACTGGTGATTGGAGCCGGCGTTGCCCAGGTTGTACCATCATAATAAGTTGAATAGATATTTGTCGAGTCGGTAACTGAATGTTGCCAGACTACCCAAACAGTATCGAAATCAACATAGACAGACGGTGATTCATCATCAGCATCGCTCGTCGTAAGTTGATATGGTGACAACCATCCGCCTGACGTATCAGTCTGAGCCACAAAAATATCCCAGTAACCAGTGCTATTGTTCTGCCAGGCACACCAAAAACAATCTCGTGAAAAATCATAGGCAACACTCGGACAACTATCAGTGGAAACATCAGTTGTTACTCTTAGTGTATCACCCCATGTTCCTCCGTAGCTGAACCGAGAAAAGATATCCCAGTTGCCATTGAGATCTGTTTGCCAGACAAGACATGTTCTAGGATAGAACATTAGCTGCAACCGGCATGCCTGCGGGTTTATGTCATCTGCGCCAGTTATCCCAAGATTCTGCGGTGTTGACCACCAATACCCAAAAAGTAGGTGCACAAACAAGAATAACAATAAGAGCTTCTTCATCTTTCCCCCATTCTATTTAAATTATAACAAATATGCCTCGCATGTCAAGACCACAATCTCAGCGTATGATTTTGCATTCGTTAATTTCGAAATTAACGAATCTTGTTATTTTATTTTGGTATTATTGAGTTATTGCGAATTATCATAATTTGGCGTATGACAGAAGTTTGGGTATTGCGTAGTGTTTGCCATCCTCAGCAGCGAGGACTGTAACACCGGTCTCTTTTTTTAATCGCCGGGCAATGTTCCATGGTCCGGCTCTTAGCATGGTCATGCCAAAATGGGTAATTATGGCAACCTTTGGTTTTATACCTGAAATTATTCGGGCACAATCTGGTACAGAAAGATGTTCTATTTCAGATGGTTCCAGACACAAAAGGTTCAAAATGACGATATCTGCCATATATGCATCGATTAATTCAGGGAAGAACTTCGTATCACTGATATAGGAAATTGAATAATCATCACCCTTTATCTTTAAGCCGTAGGTCTCTACTGGATGAATATGACGTAATGGAAACTCAAATGCCACATCCCCAATATTAAGTTCAAGTTCTGGTTTAATTATCTGTGTTTTCTTGAGATATTGCATGAGATATTTGAATATTATCCCGTCCTCACCAAATGCATCTTCAGGCGCGATCAAATACCCTCCTTGTTTGAACCCTCCCCGTGTCAGAACATCGAGATACACATTTATGTCAGCTGAATGGTCAATATGTTTATGCGAAAGTACTATGGCATCGATCTTTTCAGGGTTGAATTTAGGTACATAGTTTAAAAGACGCAATAATGACTCAGGCCCTGGGTCAACCAGGATGTCCTTTCCATGAATTCGAAACAAAATGCCGCCAGTTGCCCTTGTCTGCCGAGCAATGACGTAACGTGCCCCGCCCGTGCCGAGAAAAACAATTTCGTCTGGTATCTGTTTCTTAATTTCCGCCATTTTGACAACTCTTACGATAATATCCCACGATGTTTATGTATTGAGTCATTATGAATTGTTTGCTATTTGGTATTTGTGATTTGGGATTTCCCGGAGAGTTTTTTCCTGATATATTCGGCACGCCGGATGTCCCGTTCATGCTCTTCAAGGATTTGGCCAAAGTACAATTGGATATTAGCTGGTCGCGCAACGAGCATTATCTCATTCACGACATCAAGCGATACATCTTTAATAGTACCAGTCCCAATACCAAACCTGAGTGCTGACAACAGATTCAGTGTCTCGTCAGTACTCATAATTCTGGCTGATCTTAAGACTGCCAGACTTCTGAATATCTTGTCTTCAAATTCATGTTTTGCTTTTGTGAAAATTGCATCGCGTGCCTTCATTTCGACATCAACAATCATGTGGGTTAGTTTTATGATAGTCTGTATTAATTCTTCTTCTTTCAAACCGAGCGTATGCTGATTAGAAATTTGGAAAAGGCTCCCTTTAATCTCACTCCCTTCGCCATAAAGTCCCCGCACCGCCATGCCGATCTGCACAGCTCCTCTTAAGACCTTTTCAACCTCATTTGTGAAAACCAAACCAGGTAAATGCAGGAGAACCGACGCCCTCAACCCAGTACCAAGATTGGTTGGACAGGAGGTAAGAAATCCATAAGCTTCATCGAATGCATATTCCAAATCTTTGCCAATCTTTTCTTCGCACTCGAAGACCTGGGCGGAAATATCAGTCAGGCTCAGACCACCGGTCAAACCCTGGATTCTCAGATGGTCTTCTTCATTTATCATTATTGAGATATCCCCGTGCTCATTAAGATAAAGACCCGTCGGTTTGTTCATCTTGATAAACGCCGGTGAAATCAAGTGACATTCCAAAAGGGATTCCCTTTCCAATGGCGTGAGTTCCTTCATGTCGATATATTGACCAGGATAATCTCTTTCAATAACTGACTTGGATAATTGAAGCAGTCGATAAGAATCCTTTACCTTCAGTTTTATCTCAAATGGGAAATCAGACAAGTTACGAGCAAGCCTTATGCGCGATGAAACAATGATTTCTCTATCTTCACCTGAGTCGCCACCATGCTTCGCAGGAACTAACCACCTTATGTTATTCAGCATCATCTACTCCAAAATTCTTCAGTCTATCCCTTATCTGAGCAGCTTCCTCATAGGCTTCTTTTTCCAAAGCACGTCGCAATTCCTCACGCAACTTGAAGACCTTAAAACTCTTCCGTGTACCCTGCTTTGGTCGTCTTCCAACATGTTTGCTGGACTGGTGTATCTGTTTTATCAAATTCTCAATGTGCGGTCTGAAATGCTCTATGCAATGACTGCAGCCAAACCTACCCCGGCGTTTGAATTCTGCGAGCGACAAATAACAGACCTGACATATCACCTGTTCATCCTTAGCACTTCTCTTTTGTAAAAGCTTTTGGAGAAGCTCAAAGGGTGACAGTTTCTTGTCCATCATCAAACCGCGCTTTTGTGCACATGCCTCACAAAGGTGCAATTCTGTTACCTTACCTGGTAATACTTCCTTAAAGAATATCGTTGCCGGCTTCTTTTTGCAATCATCACATAGCATATAACCTTCCTTCTCGTAAATTATACACATCTGTACCTGTCTTTGCAATATCTAAAGAGTGAGTCACAAGAATGACTGCCTTACCTTCATTCTTTAGACCCAGGAATACTTCTAACAGTTTACTTGTATTCCCTTCATCAAGGTTTCCTGCGGGTTCATCTGCCAAAATGATCAGGGGATCATTTATTAAAGCACGGGCAATAGCAACACGTTGCTTCTCACCACCTGAAAGCTGCTCAGGGAGACGGTTCACCTTATCAGCCATGCCGAATTCATCAAGAAGATGTTCAGCCCGCTGGTAGACGCGTCTCGGTTGTTCACCGCTGAGCAAACCTGGCAAAGCTATATTTTCAAGGCAGGTGAATTCAGCCAAAAGATGATGAAATTGAAAAACAAACCCCAGTTTTTTGTTTCGTAACACGGAAAGCTCTGTGTCATCACGTGATGAAATATCAACATCATCTAAAACAACCGTTCCCCTGGTCGGTCGGTCCAGACTACCCATTATGTTCAATAGTGTGGACTTACCGCATCCTGAAGGCCCAACAATGACCACAAACCGCCCTTTTCCCACTTCCAGGTTAACCTCTTTCAACACCTCTATGGTTTCATTCTTTAGAAAATAAGTCTTTGCTATGTCACTCAATTGAAGAATGTTATTCATTGCGGAGTGCCTCAACGGTTGTCAATTTTGCAGCTCTTTTAGCCGGATATATGGTCGACAAGAAGCTAATAAGAATCGCGGCGGTGGCAGTAACCACAAAATCCTGCGTCGCCATTTCAACCGGCAGGGTCTCAATAAAGTAAACATCACCAGGTAAGTGTATGAAAATGATCTTGTCTAATACAAGACATGCAACAAAAGCAAAAATTAATCCCAAGGTGGTACCGAGGATACCGATCATACTTCCATGATAGATGAAGAGTCTCATAATGGCGCCTGATGTAAAACCATAGGAACGGAGTATGCCGATTTCCTTGGTCTTTTTCTTGACCATGTTTACTAAAGTACCGATAATATTGAACCCAGCCACCAGAACGATCAAAGCCAAGACGATAAATGTAATAATCTTTTCAAGTTTGAGCGCCGCGAACACCGAATGATTTCTCCTTATCCAATCCTTGGCACGATAAGGATAGCCAAGATCATTTTCGATTAGCTCGGAGTAATGGGGTGTGGCGTATACATCATCAACGCTCAAACCTATGGCACTTACGACATCACCCATCTCAAATAAAGACCGTACATCTTCCAGATTCATGTAGACGATAGTCGAGTTGTAATCATAGTATCCAAAATCGAATATACCCTTTAGAACAACTCTTTTTGCACGCGGCAATATGCCCAGCTGGTCGCCAAACGGTGAAGCAACAATAAGCGTATCACCAACCGTAACTCTCAGGTTATGCGCCAATTCAATCCCTAACACACAACCGCCATCCAATTCAAAAATGCCATTGACTATCTTGTGTTCAATCTCGGTTATGTTTCTCTCTAATGCTTCATCAACGCCTTTTATCACCACCCCATCCATCATCTTGCGTGACCTGATAATGGATTTCTGAATTATGAACGGCGCCATAGCCTTGATGAACTTATGTTTTTCCATATCTTGCATTACCGCCACATGATTTTCCAATGGTTCATTGAAATATCGACTGACAACAATGTGTGGCGTACCACCGAGAATCCTTCTTCTCAGTTCGTTCTGAAACCCGTTCATCATTGAGAGTGTAATAAGAAGAGCTGCAACACCTACAAAAATCCCGCCGATAGCAACTAATGTCGAAAGCGAAAAGAACCTCCTGTGCTTTGAACGAAGATAACGCTTGGCAACAAAGAACTCTGTATTCATACTATTAATAAGGCTTAATAAGGCAGAAGAAGGCAGTACAGGGCGATAAATGGCAACCAAAGGCCACTATAGATGTGGTTTTCACTGGCGCTCTTTTCTCAACTGCGGAAAAAGGATTATGTCCCGGATCGAAGGTTGATCAAGCAAAATCATAGACAAACGGTCGATGCCAATACCTAAACCACCACACGGCGGCATACCGTATTCTAATGCTTCAAGGAAATCCTCATCTATTTTGCTGATACCTTCTGCCTTCTGAGCGAGTTGCGCTTCAAAACGCTTACGTTGTTCCACCGGGTCATTCAACTCAGAAAAGGCGTTTGCCAGCTCAATACCAAACATAATGAACTCAAAGCGCTCAACGAGACGCTCGTCTTTTCTGTGCACTTTGGCAAGCGGCGATATCACTTTTGGGTGGTCGATTACAAAAGTAGGTTCTATGATGTATTTTTGAATCAATTCACTAAACAACTTGTCAATCTTTGCACCGGTTGACAAGATATTATAATCAATGCCGTGTGCTTTGCAAATTTTGTCAAGCTCGCCCGCTTTTGCTGATAGTATATCAAAACCAAGTTTTTCATTTAACGCATCAGTATATTTGATCCGTTTGAAGGGTCGCTTGAATTCTACCTCACGGTCGCAGAATACCATGGTTTTTGAACTACTTAGATTATCGAGCAAAAATTCCACAAGGTGTTCAACAAGATCCATAATACCTTCATAATCAGTATAAGCTTGATACACCTCAATCATGCTGAACTCGGGGTTATGGAAACGGTCAATACCTTCATTGCGAAAGTCGCGACAGATTTCATACACCTTTTCATAACCGCCAACGATCAATCTCTTGAGATACAGTTCATCAGCTATCCTCAAATACATATCCCTTTCCAAAGCACTGTAATAGGTTTTAAAAGGATTAGCCTCTCCCCCACCATAGATTGGCTGGAGAATTGGTGTTTCCATCTCAACAAAACCATGGTCATCAAAAAATTTGCGGATCAAACCCACCAATCTTGTCCTCTTTTTAAAAATCTCCCGTACTTCAGGATTAGCGATAAGGTCAAGATAACGTTTTCTATACCTAATTTCAACATCTTTCAACCCGTGCCATTTTTCAGGTAGGGGTCTTAGGGTTTTCGCAAGCAATGCAAAATCACTTACGAGTATTGTTATCTCGCCGGTTTTTGTCTTAAAAAGATTACCTTTGACGCCGATAAAATCGCCGATGTCATACAAGCCAAAGATCGTAAACTTGTCGCCAAGTTTATCCTGACGAAGATAAACCTGCATTTTCGAAGTCTCATCCGTGAGCGTAGCGAAAATAGTCTTGCCGTGACCCCGAATCGCAAGAATTCTACCGCAGCTTGCCACGGTCTCTTCTGATTGGCTCAGCTTCTCAAAATCATCCTTTAACTCAGCAAAAATATGGGTACGCTCATATTTGTACGGGTAAGGGTTAATTTTCATTTTGCGCAGCTCTTCAAGTTTGTTCAAGCGTTCATTCATACTGAATAATATCCCAAAACCCCGGAAAGTCAATAATAAATACGGATTATCGTTAAGATCGTTATGAATGTTTAGAACATTATGATCACCCTGCTGCTTTACACTAATCGTATTCGTATCTCGTATTCGTTATTATCCAATATTACGAGCACGAAAAACGAATTACGAATACGGTTCCAATTTTTGGCTCTTGGATCTTGGAATATTGACTAATATTCCTTTTTCCAGTATAATACTTATCGTGAGGGAAAAAAGACTTGCCACAATCCTCTATGCAGACCTTACCGGATTTACTGAGCTAAGCTCAAAACTGGGACCTGAAAGAATCGCCGAATTTGTCAACGAGTGCTTCAGAACCATAGATTCAATAATCCACATCCATGACGGCACTGTTTTGCGCCACGAAGGCGACCGTGTTATGGCGATCTTTGGTTTCCCAAAATCGCATGGTTATGATTCGTATAGCGCTGTCCTAAGCGGCTTAAGAATATTGGAAGCTACAAAAGAACTCACTCAGTCAATGGGCACTCATCTCGGTATTGCCACCGGCGAAGTGATTTGTGAAGATGGTAACGTCTACGGTCCGGTTATTGATACTGCCTCTTTACTTGAAGAAAAAGCACCGGTCGGTGAAATATTCATCGACCAGAACTGCTACGAGCTTAACAAAAACTTTTTTGATTGTGAAAGGCTTTTCGAAAACAAAAATGAGTTCTATAAGATACTAACAGAAAAAAAGATGAAACGTCAGTATGAAAATCAATTCCTTGACCGGAAAGACGAATTTACCAAACTGAAGGATCTCGTATTCCGTTCAGAAAAACTAATTTTCGTCACAGGCGAACCTGGTGTTGGCAAAACACGTTTTGTTATTGATGCAGTGGAAAAAATCAATCAGGACAGCAACCGGTACAATTTCTTACAGACATCTTTTTTAACGACTAAATCACGACAATCCTATGAACCCATCTTAAGAATCGTCGGTGCCTTGAAGCCAGACTTCAAACCAAATACTGATGTCGACCTTGTATCAGAAGCCTATAATGTAAAGATCCACAATCAACTCGCTGAAGCTATTTTCTCGGCGAGCAAGATTAAACCGCTTATTCTGCACTTGCAGTATTTTGATAGGGTTGACAAAATCTCACTTAAGTTTTTTAAATTCCTGGTGAATAATATTGAGAACCAAAACACGATTTTGATCTTTGAAATGCACGAAATCAGCAAATCAATTCTGGAAACTTTGCAGTCAGTAGCAAAATCAACCATCCGGATCATTGCCTTGCCGCAGCTCGAACAAACCATTCAAATTAAAATCGCCTCCGAGCTCCTGTCTGAAATCGACGTGTCTGAAACAGTGCTCAAACAGATAACGCGTTGTGCTGGTGGTAACCCCCTTTTCCTCTCGGAGTTGTGCAGTTACATAACTCAAATGCACAGTACCGGTATAACTGTTGATCAAATCAAGATCCCGTACCGCCTGAAGGAAATGTTTAACCACCTTATCGACCACATACCTCAAGATATCCTTACCACCCTGTCTACAGCTGCGATATATGGCTACAAAGTTGAAAGAAACTTCCTCGATGCAATCATCCCTGGCAACGATGATGCTATTAAATATGCACTGGCAAATCGAATCATGGAAACGAATGACGGTGATATTGCGTTCGTCACCCCCTTTTTCCGAGACGAATTATGCAATCGAATCCCCAATAACCTTAAAAAAGAAATGCATAGAAGAATTGCTACGACTATACGCGAACATATTTCTGGATCTGATATTGACAAGAAGCTTGCTTATCATTTTAGGGCATGCAGTGACTATGAACTAGCTCTGCATTATGGACTGAAATGGGCGAAAAAGATGAAAGATATGCACGCAACCGACTTGGCAATTGCCGCCTATACAGAAGCACTTGATATCACAAAGGAATCAGATGGCAAGGCAGAACGCAGCATCTTGGTCAAACGTGTTGAATTGCTCAACCTCGCTGGCAGAAAGGAAGAAGAAAAAGCAGATCTCAATCGCCTTGCGGAAATTGTTAATCAGGAAAATGAAGAGGAGCTCTATGAATTTCTTCTGGCCAAAGGTCAATATCTGGAGAGTATTTGTGAATATGATGAAGCGATCAAGTTATACGATGGATACCCCGATAAAGAAAAGCGCGTTAAGGTATTAGAACGGCTTGGCATGGTATACTACTGCAAAGGACAATTTTCAAAAACCATTGAAACATTGGTACAAGCATTGGCTCTTGCACGGAAAAATAAAGATACAAAAAAAGAAGCAGACATTCTGAGTTATTTCGGTGTAGTCTATTTGAAAACTGGCGAAAAGCAAAAATCCTTGGACCATTCTAAAAGAGCACTGACCTTATACGATAAACTGGGCGACAATATAGCAAGTACCCAAGTCGTCGCAAACATGGCGAATGTCTATTACTATCTGAACCGCTACAAAGAAGCTCTGCACTCATACAACCAAGCTTTGAAAGTAGCAACCGATATCGGTGATGTTACCTTTAGATCACGAATGCTCACGAATATCGGTACTATTCACTTTATCACGGGTGAATACGAAAAAGCTCTGGGGAATTATACAGCCGCGCTGCAAATCGCCAGCCGGACCATGAACAAGAAATGGCAAGCCATAATATTAAATAACATAGGCAATATCTACGGTTCCACTGGTAAATACAAAAAAGCCCTCTCCTATTTTGAACAAGCATTGGCGATTAGTACTGAGATCGGTGATAAAGCTGGAACCGTAATCCGCTATGGCAATATTGCTGATTCATACGCCAATCTCAATCAACTTTCCAGGGCTCTTGAATATCTGCAGAAAGCCATAGACTTGAGTTTGGAACTCAATGTCCTGGATTGGATCGCCTTCTACAAAAACGAATTAGCGACCGCCTTGGTTATCCGCGGGCGTTTTGATAAAGCAATAGTTCTAGCACAAGAAGCGATTAATGTTGCTCAAAAGGCTAATAACATAAGCTACAAAATAAATGGGTTAACGACCCAAGCATTAGCTTATTTGAAAAAAGGAGAACTACAAAAAGCTATGAAGCTATCCAGAGGTGCGATCAATGAGTTGGAAAAACTACCGGCCATTGAAGGACACAAGAGCGATATCTACTATACTCATTTCAAGATTCTCAAAGCTATGAACAGAGCACATGATGCCAACAAATTCCTCGAGAAGGCATACCGCGATATAAGGGAACAGGGCGAGCGAATTGTTGACGATGATATGAGACAGAGTTATTATACTAATATTAAGGAACACAAAGAGATTATCGAAGAATGGGAAAAAGTAAAAAGTCAGAAATAAAACCCTGTGTAATTCAATTTATCGAAGTCACAGGTTTTGAAAAGATAGGCGCTTCATTAGATCCTGAAGAATACGCCAATGCTATGAAGGATATCTCCAATATCTATGATGACGCCACTAAAGTGTATGAGGGACATATAGACAAACACGAAGGAAAGGTTTTCATGGCGACATTCGGCGTCCCTGTATCCCATGAGGAAGATCCAGAAAGAGCTGTCAAATCTGCCTTGCTTCTGAAAAAAAGATTGGATGAATATAATGAACGGCACAATACCTGTCTAAGAGCTAAGGCAGGCATCAACTTGGGCAAGGTATATGCAGGAGATGTGGGTTCAGATATAAAGAAAGAATACACCGTAATGGGCGACGTCGTAAATATCGCGGCGCGTATTATGGAGCAAGCAAAGGAATCACAAGTTCTTGTCTGCGAGGAAATCCAAAACATCACCGAACCGATGTTCCAATTCTCCGAAGCGATTGATATAGTCGCCCAGGGTAAGATCGAGCCGATAAAAGTCTTTGAAGTACTGGGACCAAAAAGCGGTTTCATAAAGCGCCGCGGCATTGAAGGATTACAATCACCGATCATCGGCAGGGAAAAAGAGATAAAGATATTCAAGGGATACTTGAATGATCTGTTCGAGCAAAAAGGCAATACCGTTATCCTATTAGGTGAAGCTGGTATCGGCAAATCGAGAATAATCGAAGAGTTGTTTTCCTATTCTCTATCAAATTCCCTCGAACAAGCCAAAGTGGTGAACTGGTGTAGTGGTAAATGCTCGCTCCATAAAGAAGTCGCATATCAACCGCTGATTGAAATAGTAAAACAAATATGTGGCATCGACAGTGAAGATAGTGAAGAAATCGTCACGGAAAAATTGATCAGGCAAGTTCGGTCACTTGAGAAAGAGCAAATCGACGGTATCTACCCTTATCTGGCAAATCTTCTAAAAATTAAGCTAAACGCGCGTGATGTAACAAAAATAAAATACCTTGAACCTAAAGAACTAAAACTACAGACTCACGTCGCCATAGCAACATTCATGAGACACTATGCACACCAATATCCGTGTGTCTACATTCTGGATGACTTATATCTAGCTGATTCTGCAACACTCGAAGCCCTCAGATTCATTATCGACACCAATAAGGAAGCGCCAATGTTGTTTATTCTTGTCTCAAGACCTGAACGCGAAAAACCATTTTGGAAATTTATCGAAGAACTAAAAAAGCAGGATGTACAGGAAATATCCATAGAACGATTGAATAAAGATGAAATAAAACAGATATCAGAACACCTGCTAAAAATACCTAAATTACCTCTGCCCCTGTTGAACGATATGATCACCAAATCTGGTGGCAATCCCTTTTTCCTTGAGGAAATAATAAAACTTCTAATCGCCAAAGGCGTATTGTTCAAAAAAGGTGCTGAGTGGCTAGCCAATGCCGAAGAGATTGCTTTTTCGATCCCCTATACAATCGAAGCCATCATCCGACATAGGTTCGATACTATGGATATACCGCTACGCGGTACGCTTGAGGAAATGGCTATTATCGGAAGAGATTTCTCAAAGAAGATGCTGAGAACCTTCAGTGTACAGTGGGAAAACCTCGACGAGATAATTACTGAAATCAGCAATCTTGGTTTTATCTCGACTAACAATGATGAAGACTTCTCCTTTGACCATACCTTGGTGCAAGATGTTATTTATTCAAGCATTCCATCGAAAAGGAAAATAGCACTACATACAAAAGTTGCTGAGACCATTGAAGTGCTCTACAAGGACCGTTTAGCTGAGTTCTATGACGTTCTTTTTGAGCATTTTGTCCAGACCGACAAACACGATAAGACGATTGAGTATGGACTTAAAGCTGCCGGGAAAGCCCAAAAAAGTTATGCCAACCACGAAGCAATATTGTTATATCTCGGAGTTTTGAAAGAATTAAACGTGTTGAGTAATATGCGAACTCAAAGAAGAAAGGTAATCAAGGAACTCGGCGAGATTCACAGCCTGATCGGCAAAAATGATGATGCCTTGGATTTCTTTGACGAGGCACTAAAAATATGTGGAGGCAAAGAAGAAGAGGCGGATATATATACCTCAATCGCCCGAACTTACGAAAATGTTAGTGATTTTGACCGAGCAATAACTGCTTACAATACGGCATTGGGCAAACTGGGGCTTTCGCTTGATATTGAACGGGCTCGTATAAATGTTGGCATAGCAAAGATATTCTATGAGAAAGGCGAATATGAAAAGGTCATAAAAAAACTGGAAGAAGCCTTGACCGTGATTGGCGAATCCACAAACATCGAGGCACGCGAAATTCAAGCAAAAGTATTTGACCGCTTTGGTTCAACCTACTACAGTTTGGGCAAAAGACAAGAATCCTTCAATTATTACAGCAAAGCACTGAAGCTTTATGATATGCTTGATGACATAAACGGTCAGAGCGCAATATACAATAACCTCTGCGACTACTACACTGGCCAGGGTGATTACGCCAGTGCGATTACTTACCTGCAGAAATCTCTGGAAATAGACATGAAAACCGGTAATATCCTTGGCCAGGCTATTGTTATTTACAATTTCGGCGACACTTACTTACAGCTTGGAGATATACCGCGCGCCGATGAAAATTATCGCAAATCACTTAACCTTTACGACCAAGTCAATAATATTACAGGCATCGGGTATTGCACTTGGGGACTGGGTCTCATTTGTGTAGAAAGAAAGCAATATAAGCAGGCCGAAGGTTATTTCAATAAAGCACTAACTATACTCAATGAAGTTGGCAGCAAAATGTGGCAGATCGGTGTTATGTTGAGTATCGCCGAACTGTACTGTATCCAGAAAAACTACGAAAAATCCTGGAACCTATGTGAGAACATCCTGACCATTGCGCAACAGATAAAGGATTACGATGCAATCAACAGTACAAAACTCAACCAGGTCAATGTAAGAATTGCCCAGGCGCAACAAGACAAAAAGCTTGCCATAACCTATCTTCAGGAAGCAAAAAAGATCCTCAATGACCTCCTTGAAGCAGTCAATCAACCCGGGACAAGTAAAGAGATAGTGTTTGAGGTCTATTCCAACTTATGCCGGGTAAGCTACTTCCTGGGCGAACCAGAGAAAACAATGGAATACGGCAAAATGGCAAAAGCGAATAGAGATTGGATTCTAAAATTCATCGAAGATAAAAATGCACAGGATCGATTCTTAAAGCGCCGACCTTTCCAGATTTTTGAAAAATTCCGTGAGCAGACAAAGCTCTAACACCTCTTTGAAATGAAGTAATGGATAAAATCAAAGTAAGACGTAGGATTCTGGAAATACTCTATGAGCGATTTGTTGAACACCCGTATAATAGAACAACACCGAAGGAATTCAAGGAGCAATTGAGCATCGGCCTCAGAGATCTGAACTACAATATAATATACCTTGAAGACAAAGGTCTTGTGGAACTGCAAAAACCTCTTGAAGGCAGCCTCTTTGTCGGAGCACGAATCACCTACAGGGGCATTGATCTTGTAGAAAACGAGTACGAATTTGATATCATGTTTCCTGCTGTCAAAAAAGCATCGCCACCGGACAATGTATTTAATCAATTCACCCTCCTTATAGATGCTATAGAAGTTGATGACAGCATAAACAGTGATTTGAAAGAACTCATTATAGAAGGAATAAAAGAAATAATAGATGAGTTAAAAAAGGTTAAACCGAGCTATGCAGTAGTAAAGAAATCCTTAGTTAAAGTCAAAGAAAGAAATTATGATATCGGTGAGAAACTTCAAGCCATTCTAAAAAACCCTTTAATCAGCAAAATCCTGGCTGACTCAGCAAAAAAAGAACTGGAAAACCTTTGAATCCTAACGGATTGGAAGAGAGCACTACGTGCTGGAAAGGAGTACACAGTACTGGAAGGGAGCTACGCTGGAACAGTTTGAATTATTCCATTCGAAGAATCCATTCCATCCCGCACTTTCGATGAAAGTGCGGCGATCATTTCCATACGAAGTATCTCTTCTATGCTTAGCATCATTCAGTTATTAAGTAATTATGTTCTTGGAACTTGGTTCCTGATAGTCGCCCGATTCATCGGGCAATGTCTGATAAATCAGACAACTACAATGTTTTCTTTTATGCTCCGTTACACCGTTTCCCCGATACACCATTACCCCGATACTCCGTCACTCTCTTCAGTTCCTACTATATCTTAGCCAGGTTCTTAGCCGGCGCATAATAGAACTCCACTGTATCTACAAATGGCTCCTCATGCCGCGTTTCGTATTTTGTTTCGACCCTGGAACTCGGTTCAGATTTCAGAACTAGAACATCAAAAGATTTGATAAACACAATTCCAAGCAAGAAAGCTGCTGCGGCATAGACAAAACTCTTTGGGAAAATCCAGAATAATCTCCGTTGCTTTCCATGTATGAATATTTGTCTCTTAATACGTCCAAAGTTTTCAGCAGATGGCTCGAATCTTGCCGAGCTTTTCACGATATTAAATACCGCTTCCCTTTTGGCTAATTCCTCTGTGCACTCTTTGCATTCGCTCATATGTTCATTCATCTGTATTTCAGTATCTGAATCGAGCTCCCCCAGAATATAATCATCAAATAGAGTCTTTATTTCTCTGCATTTCATTTGACCCCCACAAATTTTGCTCAAATTTCATATTTGACTGCAAAATTTAGTGTCCCGAGTTAATCGAGGGACTTTTTTATAATTTATCATCATGATAATTCCTCTGTTTAATCATCTTTCTCAACTTCCCTATACCCTCATGCATCCTTGATTTAACCGTGCCAAGAGGGCAGCATAAAATATCCGCAATTTCCTGATAAGTCATATCTTCATAGAATTTCAACAAAACAACGACCCTTTGCTTTTCAGGCAACTCATGGAGCATCTTCTGAACCTTCAATTCTTTAATCAAACTCGGGCCATGGTCTGGCATGCCCGCTTTGAAATCTTCTTCTGAAAAACAAACCTCGCCCCTCTTTTTCCTGAAAACCCGGTAGCAACCATTTGTTGCCACACGGTACAACCATGCTTTCAAACTGCCTTTATCATTCAGGTTTGAGTTTGCCAGTTTAGTAAATGTTACAACCAAAATATCCTCAGCATAATGCCAGTCACCGAGCAACCGCACGCAGTAATTGAACAACCCTGAATTGAATCTCTGATACAGTATGTCAAATGCCTTTTCATCACCGTCTTTGAATAACCTATATAATGCGAACGGTTCGAGCTCAGTATAGTCTATAAGCCCTCCTGGTATTCTTTGATCAACTCGAGAATCTCCTTGTCATCAGGATTATCTTTCAAGCACTCCGCAAGAATTCTTATAGTCTCTCTTGTCATTTCCATATCATAATATGCGCGTGCAATCATTTTTTTTGTTTCCAAATCAGTATACGGCATTGAAAGCATCGTCGTAAATATACTATCAGCTTTGTCATTCTCACCACTCTCCCAATGTATTAACGCTTCGTTATAATAAAAAATATGCTTGTAATTATCTGCTACAAATAGGTAGGCAAATTGGATCTCTTTGAGTGCTTCTTCATACTTTCCTTGGTTTTTCAGTGCAAGTGATAACGTAAATGCTGACGCAGCATGATTAGAATACATAGCCTGTATATCTTGACTCAGAGAGTCATAAGGTACAGAAGTCAATTTATCGTAACTGAACACCTGATGGAGCAATTCCTGTGTCCTGACTATATCAACATATTTGTCGCCAATCGCAACATCTCCTTCACCAATCTCGTAGACTACGCCTGAAAGTCTCAGAGGATAATCATAGCGCTCAGGTTTATATACCGTCGTAGAAAATGCAACCGGCCTTTTCCCTTGCTCCACGAGCATCTTAATTAATTGATCAGATTTTGTAATGACTTTGCCATCCTCTCTTTTATGCTTTATTTTATCTAATTCTGCTTCGGTTATATCCAGAGATAAACCTTTTTTTTGGAGAAATATCACATGCTCTTTTAAATTTAACAAATTGCGGTTAACTATCAGAACATCATTCCTGATCCCTTTTTTCTCCTGCACATACCATGCAGGATAAGTATCATTATCACCGTTGGTTATAAGAATCGCATCTTTCGGTGCTGATTCTAGCATATTCTCATCCCATTCAAGTAGCTGTTCAAAACCGACGCCCCTGTAGTGTAATTTCTTCTCTTTCTCCCATAATTCAAGAATCTTCGAGAATTCCTCTTCCTCTTTCCAGACTCTACTAAAAACCAATGGCCAGTTGAAAATCCGGTACAGCTGTACGAATTCTCCAATGACAGTATGCACCTCGTTGTTCTCAAAAAGCTCAAAATGACTCAATGGAAATGGTTCCGGCTCTAATGGTGTCAAATAAGTGGCCTCTACAGACACTAGTCCATCACCCTCGTATTCCTCAGGAAATTCACCTTTGAATGGTAATCTCCCCCTGATTGATGCAAAATTCATCGCCTCTTCTGGACAATCATAGTAGTGTTTTCCCAGTCGACTCTTTCTTATCCACGAAATGAACCCGGACTCAGGCTGCAAATCTGCTATATTGTCTCCTAAACCATCAATAAAGAAGAAACGATACGGACTTCTCCCCTTCTTTACACTATCGTAATCAGCGAAGTTTGAGCCGTGAAATGGTGTACCAACGGCAATAACCGCAGATGACACATCTCTTTGGTAAATACTAGTATCAGCAATATATCTGTTTGCTATTAAACCGCCAATGCCAAAGCTTACGATATCTAAGCGAAATTCACCATAATCTTCATGTAATTTCTTAAGTTCATCTGCGAGAAATAATGCATTTTCCTTAATCGACTTATCATTGGGATAAACAAATGTCCATATAGGAAAATCATAACCTCCTTGCCTTAACACTTTCTTGAAATTCGTTATATAATCACTTACGTAAAGGTCACAGACAATTATCATACCCTCATCTGTATCTGAATGATCTTTTATACCATATTCCATGGGTTTTTTAATAACATAATATTCACCACCGTGCCATAGCTGGGCGCTTAGTGTCTCACCCTCAACGATCGAATTAGCTAAAGGCACAAATCCATTGCCTATTTTGGCACCTAATGCAGCATTTGGGTCTCTTACTGGCAAAGAAAACCGCAAAGGTTTCTCAAAGAACAACGTCTCTGGGCTTATGACAAAAGATTCACCTTTGATACGATATTCCTGTTCATAGTTCTTCTTTGCCACACCTTTTTTCTCAATCCTGATCTGAGTGGAATCCCGGATACTGTTCTCAGGTATTTTAAATCGAGCTCCGTCTATCTCTAATACAGCACCCTTAGATGTAACAATACTCTCAACATATGTCGGTGCACAATTCAACAAAACCAATATAACAAGAAATAGTAGAAATTTCTTCATCTTACCTCCTATTATTAATAATCCATTTCCCTGGGTTAAAGTTCATTTTAACCTACGGTTAAATCGATGACGGTGATGGAAGAAAGATTACAGTGATATTATTAATCGTGCCCTCAGTAGGATACACTACTCCTTAAAGTCTACTCGTTAATTCTGTTTCACTGTTACTCCTATTCTCCGTTACTCCCATACTCCGTTTCACCGTTTCTCCAGTTCTCCGTTTCCCCCTCAGTATCCGCTTTGTCTCAATCCTTCTTCGTCAAACCCAAAGTAGTGTCCGATTTCGTGAATAATCACCCGGTGAATCCAGTGTTTTAGTTCTTCTTCATTACTACTTATCCGCTCTATGTTCTTCTTGAATAAGGTAATCTTGTCCGGCATCACATTGCCGTACCAAACGCCCCGTTTTTTCAAAGGCACTCCCTGGTAAAGGCCTAACAGTGATTTGTGGACAATCGGCTGTTCCTCAATTACAATGTCGATATTCTGGAGTTTGCTGCGGATAAAATCTGGTAAAGTCGCTAATGCATGCTCAACGACTTTTTCAAACTCTTCAAGCTCCATGGAGAATCGTCTTGGCGATGTTTAGCGCTGTTTCTCTCTTCCCGATATCCTTCAGGTTTTTTCTCATCGCGGTCATTTTTTTAGGATGGGACAAAAGATCAGCTATTACTGAACTTGCGTTCTCCAGGGTAAGCCGTATTGCGGCATTGTGGCTTATGAAGAAATCTTCGTTCATATTCTCCAAGCCGACGATCGAATTCGCAAACAAAAGGCATGGTCCAACCTTAGATGCTTCAGTTGAAGTTATGCCACCCGCTTTAGTAATGAGTATGTCGGTAGTCCCGATCAACTCATGGATCCGCTCAACCATACCGTAGGTACTCAATCTTGATTTCCCTTTTAGTTTCTTAATCCTACCCATGACCTCATTGTTATCGCCGCACAATACCAATAGGTCATAGTCAAGATCAACTATTCTTTTTACTAGTTTAAACCACTCTCCGCCAAAAACCCTACTTCCCATCACCGTAGCAGAAACCCTGTTTTTTGATAAACCAAAGCGCTTGCGCGCAGCTTCTTTATCAATCTCCTGTTCCAATTCAAGGGCAACCGGTATGCCAAAGGGAAAAATCTGCTTTCGCTTCACGCCATAAGCCATGGTCTGCTCAGTCAAAAACTCATGTGGTATGAAATAATCGTCTATCTCTTTATTAACCCAATGGGGGTGCACATAATAATCTGTCACGACAATCCCTATTCTGTAGTTATGGTTATTTTCATAAAGAGCTGCAAAATACCCTGGAGAAAAATGTGTGCATAGTATATAATCTGGTTTATATTCATCGAGTAAAAACCTAAAGCGATGAGCCAGAACCTTATGCATACGATAAAGAAACGGCGATGCCCCGGTACTCACACCCACCCCGCCATAAAAAAACTTGAGTAATCGCCGAGCCTTCTTTTGACCGAAATCGTAAATTTTCTTGTATGAATAACCATATATAGGTTGTACCCATTTAAAGCAGTTCTCAAGCCGCACATCTATATTTGGATCAATCTCATGTAGTGCTTGCTCAATCGCCTTTGCTGCCTTAAGATGTCCGGCACCGATCGGTACGGCCAGGATGAGTACCTTCATGTTTGCATTATACATATATATCTTGACATTACAAGGGTAATACCTATAATAACTATGGAGAATTAATATGAAAAAAATCACAATATTACTATTTCTTTCCATGTGTGTATGTATCAATTGTACGAATGACGAAGAACCGCTTTTATCTCATGTGTACGGTTGGGCTTATAGAACAAGTGATTCTACTGGTATAAATGGCTTGATAATAAAAATAAGAGACATAGACCCACATGATCTCGAGGTACTGCGTAACCGCACATTGACCACTCAGACTATGGATAGTTTACCTGGTTACTTTGAAATAGACACTGTCTGTTACGGCACGACCAAAATTCAGGGGGCAAGCTATGTAACTATGTTTATAGATAGTGTGGACAATCCAACTTGGCCTGATACTGCCTGGTACCCTAATCTCCGCGGACCTGTCGATACAGTAATAATATATTTGGGGAATTGAATACATGTCGTTTGAGACTTAAAAAGAAGGAATATGATGAAAGTATCATCACGATTCCGTTACGGATTAAGGCTTCTCGTCGATTTAGCAGCGAGTTATGGAAAAGGACCGGTCCTGCTTAAAGACATCGCAGAATGTGAAAAGATCTCAAAGAAATATCTCGAGCAGATTGTGATTACATTACGCACCGCAGGCACAATCAGTGCAACAAGAGGTTCAAAGGGTGGTTATTTCTTAACAAAACATCCCGAAAAAATAAAAATCATTGATATTTACAAAATTCTAGAAGGATCATTCGCGCCGGTCGACTGTCTTGATAATCCAAAAATCTGTACATTAATAAAGACCTGTCCAACCCGAAAACTCTGGGCAAACCTTGCGATATCTATTGAAAAAACCTTTGTACCTCAAACACTCGCTGATCTACTCAATAAATAATAACAAATACTAAATTCAAAACATCATTATCCTTACTTGATCCCCTTTTCCTTGTCATTACTTCACTCCCCTTGCTGAGCATGCCTGCCCCGTAAAACGAAGTTGTACGGGGTCGTTGCGAGGAGCGAAGCGACGAAGCAATCTCACAAAACATCTCTCCTTCGAGTGCGTGAAACGAGTCGAGAAGCACATTATACTGATACTTTTCATACGTGAAAATACATTTCTCACATCATTTATAATAATGTAGTCGTTTGCCCGCTCATCCCGTCTGAAGGACGAGGATTCTCGCAAAGCGGAACGAGGCTCTCGGAGATTTACCCACGCCCCTTATGAAGGAGCGGGGTTTATCAAACACTAGCCGGTGAATCTCCGCAATGCGTGAGCAGACAGGCAACTACAATGTAAAAGCAACCGAAATCAAACCCCCTTTTCTTTCCAAGAAGAGACGCCAAATCTACACCCCCTTTCCGGGCTTCGTATCCTCCTTCTCCACTTCACGATTATGCCGTAATGAAATTTAACTCCATTCTAACATGTTGATAAGTGAATTAATTGCAGAAACCTTTAAAGCACGATATCTTACTTAATTCTATTATACAATATTGTACGGGCGGTCCGTTTAATGCTAGTCCCGGTGTTAAAGCTGTTGACCAAATAAAATATATAGCTATAATCTATTCGATAGTAGGAGAAAATGCGAGTGAATAAAAATACTGTAGAAAAACTCCTCAAAAAATGGCAGCAGACACTTCGATTGCAAGACTGGGATATAACAGCTGAAATTGTACGAACTAAATGGCGAAAGTCTGGCGATGTAAAAGTAGATTCTGAGAACAAAAATGCAGTGCTTCTTGTAAACCACAAACCTAAATGCAAAGACCTAGAAGAAATAGTTGTCCATGAGCTACTTCATGTTAAATTATATGGACTGGATCAGATGCTTGAAGATCTTATAAATGCTGTTTATGGTAGTAAGAGAACAAAACAGCGACAATTCGCGTGGAATCAATTCATGTTACAGCTTGAAAGTACAGTTGAGGATTTAACAAAGGGCTATTTATACTCTGCTAAAAGTAGTGAACACTAACATACGATCAGATTGAAGGTAGAGAAAATATTGCTAACAGTCGTTATTTTGGGCTCATTAATCTATTTTGATGCTGTTGTATCAAAATCGCTTATCGTCAACGGTAGTATGATATTCACTGTGCATTTCCTTGGTGGATCATTATTAGGATTACTTCATCGCAAATTTCTGGCGAAAGAAATGCATTATGTTGCACATTTATGGTGTGAAAAAGTAGATCCAAAAGCAAAACCATATCCAATATTTGAAATATATATTGTGGGCATATCATTGCTATTTTTGCTTGTAGCAATTGTCGTTTTGATCAAAAACATCATTGTGCTATGGTGATTGTAGAATTCCCAGCGGTGGCATGTGGGGTCAGCTCGAAACTAGAAACTATTGTTTTACTCATGGAATTCTCTATATGGGATATAAAAAGTTA
>JBARXC010000061.1:0-1908 GCA_049647125.1 bacterium | reverse complement strand
ACAGAAGTAGACTTTATATATAAAAGGGGTAAGAGCATGATTCCGATTGAGGTTAAAACCCGTGGTCGTTTCCATCGTGGGCTCGCAAATTATATGAGAAGATACAAGGTTCAAAACGGATATATTGCCCATCTTGGTGGTTTCAAAAAGGGTCGTATCTCAACCATTCCCGGTTTTTGGTTGGCTTGAGCAGAGGAGATCTAACCAATGAAACAGATTTTACAGAATTTTAAAACAGGTGTTTTGTCAGTTGATGATGTACCGGTTCCAAAAGTTCAAGATAACGGGTTGCTCGTCAAAAATGCATTTTCATTGATCAGCGCCGGGACTGAGCGATCGAGTGTAGAATTAGCACGTAAAAGCTTATTAGGAAAGGCAAAATCACGACCGGCAGATGTAAAAAAACTGATTAAATTAGCAAAGAAGCAGGGGATTCGAAATGCCTACAAAACTGCGATGAATCGTCTCGATACGCCAACACCGCTTGGTTACAGCAGTGCCGGCATTGTTATGGAAGTGGGAAAGGACGTCCAAGGGTTTAAAGTCGGCGACAGGGTTGCCTGCGCAGGTGGCGGCTATGCGAGTCATGCTGAAGTCATTTTTGTCCCGGAAAATCTGTGCGTGAAAGTACCAAAAGGTGTTGGACTCGATTGGGCAGCATTTACCACTCTTGGTGCCATCGCGATGCAGGGGATAAGACAAGCAGATTTGAGGGTTGGTGAGAACGTCGCGGTGATCGGTTTAGGTTTACTCGGGCAGCTGAGCATACAGATTTTGAAAGCATCAGGTTGTAGAGTAGTAGGCATTGATTTGGAATCCGACAAAGTAAAATTAGCAAAAAAATGTGGTGCAGATGAAGTAATTTTGAGAAGTGAAAATGCTACTTATTTAGTTGAACATTTTACCGATGGTAAGGGCGTCGATGCAGTCATAATAACTGCTGCGACATCGAGTAATGATCCGTTTTTATTGGCTCCACAGATTTGTCGGGATAGAGCAAGAGTTGTCCTTGTTGGTGTTGCAAAATTAGATTTTCCACGCGAACCATATTATCGTAAAGAACTGTCACTCTTGCTGGCACGTTCTTATGGACCTGGAAGGTATGATACCCTATATGAGGAAGCAGGTATTGACTATCCGATCGGTTATGTGCGCTGGACTGAAAAACGCAATATGGAAGCGGTGTTGAATCTCATGGCTGAAGGGAAACTGAATATCGCACCGCTAATATCACACGGGTTTAAAATAACAGAAGCCAAAAGAGCCTATGATATTGTACTCGGCAAAACCGAGGACAAACCATTGGGAATACTATTTGAATACGATACAGAAAAGGAACACGAATCCAAGATCATCATCAGCAAATCGCGCCCTGCACTTTCCGCTATGCCCTCTGCAATCAATGTTGGCTTTATCGGTCCAGGTAATTTTGCTAAATCGTTTTTGCTGCCAAACATGAAATATGAAGAAGCGAACCTTATCGGTGTGGCTGATGTGCGAGGAACAAATTCAAAAATGGTCGCTCAGAAATTTGGATACAAATACTGTACTACAGAATATAAGCAATTATTAGATGATACGACAATAACGACAATATTTATCGCTACACGTCACAACCTCCACGCTCAACTAATAATGGAATCGTTGAAAGCTGGCAAACATGTCTTCTGCGAAAAACCCCTATGTCTTGATAAAAAGGAGCTCACTCAAATTCTAAAAGTACGCTCTACGCCCTCTGCTCTTAGCACTTTGCTCTTTGTCGGCTTTAATCGTCGTTTTGCTCCGCTAACTATGGAAGCAAAATCGTTTATGGGTGACAAAGTCGTTCCTTATATAATCAATTACCGTATTAACGCGGGTAATCTGCCGCAAGATCACTGGCTTCTTGATATAAAACAGGGGGGAGGC
>JBARXC010000060.1:0-66882 GCA_049647125.1 bacterium | reverse complement strand
TTTAAGGCCTAATTTAGAGTAGTATTGTTTGTAAAATTTTCTGTAGGCGCCGGTTTGGGTATTCTCAAGCCATGTTTTATTGTTTTGATACCAGTCAATGGTTTTTTTGATGCCGGCTTGAAAAGATACCTGTGGCTGCCAGCCAAGATGCTTCTTGATCTTACTGATTGACAGGGAATACCTTTGATCATGGCCAGGTCGGTCTTTGACATAAGTAATCAGAGATTTATCGACATTCAATATTCGCAGAATCGTTTTTATCACCTGGATATTGGTTTTCTCGCGTTTCCCAGCGATATTGTAAATTTCGCCGATTTTGCCTTTATGGAATACCTGGTCGATTGCCGCGCAGTTGTCTTCAACATAAATCCAGTCCCTTACATTCATGCCCTGACCATATACCGGGATTTTCTTGTTATTCAAGGCATTAAGAATGACCAAAGGTATGAGTTTTTCAGGGAATTGATACGGTCCATAGTTGTTTGTGGTGCGAGTTATAAGAACCGGCAATTTATAGGTTGTCTGGTAAGCCATTACCAGACCATCAGCCCCGGCTTTGCTTGCTGCATATGGACTTGATGGATTAAGCAGACTATTTTCACAAAAGCTGCCTTTTTCTATAGAACCGTATACCTCGTCAGTTGAAACCTGCAAGAACCTTTTGATGCCGAAGTCAAGGCACAGATTGAGCAGGACGCCAACCCCGAGAAAATTCGTCTTCATGAATTGGCTTGGTGCAGTAATACTGCGGTCAACATGTGTTTCCGCGGCAAAATTGATGACTACATCGGGTTTGAATTTCTTGAACAGCTTCTTCATGGCTGGAACATTGCAGATATCGGCTTTCACAAAGTGGTAGTTCTTGCGTTTTTTAAAATCTTTAAGATTTTCTAAATTACCTGCATAAGTGAGTTTATCAACATTCAGGATTTTATAGTAGGGATGTTGTTTAATAAAATATCTAATAAAATTTGAGCCGATAAAACCGCAACCACCAGTTACCACAACTTTCATTTTTTAGAAAAAAATAGATGCAGACGGATCATTAAGGATTTAGCCTGCTGTTCTTTCTCTAAGTCATTGCGAGGAGAATAGCGACGAAGCAATCTCAATCTGGGATTGCCACGCCCGGTAAATCGGGCTCGCAATGACAGCTTGTGTGAATAAAACGGGTTATCCATCCTTGCGTGACCAGTCGTATGGTATTTCTGAATCATGGGCTGGTTTTCGATATTCATCCGGGTTCTTGTCGTTATAGCACTCAGTAACAATATTCACAATCATTGCTTCGGTATCACTAATGCATTTGAACCCGTGCCAGACTCCTTTAGGGATATGGATGAGAACACGATTATTAGTGCCTACGAAGAATTCATTTATTAAACCTTTAGTTGGACTTGTTTTGCGGTCGTCATAGAGCACGATCTTTACCATACCTTGTAAAACCGTCATATTGTCGTCCTGGAGGCGATGAAAGTGCCATGCCTTTACTACATCAGGGTAAGCCGTTGTGATATAGACCTGGCCGAATTTCGAGAATTGCTCATCGTCAGCTCGCAAAATTTCCATGAGGTTGCCGCGTTCATCAGGGATTACTTTCAACTTTTTTATTTTTACTCCCTCGATTAATTTCTTGTCTACCAATTCTCCACTCCTTTTATTCTTTCTGCGTTTTTATTTAATGATCTGGACATAACTTTGATCACCCAGGATGAATTTGTGGGTTCTCGGCGACTGCGTAGTCACACTTATTATGACGTTTTTGCCAACAATGGAGCGGTCAATTCGCTTTTCAACGTTTTTTATCTGGGCGCCTGCCATTATTACGCTATTTTCGATTTCAGAATTTTCAATAATTGTATTGTCGCCGATCGATGAAAACGGACCGATATAAGAACCGGTGATTTTGGCATTCTTGCCAATGATAACCGGTCCCCGTACAATACTCTTTTCGATCACTGCCCCTTTTTCAGTTCTTACCCTGCCGTTGATCTCAGAATCTTTTTGCCTACCGTTGTTTACCGATTCTATACGTTCCAGGACAAGCAAATTTGCTTCAATAATATCATCTGGTTTGCCAGTATCTTTCCACCATCCCTTAACCATGTGCGACTCGACGCTGAAGTGATTATCCATGAGCCATTGAATGGCATCGGTGATTTCTAATTCATTGCGCCATGATGGTTTGATATTTTCAATGGCGGTAAAAACCTCAGGATCAAATAGATAAACACCGACGAGAGCTAAGTTCGAAGGTGGTTCCTTCGGCTTTTCGATCAGCTGTTTCACTGCGCTGTTTTCATCAAGAACCGCAACGCCGAATTCTTGAGGGTTTGGGACTTTGGTGAGCAGGATCAGGGCATTTGGTTTGTTGTTTTCAAACTGACGGACAAAGTCTTCAATCCCTTCTTTCAATATATTATCGCCCAGATACATGATAAACGGCTCGTCGCCCAGAAATTCTTTGGAGATCTTTATGGCATGGGCAAGGCCAAGCGGTGCTTGTTGCGGGATATAGGTGATTCTAATATTCCATTTCTCTCCGTTGCCCACTGCATCGTGGATTTCTTTTGCAGTTTCGCCGACAACGATACCGAGTTCGTGTATACCAGCTTTGACCAGGGCTTCAATACCGTAAAAGATTATGGGTTTGTTTGCTACAGGGATGAGCTGTTTTGCGCCGGAAAAGGTTAAGGGTCTTAGCCGTCGACCACAACCACCGGCAAGTATTAATCCTTTCATTTTGTCTTTCACTTCTGAATAGATTTAATGTACTCGGTCAGTCCATCTTCCCATGATCGCAGGTTTTGTTTGAAGAAAAACTCAAAATTCTTAGAAGCAAGTGGGGCAAATCGCGGTCGCAGTGCAGGTAGGTTAAGTTCTTTAACCTTTATCGGGTTAAGTTCTGTTTTGAATTTCATGAGTTCCTTTGCTTTTAATCCAAAATCGAGCCATGAACCAATACCCCTGTTTGCAAGATGATAAGTACCATAATTTTCTGACTTCAAAAGAAGAAGAATTGCTTCTGCTAAATCTAAGGTATATGTAAATGAAGCAAACTGATCGCATATAACGTTTATGGAAACAGATTTCTTGTCGTCGGCAATGAATTTCGGGATATAGTTTTTTGATCCCTTGCCAAAAAGCCATGAGGTACGTACGATAAAATGGCGGGGACAAAGATCCTTGATGTAATTTTCGCCGATTAATTTTGTCTTGCCGTATTCATTAATTGGAGCAGTCGCGTTATGCTCTAAATATGATTTTTCTTGGCTGCCATCAAAAACATAGTTAGTGCTAGTGTAGAGTATTTTCGCATTGATTTTCTTTGCAATGATTGCCAGTCCATAAGTCCCCAAGGCATTTACGTGGAAAGCAAGGTCCTTATTTTCCTCACAATAGTCAACATTACTGATTGCTGCAAAGTGGAGGATAATATCAGGTTGATGTTTTAGCAGGGTTTCGTTCGTCTTTTTGAAATCGGCTATATCGAGTTGATTGAGATCGCTGGCTACAAAGTTGATACTGTTTTTGTGGAGAACTTGCTGCATTTCCTTGCCCAGCGCGCCATCTGCTCCAGTGATGAAGATTTTCATTAAGTCATTATACTGTAATCAGGTATTTTGTCAATCACTGCATCCTGCCTGCCCCGGGTAGGCTCAACGCGGTTGATTTCGCTGTTGACTGCCTTGTGTTTTTGTATATAATAAATTCTGCCTAAAAAAAATCACGAGACAAACTCGTGTATTTAAATCTTCAGAAAATATTGATTTGATTAAAGGTAGATGAAAGGAGGCTAAATATGGCAGATAAAAAAGCTGATTTGGCTGGACCAGGGATAGGCAATTATACAGAAGTAGAGAAAATCTTGCCGTCCGATTATAAACCACTTCTATCGCCAAAAGATAGAATGAAGGCTTTGTTTGAGGTGAAGAAGTATATTGAAGAGAACTTGTGCAAAGAGCTCAATCTCTTTATGGTTCAAGTGCCGCTCATTGTGGATATAGAAAGCGGAGTCAATGATATGCTTGACCGCGATGGCTCCCGTACGCCAATAGATTTCTACTGCGGGTTAGGGCTGGAAAAACAAATCCATGCCCAGGTTGTACAAGCAGCGACCAAGTGGAAACGACCTGCGCTTAAACAGTTTAATTGTCAGATCGGCGAGGGTATTTGCACGGATATGAAGGCGGTGCGCAAGGATTATTTTCTTGACCATGATCACTCCTCTTATGTTGATCAATGGGATTGGGAGAAAGTGATGTCTGAAGACCAGCGTAACCTCGACTACTTGAAAGATACGGTTAGGAGAATCTGGAAGGTAATCTATGGTGCTGGTAAACATGCTCAAGAACTCTTTCCCCAGCTTAAGAATGATAAATATCCAGATTTTCCAGAAGAACTGACTTTTCTCCATGCCGAGGAGATCCTTGATATGTACCCTGATTTACCGCGCAAACAGCGCGAAACTGCGATTCTGCAAAAGTATCCAGCAGTTTTCATAATCGGCATAGGCTGGACACTCAAGGATGGTTATCCACATGAAATGAGGGCAGCTGATTATGATGATTGGGTTACTGAGACAATAACCAAAGACGGAACAGAAATGCACGGTTTGAATGGTGATATCTTGGTCTGGAATCCGATTACCAAACGTCGCCATGAGCTTACTTCAATGGGTATCCGGGTTACTAAGCAAACCCTTAAAATACAACTCGAAATGACCGGGCAAAATGACTTTCTCGACCTGCCATATCACAAAGCAATATTGAACGACGAAATCCCATTGTCCATTGGTGGTGGTATTGGACAGTCCCGGACATATATGTATTTACTGAGGACTGCGCACCTTGGCGAGGTGAGTGTTACAGTATGGCCAAAGATCCTCAAGGATATGTGCGCGAAGAAAGACATCCACGTCCTTGAATAAGAATTTGGGGTCAACAGGGTGACCGAGAATTAGGAGTAGGGCCTGTCTGCGTGCGAACGCACAGGCAGGCGTTTACGCCCGTATTTTGGGAGTGCAATGTCTCCTGACATTGCATGCAACGAGGGGACTCGTTGCACTCCATATTTAAGGAGCCTAAAAGGCTCTACTCCTGTAAATTTCGACATTCTCGGTCAGCCTGTCAAGACCTGACCCCAAAATAAGGAGGAAAAATGGTTTTAATCTTGAGTTTTTTTATATTACATAATATTAAACCTTTACAGTATATTGATCCTTTTGACCGAAGACCCTCGTATTATGAAGCATATGTCGCTACTCAGAACAAAATGCCATTTACTTACAAGGTTATTGGTTCACCTGACCAAACCCGCGATGAGCTTATTGTGGTTGTCGTTAATGACAGCCTTTATCCGAGAATACAGAATTCAATTGATCGCTATATTCAAGATCTCACTAATGAAGGTTACGCTACACAGGTCATTACCGCACTCGGTGGTACACCGGAAAATATAAGAAATTTATTAATAGCACAGGTCCCCAATGATCTGGTCGGCGCCTTGTTAGTAGGTGATATACCTATTGCCTGGTGGGAGGAGAGTTCCTATGGTGAGGACTATCCAATCGATTTCTTTTTTACTGATCTTGATGGCAATTGGGTAGATACGAATGGAAATGGTATCTATGATCAACACAGTGGAAGTGTTTTGCCAGATATATGGGTGGGAAGATTGTATGCATCGCGTCTGACTTATGACAATGAGGTACGGCTTATCAATAACTATTTTGATACTAATCATCAGTATCGAACCTATGCCCTTACTTTGCCTAACAAGGGATTAGTATATAATGAGGTTACCTGGTATCCGAATGACCACGGTATGGGTTATTTATATAATGATGTTACTGTGGTAAATAATGAAAATACGACCACTGCCTATGATTATAAAAACCGTCTTGGGCAAGAATTTCAGTTTGTCCATCTTATTGCCCATTCATCATGTTGGGCACATACCTTCTTTCTGGCAGGTGGCGCGCAGGGTGGAGGTTCGGTTTTCAGTTTTGAAATTCCCTTTGTTGATCCAAATGCATTTTTCTATTTTCTCAACTGTTGTATGGCAGCACGATATACAGAAACAAACAATTTGGCGAACTGGTATTTGTTTTCACGTTCATACAGTCAGGTAGTTATTGCCAGTAGTTCTCTAATGTATGGTGTAAGCAGTCTCGCGGATTTCTATCAGGCGCTAAGCAATGATTCAACGTTTGGCGATGCCTTTAAAAAGTGGCACCAGTCAAATTATGATTGGTTTATGGGAACCTTATTGCTGGGTGATCCTTCCTTAAAGGTATTAGACCATCCTTTATCTTTGGTGAAAAAGAAAGAAACACATTATTCTGGACATTTATTAGTTGATTGGACTACATATCAGGTTGAAAACAGTCTGTTTGTCAATGGTCACCCGAGTTTGGGTAATGGACAGAATAAAGTATGGATTTTCTGGGATTCAGGTCGCATTGTTCGTTCAGACACGTACGGTTCATTTTTTGATGGTTCTGGGTTTGCCCCTCCGGAATCTATTGCCTGGCATGAATACTATGATTTCTTTCCAGCCGCAGCAGCAGATAATGCTGGCAGACTCTGGGTTGCCTGGCAGAGTTTCCGTGACTATAATCAGTCTTATGACCACTTTAATATTTATAGTTCTTATCATCATAATAATTCCTGGTCCACGCCGCAATATGTGAGACCACTTGGTGGCTGGCATGATGTTCAGCCTGCATTGGCTGCAGGTAATGATGATAAGGTTTGGATTGCCTTTAAGAGTTTTCGTGATGGTAATGCCAACATCTATGTCTCAAATGCGACCTCTGGTGGTTCATGGATTAATTCTTATGCACTGACCCAAACCCTTGAAGATGAAACCAATCCCGCAATTGTCGTTGACCAGAATAATGATGTCTGGGTGTTTTGGTCAAGCAGTGCTCAGGGTCATTATAAGATATTTGGAAGAAAATATTCAGGGACATGGCAGGATGTGTTCCCGGTTGACACAAGTAGTGCAGATAATGTGTCGGTTAAAGCTGCAGTAGATAGTCTGAATCGGGTATGGCTTGTCTGGCACCGCTGGATTGATAATCAAGCAGAAATATATTATTCTTACTACGATGGCAATGATTGGTTGACCCCCGGACCGGTGACCAGCAACTCCGCGGATGACATTCTTCCCTCAATCACTATTGATGAGCTTGGTCAACCCTGGATATGCTGGATGTCTGACCGGGATGGTAACTGGAATGTTTATTCTTCATATTATAGTAATGGCTGGACTATTCCTGGTGCTGTAACCACTCATCCAGAATCTGATATTGACCCGGTGATCATTAGTGATGACTCGTCCCGCGTATGGATTGCATGGGCAACTAACAGGAATGATTACTGGAATATCTATGCGGCTTGTACTGATATAACAGCGATAAAAGAGCACCCAATCATCTCGCCCCAGATATCCAACATCAAAATTTCACCAAATCCGTTCCATAATGCAATCCATTTTGAGTCACACATCCCTTTTGAGGTAAGGATATATACGGTTGCTGGTAGATTACTCAGAGAATTCAAAGGTAATAAGAAGAGCTACTCGTGGCAACCAGGGGGATTAGCACAGGGCATCTACTTTGCACAAATCACAACGGATATTTATGAAAAATACGTTAAGATTATTTACATAAAATAATGGAGTCATTGCTTAAGCTGAATTCTAAAAAGGCTAGGATCATGGCGCTATGATGTCAAACAGAGCAATCTTAAATTTCAAGACCTGATCCCAACTTATACCCGATTTTCCTTAAAAACTCGTACCGTTCTTTTCGTGCTTTGGCATCTTCAATACCTTTTGAGGCATAACCGTCAATAACACCGATCACGCCTTTCCCCTGCTCATCTTCAACCAGCAAAATCTCTACTGGATTTGCTGTTGCACACAGGATTCTTACAATCTCGGGGCAGGCTTTTATTCTATCAAGGACATTTATTGGAAATGCGTTCTTTATAAAGATAATGAAGAAATGTCCTGCGCCAATTTTGTATGCATAATCTTTTGCTAAATTAACCAATTGTTGATCATTGCCTTCATAACGGACAAGGCACTTTTCTGATGCCTCGCAAAATGCCAGGCCAAATTTTATCTGAGAATGGGCATTTACTAATGCCTCATATAAATCTTCTGCGGTTTTTATAAAATGGGTGTAACCGCATATCATATTAACACCCTCTATCGGTTCGATTTTTATTTTCTTTATTTCCATTTGTTCTCCTTTGTAAAAATTGTGGAAAAGCTCTTACTTTTAACTTCTATTGTGGGAGAGCCTTTCCAGGCTCGAAAATCATAATAATTCATATCGACACCACCAAAATGGGTATTCCTGTGGTTTATTAACAAGATATTTTCTCACTGGATTATACAAACAATATTTGATAATTTCCAGATAGCTTTCATTCTTCCTTATTAAATGATCATAATACTGATTTTGCCAAATGTGGGGCGGATTTTGTTGTTGAGCTACACCGGTGATTAGCTGCTTTATCTTTCTGCCGGTATATCCTTTAAAACTCATCATCACTCGTGAAAGTGTTTGACCTTGTTCCAGTTTAAAAACAGTATGAATATGATCAGGCATCACAATAACAAAGTGTAGTTCTATTTTCTTTTCTTGTTCGAGAAATTTCAGCGTATGAAAGATAATCTTAAAATGTTTTGCCGTAGTAAAAATTTTTGTCTTTTTATAGGTAGATGTTGTGATAAAATAATAGGAGCCAGGACTTGAAAATCTTCCTTTTCTCAGAAGATGGGAACCCTTGTTATAATTCTGTTTCTTCATTTAATTATCGCGGGTGGAAACCCGCTCCCACAGGGAATAATTATTATTATGGGAGAGCCTTTCCAGGCTCGAAAATCGCGGGTGGAAGCCCGCTCCCACAGGGCAATAATTATTATTGTGGGAGAGCCTTTCCAGGCTCGAAAATCGCGGGTGGAAACCCGCTCCCACATTTACTATTTTCCATTTTCAATATCCTAATTCTTTCAAGAATTTTTTGTCTTTGCGCCACTTTTCCTTTAGCTTTACCCACAGTTCGAGATATATGCCACGACCCAGAAATTCTTCAATAGCTTTTCGGGCTTGTTCGCCAACCTTTTTCAAGGCTTCACCGTTCTTCCCAATGATAATACCTTTCTGGGATTTCCTTTCGACGTAGATGATCGCCCGAATAAAATCTTTGCCCTTTTCCCTTTCTTTAAATTCATCGATCAGGACACAAGTGGAATAGGGTATTTCCTTGCCAAATAACGCAAAGACCTTTTCTCTGATCAGTTCGGCAACGAAAAAGCGCTCAGGTCGGTCAGATAGTTCTTCTTCAGGATAGAAAAAAGGTGCCTCGGGCAGGTATTTGAAGATGTTCTTCTTACAGGCTTCTAAGCCATCGCCGCGGAGTGCCGACAAGGGGATGATTGCTTTAACCGGTAATCCTTTGACTGCATCAATAACCGGTAGCAACTCATTTTTTGGCACGAGGTCAATTTTGTTAATAACACACAATACAGGTTTTTTCTTGAACGCTTTCAAGAAAACTTTAGGGTAGTCTTCTTGTTTGAACCACGGGTTGATTACCCAGATAATAATATCGGCATCAGCAAGCGCTTTTTTGATCTGTTTAACCATCTGCTCTTGTAATTCATAAGCTGGTTCAATAAGGCCGGGTGTGTCAAGGAAGTAACACTGGTATTCACCTTCGGTGAGGATACCGAGTATGCGCTTTCTTGTTGTCTGGGGCTTGGCAGTAACAATAGATAGTTTGATTTTGAGTAATCGATTGAGCAGTGTTGACTTGCCGACATTTGGTTTGCCGATTATGGAAATGTAACCTGATTTCATAGCAAGAAGGGGGTGCTAAGCACCCCCTATAATCATCCGAATATTCAATTAATCCTCTTTGGTCGTTTTCTTTTTGCGTGTCTTCCCTGGTTTCTTTTTCTCGACTTTCGCTTCCTTTACTTCTTCAGTTTTTTCTTCTTTCAGATCATCAAAGCTCTCTTCTTTTATCTCAAGTAGATTCTTGTCGTCTTTCTTTTTTACCAGTACGGTAAAGATTAACGTATTACCAGACCAGAAAATTGCGCCGCCAAAAGAGAAAACAGCGAGGACTATTAAATAATAAATGATGCCCAGAATGAATGACGAAATAGCTCCTGCCCAGCCGTTATATGCAGCAACATATTCGGGGGGGAACAGAAGGTTGGGCATGCCTATCCATTCGATGTAATCGATAAACAAGTTATAGTATGTTTCTGGGCAGAATGGTGGTAAGGTGAGTTTCACGTAGTAGGCGGCATTTAAGAAAATATTATCAATCTTGGCGGCGGGTACAATAATTCCGATAATATCGTGTGCTAAGAAAATAGCTTTGGCAGCAAAAAAACCGAGTATTGCGACGCCAAGGATTTGGATAACTTTAAGAAGGACTTCGTAGGTGATAAGTCGCCACGGTTGATCATTGACTACTGAGAATGATTCGAAGAGGGTGTCAAAGGTGTCGTTGCCAGTGGTGCCAACAATTGCTGGTCCAATGATAAGGCATACTATAATAACAATGAGCAGATAAATAATAGCCAGACTGACGACAAAAGCAGGTATTGCGAAGAGAATAAAGAACAATTGGCCAAAGTACGGTATCCAGGTTACTAAACCAAGTGCGATACCGCCAAGAATAAGCAAAGCTATACAGCAGATAAGTACAAATGGTGCTATGATAGCAGATTTCCCAGTCTTCAAAGCGAATTTAATGGCGTCCTTTACTTCATAGAATTCATCACCCTTGAGTTGTTCATAAGTGATTTTTGAGACCGCGACACCAGCGAGTAATGCAACACAGACCCACCACAATACTCCGACGATCCACAGGACGTAACTATACCAAGGCATGCTCCATTGAAACACTGGGACAAGACGGAAGGCCTCCCAGACCTCGCCAATTTGAACACCAGCTGCGATGTAAGCAAGAAAAGACAAAATACCGTAACCTATGAAGGCTATAAGAAAACCCAGAAAAGTAACCCAGATTTTTTTGGGGCTGAAGCCCAATCTACCAGCTCTGAAAACATCTTTATAATTGAAGTGTAAATTAGTCACTGCACCTCCTTATTTTTGTGTATTATAATCACAATATTTCAATTGTCAATAGTCTTGACTTCGCGTAATTGTTCAATTTTCAGTGGAACTTGTAGTTGCGACATTTATGCCGGTCCCGAGTATCGAGTATATCGAGGAGAATGAATTGAAGGGGCGAGCTGGATGAATTGTTGACAATTTATGAAATATTAATATAATTGATCAGGAGGAACAATGAATATCGGTTGGCAGGAAATACTGTTAATACTGTTTATCGCCCTTTTGCTTTTTGGTGCGAAGAAGATACCTGATCTAGCACGGTCTATGGGAAAGGGGATTAAGGAGTTTAAAAAAGGTTTGAATGAAATTGATAGTCCAGGCGAAGATAAGAAAAGCAAAGAAACCAGTGAAAAAAAGGCAGATAAGTAGGTTTTTCGCATTATTACTGGTAAAATAGATTTATTGTGCGGTGTGGGCATTTGATCGTTTGCTAAATGGAGAGGTGTCCGAGTGGCCGAAGGAGCACGATTGGAAATCGTGTGTCTGCTGAGAAGTGGATCGTGGGTTCAAATCCCACCCTCTCCGTTCCCACATTTTTACAAAATGTGGGATGATTACAGAGATGTAAAACCAGATGACGGAGATGAATAATATCACTGTCCCGCTGTGCGGGATCCTCGATTTTCCGGTATTATCCTCAAATGTGATAAATCGGGAGAATCTTTCTGTTAATCACTGTTATCGATGAGCAACGCTCATAGGAAAGGAGAACTATGTATTATAACGGCGCCAAGAATGTACTAGTATCTTTTTTAATTTCATTTTTCACTTCGGTTATAGTATGTGTGGTTTTTTTCTTTATTGTACCATTATTGAAACAACCCCCAGATACAATGGTACCAGACTTGCTTGGTTCAACGACTGAACAGGCACGAGTAATCGCTGAGCAACGCGGTCTGCTGCTTGTTGTTGGAGGTGATGAGGAAAGCGAAAAATTCACTGAGAATCTCATATGTCGTCAGACACCACTTCCTGGATCAGCAGTGCGCACGAGGTCCACAGTTACTATTTTTTTATCTAAAGGTTCAAGCCAAATCGTCTTGCCAGATTTTAAGGGATACGGATTGAGCGAAGCTACGGTGAGGCTTTCTGGGCTCGGGTTGACAATCGGCGACGTTAGGAGTGAGGAAAATGCGACGGTCGATAAAGATAAGATTATTTCAACAAAACCAAACGCCGGCTCCAAACTCAACAATGGTGATGTGATTTCTGTAGTACTGAGCCGGGGTGTTGAAATTGCAAAGGTGCCAAGATTGATCGGTAAATCTCTTTCTACGGCAAAACGGATTATTGAAGAAAATGGTTTTGTTGTAGGGTCTGTATCCTGGGAGGTTAGCATTGACTACAATGTTGGTATAATTATGCGCCAAAAACCCAGCGCAGGACAGACCGTGAAAAAGGGCTCTAAGATCAATCTTGTTGTGGCTACGGTTCTTGAATGAAAAGGATTTTCCTCTACGTCTCAGTAATCTTAGCCTTTTTCATAATTGGCGTTCTCATCGCCAATTTTCTCATCATGCCTTTGATAGTCCACAAAGGCAGAGAAGTTGTCGTTCCCAATGTCTGCAACCTATCTTTGGAAGACGCCGTGAAGGAGTTGAAAAAGCGTGATCTTGAGGGTCTCGTAACCGAAAGAAGACATGATCAGATTATTGAAGAAGGGTACATAATAATACAGGAGCCTTTACCTAATCAGGCGGTGAAGTCAGGTCGGATAATACATCTTACCGTCAGTTTAGGTCCACAAGTCATAAAGGTGCCCTTTCTTGCTGGTGTTGATATTGAAAAGGGCGAACTGATTCTCAAACGACTTGGTTTTGCAATTGAGAAAATCGACTACGTAAATTCTGATACAATTGCCAGAGATAGAATTATCAGAACAATCCCGGAACCTGGGGTCGAATTAACCAAAGGTGATGCTATGAAAGTAATCGTTAGCAAAGGACCAGTTCTGAAAATGCCAAACCTTACGGGTAAGATGCAGCATGAAGTTGAAGTCGAATTAGAAAAACTGGGTTTAGTCCTTGGTGAAATTAAACAAGTCGAAGGGAGTGGTACAAAAGGTAGTGTGATTGTGCAAAGTCCTGCACCAGACGAGATCGTTGAGCCTGGTGATACCGTCACGCTGATGGTGATTAAGTGAGGGTCGCCCCTTCAATCATTGCGGCGAACTTTGCTGCGTTCCAAAAAGAGATAAAAAGAATAGAGAAAGCAGGGGCTGATCTATTGCATCTTGATGTAATGGATGGGGTATTTGTTCCTAATCTAACTTTTGGTCCCATAGTTGTTGATGCGATCAATGCCATCACTGATCTGGAGCTGGATGCCCATCTTATGATCGTAAACCCGGAGAATTACCTTAAGCGGTTTATTGATACGGGTGCTGATTGGATTTCTTTTCATTGTGAAGCAACCAAAGAAACAGATGCTTGCCTTGAATATATCCAAAGTCGGGATAAGAAAGCAGGGCTCGCAATAAACCCTTCTACACCTTTTGCCAAGATTGAACAATACATTGAGAAGCTGGATTATTTGTTGATTATGACAGTCAAGCCGGGCTTTTATGGACAGGAGTTCATGTCTGAGGTTCTAAACAAGGTCGAACAAGCAAAAGATTACATAAGCAAGCATAAATTAAGTTGTTTGTTAGAAGTCGATGGTGGTATCAACTACACTAATGCCTGTTTGGTTAGTCAGGCAGGTGCTGATATTGTTGTCGCCGGCGCGGGCATATTTAAACAAGAGGACTACACAGAAGCAATAGAAAGATTGAGATGTTCGAAGGTCTGATCGACCGATTCCAATTAATAAGAAGAAAAATATTAGGCTATGGTCGAATAACCGAACGTGAGATTGTAATTATTCTAAAGGATATTAGAATCACCTTACTTGAAGCGGATGTTAATTACAAGGTCGTAAAGGATTTTATCAAAGAACTGAATATAAAATGCGCTGGTTTGGAGTTGGCTAAGACCCTCAACCCCGGTGATATTGTCATCAAAACTGTTTACGAAGAATTAACCAAGCTGCTTGGTACTAAGCCCCAGCAAATGGAATTCAAAGCCAAGGAACCGTTAATTATAGGTTTAATTGGTCTACAAGGTACAGGTAAAACAACGACCGCCGCAAAATTAGCCTTGAAATATAAAAATAAAAATCCTTTGTTAGTACCGGCTGACGCCAAACGACCAGCGGCCTATGAGCAATTGAGGCAGCTTGGACAACGAGCTAAGATTCCGGTCTGCCCGTTTTACCAAAGTAGTGCAAAGGCTACTGTAAAGAAAGCAATTGAGCAGGCTATTGGGCAAGGTAATATGTTGGTTATTATCGATACTGCAGGAAGACTGCATCTTGATGACGAACTCATTGAAGAACTTAAAGAAATCAGCCGCGTTGCCAAGTTCGATTATCGCTTGCTTATAGCGGATGGAATGAGTGGTCAGGATGCGGTAAATCAGGCAAAAGCATTTCAAGAAAAGATCGGGTTGGACGGTGTGATCCTTACGAAAATGGATGGTGATGCCCGAGGCGGTGCAGCATTATCCATAACCCGGGCTGCTCAGGTACCGATATTCTATGTCGGCACGAGTGAGAATCTGGATGGAATTGAGCAATTCTACCCAGCGCGCATGGCGCAGCGGATTATGGGCATGGGTGATTTGGCGAGTCTTGTGGAAAAAGTAAAGGTGGTTGAAGGGGAATTCGACGAGAAGAAGATACGGGCTAAAGTAGTAAAAGGGGAACTCAATTTTGAGGATTTCCTTGTTCAGCTAAAGGCGGTCAAAAAACTTGGTCCCCTGTCAAAACTTGCCGCAATGATGCCTAGTATTAAAGAAAGTGATGTTGATGAAAATGAACTAAAGAGGATTGAGGCTATTATTCAGTCAATGACAAAAAAGGAAAGACTCAACCCTGATATAATCAATGGATCGCGCAAACGCCGAATTGCCGCGGGTAGCGGTACAACAACGAGGGATGTGAATCAGCTTCTAAAGCAATTTGATTATGCGCGCAATCTTTTGAAAAAAATGGGCAAAAAACTCCCCCAAAATATGCCGTTTGGAAATTAAACACTAAATACTAAATCCTAAACAAATTCGAATATCGGAATAAAAATAATTGTTTAGAAATTCGGTATTGCGATTTCGAATTTAGAATTTTAAAAAATTAAGGGGGAGCGAAGCTCCCCCTTAATATATATTTGCTTGAGTTATGCTGTATCGCCTTTATCGACAAGCGTGAAGTAGTGGCGTACTTTCCATGCTTCACTGAGCAATTCGTAATACCCATCATAACCTTCTGGGTCAGGCTCGGAAAAGAACTCATATCTTACGAATTGCGTACCAGAGAACGAAGCAAAGTTCTGCGTCGTAGAACCAGAACCATCTTCCTCAAAGCGGAATTGTGCAGACAAACCAATATTGGACGAAGTAGTGATGTCAATTTCTCCCCATTCAGTAAGCGTGCTAACATCATACTCATATTGATAATAGGTCTCTTCCCAGTTCCATTTTAGCGAACCCGTGACATGTTCTGTATCTGGAATTGCTACCGTAGTATGGAAGTAAATCTGATTGCGTTCCTGGCCAATGAGCCAGACATCCATTTGCGTAGGAACACTGTCTTGCCAAACTGAATCCCAGATATCAGGCGTGAACATTAACAGAAAGAGCATTGTATCAATTCGCACGTCCATGCTATCCAACGGGATTTTCCAGATAAACTCGTAGTAGAACGTGTCTGTACCTTCGGGTAAATTTGGATACGGATTTGGTCCACTCCACCCCCAGGGCGGTGCGGCAATACCAGGTCCTGAGCTCTGGTAACTACTGTACGCATCGACATTGGTCATCATTGCCATCATATTGAGACCTTCAATTAAATTGCCGGCTTCACTCAACTCGGTTTGGTCAGTCTCATCACCACAACCCGTGAGACCGATTACAAATAGCAAGGCTATTCCTAATGCAAAAAATTTTCTTGACATATATCCCCCTTTCTATAGACTTAAATATTATAATGATAATTAAAATATTGTCAAGGTACTTGGACCGATTGTTTAATAGACATTTTAGGAAACCCTTACCTATTACGGTAATAAGACTGAAAGTTCAGAAGCGAATATAGTAAGCACTAACTGAGTATCGGGGTATCGAGCAACTACTTAACGCTCTAAACGGACGAAACGATCCAAACGTCCTCAATGTATGTTCTTGACTACGCTCGAACCATAATATTTTATCCTTCGAGTAAGTTCTGAGTTTATCAAAGGGCGCATCGATGCCAATGTTGTTCACATTTTTGATGTGATTACAACAATGCCTGTCCCGTAGTTCGCAGAACAACGGGGCGCATCCCGTGTTCTGTATGCGGGAGAAGTTCCTTTACATATTCTTTTAGCCCTTGACAATTCAGGCTTTTTTAGTATAATGATACACTATGAGAACATCAAAGAGAATAATTGGAAAAGGAGCATGGGGATAATGCTGCTCTTTATTCCTATTGACTTTTCCATTTACCAGAAGGTGAAACCCACCTGAGAAATTGATATTTGTTTAGCGTAATGCGCCGTGGGTTTTACCCACGGCGTTTTTGTTTCTATGGAAATCGATTATCCCGATTTATCACCTTAAAAGATAATACAGGAAAATCGAGGATCCCGCACAGCGGGACGGTGATAAAAAGAACGATTACAGTGATATCGAGCACGCCGATGGCGTGCAGGAGATTTTATGAAAGAAGCCGTTAAATGTGAGGGTTTGAGCAAGACCTTTAAAAAGAAAGAAAAGGTAGTTGCCCTTGATAATGTTTCGTTCACGATTGCGAAGAACGAAGTCTTCGGGATCGTGGGACCAAATGGTTCAGGCAAGAGTACTTTGATTCGAATTCTATCGACATTGCTAATCCCGGATAATGGTTATGCCCAGATCTTTGGCCATGATGTAGTGCGCGAGTACAGTAAGGTACGCCCTTTGATAAATAGGGTGAGTGTTGACGCGGCATTTTTCAAAGGGATTTCAGCTTGGGAAAATCTACGCTACGCAGGGAGACTCTATGGTTTGGGCAGTAAAGAAAGCAAACAAAAGACGCTTGATATCTTAGGACAGCTCGGTTTTGACGAGAAGCGATACTATGAACCACTTGAGGATTTGTCACGTGGCATGCAACAAAAGATTGCGATTGCGCGAGCGTTTTTTACTGCGCCTATGCTCTTGCTCCTTGATGAGCCAACGACTGGTCTGGACCCGCGTTCGAAAATTGAGGTCCAGGAGTTCGTGCGCAGAGCAATGGACAGCAATGGTCTGACTATTGTTCTTACGACGCATGATATGAAAGAGGCGGAGTCTTTGTGCGATCGCGTTGCAATAATCATCAAGGGTCGATTTGTTGCACTCGGGAAACCATCGACTTTATTGAAAAAATCGGGTAAATCAAATCTTGAGGAGGTTTTTCTTGAAATAACCGGCAAGGAATGGAAGGAGTTGGAGTATGAATCTTAAAGCACAAGCTTATGGTTCGATCGCCTTTATCGAAAGAAATTTTGCTCTGATAAAGCGTTATATCGGTTGGGAAATCGTTTTCTTAACCTATAATATCGTTAACGCTCTGGCGATCGGCTTGATCGGCGCACGAATGGGTAAGGATATGGTTTTATACCTTGTTGTTGGTGCAATGGTTTGGGGTTTTCTTTCGATCCTATTCCACGAAATATCAGAGTCTATAGCCTGGGAACGATGGGAAGGTACGATTGAATACACGTTTATGGCACCGATTAATCGGTTCACGCATCTTATCGGCAATTGTCTTCATGCGGTAACCTATGGAGTCATTAGAAGTACACTCATCCTTGTGTTGGTGGTTCTGTTCTTTGGCATTTCAATAAAAGGCGCTAATCTGCCGGCCCTGGTTATCATCCTCATCGTCTCTGGTCTATCCTTTGTTGGGCTTGGTCTGGTTGCTGCAGTACTGCCATTATTGTCTACTGAAAAAGGTGCTTATGCTACCCATATCTTTGAGGCGGTGCTTCTGCTTGTCTCAGGCGTGTATTATGAAATCGAGGTATTGCCGGTTTGGATCCAACCTTTGAGTTATATTTCACCGGCAACTTATACTCTAAGAGCGATGCGCGCAGCTCTGCTCCAGGGGACCGGGTTGGGCGAATTACTGCCGACTATTATTTTGCTATTGGTTATCGGAATCATTCTTATTCCTCTGGGCATCGTTGTTTTTCGGCAAGCTGAGTTCTATGCCAAGAAAAAAGGTAAGCTCAAGCGCTCTGGATAAATATTATTGGTTGACATACGGAATTCTTGAAGTAAAATGATTACGGTGATAAAAAGAAGATTACGTTGATATTCTTTGAATCTCTGTAATCTGTAGTTAATCACTGGCATTGAGCGCGCGTTTTACGCGCGCAGGAGGATGATATAGGACCCTTTAATACACCGTGGCTTACATTTCTCGCCTGGATTGTTGCCCTTGGTTGTATTGTCGGAAGCATTATCTGGGCAGTATGGATTTTTAAGCCAAAAGAGGATGATGATGATGAGTGAAACGCCTATCTATGCCATAATTATCCTTGCTTACTTGGCAGTGCTTATTCTCATCGGGTTTATTACTGGTCGCCGAACCAAAAGTGTCGAGGATTTCTATATAGGTGGTCGTCAAATCGGGCCATGGGTAACTGCTCTGTCCTTTGTCGCGGCTTATTTTAGCTCAGTGGTCATTATTGGCGGCGGCGGCTATGGCTATATGTTCGGGATGGCGACACTCTGGATAGGAGCAATTAATGTGTTGCTCGGTTGCACAGTATGTTGGATTGTGCTTGGACCGAGGATCCGACAGTTCACCCAGCGGTTGAACACCATGACCATACCCGGATTTTTTGGCGAACGCTACCAATCGAGATTTGCCCTTGTTTTTTCCGCCTTAGTCATTGTTTTATTTATGATTTTCTATAATGTCAGTATTCTCAAGGGCATGGGGCATATTTTTGAGGTTCTTATGAATATCCCGTATGCCTACGCGATTCTTCTGGCGGGTATAATTATTCTGTTCTACGTTTCTATAGGTGGTTATCTGGCTGTGGTCTGGACGAGTTTTGTTCAGGCATGGGTTATGGGTATCGGGTTAATCCTTTTGACTATTTTTTCAATCAAAGCCATTGGCGGCATTGCGTCGGCAAATCAAGCTTTACAGACGATTGATCCTGGTTTGCTTAATACCCCTGGTGTATGGGGGTGGTCAGGTTTGATTTCTTTTGCCCTCATTGTAAGTTTTGGCGTATGGGGCATGCCTCAATTAGTAGTCAGATTTTATTCGATAAAGAATCTCCGGGTTTTAAAAATCGGCACAGTCGTCGCGACGATCGGGACTTGCATGGCACTGCTGCCTTATTTAAATGGCGCGATTGCTCGTGTGCTTTTCCCTGGTCTTGAGAAACCAGATCTTGCAATCCCTATATTAGCAAAGACTGTTCTTTCACCGATTGGTTCAGCAGTAGTTCTTGCTGCAGTTGTCGCAGCAGGTATGTCAACCTTTGCTTCGGTATTGATAATTCTGTCGAGTTCGCTTATTCAGGATATCGTCAAAAAAGGCATGAACAAAGACCTGAAGCATAAACAGGTGTTATTATATAGTAAACTTGGCAGCGCGGTTATCGGTATTATTTCTCTAATCATTGCCTTGAGGCCACCGGCAATGGTCCTGACCTTGACCGCATTTGCCTGGGCAGTCATTGCCTCAACGACATTGTGGCCAGTACTTTTCGGCATTTACTGGAAGCGAGCGACCAGGCTCGGTTGTGCGGCATCAATGATTGGTGGGTTCTCGACCGCGTTGATTTGGATGATCGCTGGCAGCCCCTTTGGTATTCACGGGTTTATTCCCGGGATAATTGTCGGCTTCATTTTAATAGTTGCGGTCAGTTTTTTCACACCCGGTTTTTCCCAGGCACACATAGACCGCATCTGGGGCTAAAACCCGTTCACCCTGTTGGATAGCAGCAATGCTGCGGGGTCTACTCAGTTTTTATCAATTTTATCGTATTTTCAGTTTTTTCACACCTGATATTTACCAAGTAAACACCGGCCGGACAATCCAATCCTTGATTGTCTATACCAAACCAGGAAATAGTACTAGGCACTAAAGAATAGGCAGTAGGCAGTAAGAATTCTTTAACTAATTTTCCTGTCACATCATATATTTTTAACTCTCCGCCCTTCACTGTTTGCCCGATGCTGAAGCTGACACCTGTTTTTCTGCTAAAAGGGTTGGGCATGGCGCTGATTAGTGGTTTAGTATCATTGTTATCATGGGTCTCCCATATACCAGGGATAACGTGATTTGTTTTATAATAGATTTCTTCCTGTCCTGTGCCATCTCTTTGGTCCCACCAAAAAAGCTGGACAAAATCGCTTGGGTTAAGGCAAATTTGCGGATCGAGTCGTATGTCCGGGTAATTAAAAGTCAACTGTACATTTGATTCCCACTGACCAGCTTGGGCATCATAGTATTTGTACATTATTTCGATGTGCCCGGATATTGATTCGTGGAATGTCAAATGGATATCTGAGTTGAGTTGGCTTACTGCGATATCAACATGGGGCATTGCCATCTGCGAAGGGAATACTGTTTCTGTTCCCCATGTTTGACTAGCTGAATTCCACACTAAGTAATGGATTTTTTCAGTCAAAGACTGACCACCGCCATAGACAAGATGGATATTACTTAAAGTATCAGCAGCCAGACGTGGATAAACACTGGCAAAGCCATTATTAGTTATCGGTTGAGATGGAGACCAGATGCTGTTTTGATAATATCGGTGGTATAGCTCAGGGGTGCCGCTTCGATAGTCCTGGAACACACAATGAATTCTATTGTCTGGCGCGACCGCAACGCCGTAATAACCATTTGGTTCATCGTTTAGATCAGTTACGGGCATTTTTGCGCTCCAGCCAGTACCATCATTGGTCACAAACCAGATTGTCTTTGGTATATTGTTTTCATTGAGCCAGAATGCGTATACAATATTATTCGTATCACATAAGACTTTGGGTCGTCCAGCCAATCCTATGGAATCACTCTGGGTAACTTTTTCCTCATCCTCCCACACGTCGAGTGAATCATTATATTTCCTGTAGCCCAAATCATAAAATGCTCCAGGAGCTCCAAACCAGCGCAGAAACACAATATGAACATTGTTCTTTTTATCGACTGCTAGCCAAGGCGAATTGTGGGATGTATCGAGGTTTGAGACCGCGAATAGGCTGTTCCAGGTCGTATCGATTCTTACCCGATAGTGAATTTCATCGCGACCATGGAGTCGGCGGTTGTCTTTCCAGACAACGTGTATCCTGCCCAGTGCATCGGCGATGCCTCTTGGCGTGATCGATTCCTTGGCATCATTAAGGCTCAACAGCTCATCATCACGCCAACCAGCTGGCGTGTCAATAGGACAAGTTAAGTTAGAAATCTCCGGGTCTATTTGAATGTCGATATTGCCGAATTGATCAACATCACCCCATACAAAAAGGATCGAAAAAATTATTAAAAGGATAAATATTTTCATCTAACCTCCTCTTCTTGCCATATTCTGCCTTCTATTAATTTATTATACTAAAGTTGCGTAATTTGTCAACCACCATACGCCGTTATAACTTGACATTGTTTTGTTTTTCAATATAATTTATAATGATGTTGTCATTAATACTTATCCTTCTGGTAAACAGTGATGTTTTTCTATTACCCAACGATGCCGTAGAAATCAAAATATGGCGCCAAGATGATTTGAGCGGCCGGTACGCAGTTAACGCTGATACATCCATAAACATTCCATTATTAGGAAAGGTATCAATAAAAGACATACCAATTGACACGCTCCACCAATTACTGATCGCCAGATTCAAAAACTTTTATGCCGACGTTTTTGTCGATATTGACTTTTATTATCGGATTAATATATTTGGTGAGGTCAAGTCGCCAGGTTACTATTATGTGAAGAGTGAGGATAATCTTATTAATTTACTTGCTCAAGCAGGTGGACCAACTGAACGCGGCAACCTTGGTAGGATCAAGATTGTGAACCTTGGTACTGAGAAGCATTTAAATTTCGAGAAAATCTTAAAAAGTGGCAAAAGCCTGGATTTGTTGAAACTGCAACCTGGTGATGTGGTTATCGTTGCGCGCCGGTTTATGCCTGCTTTCCAGGAATGGTCAGTACTCTTCAGCTTGGCTACTTTGATCCTCCAGATTTATATAGCCGCACAATGAAAACCGAGCCTACCCTAAAAGATTACATAAATGTCATAATTGAACGGCGTTGGTTGGTCATAATCTGTGTTGGTGTCGTTACCCTGGGTGCTTTTATAACGAGTCTGTGTTTGCCAAAAGTTTATGAGGCTCGGGTGAAGTTTAAGCTCGATCTTTCTGGGTCAAAACCTCTTTTCTTTTCAGAAATTTACACACCTCAACGGGTTGACCCCGTGGAAAGCCAACTTGAAATTATAAGAAGCCGAACCTTGGCGCGGTCGGTTGTTGAGAAACTCAATCTGAATTTTATGGTCAAAAACCACCAGTACTATTATTTTGATTCTATCTTTGTAGCCGATGGTTTTCCACCTGGTAAATACAACCTGACATTTGACAACCATGATTTTTCAGTCATCGACAAAAAAGATGTGGTGATTGGCACCGGGCGAATCGGTAAGCTTTTCGATATCGGCACACTGAGATTCCTTATCCAGAAGAAACCAACCGAGAATATCGGGATCATCGTCAAGGGGTATGACAAACGAGCTGAAGAATTACAAAACACAACAAGTGCTGGTCAAATCAAGAATACTTATCTTGTTTTGCTTAAAACAAAGTCCTGCTCCCCAGAATTAGCTGCTGATATTGCTAACACACTGGCTTATGAATATATCAACTACTCGTTGGCGACGATCAGAGAAGTAGCCAAGAGTTCTAAAGAATTCATCGAAACGCAGATCCAGGCCTTTGGTGGAGAGTTGAACAAGGCAGAGGAAAAACTTCGTCAGTACAAGGAAAAAACTGGGATTTTCTTGCTTGATGAATCGGCTAAAGAGATTATATCTTCGCTTGCCCAGTTCGAAGTTGAGCGAGAAAAAGCCGTTGTTGAGTTGCATGAGGTGGAAAGTGCCATAGCAAGTCTCGAGGACGAGTTGGCAAAGGACGAAGCGACCTATGGTGTCTACAAAATGATGGCATCGTACCCAACTATAGCCAAAAGCCCGATTATTATTGCACTCAGGGAAAGATTGAAATCGCTTGAGGAGAAAAGGCAAAAGTTATTGCAGGACAGTGAGAAAATCCAGGGATTGAGCGAGGTCGAAAGCAACATTGAGAAGGCAGAAGAAGAACTTAAGCAAGTTACAAAAAAGATTGTCCTTGCTGGTCCGTCAATTCAAGATCCAATATTTCGGTCGATTATTTCCCAAATAATAAACAGAGAAACTCAAGCCATGGCTCTTCACAGCCGGATGGGGGCGTTAAATAATATAATCAGTCGCCACAATTGGCGTTTGAAACAGCTGCCTGTGGCTGAGGTTAACCTTGCCCAACTGGAACGCCAGAAAATGGCAAACGAAGAAATCTACACGATGCTACTTGGCAAACTCGAGGAGTCGAAAATTGCCGAGGCGATGCAAATAAGTGAGGCAAGGATTATTGATATAGCAACAGTTCCGGATAGACCGCTTAAGCCAAAGCCAAAACAGAATACTATCCTCGGTTTTCTCTTGGGTTTGCTAATCGGAGTTGGCGGTGCTTTTCTCCTTGAATATATGGATACCTCGATAAAGAGTTCTAAAGAGATCGAGGAGTTAACCGACTTAACTGTGTTGGCAGCAATCCCTTTGGTTAAAGATAAAGATCGTCCTCAGCTGCCGACCATTGAGGAACCTCATTCTCAAATAACTGAAGCCTACCGGATTTTGAGAACCAATATCGCATTTGCGGCTACGGCAAAGCCAATGAAATCGTTGTTGATTACGTCAACCTTACCCCAGGAAGGTAAAACGACAACCTGTTTGAATTTAGGTATTACCATGGCTCAACAAGGGCATAAGACTGTTCTTCTCGACTGTGATTTCAGAAGGCCGATGCTCCACCGTTACTTCGCCAAGTTTGTTAAGAATAAAAGACATGGTCTATCAGATGTTCTTGTCGAGAAGTTAAAATTGAAAGATGCCATTGTCAAAAGCACGACTGAAAACCTTCACTTTATTACCAGCGGCACAATACCTTCTAACCCCGCGGAATTGCTCGGGTCACCAAAAATGGGTGACGTTGTTGAGAAGCTAAAGGAAGAATTCGAATTCATCATTATTGATGCTCCACCGGCTTTAGGGGTTGCCGATGCACGTGTCTTAGGGAGGATCTGTGATGGGATCATAGTAGTAGTAATGGCTAGGAAGACGCATCGTGACGCCGTTTTAGAAGTAAAAGAGGAGTTGAAACGCAGCGGCGGGAACATCGTTGGATTCGTTTTGAACGGCGTTGATATTACACGTCACTATTATCGTCATCGGTACTACTATTATTACCCTTCGAAACAGTAACGCGCGGGACGTGTAAATCCGGGAATCCGAGTTTGACAAAACTATGACAGTTATTATTTGATGAAGAAAACAAGAAGGCGTGTGTCAAAAAGGCGGCGATGGATAATTTTTGTTCTGGTTGCAGCTATCCCCTTGTTCTACTTCAGTCGAAGAGCGTACAAGTTGATAAGTTCGATTCGGGAAGAGAATAATCTGAAAAAAGAGATTTTGATTCTGAAGGCAAAGAATGAAGTATTGCGTAATCGCATAAGCGAATACAAAAGGGGTAATTTGCTTGAGGCAAAGGCACGCGATGAGTTAGGTATGATAAAAAAAGGTGAAAAGATATACTTAATCAGAGAGAAATGATCTATCATTTAGAAATAACACCGTTTCGTGTTGAACTCTGCGGGAGTGCGATCAGTTATACGGTCGGTGAGTTGGTCGTAATAAGGAGCAAAGAGGGTATTGATCTGGGTCGAGTTATAAGAATCGAAAAGGAGGAAGTCGACGATATCTATGGTGATATTATCAGAAAAGCAATTGCCAATGACCTTGAAAAACGGCACGAGTTGAAGGAATACGAAGAGTTCTGCTTGCTCGAGCTAAAGCGTGCCGTGGAAGAGTATAAATTTGCCATGAAGCCGGTGTATGCCCATTGCCAGCTTGATGGGGAGCGCGTGATTTTTTATTTTACTGCGCAGAAGAGGTTGGAGTTTAGAAAACTGCATCGCTACATATCGCAAAAGTTGGATAAGCGAGTTGTCATAAAACAAATAGGTAGTCGGGATTATACAAAGCTCTTTGGCGGTATTGGACCTTGCGGAAGAAATCTCTGTTGTAAGATTTTCTTAGGTGAGTTGAAATCCATCTCCTTGCGTATGGCGCGGGATCAGAAATTATACGTTTCGCCCAGCAAAATATCCGGGATATGCGGCAGATTATTGTGCTGTCTAAACTTTGAGGAAGATTTTTATACCGATTTTCACCGCCACGACGAATATGAGAAAACACCACAAGATACTGATTTATAACCGCATACCGTTGTTTAAAAACACCTAAACACAAGCCAGAAATGCATATTCGTAAGCTTATAGAACTGGTCAAGGTACTGCGGTCCAAATGCCCATGGGATCGTGAACAGACTCTTGAATCGATAAAAAATAACGTCATTGAAGAATCCTATGAACTCGTTGAGGCGGTAGAACAAGGCGATGTTGGGGCAATACAAGAGGAGATCGGTGATCTCCTCTTCCTCGGTTTCTTTTTGGCGACCATTTTTGAAGAAGAAAAGGGCATTACGCTTAACCAATTAGTTCGTTCTACGGTCAAAAAATATCGCGAGAAACATCCTCATGTATTTAAACGTAAGGAATTAAAAAATCAAGATGAAGTCTTGAAATTCTGGCAGCAAAGCAAAAAGGATATGTTCAGCGGGATATCCAAAGCATTGCCCGCGCTCCTCGCCGCGAGAATCATCCAGGAACGTGCTTCAAAGGTTGGCTTTGACTGGCAATCGCCTGAGGGTCCTTGTAAAAAAGTTGACGAAGAGATAGAGGAACTCAAGTCAAGTATCGGCTCAGAGCGAGCTTTTGAAGAATTCGGAGATTTGCTCTTTGCCTGTGTCAACCTTGCCCGACACCTAAAGTTTGATTCAGAAGACGCCTTGAGAAATGCCAATAAGAAGTTTATCAGCCGGTTTAGAAAGATAACAGAGGAGTTGAAAAAAATAGGAAAAAGTCTTGAAGAGGTAAGTTTAGAGGAAATGGACAGAATCTGGAATGAGATCAAGCATCAGGATGACAAATAGCCGGCACAAAGAAATCCGGCGAGAATTGGATGACCTGGGTGCAGGTTTAAATATACTGAAGATAAAATACAATAAGGCGATTCTTAAGAAGTTCCGCATATATTTGGAAGTCCTTTTCAAAATGAGAAGCAGGCTTCATCTTTTGTCACACCAGGATTATGAACGTATTGCCAAAAGACACTTCTTGGTTTCATTAATGGCGTTGGATTTTGTGAGGGGATATTATAATATTTGCGACATTGGCGCCGGCGCCGGCTTTCCTTCGCTGCCTTTGAAAATAATAAAGCCGACAATGAAATTAACCCTCATTGAATCAAACAAGAAAAAGGCTGATTTTTTAGAGTATTTGACCGAGGAATTGGGTTATCCTGACGTGGATGTGGTCAATGAACGGGCCCAGGGCTACCAGGAAAAAATATTCGAAGTAATTCTCCTCAAGGCAGTTGGTAAAATCAAGAAACTGATTACACCGGTCAGTGATTTAATCAAACCCGGCGGCAGGGCGATTTTCTATAAGACCCATAGAGTCGAGGAGGAGATTAAGCAAACAAAAAAAGACCTTGAAAAAAAAGGTTTTCACCTACGCGTTGAGAAGCTGTTCACGCCGCTGGAGCATTTACCATTGGCATTGGTCATTCTCGATAAAAACCAGTAGCCATGAATGGGGTCAAATCTCGACATTGGACATAGATACATGCAGAAAGTCAGCTGTGGCAATTCAGAAAAAAGGTTAAGGGGAATGTCCAATGTCGAGATTTGACCCCAAAAGCCAAACTTGACATTTAATGAAAAGTCAATATAATAATCCGTTTAATAAGGAGGTAAAATGGCATATAAGATTACTGATGAATGCACTGGCTGTGGACTTTGTGAACCTGAATGTCCAGTTCAGGCAATTAGTGAAGGTGATCCTATTTATGTGATTGATTTTAATAAATGTGTTGAGTGTGTAGGGCATTTTGATGAGGCGCAGTGCGCAGAGGTTTGTCCAGTAGGCGCAGCAGTGTCTGATCCGGACCACCCGAAAAAGTAGGAAGTCCCGCACTGAGGTGAATGGGGTCAAATCTCGACATTGGACATAGATACATGCAGAAAGTCAGCTGTGGCAATCCAGAAAAAAGGTTAAGGGGAATGTCCAATGTCGAGATTTGACCCCAAAAGCCAATACAAATTTTGTCATTTTTCAGGATAGCTTACCTATTACAGTGAATACAAACTATTACGGCGAGGTTAAGGTAAACTGAGCTTCCATATAGGCGCCATCTGTATCTGTGGCGCGTATCGTTACCTCAAATGATGTGACTTCTCCAGCACGACCGTAAATTGTACCGGTATTTTGGTCGACCATTATCCCGGTCGGCGCATCCAGGATTTCATAGGTTATCGCATCTTCATCAGGGTCAAAAATAGGCAGTTTGTAATAGATACTGTCTGGTGCACATTTTACAGAATCTACTTCTCTGGTAAAGACTGGCGGTGCATTGGCAATGATCAACTCAAAAAGAAATCCCTCAGATCTGAACTCACCATCATCAACAAATGCAGAACCAGTGATCACATCGTTCTTTTTCAAACCGAACCTTTTTAGATCAAGAACATTTGTCGTATCCGGGATGACTTCATTTTTTACGACCCAATGGATGATGATCCTTATTGAATCCTTATCTGGGTCTTCAGCCAGGGCACTTACCACAACTCGTGGAGTGGTGACGAATATAGACTCGGGCGCGACCTGCAAGGAGATTATCCTCGGCGGTGAACCACCTATAATAATTTCATTGGACATCACTGATTTGCCATATGCCTTACCATCGTAAGGCGCAACTTTAGCAAAGATCTTATCACCTTTTCGTACTTCGTCATAGGTCAGTGACATACCTTCACCGATTTCTTTGCCATTGAGAAACCACATTACTGTATAAGTGATAGGGTCGCCTTCCTTGTCAGTGCTCAGGATTTGCGCCTGGATACGCGATTGAACCGTGGGGTTTAGTGGTAATAGGCTAACTTCATTTATCATCGGCGGTGTATTGGTTTTTTCTTTACCCTGATCCTGCTTTTTTCCGTTACCGCAATGAACGACAAAGAGACTAACGAGCAATATGAAAAAAAACTGTTTTGCAAAAAATTTCAAATTTCACCTCCATTTGATTAAATATAAACAAAAAAAAAGAGATGTCAACATAATCATTATTCAAACTTGATGTAAATATCAATGAGTTTGCCTGTTTTATCAAATACTCTGTGTTGATACTTATAGACAACCTCAACAGTTCCATCGTTCTTCACCTCGAGACTAATTATTCTGAATCTCTTGCAAGATACGCAAATGGGGAATAAATAAGTCCAGCTCTTGTGCGTTTTGAGGTCGATTGAATGGATATAATCCCATGTTTTTTTCTTATAGGGATTCTTGGCATGCAAGACAAAATAATGCATATTCGGCGAAATGGCGTAATTAATTATCCTATGCCACCTATCCTTTTTTATAAGCAATGTTTTTTCTTTATTTGTTATTATTTCAAGCGTTGGATTATTATAGTCATTATCGGTTGTTACCAGGATAATGGTGTTTGTATAGATGTTGCTAAGATGGTAGGATATTTTTGTCCCGGGATCGGCCGATATTTCCCATAATTTTTCCTGCTCGGCATTATACAACGATATTTTCGTGAAGACACTGTCGGTCGATTTATGACGCCTTTCTTCATATATGAAAAAATGACTGCTATCTGCTGATACTTTGAATTTTCTCGTGTAGTATGCATCATTGTACTGGAAATTTGTGTCGCCATCAGTAGTGGTCCATTTGTCAACAACTTTGTTGTCATTAAAGAACTTCAGTGTATCGCCCTGTTGAAATACTAAAGTATTAGCAATCAGTAGAGTGGGTATTATAAATATTTTACAAAGGAGTTTGAGTGTCGACTCACAATTGATCATAACATTGACTATCTTGTGTTCTATATATGGCTGGGTTGATCAAAGAAAGCACGGAACGAGTTTCCGCATGAGGGAAACTCGCTCCGTTTTAAAAAAACTAATCAATCGATCTTCCGCTCGACCAATCTACCTTCTTTGACATCGTAGAACTTATAGATTTTAATCGCCGTAAAACTGGTTTTTGTATCTATTCGTGATGCTGGATCAGTATCAGAGCGGCCTTTGACGATCAAGGATGCCGTGTAAGGAAAAGTGATTTCGACGTTCTCCAACACATGGTCGTCTTCAGAAAGATACTGGGCATAAGCGAGATTCGGGACATATATTTTTAGATCATCGACGAGAATCAATGAATCGCCCTGAGCCCCGCTTACCATACCGAGCCATATCTCTTCAGCCAGTAAAGGTAACGCCAGCAAAATTAGGCAAAGTAATAGTTTTTTCATAATGAACCTCCTTATCTACCCTTCCAGATAATTACCCCGGATTTTGGTAAACCAGGGATACCGGTTCCCGGTGAAACAAGACCACCACCGGTCTGGATAAAGACCTTGGTTTGATCGGCAGTTACATACAAACTCGGTTCTGATGGCATGCCTGGACCAATATATACGCTTTCAGGATGACGGAGAGAAGAATCCGGGTCTAAGAATGGTCGGGTATAGGCAGTACCAGTACGGTAGAACAATGCCCACAAATTGCCTTCTCCACCGTACGAGCAGATGTCTTCGGTCGGGACAAATGTCGTGAAAAGCACGGCGCCGCCAAAGACAAGAGATGTGGTAATATTCCTTTCACCAAGAGTGGGAAATTCGCGCCACCAGCCACCTACAGTATTCACGGTGTCGATCAAGCCATCAAAGGTTGAAGTTCCGCCGCCGCCGTAATGGACAACCTGGTTGGTATCAACCCAGACATCAGTAACATCGTACAATCCAGCGACTGTGGTAGCCCGCGTAGTATCCTCACGAATACCAATGTAACGTTGAGGTATACTGTCTAATTCATCGGCATCAGTAAAGAATCTGCCCGTGCCAAAATAGAGCCATAGGTGATTGAAATCGTCAGTAGCAATACTGCCTTCTGCAGTAACCGGATAATCCTCAAAGTCGAAAATGATGCTATCTGCAGTCCACTGGGCCGGATCTTCTTTGTCATTGGTCAGAATCCGATATAATTTACCGTGCCAATCAGGTGGAACAGAAGTATAATTGCTATAGCAGTCACCAAAGTAAATTCGATCCACATTATAATCCATACCCCAGTCTGCACCAAATATGTTGGAAACAAACGAGTTGGCATCAGGCAGGGTCCACATTCTCTTTAACTGACCGGTTGCTAAATCCAGACAGTATATGTTTGCATTTTGGTAACTCTCACCTTCGCAATTTGCTGGACCCGAGCCAAACGTCAAGAACCAGGAATCTTTTACTTTGATCACTATTGGGTAACAAATCGTCAGACCAATCCCCGGATCAGTGAATTCCCACATTGGAACCGGATTATCTGGGTCGGTGACATCAATGGCAAAATATGCCGAGTTACACGTATCAGCCAGACTTTCGATTGTCATACCACCCAGTCTCATACCACCGATCAGAATCGTGCCCCAGCCATCAGGGTGTGCTGGGCTGGGCGTAAAGATCTGGACATCAGTGACATAAGGCTTAAGGTCAACATAATACACGTGGCAGTAATATTCGTCAGTAAGCCATCTCAAATGGGGTAAGAGATTATAAGGGATATACGACCACATCTCTTCACCGAGATCATAGCCGCCGGGTTCATACTTCATGGGTGTGGGAAAGGTATCTAATTCAACCGGGATGCCATTATTAAAACAGTGGAGCATGCCGTCATTGCCGCCTACATAGACTACCTGTCTGCGATCTAATAACGAATCATAGTAGTTTTTATAACCCATATCACCGTATATGAAGTCATACCGCTCGATCGCACCTTGCACTGCAACCGCACCTGAATTGATTATGTCGCCAAGTTTCCAGACTTTATTACCAGCGGTTCTTGTTCTCAAGCCAGGGAAATCTTCGCCCCGGATATATCTAATTACAATATCTGCCATTGAATCAGAATTGACATTGAGATAGTCTCTTAAAACCGCTGTGTTTGCGGTAGTAAAATCTTTGTATTCGCCGGCATCAACATAACCATCTTTATTCAGATCAACAAAGGTCTTAATGGTACGCGCACCTTCAGTATGGTTCCAGAGCCATTTTCCGCCGTCCCATAACGGCAAAAGGTCCTCAATTGTTACTTGACCAACATGGACAAACTCACTATCAATACCCATACCATTCGGGTCTTCATAGCGGTCAATCATCACATTATTACCTACTAGTGACATTTTGATAACCCAGTCCTTTTGCAGGTGCAGGGTATGGGCACTCGGGTTATCATTATCTTCCCTGGTCCAGCCATACGGGTCGAGCCATAAACCCTGACATGTTCCGATCCAATCTAACAACTCTCCAGTTACAAAATTGTGTACTGGATAGAACTGTGCTTGTGTAGTTGCACCACCAGTTCCACTTCCCGGCGTCACAACCGCGACACCCGAAGCAGATGATACTGTGGCCATCATCTGGGTAATCGCCTTCATAATTGCCGCTTCAAGCTCACTACCATTCTGCGCCTCAAAATAGTTGTCTGGTACACCATTGGTGTCAGCATCCCATTCACTGATAAGATCAGGACCTGGATTACCACCTCTTTCAATAAAGCCACCGCACTTTGCCACCTGTTTCAGAAAAGGAGCCCCACTTTGTCCGAAACAGTAAATCATGTACATTGTAAGGGCTTGGCTATCGGCAACCGCTTGGTAACCCGGTGCCCGTAAATCCGTGGTATTGGCATAATAGGCGATTTCATCAAAGTGTCCACCGACTTTACCGCCGTGGTCAATTGTGTAAGGACGACCCCAGGTTCGAAGACCGGTTGCATGGGGTAGATGACCGATATCATTATTGGGAATTGGCTGCTCCACGGTTGGCTCACCATCAGTAATTGCGAGAACGAAATTCCTGCGGCACCATACCGGAACATAATGGCCCCCGACCTGTTCATACTGGGGGTCTTTCTGCCCACCAGGTTGATCAGTATAATTGCCATTAAGATAATGGGGATCTGATTGTGTAAAGTAGTGGATTATCTCAAAATAAGTTTCACAGAGTGGGGTATTTGTAGTCCAACCAGTATTCTGGATATGATTGCACAAATCATTCAACGAGACTGGACCGCCGAGATAATCAACAATATGTCCGCCCACATTTCCTGACCAGGTAAGATTGTAGATAAAAAGACCGAAGCGCGGTGCATTTTCGCGCCACACCCATTTTCCAGGCGATACCTCTTCACCGGCAACCTGTTGAATAACACCGATCCAATCTGAACGCGGGATGTCAACTTGCACCTTCGCGCTGCTTAATGTTGCATTGATCGGTGGAGTACCACTGTTCGTAACTGTTAGCTCTGTTAGACCAGAACCCCCATGCGACACACTGAATCTATTATAACCCGATGCGCCGTTTCGGTAATAAACAGTCCATGAATATCTACCTTCACTCTTTAATCTTATTGGGTCGCTGCCAGCTCCAAACTGGGAGGTTGCGGCACCGCCGACCAGTGCCTTTCTTAATATGTCGCCTCGGGACATACATGCCCAGTTCAGGATTCTGCCGGGCCAGGGACCATTCGGGTCAGGATAGAATCGGCTGCTTGCATAACTGTAAGTGGTATCCGGATCAAAATAGCCGTACCATTTTATCGTATCTTCGGGTGAACCCACGTATATCTCATCTACATCTATCTGGTATGATTCGTCAGCCATACTTCCCGAGTTGTCCATTAAAATCATAATGTTGGGCGGTACCACTTCAGTAACAAAAGGCGGATAGCAGCAATACGGTGTCATGGTCGTGTCTTGGGAAAAACCGATTGCACAGAACAACAGGAAAATGAGTGCTGTGGTTTTACCTCCTATAATTTTAGGTATTTTGGATTTTAGGTATTTTGGATTTTTGTACATCTTATCCTCCTATTGTGCTAAGATTGTATAGCGCTGTAAAACCTCGAGCATGACCTGCTCGCCGGCTTTTCCTTTAGCGCGCGTGCTAATATAATAAGTACGGTAACTCCCGGTCGAAGGTGTTGAGCCCGGACCTGATATAGCGCGGGCAAACTTCATCGCGGTACCAGAAAGCGTAATCGCCACGGCTGATGTTCTTTCAACGTGAAGAGAGCAATCATAACTGCCTACCTGTATTACTTCAGAAGTGTCCGGGAGCTGGAGGTTTTGATTGAGATAAAGAGCTCTTGCCAGACCTATTTCTAATGAAGCTACCCCAGCTTCATAAACAGTTTCATACCGTGTTTGACCAGCCGTGACTTTTAAGCCGCGCGTTATAATATAGATGCCTAAAGAAGCGATGATGAGAATTATAATCATTGTGCCGAGGGCAACGAGCATGGCAATACCTTTTTTGGAAGAATTGAAGTTAGGGGGTTTTTCTGATTTTCTATTCTTTTTCATCATATCCTCCTATGGTTGCAAATTAGCCGGTGCGATGATTCCAGTAAGGATTGCTCGCTTGCGCATTCTATCAGTAGTTGAGAGAGCATAGGGATTGTTTTCGAGATTGATTGTATTGAGCGGGTATTCATACCCACCCATTGTTCTTGAAGTTACAACCATGGAATAGCGAATCGCCCACTTTTGGCCCGCCGTTGCAAATTGGGGCACATTATTGAACCATGATTCTATAACACCATCACCATCACTATCAATACCATAAGCAAATTGCAGGTCTTCAACGTTTTCAAGCAGAACATCATTGCCTCTTATCAGTTGATTATTAGCGTTTAAACTGAGAGTAATTCCAGGGGTGTATATTGAGCCGTATTTACAAATCACTACCAAGCCAGCAATAGCACCGACTGGAAGGTCAACTGTAACTAATTGGCCAGGGATACTATCGCCCCATTGGTCAATAAAAACAAAGCTCGCAGTATCAAGCACTTGGATATTGCCTGGAGGGTTCATTATTTTACGATTTACATCCAGAACAACCAACCATTCGCCGGGCACAAAATTGAGTTCATCCTTATCGTACTTGCGCAATTTGAGTGCATCTGTACTCGATCTTTCGAGGAGCCAGGACCATTTAATATTTGCCGATTCAAAACCAAGTCCTACAGCTCTCATAGTAATTGCGTCGGATCCATTTGCACCAACATTATCCTGGGATTGCACTGCATCATCTTGCATTGGATAGCCAAGACCAGCTGCGCCTAAATCCCATTTCAGAAGCGTTAGCGCAACTTGAGCATCAGTCTGGAGGATTGTAGTTTTTTGAACCTGGACAGACCTGACAGTTTGAAGGTTGAGTATTGTAAAAATAGCTGCGAGTATGAACGCGAGCATTGTAAGTGAAACCAAAATCTCAACCAGAGTCATACCTTTTTTCATAATTCCTCCTCGCTACATTCTCTTGATAAGGTCAGTGGAGATTTTATGGTTCATGGTTTGCCCCCACACAACCCAGATTCGAATAGTCTTCATGCCTATTTCAGGGACATTATCCGCGACGCGCCACCAGGTCATATAACTGTATGGAGCATTAGGATCAGTCACGCGCCAGTAGTGGTCATTCAGAAGGGAATCAGGTTCGTAGGTCAACACGGCTGCGTGATCAGTATCAAATAACCATGCATGAGCACTCGGCAGGGTATTGAGGTTTTCAAATACCGTAGCCATGACAACGCGCGCGTACATACGTTGATTTACCGTGGTACTAACCTTCATACCCATTACGGTCATTTGACTCACCGCGAGAATACCGATACTTAAAATGGATATGGCAACAAGGACTTCCACAAGCGTGAACCCAGGTGAATTTCGTATTCGTGATTCGTTAGTCGTATTCGTTTTTTTAGGTATTTTGGACTTTGGGTATTTTGGAATTTTTTTCATGATGCCTCCTTGATATTACTTGTTCGTCCAAACGCCATTTATGAATTGGTAAACCTGTACTTTGCCGAGTGGATTAACACCGATAGCGTAGTTTTCTCTACCATCATTAATATAGGCGACGCCTTTAGACGCAGCGCCCCTTGATTCCATGATTAAAGAGCCCAGATTAAAATCCCAACCATTACCTGGTATAGGACCATTGGCTTCAGGTGGTGTACCCACCACGACACCGCTCTTGCCAAAAGAGACATTACCACCAGTTGCTGAACCGACTTGATAAAGTCTGGTCTGTCCATCTGGATGCAATACCTGGTAGTGCCATTTATCTGGTGAAGTAATGGTAAACCTTCCACTCAGTCCGAGTGCACGCTCCCTTATTTGCCTGAAGTCCTGTGCGATTTCCTGGGCACCGGCGCGAACGCGTGCTCGACTCTGTATACGGGCAAAATTCGGGACTGCGATAACCATAAGAATACCGATAATCGCCACGACAACCATTAATTCAATCATTGTAAAACCTTTGGTTTTTCTAATGCGTATCTGCGCATTCGGCATTATGAGCCTTTTTTGTTTTACGGTCATATATACCTCCAATCTCAGTATTATAATATGCAAGATTTGTGCCCAGACTCTTGAAAAACATCACGGAATATCGGGCGTTTTTCCAATGAAACACATGAATTATGGAAAAATTTACCCATATCGGGTAGAACCGTACACAACTATGCGTTTAGTCATCTCTTGTCATTACGCCTGTCCGCCTTTTTGTATGGCGGAAGGAGTGAGATTCCTGACTGCGTTCGGAACAGGCTGCGTAATCTGCGGAGATTGCTTCGTCACCCCGTTCCTCGCAATGACAAATTAGTATTTCAAAAAAGTGGAGAGGAATCAGACATGAAAGGACTTGACTTTTTCTCATAGACGCAATGATACAAGGAGAGGTTGAGAGAGTAAAAAGAACTTGGCGATATTGTACATTGACATAGTAATTCAGCTAAATATAATAACCATATGCTGTTGTTTCTTGCTGTCTTATTTTCAATGCCGCCTAATCCGTATACAGATATTGACCATCCAATCAGGCGACCACTCTTCCCGGCATTAATGAATGCACCGATGAAGCGGGTTGAGCAACCTGTCGGTGAGAGAAAAGCCCTGATATTATTGATTGATTTTAATGACAACCCTTATACTTATGAAGCAATTGAATTCGATTCCTTGATCTATGGTGATAATCAGAATTCGCTGCGGGATTACTATACTGAAGTTTCTTATGGGAAATTCACCATCAGTAAAGACAGCGATATTTCGCAGTGGGTCAGAGCGCCAAATGATTATTCATATTATATTGGCGATTCCTTTGGTATTTACCCGGGTAATTATCCAAATAATGTGCAGGGTATTGTTATTGCGGCTTGCAGTCTGGCTGATCCTTTTATTGATTTTTCTAATTATGACCAGGATGGAGACGGCATTGTCGATGCCATTTTCATTGTCCACGCAGGACCCGGAGCTGAAGAAACCGGCAATATTCATTATGTGTGGTCCCACCAGTGGCAGCTGTCAAATACTAGCAGCGGGTGTCCAGGTCCGTATCATACAGACGAGGGTGTTGATATTGACCAATATTCAATGGAACCAGAGCGGTTCGAGACGGTGACTGGTCGGATAACAGTCGGTGTTTTTGCCCATGAATTCGGTCATGTCTTGGGTTTGCCAGACCTTTATGACCGTGACCATTCTACATACGGGATTGGATGGTTTGGCATAATGGCAGCTGGTTCCTGGGGTGATGCGAATGGTCAGGGTCTGCCTGGAGAGTATCCAACCCACTTTTGCGTGTGGTCCAAATATCAGCTTGGTTTTGTATCACCGGTTGAAATAGGTAGACATGGTATTTCCAAACTTGAACACGAATGGGTTGCTAATGCAGCAGATAATGCCGTTGCTTACCGACTCCTTGACGACCCGAATGGTCCAGACTGGGATTGGTCTGGAGGCACGGGTGAGTATTTTCTTGTGGAAAACAGGTTCTGTACTGGGTTTGATAAAAGTCTTCCAGGCGACGGTTTACTCATCCTGCACTGTGATGATTCCCAGAACCATAATGATAATGAGGATCATCCATTGGTCGGGATTATGCAGGGTGATGGAGATGGTGATTTTCTTTTACCTGACTGGGGTGTGGGTGAAGACCTGTGGAAGAATGCGAGCTATGGTTTTGGAGATACTTCAAAGCCAGCCAGTTTTGACTATGATGGAAACCCTACCGGTGTACGGATATATGATATAGGTGAAGCAGGTTCAGCAATGATCGCATCGTTCTGGGTCACGCCGGTTTTCTTAGGCAGAGTATATTCGTACCCAAATCCATACCGTGTCGATAATGAGCCATCCTGGGGTAAAAAGATTATAATTACCTATGTGCCATCAGATACGGTTGAATTAGGGAATCAACACCCTCAATTCAAAGTAACCCTCTATAATATTGCAGGAGAACGGATTAGACTCCTTGATGCCGAACCGCACGAGATTAACCGCTTTACCAGACAGGCTTTCTGGGATTTGAAGAATGATAAGGGGAAAGATATTGTTAGCGGTATGTATTTGTACGTGATTGAAACCCACGGGGAAAAGGTTGAAAGGAATAAAGGTCGCCTGACTGTTATCAGATGAGGTTTATTATTTTCACAGAGATCACATGAAAGGCTCTTATCCAAGAAATATAAGCATTATTGCCACGGTTTTTATTTGCCTTATATTATTCCTGGCGATAGTCAACTTCTACGTTAGCATCCAACTGAGAAGTGAATTCATTAATTACGATAGAGAAAAAGTGATTTCCGTGGCAAACCTATGTGCTGGATATATAAATCAATATCATGATCCGGTAACGCTTCGTTATGTTCTAAAAGAAGTCAACGATGCATTCAATTTGGGTCACATGATTATCATCGATACGCTGGGTAATAAACTATATGATTCCAAGGCACTGCCTTTTGAATTCGACTTGGGTGTGAAGAAAATCGACCTCAAGACGGATTTTAAGAAACTGCCAGTATTGGATCAACTCATCCAGGAGAATGACAGATTTATTTTCCTGAATGGAGATCCTCCTTTTTATTTATATACTGTACTATCATTTTCATATACCTCTATCTTTGATAGGTTTTTTAAGTGGTATATTTTTTATATAACAATTTCCCTTTTCTTTCTCGGCTTCCTCGGTATTTTCTTGATACGTAACCTCTTTTTACCGATGCGCTATGTAGCCAGACTCGCTCATGATATGGGTGTTGAGATGAAGAAAGAGGATTTTGTGCCGGCAACATTTAACCAGATATACAAAAAGATGAAAGTAAAGGAAGAAATGCTCATTGAATTTTCTTCTTATGTCGCTCATGAATTCAGGAACTCGATCGGCGCGATTATCGGCCTGGCACGTCTGGTTGAAAAGGGGAAAAAACCAGCCGCTGATATTGTCGTTGAATGTCGGCTTATGGAGAACCTCATCAAACGGCTTTTAGCATACGCTCAGCCATTAAAAGCAATACTGATGCCGGTTCAGATAAGCCAGCTAATTAACGAAGCGATTGGAAGAGCCAAGATACCGGCAAGGATTAAGGTCAAGTTGAAATTGAGTGACGACGTCCCTGAACTAATAGGTGATCACGAATTGCTTTCCGTTGTTCTTTCAAACTTAGTACAGAATAGCGTGGCGGCAATTGCACGTAAGGGTTTCATTGAAATTGAGTCTGGCAAAGAGAATGATTTTGTGTTCATCAAAGTCCGCGACAATGGTCAAGGTATGGATGAATCAGCCATGGACAAAATATTCAAACCTTTTTACTCGGAGACTGATAAAGGTATGGGTTTAGGTCTTGCGTATGTGAACAAGGTTGTAGAGATACACAATGGCAGAATAAGTGTTGAGAGCAAAAAGGGCGAGGGCACAGAGTTCACCCTGAAGTTTCCGATAAGAGCATAGATATTACGGAGAACATGAAATAGTTCTCATTTTGGGTAATGGATATAGGAACTGTAGGAATCGGGCATTAATAATTGTAGTTGTCCAATTTACCCGGAAAGCCCATCAGACTATCATAATTACTGTTCGAGCGAAGTCGAGAACATACATTGAGGTACTTCTCGATGCGTCCTTTGATAAACTCAGGACTTACTCGAAGAATAAAGAGTTACTGTTCCTCTCACCTTGTTCGAGACAGGCGAGCTTTGTCAAGAACATACATATCGTGGATGAAATAAGAACTATTTCATGTTCTCCTCAGTAATGAAGCCAAGCTTGATTTTTACTGAAAATCGGCTATAGTTAAAAACAAGGGGTATTTATGAAACAATTTATGAAAAGAATTACAGGTAATTTAAAGGGAAGAAAAGTAGACTATGGAGATGTTCGGGTTGTCGAGCGGGAAATGGAAATGATCGTTTTGAAAAACGGCGTTATCGAAGCCTTGACCCGCACTACAGATATTGGTTTTGGCGTGAGGGTTCTTAAGAATTCAGCGTGGGGGTTTTCTTCATCTAATCTGCTGCAGAAGAGTGAAGCCGACAAAATAACCCGGGATGCCCTGAGTACGGCTCGGGCGTCAGCCATGGTTAAATCGTCAGCAGTAACGCTGTCTGCCCTGGTTCCGCAAAAAGGAACGTATGTTACGAAGTTCAAGATTGATCCAATGAAGGTCTCACTCGATAAAAAAATTGAGTTGTTATTGTCGTGCGATAAGATCCTTAGCAAAAACAAGAAAGTAAAAGCTCGAATGGCACGTCTCATATTCCATAAGATCAAAACTCATTTTGCCTCAACCGATGGCTCGTTAACCACCCAGGAAATGGTTTTCTCTGGTGGTAGTCTCCGAGCTTTTGCCATGGATAAGGGTGAGGTCCAGTCGCGTTCTTACGGCAACTATAATCAAGCAGGTTTTGAATTTATTGAGTCCCTGAAGTTTTGTGATAACGCGGCGCGCGTGCGCGATGAAGCAGTGATGTTACTCAGTGCTAAACCATGCCCGCAGCAGAAGACGACACTAATCCTCGACGCTGAACAAATGGTTCTTCAGACCCATGAATCTTGTGGCCATCCGACTGAGCTGGACAGGGTCTTGGGTACTGAAGCATCCTATGCGGGTACGAGTTTCATGACGCCGGATAAACTGAACAAATTACAGTACGGTTCAGAAATAGTGAGTATTGTGGCGGATGCGACAACGCCAGGTGGGCTAGGAACTTTTGGCTGGGATGATGAAGGAATTCCAGCACAAAGAATCTATCTCGTTAAAAATGGTATATTTATTGGTTATCTTACTTCACGCGAAACCGCTCCGGTTGTCAATAGCAAATCAAGCGGTGCAATGAGGGCGGATGGTTGGAACAGGATTCCCTTAATCCGCATGACCAATATCAACTTGGTTCCGGGCAAGTGGCGCTTTGAAGACATGATCGGTGATACAAACAAAGGTGTGTTTATGACAACAAACAAATCATGGTCGATCGATGACAAAAGATTGAATTTCCAGTTTGCCTGTGAACTGGCCCGGAAAATAGAAAAGGGTAAGCTTACCCAGGTTTACAAAAATCCGATCTATGCTGGTATAACACCACAGTTCTGGCGCAGCTGTGATGCCTTGGGCAATAAGAAAACCTGGAAGCTTTTTGGCGTGCCGAATTGTGGCAAAGGAGAACCGGGTCAAACTGCTTTTGTTGGGCACGGTACAGTACCCGCACGCTTCAGAAATCTTCAGATAGGAATCGTGAAATAAAATGGAAAATACTAAATCCGAATTACTAAATCCTAAACAAATCCGAAATCCAAATTTTTTGATACAAAGCCGTTTTAGTCATTCAATATTGGTGTTTTAATATTGTTCACCCTGTGGAATAGGAGTAACCTTATTATGGGAAAAGAAAAAGAAAAACAATCAAAATTAGTGAAGATAGAGTCCTTTAAGGAAGGCTGTATTTCACAGGGTAAAGGATTTTGATATTAGGAATTAGAGTGCAATCGACAAAAGGAAGTATAGTGGTGAACAAACCGTGGAGAGTACTGTGGTTATTATCGCTTGTACTTGCAGCAAATTGTGCTTATTTTAATACTTTTTACAATGCGCAGAAATATTTTCGGCAGGGTAAGAAACTGGTCGTCCATGATACCCTTAAAGTTATTAGTTCAGAGCCCTTTGACAAAACGATTGAAAAGACCACCGCGGTCATAATCAAGTATCCAGATTCTCGGTATGTCGATGATGCACTGTTTATGATGGGCGCGTCATACTATTACAAGGGCGATTACCGTAGGGCATTGGAAAAGCTTGATTTTATGGTCCTGAATTACACGGATTCCAAATTCCACGATGATGCTCTGTATTACAAAGGGTTAGCACATTACAAACAAGAGAAATTTGCCCAGGCAATCATCGCGCTTAAACAAACAGAAAAGTCAAACCAGTATAGGGTTAAGGCAATGATAGCCTTGTGCTATGTTTACTTCAAAAACCACAACTACTTAGCCCTCACCGAGGTGGCCACAAACTTACTCAAAGAAGGCATTGACAAGCAAGAGAAACGATGGGTACTTCAGTTGCTTGGCGAGGCTCAGTTCGAGCAAGAGTTTTATGAAAATGCCCTCGTGACTTTCCAGGAGCTACTTTTCATAACCCGGGTCAAAGAAGACAAGCGCGAGATAACACTCAAGATCGCTGAAACCTACCTTGAGATGGGTGAGTATGATAGGTGCCAGGAATTCCTTAGAGGTCAGGCCGACGTTGAGTTCAAGAGCATACTCGCTGACCTCAATGTAAAACTCGGCAACATTACTAAAGCCAAGGAATTATATTTTGATATTGCGATCAACGGCAGCTTTGATTTTTCATCGGAAATGTTTTATAAATTGGCCGAACTATATAAAACCGACGACAGTCTTGAGCAAGCAATAGCATACTATGATTCTTCAGTGAATCGAGCACCAATGAGTGAGTATGGCATCAAATCAAAAAAGATGGCGGATATCTTAAGCAAGGTCGACCTATTCTCAAAGGAAACCGAGAATATTGACCACGCACAGTTTCTGCTCGCCGAGATATACTTTGTTGACTTTGAAGACCCGGAACGAGCCGTGACCGAATATGTCAAGGTATATACGGATTTCCCGCAAAGTGAATGGGCGCCCAAAGCAATGTACGCTCAATTTTGGATAGCCAAGGATATTTTTAAGAATGACAGCCTGGCGCAATCCTTGGCAAGAGATTTGCTGAAAAGATATCCAAATTCCGAATACGCCCGGAGTGCCAGCATTTTCTTACCACAGAATGAGGATGACGAGGGGTGGTTAGAAGAGTAACCATTAAAAAGAAGCAATGGTTCACCGATGATATTTTTGGCTTAGAAATCTATCTGCCAGATATTGATCCGCAGCCTGGTCAGTTCTTTCAGGTCAGGGTGAGTACGGCTTACGATCCTTTTCTCAACCGACCAATAAGTGTTGCTTCATATAAAGGCGGAAGATTGCTCATGATAATCAAGATCCTTGGACGGGGTACGAAAATGCTCAGTCAGAAAGAAGTAGGTGAAGATTTGCAGGTGCTCGGACCTTTTGGTAAAGGTTTGAGAGTGAAAAAGAAGAAGAGTCTCCTCATCGCCGGTGGTATTGGAGTTGCGCCGCTGCTTTTTCTTGCCCAGAAAATGCATGGTAAACGGATAGAGTTCGATTTTGTCTATGGTGCAAAAAGAGAAAAGGATTTGATTAAAAAAAGTCATATATTACAGATCGCCAAACAGGCAATATTCGTAACGGAACAAGGTAGAAGCAAGATGACAGTAATTGGTGCACTTGATATGCTTGATCTTGAATCATATGATATTGCCTATGCATGTGGTCCCAAGACAATGCTTATTGAGTTACAGAAGCTGAATTTGCCAATACCAGTTTATGCTTTTTGCGAGGATTTCCTTGGCTGCGGTTGTGGTTTGTGCCTTGGTTGTGCAATAATGTACAAAGGTGAGTACAAGCGGATTTGTGAGGACGGACCGGTGTTTGAACTCAAGGGGATCGAATTTAACTAATGGGCATGAGATTATCAGAGAATCAGATGGGAGGACATCAGGTTATCAGAGAACCAGATGGAAGGGCATCAGGCTATCAGGGAATCAGATGGAAGGGCATCAGATTATCAGAGAATCAGATGGGAGGACATCAGCTTATCAGAGAACCAGATGGAAGGGCATCAGGCTATCAGGGAATCAGATGGAAGGGCATCAGATTGTCAGAGAATCAGGACGAAGGATATCAGAAAATCAGAACATCAGGAAGTAACCACTACCTGGTATCCTGGTGCCCTGATATCCACTTCCTGATATTCAGGTATCCGGATAACCTTTTTTCTAATGATTAAACTTTTCGGGACAACTTTCAAAAACAGGGTCTTTATTGCCTCGGGCGTATTTGGTTTTGGTCTCAAATACAAAAAGGTTTCCAACCAGGTTGGCGCCATTTTCACAAAGGGTATTACACTCGAACCGAGAAAAGGTAACGCGCCGCCGAGAGTTTTTGAAACAGCGAGTGGTCTTATAAATTGGGTTGGTTTGGAAAACCCTGGTGTTGAAAAATTCTGTAAAGATATCCTACCCAGGATGAAGAAACTACGCACAAAGATTTTCGTTAATGTAGCTGGTTCTGAAGTAATACATTATGAGCGCATCGTTGAGAGGATTGGTGGACAAGTACATGGTTTTGAATTGAATATTTCCTGTCCTAATGTTAAAAAAGGTGGTGTGGCATTTGGTCAGGACCCGAAGATCGCGGCATCAGTGGTTGCGCGTGCTCGGATAAAAACCAAACTGCCGCTCATTGTTAAGTTGACCCCGAACTTTTGCGATCCTTTGATAATTGCCAAAGCGTGTATTGAAGCTGGTGCTGACGGTATATCGTTGATAAATACATTGTATGGGATGGTTTATGATATCGAGAGGGAAAAACCTCTGATTACTGGAGGGCTATCAGGGCCAGCGATAAAACCATTTGCTCTCTATTGCGTGAATCGGCTGCGCGGGCTTGGCGTACCGATTATTGGTATGGGTGGTATTATGACTGGACAAGATGCCTATGAATTTCTTTTGGCTGGTGCATCAGCCGTGGCAATTGGCTCTGCGATTTTACGCGACCCTTATGCACCGCTGAAGATAATCAAAGAGCTTAAGAAAAGATGGAAGATAGGTTAGGGTTTGGATGCTGGATTCTAGCTTCCTAACCCAAACCCGATAACCATTTGTTTAAGGAGCTTAAATGAAAGAGCATTTAATCGTTTCACTTGACTTGAATGATTTTGAGAAAATTAAAAATATAGTAAATCAATTAAAAGGCTTAGTTAATTTTTACAAAATCGGTGCGATTCCCTTTACCTATTTTGGTTTGGACCTCGTAAAATTGCTAAAGGACGCAGGATCCAAGGTTATGCTAGATCTCAAATATCATGATATACCCAATACTGTTGCCCGGGCATGTGAAGGCGCTGTACAAATGGAGGTTGATTTCATAACGGTCCATACGAGCGGTGGGTTTTCCATGCTTGAGGAGGCAGCAAAGGCAACACTCATAGCATCAGAGCTTAAGAAAATAGATAAACCAAAACTCTTGGGTATTACTGTATTGACGTCCATTGATGAAGCATATTTCAAAGACTTATTTGGTGATTTGAAACGGAGTCTTGATGAACAGGTGGTTTTTCTTGCCCAGTTAGCACGCAGCGCAGGCATGGATGGTGTTGTTGCATCGCCCAAAGAAATAAAGCTTATACGACAAGATTGTGGTAAGGATTTGCTTATTGTAACGCCTGGTATCAGACCCCGGGGCGAGACAATAGGTGGTGATGACCAGGCACGCACCATGTCCCCAAAGGATGCCATTATTGCCGGCGTTGATTACATGGTTATTGGTCGGCCCATAGTCAAAGCTGCTCAGCCCAGACAAGCAGCAGAAAGTATTATCAAGGAGATTGAGGATGGACTTAGAGAAATTGCTTAAAACCTTAAGAGTTTTACAAGAAGGGCATTTTGTCTTGAACTCAGGGTTACACAGCCAATTTTATTTCGAGAAATTCCGTATCCTTGAAAACCCTGATGCGGCAGTTAAATTATGCAGCATGATTGTCGATAAATTCAAAGACAAAAAGATCGATTGGGTGATCGGACCGACTACTGGAGGGATTATAATTGCCTTTGAGGTTGCCCGCCAAATGGGTAAACTTGCAGGGTTTGCTGAGGTACGGGAAGGCAAGAGAGTTGTTGGTCGAGGGTTCGATATCAAAGATAAAAACGTTCTGATTGTTGATGATGTAATGACGACTGGTAAATCAGTTAAAGAAACGATTGATGCCATCAATGAAAAGGGCGGTGCGATTGTGGATATCGCAGTTCTTATTGACCGCTGTGGCAAAGAGTTACCGTTTGAATATTTTGCCACCTACCGAAAAGTTGTCGAGAATTTTGAGCCGGCAGAATGTCCGTTCTGCAAAGAAAACGTCGCTTTAACCAAACCAGGGGGTCTATAAATCTTCATAATTATCATCTAAGACAATTTTAATGGTTTATAAAGGGGACAGGCTACTTTACAATTTCCAGAAACCTAAAACAGCAAGAAGAATAAGCGCGGCACCGGCGATTATTGCGCCGAGCCATCCCAAAAGGCACAAACATGTAACAATCACTCCGGCAATCAACACGCCCAGGCTGATTACGAGAAATGATTTCTTGAATTCGAGCCCGAATAAAAATGCGATGAGTGCACCAGTCCAGGCTCCTGTACCTGGTAAAGGAATTGCAACAAAAGCCAAGAGTCCGATCTCCTCGTATTTTTCAATTACCTTAGTGCCTTTACCTCGAGTTCTTTCAAAGAGCCATTTAAAAAATGTGTCGAGGAATTTCACTTTGGAAAGAATTCCTACGATGGGTTTAAGCAACCAGAGTATAAAGGGTACTGGAACCAGGTTGCCAATGTATGAAATCAGAAATGCTTTGAGCCACGGTATTTTGAAGAGGTTAATGGCCATTGGTAAAGCGCCTCTTAATTCAATGATCGGTAACATTGAGGTTATAAAGACCGCGATTTCCGGACTCATGCCTCTGCTGACCAGGTCTTGGGGTGTCATATAATACCTCTCCTTCTTCTTATTATCCAATCAATAGCAAGGAGTACGAAAATTAAAATATAAGTTATTGGTGAATCAAAATCTATTTTCTTTTGGCGATGGACATTCTCAAGCTGGGGGGCCTCAAAGCCAGCGAGTTCATTAAGGCTAAAATACTCTCCCCCGGTCCCAGAAGCAAGGGTTTTCAGAAAATCCTTGTTAAGTCCCTGATCGATCTCGGTTGTTGCTCCGGACACGGTGAGTTCTAAAGTGTTACTGGTGAGATCTTCATCTTTGAGCTTGCCTGATGCTTTTAAAAGAATATCACCAGCTTTTTTGGGTATAAAGAAAGCCTGGTACGTACCTTTGTTAGTTTCGAAAAAAGGGATTTTCGTATTATTGAATTCAAAAATGAAATCGCCGCCACTTGCAAACCTGTAGTTTTGATCATAACTCTGGAGTTTTAATGTAATGGTCTCGCCAACATTATAGATTCTGCGTAAGGTGTTTAAAAAAAGTCGTTTGTTCTTACCCATGGGTGACAAAAATCTGATTACGTCGCTGACTAAGTGCGCGAAAAGGTTTTTTTGTTTCATGCCGAGTTGGAGAAATTGCCAGGTACCGATATCAATGCTATTGATTTGGAAGACCGTGCCCGTGCCGTAATTATGATACGCAATAACCGGTACATTATTTGCCTGAGCAATGATAATCGCCTTGTCTTTGACCCCAAGCACACGGTTGATTGCCAAGAGCGGTGGGTAATCATCACCTGGCACAAGAGAGGAAAAGGATTCATTTATTCTCAAGGGGAAATCACCTTTGACAACTACTCCAGTGGTGTTAATGGGTAACATATCATTCCATAGCGCAGTGTGTCCTTGCATGGATCCGATACACAGCACGCCCATCCCTTTTTTTAACGATTCTTCAACATTTTTCCACGGCACTTTGGAGAGGTTAACGTTATCTAAGATGATGACATCGATGTCATCAAGACCGGGTAGGTTTGTTAGCTTCACGTTGGTCATCAAATTCAAGACCGCACTTTTATCTATTTTAGCTAATGGGATAATATCTATATAGTCATCTTTGGTCAAGGTTCTCAGCATGAACTTTGTATTGAATGACAAGTGGTCCGTATAATAAATGACTTTGGTTTTTTTCTGTAATACACGCAAAGGGAATTCAAGTCTATTATTCTCATAGCTCAGTTCATCGGGTTGTCGTGCGACATCAATCAAGACTTTTACTTGTTCAGGTTGGTGTACCTTGACCCAGAATTCAAGGTTGGTTTTTGCTTTTGTGGCATTAAGCAAGAATGGTTTCTTCTGTTCATTTTTGTTGCACTGGAGAACAACTTGTGCTTTACCCCCGGCAAAACCTTGCGATTCGATAACCACCTCGATTTTTATTGAATCGTCAACAAAAGTGTACGCTGGGTACCTTACATCAGCAATCGCTATGTCGCGCGGTCTTTCAGAACCAACGCCATAGCAATAAACAGGTATGTTCAATTCTTCTATTTTGGAAAACGGGAAATTGCCATAATTATGATTGCCATCAGAGATTAAAACAATAAGCGCAGGCTGTGTCTGACCAACTTTCATAAGCGCCTGAGCAATGTTGGTAAAACGGCTCGATACCAGAGACTCTTCCGGCACATTGGTAAAAAGGCTTTCACCAAAATAGAATTGCGTGTGTGTGAAATTTATCTTACTTGTTGCGTGTTCAATGTCATTGATGTATCTTGCCATACTTGTTGAGTGGTCAATCAATACTGCAGGTGGTTTTCTTTTCTGTTTGACTCTGAAAGAAAAGATAAAACCGGTTATCAATATGTAGAACAGGATGATTGCTATAATACGTATCGGTGCCAGGGCTAAAGCTTTGTAGTACAGAAAAACGGTCAGCCCTATTGCGATAAAACTAATTAAAAAGATTATCAATATCCCTGTCTTCCAGTTTGAGATAAATTATATTTGCGCTGTCGATTAATACTGTTGTACTACCCCAGTACTTACCACTGAAGACTTCGATCGTATACGGCAAAGAATCTCTTACTTCAAACTGGAAATCACCGGCTTTGACAAGAGCAATGCCTAAAACAGTTTCTCTTTTGAGTAGAGCAATACCAGTGATCATTAAACTGTCATTGATTTGGGCACTGCCCTTCAGGATAAACGGCTTGTACGCAGTATCTGGCGTTATGCTGGTCACCAGGGTTCCCAGCAGGTTGCCGCTTAAATCGCGGCAGCCCTGGTTGATATAGACATAATAGGTTGTATCAAAAGCTAATGCATCAGCAGTATCTGCAGGTACGAGAAAACAGACGCGCCGGTTGCGCCATTCAGAAATGAGTTTCCTTTTGGGAATCATTGAATAGTTGAAAAAGGTTGTATCCATGGCTTCAGAGAAGTGGAAAAAGAATTCTTTTTGTCCTGTACCTTCAGAGAATTTGATAATCCAGGGATGGATAGTATCGGGTGCCAGAGTGCCGGTGAATTGTGTTTCAAAAGCACCTTTGTTCTGAGCCGTATCAAAAACATAGCCGGTTACCTGGTATACTGAATCAATCTGCATTTCAGTTATGGCGACAATCTCGGCGGCTGATAGAGAAGGGTAAAGTCCATCTATCGGGAGCGTGTCGTCACCGAGCGTTATGTTAAAATGGTCCGGTTTAAGGTTCAGGGTATCAATATTTTCTGAAAAGGTGAATTGTATTTGCCGGTTGTTCAAGGCAACAACATTTTGGAGTTTTGGTCTCATACGATCTTTGACCAAGGGTGGCGCCTTATGAGCACAAGCGCCGAATAGCATAATGAGCAAAGCCCATTTAAATTTAGCCATGGTCAATTCTATTATCTTTGTTGAAAAAGTCAACCCTAATTATGCTTACCGTATGGTTAGTAATTTTGGGTTAGGAAGCTGGAATTATTGATTCAATAACTCTTCTATTTTCTTCTTTTTTTCACCTTTCACTACGTTTTTAAGAACCGCCAATGATAATATTCTGTAAAGATTCAATAGATCTTTATTTTCCTTCAAAGTGGTCAGATGTTTTTTTATGACCTTGATATCGCCACGTTCAAGCGGGCCACTCAATGCCTTGTTCAAGCCTTTTTCGCGTATATTGCTGATTGTTTCTTGAATAATAGGGATGACAACGTCATTAACATCTTTTCTGGTCCAGCCGATGTCTTTGGCGAGTCCGCAGATAGCTGAGATCAAGCCAACGAGCAAGTTTGATGAAAAGACACCGAGCAGATGGTGTTTGGTTTTTCGATATCCCCTTATTTTCTTGATGGTAAAATTTTTTTTTGCAAAAATGCGTTTTGCCGTACTTAGCGCTTGTTCATCGCCTTCAACAAACAGATAGTATTTATTGCGGGCCGGGGGCAGAACAATTTCTGGGAACGTGGCAAAAGGATGTACTGAAGCGCAGTATATGTTGTGCGTTCTTGGAAAAATCGCTGCGGGTAATAAGCCGCTGAAGTGGAAGATATATTTCTTACCTTTAATAAAAGGTTTTGCTATTTTATATGCTCGTAAAATTTGATCATCTGGTGTGGCAAAGAATAATGCCTGACTCTTTGTACACAGTTCGGCAAGACCAGGATTTTTTCTAATACCGAGGTGCTTTGCTGCCCGGTATTGATTACTCTTTTTTATATCGTATGCACCGATAATCTTATTGTTGTTTTTAAGCATGTAAAAAAGTGTCGTGCCCACTTTGCCGCAACCGATGAGTCCAATATTCACACCGTTATTATAATCTGAATAGAAATCACGTCAAGGCAACATATTGCAAATCACAAATTCTCCCGCTTTGCGGGACGAGACACGAGTACGAAATGTATTTAGTGCTTACTATTTTTACTGTTCGAGCTTGTCGAGAACACACACTAAGGTACTTCTCGATACCCCCGCACTTTTGCAAAAGTGCGGGGGTACTCGAAGGATAAGATTTTACTGTTCGAGCGTAGTCGAGAACCCACATTGAGGAATACGTTGAATGATTAATCCGTATTCTTAATTCGTTTTTTGTGCTCGTAATACTGGATTATAACGAATACGACTTACGAGACACGAGTACGAAATGTAATTGGAACTTAAACGCTGACTTCGGTCATACTTTGCGGTATATCGACATCAATATTCTCTGCTGTTTGGATAGCTCTTTGCAGAGCAAGGGCTTCTTCGATGTCGCCGTGGATCAGGAAGATTTTCTTTAGCCGACCGCTATTACAACTTTTTACATATTCGAGTAGGTCGCCACCATCGGCGTGGGCGGATAGACCACCCATAAAATAGACTTTGGCACGCATTTTGTAATCCTCATTGAATATCCAAATTTTGTCCGCACCTTCCAGAATCTTTCTGCCCAGGGTACCGCGTGCCTGAAAGCCGGTTATGACAATGATGGTGCTATCTTTTTCAATAGAGTGAATAAGATGGTGCGTGACACGACCACCTTCACACATGCCAGAAGCTGACACTATTACCATTGGTCCGCTTTGACTGTTTAGGCTCTTGGATTCTTCTGAATCTTTAACATAGTTCAGTCCGGTGAAATTGAATGGGTCACCATCAACAAAAATCTGGTACGTTTCTTTATCAAAACATTCTGGGTGGTCTCTGAATACATTAGTAACATTAGTTGCTAACGGGCTGTCAACGTAGACGGGTAAGTCTTTAAGACTACCGTCTTCATAAAGGTCCTTAAGCATGGTTACTAAAACCTGGGTTCTCTCCACGGCAAAGGCAGGGATGATTATCTTGCTGTTTTTCTGTCTGCCTTTTTTTAGAATATCCCTGAATTCATCAGTCATGCCTTCAAAAGATTTGTGGGTTCTGCCCCCATAGGTAGATTCAAGAATCATATAGTCGATATCTTTTATTGCTGTTGGGTCTTTTATGATTGGCATATTTTTTCTTCCAAGATCACCGCTGAAAAGGATTTTCTTACCGTCTGCTTCAAGCAGGATTATCGATGAACCCAAAATGTGGCCAGCATCATATAGGGTTGTTTTTACACCCTTGACAGGTTCAAAAAGCTCGCCATAGTTGACCGCTGAGAAATGTTTGATGGTTTGTTCAGCATCGGCAACTGTGTATAAAGGTTCTTTTAGAGGTAGCCCCTTTCTTTTATGTTTTTTATTCAAATACTCGATATCGTATTCCTGGATTTTAGCTGAATCAAGAAGTAAAAGTGAAGCTATATCTTTGGTCGCAGGCGTGCAGTATATCGGTCCTGAGAAACCGCGTTTTGTTAAATTAGGTAAGTTTCCAGAATGATCAATATGCGCGTGGGAAAGGATTACTGCTTTTATATCTTTTGGTTTGAAAGGAAAGACTCGGTTTATGCGTTCAGCTTCTTCGCGGTGTCCCTGGTATAAGCCGCATTCGAGCAGAAATTTCTGGTTGTCGTATTCAAAGAGATGGAGGGACCCGGTTACGGTTCTTGTCGCCCCGATGAAGGTGATATCCACACCATATAATAGTCAGATTTTTTTCTAAGTCAATGGTAGACAAAAAGCAGTTACTAAGTAACTAAGTTATTGGCGCCTTTGAATCCTAACGGATTGGAAGAGATCCCTCGACTTGCTCGGGATGGAAATGAGATTTCATCTGGAAGTTAGCGCCTTGCGCTGGAATGATGTTTTGATCTTTTTTCATTTCCATAATAATCATCATCTTCATAACTTCCTATCTTCACAGCTTCATTCATTAATCCTCTTCTATGCTTAGCATTATTTCTCTCTACGCCTTACACTCTTGTAGCTTGGTTTCTGTTATTACTGTCCGTATTTTTGGTCTATGATTCTTATGAATTCCTCGGTTTCTTCTGGCGAGAGTTCGTCCATTTCATCATACGGATCATATTCATAGTATGGTGGTGCTTCTTCCTGGACTGTCTGTTCGGGTGAGGGTCGGAAAAAGATAAAATAGCCGAGGGCTGCGGCAAGGAGCGCTGAGGCTGCAACCGGGATGACGACTCGGAAGGGGAATCTACATTCCATTTTTTCGTGGATTATTTTCTCATGCATAGTTACCACAAAATTTTCCCAATATGTTTCTCGAAAATGGCATTCACAAGTTTCAATTTCCTCTAACAAGCAGGTTTCCATACATCCACTCAAAAACTGTAATTCTTCACGGCACATCGGACATTGTTCTACGTGCTCGCGTATTTTTGCCTCTTCGCTCAGAGTTAGTTCGCCAAGGACTAAGTCGATTATTTTTTCCTGAACATCAAAGCAATTCATACTCGATCCTTTAAGTGATTCCTGAGATTTTTTACTGCCAGATGATGGTTAACTTTGATCGTGCTGATAGGTTTATTGAGGATGTCGCTGATCTCTTGGTAGGAAAAGTCCTCGAGCGTACGGAGAGTGAAAACAGCTTTCTGAACCTTGGGCAATTTAGCTACGGCGGCGTGAATCATTTCCCGGAACTTTTTGCTTTTATAGATTTGCACTGGGTCATCACGTTTGGAACCAGTGATTTCTTCAAAGAGTTCTTCAGTAGGCCGGCGTTTTTTTATGTAGTTCAGGCAATTGTTGACCGCAATTCTGTATAACCAGGTTGAGAATTTTGATCTTTCTTTGAATTTATTGATTTTACGGTATGCTTTTAAAAACGTTATTTGTGCCATATCTTTAGCGTCATCATAGTTTCTCAGGATCTTATAGCAAAGATCGTGGATTTTGATCTGGTGTCGGCGCACCAGTTCGTCAAAAGGCGCAACTTCACCAGCCTTAACGAGTTTAACAAGTTCATAATCATTGAGTTCCTGATATTTAGACAGTTCCCCGGTGAATTCGTTTACCCCGTTAGACAATGCATTCTTTTTCTTATTTTTCCTGCGTTGGATTGAAGTTGGCTTTAAGGTATTTCGTTTCATATTTAACTATGTTGTCTAACGGGGTTTACTTCAGCCTTTGTTTTTCCACAAACCTGGTGAGTTTGGCTCGCATTTCAAGCATGGACAGGTTATGTTTGCTGGCAAGTTTTTTTATATCTTGATATTCCAGGGAAAATCTCGTTTTATTATGATGTTTTGAAACCTTAACGCGTATTAGACCATAGGGTGATTTGATTTTCAGTATCTTGCGCGGCAAAATCACCCTTTTTGTATGCCTGATTCTTATCCCCAAAGTGGTTGTTTCTTCAAAAAGAATATCGAGGATAGGTTCAATGTTTTTCTTACCTAGAACTGTCAACTGAATACCCGGTCGGGCATTTTTCATCATCGTTGTTGTCAGGAAAACTTCCAGAGCGCCAGCTTCGTATAGTTTCTCGAAAACCACGTCAAAGTGCTGTGGGTTCATGTCGTCAATATTTGTTTCAATGACCGTACATTCACCAACTGATGTATTGTCCAGTTCACCGAGGAAAACACGCAAGAGGTTTGGATAATCTTGAATTTTCATAGTGCCGGCACCAAGCCCCACACGGGTGATCTTTGATAGAACAAGATGTTCATTAGGTTGGGCAATAGTGCTGAGTATTACCGCGCCAGTAGGCGTTGTTAACTCTGCTGGAACCGGCATGAATTCAACTGGGAAGTCCTTTAACAATTCAGCGGTCGCAAAGTTGAAGGCAGGCATATTGCCTTCGACAGTTTTGATAAAACCTTTGCCGACTTTTAGGGGCTTGGTATATACTCGGTCAACCTTGAAATAATCCATAGCGATAAGGGCACCGGTGATGTCGAGCAAAGTATCAGCATCAGCAAGTTCGTGCAGGTGAAGATTACGCGTGTGGTGGACTTTTTTTTCAACCTTGAAAATACGGTTGATTATTTTAATAGCTTGGGTTTTGATCGTATCAGGTAGCTTACTTCTTTTAATCAAAGGGATAAATCGTTTTTCCGTGATATTTCTTTTTATCTTAAAGTGTACGTGTTTTGCGCTGACGCCGTTTCTGGTTACCTGCGTAACCTTGAGTTCAAAGCCTGGTACGAATTTTAGTTTGTCTGCAAGATAGCTCTTTGGCACACCGAGGTCAATTAAACTTGCCAAAATCATATCGCCGCTCGTTCCCAAGATTGGATCAAAATATAGAATTTTCATAGCTTGTTTATGATCGCTGCTATGTAGCCAGCACCGAATCCATTGTCAATATTGACTACGGCAACACCCGGTGCGCAGGAGTTGAGCATGGTTAGCAAAGGTGCTATGCCCTGCAGACTGAGGCCATAGCCGATACTCGTTGGTACCGCAATGATTGGTTTGGCAAATAGCCCACCTGTGACCGAAGCAAGTACGCCATCCATGCCAGCAACGACAATAATAACCCGGGCTTGTTTGATATCCTTGCGGAATGAAAGTATGCGGTGGAGACCGGCTACTCCGACATCGTAGATTCTTCTGACCTTGCTGCCCATAATCTCAGCGGTTATGGCAGCTTCTTCAGCAACCGGGATATCAGCAGTACCACCGGATAGAATTGTAATCATACCCTGCTGTTGAGGTGCCTTTCCAATGAAATATATGTGTCCTTCCTTATAATATTTGCCTTTCGTGAATTTTGTTTTGAGGACTTTGGCGAGCTTTGGGCTGACTTTGGTCAGGAGGACTTTTCGATTTACTTTTAAGATGCTCGAGGCGATAGCACAGACTTGTTTAGGCGTTTTCCCTTGGCTAAAGACGACTTCGGGGAAACCTTTCCTTTTTTCCCTCTGCAGATCAACCTTGGCATAACCGAGGTCGTCGTAAGGATCGATGAATACTTTGTCTTTTTTCACTTAAAAAACCTCAGCAGAAAATTTATAGATCTCTGTATTCTTCGATTTATAGGCATCACCAGGCAGCCCTGCTTTATGACAGGTTTGTTCGAGAAACTGCTCGACCGTCCAGCCGTATTCAGTGGCAACCTGAGGAAGGAGCAGACCTTGGTAATAGCCCTGGCGAATCAGGATGCCGTCGCGACCGATAATAATGTCTTTAAAATTCTTTACACGCGCTAAGGGAGTCAGAACCGAAATTTCAATATTCAGATCAGACAGTTCTTTTTCATTTACCTTTGGAAATCTAGGGTCTTCAAGGGCTGCAGCCTGAGCCATTTGCTGGCATGAAATATAGAGTGGTTGATCGCCAATAATACGGCCGATACAACCCCGGAGATTGCCGTGTTTATTTAAAGTAACGAAGATACCGTAATGTTCTTTTAGTTTGGCAGTTATGTTTTTGACTTCAGGAAGGTCTTTATCAAGAACCGCTGCTTCGATGGATTGGCGTGCGATTTCTTTTAGTTTTTTCTTTTCTTTTTCAGATAACCCCAAATCAACGCCGATCTGGATTTTTTTTTCCTTAAAGAACGCAGCCGCGAGATAACCAACAACGCCGTGCGAATACTCACCGGTAATAGTACCGCTTGTTGCATACATTAACTGTTTGGCAGTTGTGGCGCCTTTCTTTTTTGCGGTAAGCATGGCAGTGATGATTGGCGCGCCGCCACATGCTTCGCAACTATCCTGGGCAAGTCTTTTATAGAGCAATTCCGGGTCATACTTTGATACGGATTCAATGAGAATATTGTCCAATACCTCAGCTTCTTCTTGGGTGTGGAAATGGGATAGATCTGAACTGGCAACGACTAAAATCTTTTTGCCACTAGTTGCCGCAACGATTGCATCACTTAAAATTTCACATATATCGTAGTCCTGGCTACCCATGACGATTTCAATTACCTTGAATTTTTTCAGGACCTTCTGTAAAAAGGGGATTTGAAGCTCTACTGAATGTTCCTCAAAATGTGCTTTTGGATCATTGGTAATCTTTCCATTATATTTTATTATTTTTCGCGCCAAAGATAAATCAAACTCTACTTTTCCCAAAGGGGTCGTACGGCCAACCATGGTATCGACTGAAGCACCCCGGAATCCGTAATAATGACTCGGTCCTATGATAATAACATCGTCGAATTCCTCATGTTCCACTGTTTTGTAGGCAAAGGCAGCCACTGGACCTGAGTACATGTAACCGGCATGAGGGGATATCAACGCCAGGATCTCACCGTGCGCCTTGGACCGGGCATTGCCTAAATATTCCTCGAGTTTTGCATTCAATTCCTTTTCAGTGCCCGGATACCAGGTGCCAGCATGTGGAGATCCCCGGTATTCCTTGCTTTCACAATTTTGTGCCATAATAATCACTCCTAATAAAAGTAATTTAGTAAACATGCTCATTTGATATATTATAGATAAATAAACATGTGTCAATATTTTTTCTCTTAGATTTGATGCTTAGGCAGTAATATTCTTGCCGTGCAAGCGGCAAAGAGTGCTTTAATCAAATCGATCGGTAAAAACGGTAGGACTGCCATATACAGGGTGGTTTTCAAGTTTGTTTTCATGAAAAGCGCAAAATGGGCAGCGCCGCATATGTAGATGATTAAAATAGCAACCATCATTAAGCCAAGCAAAAAGAGGAATGAATGAATTTGTTTATATCGCTGTGTGACAAAACCGATGAGAAATGCAGCAGGAACAAAGCCGATGATATAACCAGTAGTGGGACCTATTGGTAAACCAGATGTCGCTCCGGAAAACCAGGGCACACCAGCAAAACCAATTGCCATGTACAATATCATGGACAATCCGCCATAGATATTACCTAGGAGAACACCGCATAAAAGCACGATGAAAACCTGACCGGTGATCGGGACCGGTGTGAACCCCAGAGGAATACGTATTTGTGCAGCAATCCCGGTGACTACGGCAACTAACAGAGCTAAGAAAAGTCTTTTAGCCCATGCTAAATCATGAAGCCATTCATAATAATTCTCTTTTTTCTTCTCCAAGTTACCCAAGGTGTCTGTTATGTCCAAAACTCCTCCTTTCACAAAGAAAATGTCTCCAATGACAAATTTCAAACCACACTAAATATCCTTTGTTTATTCTACATTATTTCTCTATAAAGTCAATATTGATACGAGAGGCGGTTTGTCTTTGTTTTAGGTGCGTGTGGGGTTGACCCCGTTAGAAATACACTTTAAAGGACTCATGATATATGATATTAATATGTTTTTCATTTGTGCTGGTGGGATTTAGTGAAATCTATCTTTGTATTTCTAACGGGGTTGACAAAAGATTGATTGTGAATTAGGATAGGTCGTGAAATTAACTGAGGTGGCGCGGGTTGTTAAAGGAACCGTTTTTGGTAAGAAAAGCTTAAGAATCAAAAACATTCTCCCCCCTGAAGAGGCAGGTAAAGGCGATCTCACTTTTTTGTATGACCCGGGACAAAAAACAAACGCCAATATGGTAATCGCTACTGGTAAGGTGAAAGAAAAAAGCGGGGTCGTGGTCAAAAATCCAAAGCGAGCCATGTACAGACTGCTCAAACACCTGACCAATACAAAAATCAGATCAGGTGTTTCTTTACGGTCGCTAATTGGACAGAACGTGGTTTTGCCCCGGCAATGCAGAATTGAGCCATTTGCTATAATCGGTGATGATGTAAAGATTGGTATTGGTACTTGCATTGGTGCACATTGCTATATTGATGCAAACGTCATCATTGGATGCGGTTGTCGCATCCACCCGCACACCACAATTTTTTCCAGCACCAAAATCGGTAACTATGTTGAGATTCACGCAAATACCGTGATTGGAGAACAGGGTTTCGGTTTTATAAGGAGCAGAGGTTACAAGAGAATCAAACATATCGGTGGTGTGATAATCAGCGACTTTGTGGAGATTGGTGCAAATGTGACGATTGATCGGGGGACGATTGGTGATACAGTGATTGGCGAGGGGACAAAAGTAGATAATTTGGTGCAAATAGCGCACAATGTAAAAATCGGTAGAGACTGTATACTCATGGGTCAAGTCGGCATAGCAGGTTCAACAAAGATCGGTGATAATGTGACGTTATGTGGTCAGGTTGGGGTCAGTGACCATTTGCAAATTGGTGATAATGTTGTCGTCTATGCGAAATCTGCAGTTTTGAAATCAGTGACTTCAGACAAAGAATATTCGGGTATACCCGCGCGCGAACACAGAACAGTTTTAAGAGCGATAGCTAGACTTTATAAAAATGCAGATTGAAAAAAAATGATAGTTTGGGGAGACAGAGGATGAAGGATATCAGAGTATCAGATGATCAGGGGGAAGGATATCAGGTCATCAGAACATCAGGTGAAATTTATTTACTGATATCCTGGTATTCTGATAGCCACTTCCTGATTTCCTGTTATCCTGATAACCATATTACGATTAGCCATACTGGCAGCGATGTCCAACAACGATTACCGAAAAACGAGACATAACGATATGAGTGTCACTATTGAAGGTAACTGTCTCAGTGGTGGTCATAGTAAGATAGAGGTTTCAACTAGTGACCGTTTTAAACTTTTGCATCATGCTGACTCTCGACCGCCAACCAGCATACCATTGGATGTCGATAATATCGCAGTTGAAAATCATTTGTTCCCCTACGCTCCTTCTCCTCAAAAAGGAGGAGGAGTAAGGAGGGGGAGTTTTGTTTCGGTAGGTCAAAAGCCAGGCATACATGTTGTGGAACATTTATTTTCCGCATTATACGGTCTTGATTTATTTAATGTACGGATTGATGTTTTTGGCAATGAACTTCCTTTTTTTGACGGTTCCAGCCGAGCATACACCGAGGAACTTAAAAGAATAACTGCCAAAGAAAAACCAAGTGGATTCTGCCTGGACAAAAAAGTCTTGGTCAGTTACGCAAGTTCCTTTATTCGATATGAACCTTTAAAGGAAGATATACTAATTATTGATATGGAATTGTTCCACCCGTTTATTGGTAAACAACAGATAAATTTGCAAATCACCGAGAAGAGTTATCTCGAAGAAATTGCGCCTGCGCGGACATTTGCTTTTACTGATGAGATGGATCCACGGTTAAAGGATCTGCCGCCTTATGGTATTGGTGTGACAAAAGATAATATTTATTCAACCGAACCCTTGCGATACAAGGATGAATTAGCCCGTCACAAAATCCTGGATTTGCTCGGTGACCTTTATGTTTTGCAAAAAAGACTGGTTGGTAAAATCACCGGCAGGAATACCTCACATCTTCTAAACCAGGAATTCCTCAAGAAAGTAAGTCAACTGTAGCACATATATCTTGACTTTAGTTAATTCTCTAATAAGATATATTTAATACGGGAGAGCTTAAGATATAGAGCAGTGCGCCAAAGAGGAGAAATCATGAAGATGAATAAATTTTCTTTTTATCTTTTCGTAACTGTGATATGTTTTATATTGATCACGTCTGTTTGCAGCTATGAACATCCTGAATTTAGCGAATATGAATTAGTTGGAAGTATGATTATCAAGGAACTGAAACATGGTCATATTTTCTTAAATAGCGATGTTCTGTCGGTGGTCTATCGTACTCGAGGAGACGATGCCTATTTGACGCGGATGAGAGTATACGACATCAGCAATCCTATTCGGCCCAAGCTGATTCGAATAAACAGTTTAATGCCAGAGATAGGTTGGGACATGCGAGTTGTACACAGCAAAACACAGGCATTTTTCTATCAGAGATATTGGCAAGACATAAAATATCTGGATCTTGAGACATCCGAGATAACAGAATTCAATACCGAGTATGCTGTACTTGCGATGACAATCCTTGATAGCTTACTCTACCTTAATACATCGAATGGGCTTGTCATACTTGATGTCACTGATCCGACTAATCCACTAGAACTGTATAACGAGCATGATACGGTCGCTTACTATGGATACAGTGTGATCGCAGTAGCGGACACAGTTTTATTTGAACAGACGTATTACCTTTATCGGTTTCGGTGGTGGAATATAAAAACACCGCAAGCACCGAGTTTAATCTCTGAGGGTTATCATTATATAGATGGGTCTTTATACAGTATCATTACCAATAATTACTTATTGATTGCTGCTTCAGAATATGTTTGTGATCCATGTCTTTACCGATGTACACGCAATTATGCCGATACCCTAACAATAGAAGAAACCGAAGCAATTGGCTATGGAATTAATGGTCTTGCGGTCGTTGATACCTCGGTGTATCTTATGAATTGGTCAGAGTTGATGGTGCTTCAGCTCGATGATTTTTCGCAGCAACAAAATATCCGCCCCATTGCTTTAGGCAATCCGTCATATATTTCGTTCGGGGTTTGTGATCACAGGATTTTTACATTGTGCAGAGAACATGGTATTTTAGTGTACGAAAGGAGCACACCATGAAAAAGTTATTCATAAGTTCAGTATTATTTATTTCGCTACTCAATGCGTTTGAGATTTCCTATCGAATTCAGGGCTTGGGTTCTGCTTTTGCTTATCTCATCCCTGATTATGAAACTGACCTGTACCGCAACCCTGAGTGGCTTGGAAAAAAAACACTCGGTATTGCGTTTCGTTCTCCATATTACAGCTACGGCAAGAGACCGTTGGCTCTGGTGATTCTGTGTAAGGGTTTTGGATGGTATGGCAGATACTGGCCAAGTTACTCATATTCCCTGCAGACAAACCCGGGCAGCAACGACTGGATCAAACAGAATTCTTTCAATATGCATTTCAGTGATCTGTGGATGGTGAGAATAAAAGGCGAGGTGTGGAATATTTACAACGAAGGAACAATGCAATTTTACAATTCGTATGATTCGTATAATCATCGTACTTCTAACCGTACAATTGAATATTTCTATAAATCAAGTGGCGGATTTCAGTTAAGTAGGACCCTGTATTTAACGATAATGCCGGCATTAGGTATTTACAATAAATTTTCAGAGACGAGTACGTTTGCTGATATTGACCAGTTGCTATTGATTTCTTCGGGCCGACTCAGCCTCTTTTACAGGAACATGGTTGCAGAAAACAAATTTACATCGTGGTATATTGATATTGGCGGTCCTGTTACGACAGATGAAATCAGTGCCTTACCGTATTCGATATATCTTGGTCTTTACGATATTGACCGGCGGAGCAGACTATTAGGCGGCGCATTGTTGCTGCAGCTTGGCTGGGCAAAATCTCTACCAATTGACGATAGGAGTTTTGTTGCGCTGGGATTCAAAGAGGATCTTTCATATCAGTGGACTGAACAGGCTGATACAATATTGTATTTACGCGGTCTTCGAAACAGTGTATCACTACCTATGGCAGTTGAATATCGGATGAAAAACATGGCATTGAGATTCGGCGTCAACCTAACATATACCTTTAAAGACAATCGTGAATACAATAATAGCTATCTGTTAAAGGAGAGCCTCAGTCATGAATTGGGATATTCATATTCTTTTGGTCTGGGCTGGCAGCCAAAGGAAAAATTTGCCATTGATCTACAGAACCATGGCAATATGGCTAATGTCACGAGTTGGTCAATCTATCTGAAATATCTTTTCTAAGAACACCTGTTTTATATTGTTGGATTAAGATGCCGCTGATTATTAATATCAGACCAGCAATTGTGGAAACGTATATCTTTTCGCCTACCGCAAAATGGATGACTACGAGCGATAAAAACGGTACAAGATAGATCATATTACTCACCTGGGCAGTTGTTTTTGATAGTCTTAGTGCGTTGAGCCAGAGCAGAAAGGTTATACCCATTTCAAATATGCCGACATAGGCCGCGCCGGCGAAACCGGTAAGAGTTGGTTTTAGCGAAACCTTTGTTACTAATACAATAATGATAATGAAAAGCGTTCCAAATAGAAAATTCAAGAACAATTTCGCAACCGCATCGCGTTGGTCTTTTAAATTATACAGCCAAAAGAAAGCCCAGATAAAAGCACTACCCAAGGCAAGTATTGCACCCGGCGCGCTTGAGAACGCCAATTCAAAGATGTGCCCACGCGTTGATATGATGACCACGCCGATAAAGCTTATAACTAATGCAATAATGCTTTTTAACTTAATCCTTTGACGTAAAACAATGATGGATAGCAGGGCAAGTACGATCGCCCATGTTTGATTAAGGGGCTGCGCTTCTTGAGCTGGCAGCAGGGAATAAGCCTTGAACAAAACAGCGTAGTAAAGACATGGGTTGAGAAAACCGAGCAGTCCAGAATACAGATAGTCTTTTTTAGAATATGTTTTTAGCAGGCTCAGTTTATTTTGGAATATTAGGATAATAAAAAGTATGAGAAGCGAAATAAGAGAAGCGTAAAATAGAAGTTGAAGATAATTTAAATATCTCAATGAAATTTTAAAGGCTGATGCTACAGTTGACCAGATGAGAACTACTACAATGGCGTAGAAGTAGGCTTTTTTCTGATTGAACATAATAATACAGTAATTAGATACAGTTTGATGTCAACCCCGTTAGATAATACACGTGTTCAATTTAATTAGCCAGATAGAGCACTCACTTCGTTCACCCGGCTCTTTCACGAAAGGGGCTGTTGGAATTTCAATAAATTGAAATTCCAAAACGGAAATAAAATCTTTCTTTTTCTCTGGATTATCCAATCAAGTTGGATAATGACACGGAGAGGGTTTCCTAAAATATCTATTAAACAATCTGTCCAAGTTTCTGTATGATTCGGAAATTGGGTTTGGGTGCTGAAAACGATAGAAATCTGTGTAATCAGCCAATAATCACCGTAATCGAAGTGCCTGATGGCACTTAAAATGCATCTTCTATATAGTTATAGGTGATTTTGCCAAAGACATCTCGGCTGATCGCCAGGACGTCAAAATGGATTTCGCTATCCATGGACAAATGTCTGAGCCTTAACCATAAAATTGCAGTCCTTCGAATTCTTTCCTGTTTCCTTTTTACCACTGATTCTTGGGGTAAACCATATTCTTCACTCCTGCGATACTTAACTTCCACGAATCTGAAGGCTTTCTTTTTTCTTAATATGAGGTCGATTTCACCAAACCGACAACGAAAGTTATGGGCGACAATATTAAAACCTTTCTTTTTCAAAAATTCCCTGGCTAACTCCTCTCCTTGTTTACCAATAAAGGTTTTGTCCATATCCCTCCCTCATCGCTGTTCCATGAAGATTTGAAGTTTCGAAGGTATGAGGTTTGGAATTTCAAAACTTCTGAACTTCATAATTTCATTTCTTTCTGTATCATTCGTGTCCCAGCAGCCGGAAGGTCTTGCGGTGGATCGGACATGGTCCGTGTTCTTTAATACATTGCCGATGCAATTTAGTTGGATAACCTTTGTGTTTGTTAAACTGATACATCGGGTATAGCTTATGATATTTTTGCATTATCGTATCTCGCTTGACTTTGGCTAAAATCGAAGCTGCCGCAATTGAAAGACTCAGTGTGTCGCCTTTTATGATCGAGATTTGCCGGAAAGGTAAGTCAGTTATGGTCACTGCGTCGATCAGGACTAAATTCGGGAAAATCTTCAAGCCGTCGATAGCTTGACGCATTGCTCGCTTTGTTGCATTGAGTATATTTATCTCATCGATGATTTCAGACTCGACGATGCCAAAAGAATAACTCAACGCAATATTCGTAATGAGCGCGTATAGTTTTTCTCTTTTTGCTGGCGAAAGTTTTTTTGAATCGTCTATTTCAGAATCGTAAAAATTTCTTTCTAAAATGACCGCGGCAGCAACTACTGGCCCGGCAAGAGGTCCCCTTCCTGCTTCGTCAACCCCGGCGAGGTGACTATGTTTTTTCCACAGTTTTTTGTCCAGGAGCGCTTTCACTCTTTGGCTTCTTGGGTTTCTTTGGTTTTTTTTGTTTTTTCTTATCGCTTGGCGTGGTCGCCTTTTCCGCTACACCTTTTCCAGTTGCTTTGACAAGCGGTTCAGTGATTTTGGTTTTGGTTGACGTGTCTATTTTTTCCTTCTTTGTTTGTAAGGATTTCGGTATCGCTTCTTTAATTTTCATTTTCCTGCCTTTACGCTGCCTAAGATAATTCAGTTTAGCCCTTCTCACCTTCCCTTTTTTCTTGATTTCAATTTTTGTAATCATTGGTGAATGAAACAGAAAGATGCGTTCAACCCCAACGCCTGCCGAGATTTTTCTTACGGTGAATGTTTTTGATTGAACGGCTCCTCTTATTTGCATGACAACCCCTTGGAAAAGGGTGACGCGTTCTTTTTCACCTTCTCTGATTTTGGAATAAACTTTGACTAAATCACCTGGTTTAATATCAGGAATTTTTGCCATCAAGCACCTCCAACAGAATTTCTAAGTCAGTTTTCGAGAACTTTTCAAAAGCCATAAGTTCTGGTCTATGCTCCAAGGTTCTCTGGAAAGATTTTCCTCTGCGCCAACGCGCAACCATTTTATGATGGCCGCTTCTCAATATCGGGGGTACTGCAAGTTTCCGAAAGGATTTTGGTCTGGTATAGATAGGCGCTTCCAGTAAATATTGCTGAAAAGAATCAGTATCTGCGGAATCGATATTTCCCAAGCTCCCTGGAAGCAATCTTGTCATTGACTCGATGATAACCAGGGCGCCGATTTCACCACCTGAGAGGATATAATCGCCGACTGAAATTTGCATCGGGTCAAAAACTCTATTTACCCTTTCGTCAATCCCCTTATACCGACCACAGATGATGATTACGTGGTCTTTTTTGGTTAATTCTTTGACGATATTTTGATCTAACCTTTTCCCCTGGGGTGTGAGCATAATGACTAATGAACTTTTAGTTTTAACCCGGTTAATCGCTTTGACTAATGGTTCTGGTTTCATCACCATACCGGCTCCACCCCCGAATTGGTAATCATCAACAACGCCATCTTTGGTAAAATCCCTTGGGTTAGTTATTCTGATCTTAATGATACTCTTTTCTTGGGCGATCTTCAGAATACCAATGGATAGGGGGCTATAAAAAAAATCTGGGAATATTGAGATGATATCAAACTTCATAGCACAGATTACACAGAATTATTTAACCACAGATTACACAGATGCGTTCCTTATATGATTCTTGTGTGCATCAAGAAAAAAAAAGAGAAAAAGGCAAGAAATGTCAGTTGGCATTATTCGATGATCTCTAATACCGTACGTTTTCCCTGTTTCATGGCCGCCGCGGTGATAATCGTTCTAATCGCCTTTGCTGTTCTACCCTCTTTACCGATTACTTTTCCCAAGTCACCTTCACCGACTCTAAGTTCAAATATAATGCTCTTTTCGCCATCGATTTCATTAACAGCCACTTTATCCGGATTGTCTACTAATGCTTTGACAATGTGTTCGATAAGCTCTTTCATTATTGACCTCCTTCTTTTGCAATAAATTTAGCCACAGTATTGGTCGGTTGAGCTCCTTTTGAAATCCAATACTCAATGCGATCCCGTTTCAGGGTTAATTCTTTACTCCTGGGATCGTAATGGCCCACTCTTTCTATGAATTTACCATCTCTTGCCTTTTTCGAATCTATTACAACAATTCTATAAAAGGGAACCTTCTTTTTTCCTTTTCTTGATAATCTTATCTTAACCATACATTACGATTATATATACATTGCTCTCGTTGTCAATAGGTAATCAACCCCCGCGTCCATCCATCGTAGATGAAAAGGTGAAGCGGATATTAATATATCATCGTAATCTTCTCTGTAATCTGTGGCATCGATTTCACCGTAGGTGAAATAAAAAGGTCCAGAGCATCAGGTCGGTTTTTTCTCTTTGAAAGGAGGTGATCCAGCCGCACGTTCCCGTACGGCTACCTTGTTACGACTTAGCCCCAGTCATCCACCCTACCTTAGGCCCTCCAAAGAGAGACTTCAGGTATTGTGGACTTCCATGGCTTGACGGGCGGTGTGTACAAGACCCGAGAACGTATTCACCGCAGCATGCTGATCTGCTATTACTAGCGATTCCTTCTTCATGAGGGCGAATTGCAGCCCTCAATCCGAACCATGCCTACCTTTAAAGGATTTGCTCCACCTTACGGTCTTGCTTCCTATTGTAATAGGCACTGTAGGACGTGTGTAGCCCTGGATATAAAGACCATGATGACTTGACATCATCCCCACCTTCCTCCACATTATCTGCGGCAGTCCCCTTAGAGTGCCTTCATCCGAAGACAAACTGGCAACTAAGGGAAGGGGTTGCGCTCGTTGCAGGACTTAACCTAACACCTCACGGCACGAGCTGACGACAGCCATGCAGCACCTGTACTGACTTTCCACCAGAGGTGGAATCCCTCGCCTTTCGGCTCAGTACTATCAGCATGTCAAATCCAGGTAAGGTTCTTCGCGTTGCCTCGAATTAAACCACATCCTCCACCGCTTGTGCGGGTCCCCGTCAATTCCTTTGAGTTTCACCCTTGCGAGCGTACTCCCCAGGCGGTACACTTAACAGGTTA
>JBARXC010000059.1:0-13626 GCA_049647125.1 bacterium | reverse complement strand
CATTCTGGCATAACTTAAGCTATTGGTTTGATCTCGGTGCAGTAAGGGTGCCACACAGTATGTCGACGCTTAAGAGAATCAAATATCCTACCTCTCCGTATGGTGATGGGAATAAGAATATCGGCTGTAAAATGGCGGGAACGAAGAAACTTGATGTTGGACATATAATGCTGCAACTCAATCCTTTAGGCAAAAATCCAGGTGATATGTGGACTATCCCCACACAATCATTCCCAGGGGCACATTTTGCAACATATCCCGAAAAACTCGTTGAACCAATGATCAAATCTTCTTGTCCTGAATGGATATGTAAACAATGCGGGAAAGCACGGGTGAGAATAAAAAAGACCAAATATATCATTGCAGGTGGGAGATATAAAAAAAGTAAGAATTTCACAAAGGAAGCCAAGAGTAGCATGAAGAATTTTGGTCCAGCATCAATGCAATATGGGAGGGCTTTTGCTCAACACTACACGATTGGATGGGCGGACTGTAAGTGTAATGCGGGTTGGAACAGTGGTATCGTTTTAGACCCCTTCATGGGGAGTGGAACGACAGGGTTGGTGGCCACAAAATTAGGTAGGGATTATGTGGGGATAGAGTTAAACCCAGCGTATGTGAAGATGGCCAAGGGAAGAATTATGGCAGCCCTGGAAGTTGTATCAGGAAAGAAAAGGTGAGTAGTTTAGACTGTCAACTTTTGAGCTGAAATTGGGCAAAAACTTGACAGTTGTAGTAGTTTGGACCAAATGACACAAAGTTTACATAATTGACCAAATGACACCGACACAGAAAATATCTGTCGCAATCGGCAACATGCTATTCAATTGAGATGCTATTTGTGCACCTATGTATTGATTGTCCCATGGTTTGGTTACTGGATCACCAATATACTTCTCACCATATATGGCTTGCATTTCTCGTATTTTTGGTATTACCTTCCGAACTTCGTTGACCCATTCATCAAATATCGCCGACGTAAGTTCTTCCTGCTCGAGACGGTATTCAATAAAATTATTGACACCATAGCCTTGAGCGTAATCACATCGCATTTTGATTAGATCAAGAAATCCAGTTTTTATCATCAGTTGATTAATTTGAGCTCTAGCTAAGTAAACTTTTTTTCGCAACTTTCGATCGGGTGCGGTTTTTAAAATCTGGTATATATCGGTGGAACGGACTTCCCGACCTTCAATATTATAACGATATTGATTCAGAATCTTCATGAGTTGGTTTTCTTTTTTCTTAATTTTCAAATCCAGCTGAGCTAATTCTTTTGACAGATGGTATGGTTTAAACGCTCGAGCTATAATATCGACACGTCGTTTGTCAAGAAGATCGAGTTTTTTCTTTTGGCAATTCAATATCGCATCATAATACTTCTTATTCTCATAAACTTGTGTGATTTTTTTATTTATAGCATCAACACCAAAATCAAAACCAGTGGTGTACAAAACCCAGGTTAGTTCTGTATGTTGTACATCGAGTTCTTCTAATTCCTTGCCAATTGCAATGATTTTCTTTATGTCAGACACAGTAATGTTCCTGATTATATCTTATGCAGTCATCTTCACATGTCAACATGTTGTCTAGAGTTTTTGTGCCTGTTTGTTGCCTATTCCATCCTGGTGAGTTGGACTGGCTAGTGGTTGGATTTCTGCTTTTTATGTAAATCTCTTAGCAAATGCCTGCTTCCTTCATCAAGATGTTCCTCTACAATCCTGAAACTCTCAAAATCCTTGTTTCTCCACTTATCCTTTGGAATCTCTTCAATATACCCTAGGAATTCAAAATACATCGCCTCCCAACTTACACATCGTACTTTGTACCCCCTAATGATACCTTGTTTTTCAATCGGGCAAGAGCCTTTAGGGAAATCCTTGAAATTATCTTCTTCATTAATTTGAAAGCATGGTTCAGAATCGAGGAGTATGTTTCCCTTCCAAGTGAGAAAGCCATAATCTGTCTTCTCATATTTCCCATAGCCGAGAAATTGAATTAACTTTTTGTATTCAGATTCTTGCTTATGTGTGTAAACTACATCTATGTCTTCGTGTGCTCTTGTAATTTTACATAATCTAGCATCAATTGCCCACCCATTTTCTAACCATAGCATTATTCCACGTTTTTCTGTTTCTTCAAAGAGTTCTTTTATAGCCTCAACGTGTTCCTCAATTTCCTTCATAATTGAGGTTTTCTATCAATCCAAGCAAATTTGCTGGTTGGTGGTTCTCCACCATGAGACGTTCCGACTAATGAGAATTTAGCCTCAAGTAAGAATTTCGAAATGTCAAATGGAGGAATATTTTTGGATTTGCTACCATAGGCACCAATGATTAGCCGTCCATTGGGTTCAGCCGCTTGATCCAGTAATTTAACTATATATTCAGCCAGGTATTGCACTGGTACACAATCATACAGAGCATAAACATACTTAAACTGTCTTGGAGGTTTCCATTCCCAGGCATTGCCAACATATAAGTTTTCAGCATATTCAGGCATTCTTTTCTTAGCTATTGCAATGAGCTTGGCTCCAATGTCAACACCGTAAGGGACGAGCCTTATTGCGCGGTCTTTTGCCCATCTCACAAGGCATTCCAGCAGATATCCATTTGCGCACCCTACATCCAAAATATTTCCATCTGAATAAATTGCATCAAGAATAGGTTCTCGCTCTATTCGCCAGCGTGCCGCATCTCCACCAAAACCTGATTGCTTTATTGGTTCATCATATTCAAGGTAGGATGCTTCGAGAGCTAAAATTTCCTTTAGAAAATCGTCAGGTAGTTTTTTACACATTTCAAAAGGCACTTTCGCCACTATTCTGTCTATCTCTGAAAATCTTTATTGTTTTTCTTAAAGCACTTACCAACCATATGGAAACATTATTCTGTCCACCTAATGTTGAATATATAGTTGCGAGAAGATCTTTGTCATTTTTATTTCTAGGAATAGCCTTTGCCTTTTTTTCTCCATTCAACCAATAATTAAAACAGATGATATATTTATCTCTGCTTTTTCCTATCTTTTCTCGATCTAAACCTCTACGATTAATTCCAGCACCCCATTTTCCACAACCTATGCTATGTATCGCTATCTCAATGTATCTAAATGCCTTATAATGACACAACCATGAATGGCGTATATGTTTTATAAATATTTCAGATGTTTCTTTTAACCTTTCACGAATTTTCTCTTCTAGCAATTTGATTTCAGGATCTTTATATTCATCTGAAAAGAGATCAATGCCTTCTGGTTCATTATACCAAGAATGAGGAGTTTTTCTTGTGCTCCAAGTATCTAAGGGTATAACCTTCAACCACCACTCATGGCGCTTAATCAATCTTTCTACTAATAGATTTTTTAAGTCATTCTGATTGCCTAATGTTAAATAGATTTTCTTGATTAAATCTTCACACAAAGGGTTTTCTACAATAGCTGCATTGATATTTCTGTTGCTAAGCCAAGAAGTCAAACAAAAAAGATAATCTTCCATCTTTTTCTTCACTTCTGGAGAAACCTGATAGCAACCCCTGAAATTGGGAGCCGGTCTTTTGTCTCCTATCCCTTTACATATCAACTCTATTTGTTCTGGGAAGGAATAGTGTCCACATGGTGATATACAGGTTATTTGCTGGCGTACATCACTCGCCCATTTATGAATTCTTCCTAATTTTTCCTGCATAAAATTTATTTGTCTAGTTTCCTCATCAATTTCAGATTCATCTTTATAAACATTAGACCATTCCCAGCAATGTTCTTCTTGTTTCATGATTATTCTTCGATTTTCAGTCCAAGCCTGACTTCGTCTTCATAATCACCCATCCCATAACCAGGCAGAAACTCATTTTTTATAAATTCACTACGTTCAGTATAAATTCTTCTAAACCCAGCCTTTTCATATGCTCTGACTGCTCTTTCATTTCTAGCTGACGGTCTCATAAAGAACTCATTTATTCCTTGAGTTTGAAATAAATACCTACATAAAGTCTTTATTGCATCAGAACCATATCCTTTGCCACAATTTTTTATATGATTCATCCATATGTCAACTTCAGCTTTATGATGTCTTAAATGATAACAAGTGTAGCCTATCACTCCAATACGCTCATCACCAACGCAAATGATATAATTCATACCCTTATCAAGAGCAGAACCATCAAAGTAAAAATCCTTATAATCCCTGCAAAATTCTTCCCAAGTGGGTATTGGATGATCTGGGAAAAGTGGTGGTCCCATGCATAATGGCGCAATAGTCGGATGTATCCCTGCCTCGTAAATCCACCGTTTATCTTCGAAAGTTGCAGGAATAAGATGTATAACACTACCTTTAATCATGCTAGCCTCAGGTAATTTTTCTTTGATCTGTTCCTTAAACCAATCCTCAAGATAAGGCAAATATTTTCTCTGAATAGACATAGATAATTTAAAAAAATCCGCGCACCATATTTTTCTACAATTCTCACTCCCACAATTACACTCAAAAGTTGCATCGCCCCATCCATTTATTGTATAATCACAAGTAAATTCGTCACATTTTGAAATATCTCTCATAGCATAGACTTTTCTGATACCACTAATTGTTTTAAAATATACATTCGGATCACAGGAATGATTGATATATTTCTCAGGAGGTTGCATCCAGATGATTTTACCATTGGCCAAAAAATCAAGGTCAAAGTCATAATTCTTTTTTGTTAGTTTTGAAGTATCAGTAACAATATGCGAATCATCGACATCTAATATTGGTTCGCCTTTTTTAAAATCCGCTGCAGCAAAGACGCCTTTTCCATGAATTTTTGATTTCTTAACAACTACATTCTCAGTCATATTACGGGTGAATTCGAAAACCAAACCATTCTTTATGATTAAATGAACGGTAAAAATCAGGTATATCGTCTGTTGTGAGGTCTATTCTCTTACCACCACTTCTAGTAAAGGCTTCCTTGATGAGACGAGTTCCGATTCCCTGTCTTCTGTAATCTCTATCGACTAGTACTAGCGAAAGGTGAGCTTGAATGAGGCCATCGCTTTGCATCTGGACGAAACCAACAATCTTATTGGAGTCAACTGCCACCATAGTAGTGACACCTGGGGCAGTAAGTACCCGCCATGTGAATTCAGGATCCTTAATATAGGAAGGCCAATTTTCAACCTCGCACAACCGTATAACTTCTGCCAAGTGTTTCTTCTCAAAGGGTTTGTACTGAATCATCTATGTCTCCTTATTTATGTTTTCTTTTCATGCATATTTCGCAGAGTCTGACAATTTTTGTTCACCCATTCTTTCACTTTTGCTAACTCTTCCTTTTTTATCAAAAATACATGTTCTTTCTGTGGAAATATTCCTTCTTCTACTTCATTCCTATATTTGCAAAAGGCATTAGAAATTATATTGTCTAAATTTTCGTATTTCTTTATATGTCTAAATTCTCTTACATTAATACCTAATATATCATTCACAACTTGAACCTGCCCATCACAATATCTTCCTGCGGCTATTCCGATTACGGGTATTCCTAATATTTTTGTTATTATTTCCGATATTCTTTCTGGAACAGATTCCAATACTAATATTTTTAATCCAACCTTTTCGAGTTCGATTGAATTATTTATGATTTCTATGGCTTCTTCTGCACAGGATCCTTGCACCTTCTTCTCGTTAACAGTCTGTGGAGTAAGTCCTAAATGCCCGGTTATCTCAATACTTAAGCTACTTAAATGTTCAATAACATCTTTTTTGAAACCTTCTAATTTTATGCCATCTGCTCCATTCTCAATAAAGAGTTTCGCATGATCTTCTGCATCTTTTATATTTTCATATGTTTTGTAAGGCATATCAGCTAAAAGATATGAGTTCTTCACTCCCCTTCTAACTGCCTTCAAATGGTGTAGCATATCATCCATAGTAACCAAAGTTTCATTTTCATATCCGAGAACATTAGTGCCAACACTATCACCAACAAAGATGATATCAATACCAACCTTTTCTTCCAATTGAGCAGTCGGATAGTCATAGCAAGTAAGCATAGTAATTTTTTCACCACGTTGTTTCTTCTGCTGTAAGTACTGAATTGTCTTTTTCACGGGATCATAGCCCACTATGGTTATAATAGCGCTTTAAGACCCTGAGTGCGTTTAACGTAATCCACTTACTCGGTTTGTGTTTTGTTTCTATATCAAGTTGCATTCTACCATTGAAAGTTCGGTCCAGGTTCCAGCGTCCCTGTTTAGACTGTTTTGAAACCACAAGATCAATTGCCTGTTGCATTCTTGGATCACGGTACCCCAATTTGGTCAAGATCCGCAATATCTCCAGTGCATCATCCATCAGTGGAAAGCCAAAGCATGACCAGCCTGCACGGCCGATTCTTTTAGGGTTATGGCTTGATCGGTAAACGCGGTGCAGGAGCATGAACTCAGCACCTCGTTTGATACAGCGTTTAACCTTGGCTGAACGCTGCTTGACTGGTATTTCAGCGAGTGCTTTTAGTCCAAAGATAATATTGCGAAAACACGTATGCCGACCGTAGCAACCAACACTTCGCTTGTAAGGATGGCTTGCTGGCGGTTCGGAATCACCATCGTCATACCGCATCCAAGTTGCGATCCATTCGATGGCGCGCTGTACTCTTTTGTCATCCAACCACCCCAAGCGAATAAGACTGTAGGTCATTTTGCCTGTCAAACATGGAGAAACATATACCTCGTTAGTCTGACCAGGTTTAGCTATACGGTACGCAAACCCACCGCTTGCTGGAGACCAGGAATTCTCAAAGAGGTAATCGCAAGCCTTTTTAACCTTCCTATGTTTTGGATCAGCACCAAACTCAGCAAGGATGATGAGTTGCCACACTGTACCGCGGAACTTCAACTGGTAGAAACAGGCTTTTGGAACCCAACCACCATCTGCCTGTTGTAGAGCAAGGATTTTGGGCACGGTGCCGCGTTTCATGATTGATCGCTTCGCGCACTGTACATCACGATTGCGCTCACTCTTGCCAAGAATTTCTGTAAGTGTGAAATATTGAACCGAAGGGTTGTCTTTTCCCGAAAGCCAGTTGATTGGGTCAGCTTTCAAGACTTTTTTCCAATCTGATCCCATGTTAATTGACTCTCATTTTAGTTGATCTTATGAAGTATTTTAGCATTACCTGTGAATCATCGGCCCGTTCTATTGTATACAAAGGTGTTAGAATTCTTTTAAATGTTGATCTCGATTTAGGAATGTTTGGTCTCTCAAGGTATTCCTCCAATTGAAACATGACACTGACATAAGGATGCTCCAAGTTTGGTATATCAAGAACCATTTTTGCCTGTCCTTTCATAACTCGGTGCAGTTCTTGTAGTGCTCTCTTGCAGTATTCAATAGTGCAGTACTCCAAAACACCGATCATAGAAACGATATCAAAGAAATTATCATCAAATGGTAAATTTGCGACATCCGCAACCCACAAACCACCGATTGAAATATTTTCACGACTGACAAACTTCTCCATTGCGCGTATCAACGCAGGACTTATGTCTATACCGTAATAGGTTGATGGCCAACGGTCAAGTCTATAATTTGCCAGGTTTGCACAACACCCTACATCAAGAAATCGCATCCCGGATGCTGGTTTTAAATACTCCTCGATCTCAGGATCGCTACTGCTGCATTTCTTTGCTTCCATCTCCTTTCTAAAGGCGATGAAATCAGATGAATTCTTAAAATCTTCAGGCAACGTGTCAAACGGATCTATCCCTCTGCCGTGCTGTTCTACTGTTAGATCATAAGCCTTGCGGATACGGTCTAATTCTTTATCTAATCGCATGTTAGTTATTTCGTTTTATTCTAACGCCTTTTCTGTGCCCAAAAAATAGCACGATCACTACCAGAACCATAAGATGTACCTTTTCTATCACCAAATAGGTGAATAATGTTAAAACGGTATTTCTTCAACCAATTCTCAACTTCTCCTGCGGTAACCGGATGTTTTTTACCAATATACTCTTTGTATTCTTCAGAACCATCAGCGTTACGCCTAAGACAGCCACGTTTAATGTAGAGAATACCATTTTCCTTATCGACCTTATGTCCTGTCATTGTGTAACGCCCATAATTACCACTCTCGTCTTTACCTTCAAAAATAACCCGCTCTTTCCCGAAGGAATCTTCATTCCAATCGCCATTAAAATCATTATTGTCTATGTATAGATATCCACCCGCTATTAATGATTCATATGCATAAATAATGCACTTTTCCTGTGTAGCTGCTGAAGGTAATTCATAAAATGCATTGGCTCCCATTATCACTAGATCATAGTCGGCACCCCATTGGCCATCCAATACATCTTGTACTTTCAGTGTTACTCTGCTTTTGATGTCATTTCCTAATTTAGCTATTTTTTCAACTGCTCTTGCATTCATAGCCTGAGCTATTTCACTACCAGTTATTATATGTCCATCTTGAGCAAGGGGTATTAGAATGCGACCTGTGCCACTGAAGCACTCTAATATGTTTAGTTGACCCAAGCTACCTATAAGTCTGCGCAACAATTCAATGTCATCTGTATATTTTTCTTCTTGATCGTACAGATAGGAAAGAAGTGGATCATCATAATTGCCTGAATACTTATACTCTTCCATATATATTTCCTTTAAACTATTATATTGTAACCAGTACAAGTGAGAAATCAAGATAGGTTTGTTTAAAGTATCTACTGCGTTGAAACATACCTTCTGCACTCTTTTCGCTGTTTGTTGTCTATAATCCCGCTGATCAAGCGGGACAGGCATCCTGAGCTAAAATATGGGTAGGCGAATGGTACTACCAGAGATAAAACGACCAGCCTCAGAGCAAAGAAATGCTATAAGTTCCGCAACATCATGACAGGTCGGTTTTCCTCTTTGACACCAAGTCGAGTAATCGTCATTTGCTGTCTTGAGAGCTTCCTCAAAGGTCATGTGTGCTGTTGGACCTGGCTCGATGCAGTTTACTGTGATACCCTTGCTTAGCTCTTGCACGCCGAATGCCATAGTCATCCACGCTCTAGCGGCTTTCCCCAAACAATAATCTGGTGCTACACCCTTCATGCTATCTAGCCGAAGTACGCCATCCAGTCCGATGTGGATGATACGCCCCCATCGACGTTTCCTCATACCTGGTACGATATGCTTCATCATTAAGAAAGTACCGTTGATCTCAGCCGACAGCACCGCTTTCCAGTGCTCGTAACTGATATCCGTATAGTCGCGGACGTCCCAATCTCCACCAGCATTATTAACGAGGATATCAATCTGATCAAATTCCTTGCAAGCGGCTTCAACCATCGCTTTGACCTGTTGTTCGTCCCTTGTATCTGCCTCCTGCACAATAGCTTGACCACCAAGCTTCTTAATCGCCTCATCTATTTTATCTGTGTGCGTCTTAACTTCTTGGTGAGCTTCTTGGCTACGATGATATGTTCCATAATTCAGGACGATACTCGCACCCTCGCGCGCAAGACGAAGTGCTGTACTTCTTCCCATACCTTCCCAACAAGAACCTGTAATTAACGCTGTTCTACCTTTGAGAGAACTCTCAATAGACTGACCTATAGGTGTCTTCTCTTTTGTATGCATTTCAGATTATAAGTAATTAGAAGTGGAAGTCAAGGCGACTTAACAAACTTTGTTTCACAACCTCAAACAGTACTCTTTTGCCTGTTTCTTGCCTATAACATCCTGGTTAGTTGGGCAAATCTTGATTTTTCATTAGGAAAGGATATAATTAGCCTGGAGGAATTACTATGAGTTTTGATGATGCCTTTTGTAAATTCCCGAACTTGGAATCCGATCGCTTGAATCTAAGAGAGGCAACAATAAATGATAGTGAGCAGATTTTTCATCTATTTAATAATCTTGAAAAATCACATTTGTTTGTGAGCCCTAGATTTGAAACCATGGAAGATGCAAAGAAGTTCCTTAAGCAAGCATATGATTTGTATTCAAAAAAATGTTTAATTGATTGGTGGATAACAAAGAAAGGAAATGATAAGATTATTGGTTCTATTCGTTTAGCTCGATTTAAAAAACAATCAAAGAGAGTAATTGGATATTTCATTTCAAAGAAATATCGCAGGCAGGGTATAATGACTGAAGCAGTGAGGGCAGTTGTAAAATATGCGTTTGAAAATATGAGATTACATAGGATGGAAGCGACAGACCATCGAGATAACCAGGCTTCCAGCAAACTACTAAGAAAAATCGGATTCCAGAAAGAAGGTCTGCTAAGGAAGCACGAATGGCGTGGTGAGCAGTGGAGTGATAGTGTAATTTGGTCAATTCTAAGCGATGACTACAAAAATTAATAAGGTGCTAAGAAGTATGCGTAAGAAATTGTACCTTAGGTTAAATGCGTTACGATTCAATTTTTCAATCCGACGTAAGGGTCACTTTTTTGAAATCACCATGCACGAAAAATATAGAGGTTTTGCTAGGATGATCAGAATAGGTTTGACCATTATTAGTCTTGTGTCTGCTTTTTTCTATTTCCAATCAGTGTGGTATGCTTTTCTATTTGGGCTTGCAGTATTTTTAGTCTTAGAAGTATTAAACCGAGTTCTTTTCAGTTATACAAGCATGTTTATTCATCCTCTGCCAACTTTTCAGGTTGATTCAAGAAAATGGACTGGATGTTTCTTTGGTTACGCAACACATCCAAGTGTACGCGGTCATATTCCGGTAGTAGGTTGGCAGCTATCTGATGAAGCCTATGTTAAGAAAGTTCACGCATTATTGCTAGAATGGTCGTATGGCGAATTGAATGATGAAAAAAATAATATCTGTACAAGTGTTATTCTCATGGAGGATAACAGCTATATCTTCTATTGCTATCCAAATATTGAAAGGAAAGCCGCAGTCGAGTTTTTTGGGGATGTCGAAGAGCAACGGGACAAAGAGTCTAAAAGTGATATACATCATAAAATACATACAATGCAGGTGATAGGCAAGAGATTTCCAATCAGTGATAAATCATATTTGTCAACATTCGTACAGAAATACAGAGAGGGCGCGTCATTCCTTTTTCGTCTGGCAATACAAGACCAAAGTGGGAACTCTGTACCTGTTGAGAACGTAGCTGATTTTATTCTGCGAAATCTCAAAATAAAAAAGCGAGCAGAATTAACCAGAATGGATAGTGAGTATGATTTTGTGCGTGTACTTGGTTGATAAGTTGTTATGTCAATTGACGAAACCTGAAATTCTTTACTATATTTAAAATAACGCTCCCTATTTTACCTGTTTATTGTCTATAGCATCCTTGTGAGATAAATGGTTACAAGTAGAATAAAATTCATTATCATTTTTGTTTTTGGAAATACTTGATTGTTCCATCGAAATGAAATTTCACTTTATCTGCAGTGTCTTTTCCTGATCTAAACACGGGAAACTGTGTTATTTCTGTTTTTAACCAATTCGTAACATTCGCGTATTTTTCTCTACCACTTTCAACAGCAGAAATGACATGAGTTAATGACAGTAGATGATACATCAGTTGTTCTGCAGTAAAGTAAATATCTTTTTCGCATGATTCCTCTCCAGAAAAAATAATGCTTAATTCTTTAAAATATTCGAGATCGATGGTGTAGTCACGTGGTGGTTTTGGATAGCGTTTTTTGAAAATATCATAATACCACTGTTCGAATTCAGGGTATGTTTCTTGATAAGGGGTCAAGTGGTTATGGTAAATAACCAACCGTCCGCTTGATTTTAAAACTCTATTAAGTTCGTTAGCAGATTGTTTTTCATTAAACCAGTGAAATGCCGATGAAATAGTCACAAGTTCGAAACTTGTTGCAGCAATTGGTATATATTCTGCGACAGCATTGACATAGTACATATCCTGTTCCCTGGGAGCAATAGCTATCATATCATAAGAAATATCTAAGGCAACGACATTATGAGCTATTTCTTTAAGTGCTATAGCAGATAATCCTGTGCCGCAACCAATATCAAGAGCCCATTCAACGGTCTTCTTTAGATTAAAAAATACACTCATGCGCTGTATCACGTCATCATGAACATAAGGTCGACCTTTGGTGTAATACTCAGCAGCTTTTTTAGAGCTAAAATGATCTGTTTTCATATTATGCTTTGCCATAAGGACAGGCAAGTTCACACTCTCTACAATACAAGAAAGCATTGTCACTCAAACATTTTAGGTTTTTTTCACTATACTCTGCACAAACTTCTTTGTTATACTGCCCGTCTGAAAATGCGTTAGCAGGGCATGCTGACCAACAAAGATTTGGACAATCATCACACGAAACATTGGGTTTCTCGGTGGTAGGTTCAAGTTTGGCATCAGTTATAATAGCCCTCAGTCTTACCCGTGGGCCATATTGTTTAGTGATAAGCAGATTATTTCTACCAATTATTCCCAAACCGGCCATGACTCCTGCATCTTTTGTAAATACACCAGAATAAGGGCTCAAAATAGCTTTTTTGTTATTAGTTTCCAAAAACTGTAATATCACGGATGCAATACCACCAAGTATTTCGTTCACTAAGTAATATTCCTTTTTCCCATCAACGGAATTTATCCAAACATCCAAAATTGGATCATACATGTGAATACCAATTACGATGACAGTCTTAGCATTTGGTAAATAATAGCTTGGATGCCGTTTCCCATTGTATTTTGAAAAATCATTTATGTTTGCGACTCCAAAAAGATCTGCATCATGTTCTTTTGATATATGCTCAATAGGTTCTAGGAGTTCGTTATTCAATGCTTCTTCTTCCAATCTGATCGCATGTTAGTTATTTTTAAGATAAAGTTTGTCCTTAATGTGCCATATACCATCATCACCGAGCGCTACATAGAGTAGTTTATAAACTATAAATTGAACTGTTTTCCATTCCGCTAAGATCACTTCCTTAGCTTGAAGTAATGCTCTTTCAGATTCAAAAAAACCAATTGTCATATGTGGGATATACTCAACCTGTGATGAAGGAACATATTCTGGGAATTGCTCTTGTAATGCAGTGTGAATACGAAGCAAATTCCCACCATCCTTTGGCTCCAGCCACAGGACAAAAGAGTCTCCCTTAAAGTATCCTAATTTCTGTAGTGTGATCTTGAAGGGTCCAAAAGTTCTAAAAAGTGTAGTAAAGTTCTCTCTTTTCAGTAACCATTGTTTCTCTGATATGAAAGGTGGAAATGCTATAGTCATATGAGGTGGAATCGTCTTGTGATTGGGGTCATAGACACGACGCCACTTATCTATCTCCACACTGATTTCCTTTGTTGGAAAGATAACTAAAGCGCTATCTCCAGGTGCAACTTTTGTCATTATGAATCCTTCTTTTCAACAGTTTACCAAAGTATATTCACCTAAAAAGGTAAGTCAATGACTTCAAGGCGAAGGAGTAATGAATTATTCTGACGTCTTTCAAATGCTCATCACCATCTTAAACGGCACCCTCAATATTTTTTTACCTGTTTGTTGTCTATAACCTCTCGATTTACTCGGGATCTTCGACATCCTGGTGAGTCGAAAGAGTTATTGACTGCATCCTGGTACATGATATAATTGAGTATCGTTATAAATAAAATAAATCCTATCTATAAAACCTAATTTTACACTCATTTCTAATCA
>JBARXC010000058.1:0-7739 GCA_049647125.1 bacterium | reverse complement strand
TCCAATAACTTAATTACTATTCGTATTTCAATTGAGAACATTGACAACCCAGACCTATGGGCTATAATGAAAATACGCCAGCGTAGCTCAGTCGGCAGAGCAGCTGTTTCGTAAACAGCAGGTCTCCGGTTCGAATCCGGACGCTGGCTTTTGTGTTACAATGCTTTGCGAGATTCTATTTTTTGTTACTTTCATCCAGTGACCTGAGAGTGACATCAGATAATCGGTTTACTGCTTGTTTTAGATGTGCATTGGACAGGTGACTGTACCGCATTGTCATTCGAATATCCTTATGTCCCATAAGTTCTTGTACGGTTCTTATATCAGTATTTTTCATGACAAGATGAGAAGCAAAAGTATGCCGGAGATCGTGAAAGCGAAAATCTTTGATATTAGCTTTCTTGAGAGCAGTAGTAAAACTACGTTTGATGTCACCAAGCGGACATCCATTGTTATTAATAAAAACAGCCTGTCCATCATTTCCATTTCTGTGTGCTTTTAAAATGCTGTATAGTGTGTTGTGAATAGGCAAAGTCCTTATCTCATTATTTTTTGATTTCTTAACCGTTATCGTTTTATTCCCCAAATCTATGTCGTGCCACTGAAGGTTGAGAATTTCACCTTTTCTCATACCGGTATACAATGCCATCATAACAATGGGCTTAAGATGTTCAGAACATGCTCTTATGAGATCCTTCATTTCCTCTTCGGACAAGAAGCGCACTCGACCTGGCGGTTCTTTGAATTTCTTAACTGCAGATAGTTGATTGTGATCTAGCAACCCCCATTCAACTGCTTTGTTGAACATATGTCTAATGCAGGTGAGTTCTCTGTTTACGGTAGACGGTGTGACATCTGCTTTACGTCTCATCATGTACTGTTCGACTTCATAAGCTGTAATACTCTCAATACGTCTGCTGTTGAATACTTTAAGTAGGTTTTTGACGAAACCTTTATCACATCGATGCACATTCGGTCGTTTATTCGCTTTGGAGAATTGCAGGTATTTATCACATAGTTCATCAAAGAGCACTCTCTTTCTTTTGACAAATTTTGAGTATTCACCTCTTACGAATTGCGCCTGAATATCTTTCTCTATTTCCTTGGCTAGTTTTTTGGATTTACCTATCTTCTTTCGCACCCTATTGCCTTTGAAGGAACAGTCTACACACCATGCATCATTGCGCTGGTATGTGCTCATCTATTCCTCCTAAGTTTATCTTCCTGAAGCATTATAAGAGTATGAAGAAGAAAGTCAAGGCGCATTGATGTCAGTCTCGAAAAGAACCGCAGTGTTTGTTTACTTTTAACCAACGGTCTATCTCATTGGGATCAAACCTCAGCAGATGCCCTAATTTCACATACGGGATTTTCTCTTGGTGTACCCAGTCGTAGATTGTTTTTTTCTTTACGCTTATAGCTTCTGATAACTGAGTGATATCCAATAGCTTCATGTTGTCATCTCCAATTCATCCAATTCACTCATTCGCATCGCCCTTTTATCGAACTCACAGTGAATTGTTCCTGTTAGTCCGTGTATGCGATTCTTCTTTACCATCACATTCATGATGTTATCCGAGCCATCTTCTACCATTTTTACTTGGTCTTCATATTTTGCCTGTTGGTATGGGTAATACATTAGAATACCTATATCTGTGTTTTCTTCTATCTCACCCGAACCCCTGTAACTTGACAAACTCGGAGCTTCCTCTCTTGCCCGATTGAATTGTGACGTGGCAATAATACAGACGTTATACTCTTTAGTCAGACGTTCTAATTCCCTGACAATATAACCTAATTTCCTCACTTCGCTTTCAAATCTCATCCCAGGTTCAATCATCTGTATATAATCAACAATGTACAATATGGACTTCCGTTTACGGATAGCCATGCGAATTTCTGGTAAGGATAAGGTGCAATGGACATCAATTGGTAAGTTCAATACTGCGGGTAGTTCCTTTCTGAAACATTCCTTTTCCTCATCAGTAAGGCTCGCTGCAATTGACGGATTCACACCCGACCTCATCGTTGCAATTCGCTTGATCAACAGTTTTTTGGACATCTCTGTGGAGAAATAGGTAACAGGATGACCTTTATCAGCACAGTTATAACCAAGATTCAATGCGAAAGTTGTCTTACCGTTGCTAGTGAAACCGCCTACCACCCAGAGCACACCGGGTTCAATACCTTTTACCAGATAGTCAAGTTCATGAAATCCTGTAGTGTATTCAATACCCCTGTCCAATTCTTGGCTAATTTCTTCTTCAATATTCTCTTCCGAATTGTCTTTTTCGCTGTCTTGTAATTGAATCAGACGATCCGTTAATTCACGTACGAGTAAATCAGGCTCTTCTGTAGCCACTTTACTCAGTGCATTATTCAATAGATCAGTAATCTGCCTTTCTTGATGGTCTTGTTTCATTATTTCGATAGCCGATAGCGCTTCACTCTTTGGTAGAAGTACATCGTGCGTTGCATCGGTAAAGGTGAGGTCTCGCTGACCCGTTTTCTCCTTCATAAAGTCGTAGACCCAGACTGTATCGACGGTTTGTCCCTTTTGATTTCTGTCAACTGACGTTGTCCAAATCTGTTGGTATAGATTATTCGTAAACCATTCAGGCTGGACGCCAAGCGTCACTGCTGTATCTATGATATTGTTGTCCAGTAGACAACAGGTTATCAGCTCAATCTCATAGTCCATAAACACCTCCTTGTTACCTATTAGGTAAGCTGGTTAAAGGATTCTTTTTTCCTTCTTTATCATTCTTGTTTGTTTGCCTCTGTTCTTCCCCTGTTTTGCCTCTGTTTTGCCTTTTGCGTTTCCTGGGTTGGTAAAGGTCATAGTTTTCAATGGTAATAAGCGTGTATCTTGATGTTCTTTTTTGCTTTATCATCTTTTGCTCTTCCAGTCTGTTGAGGAAGTTGCTTGTTTTCTTGTAACCCCAGCCGTACTTTGCTGAGAGCTTCGTAATGGATGTTAATCGCTGACCTCTTTTTATTAGCATTGGTCGACCGTCAAAAAGTATTGTATTATCTTGATGATTTGCGCTTGAATACAAATCAAGCCAGACATAACCCCGGCAATATGGTTTGTCCTTCGACACCCAATGATCCCATTGAATACGGTGGAATTTCACCCAACCAAGATTATTCTTACTGCTCTTCATTACTTAATTCATTTTCCTCAAGGGGTTCACCTAAACCTGGGAGTATTGTTAGTGGGGATGCAACACAGAGTATATATTCCAATCCATCACATTTGCTGTTGGGATTAGGAATTACTTTTATATCGACACCTGGAAAGCTGGATAGGTAAGTAATGCGTCCCTTATCATCCTTGAAGACATTTCCTTCTCTATCTTTCATTGCTGTCATAAAGCACAGCTTTATCATCCTTGATGTCATCGATGGTTCTTTTGTTTTTGTCATATTTCCTCCTGTTTTGTTGCAGAACATTACTATTTCTTTTACTACCATATTGTTCATCTACTAATGTACAAATTCATTGATTTTTAGCAAAATGTCTCTGAATTTGGAGCAAAAACGGGCTTAATAGCTATATAAGGACTATTAGTGCAACAAGTTGGACATTTTTATACATTGTTTTTACTCAGCTCAGTTGCTTGACTGGCTTCTGGTTTTCAATAGTATATATGTAGGTTTATATATGCCAGGTTTCAAAAAAAGACCCAAATCTCCAACTACCGGTGAAGTTTTGATAATGTCAGCAGAAGAAGCACAGGTGACTAGTGATCAGATTGGAAAATTGATTCACGAACATAAAATGCGTTTTTTTAAAAGAGGACAATTATTCCGTGAGATTAAATCAAAGAAGCTATATAAAATGCTTGGGTACAGAACATTTGATTTGTTCATCAAATCGCTCTCTTATAGAATAAAAAGAAGCAATGCATATAATTATATCAAAGCATATGGTTTGTATGAAAAAATCGAGAAAATTGACCCGGATTTGGCTTCAGATTTGAAATACTCGAAGCTAATTAAACTTGCTTCACAATTAGAATCTGAGAAGGATCCAGAGCGAATTAGGCAACTTGCAGAACGGGCAAGATATTCACCAAAGAGAGCTGGTTCTTCACCAAAAAAACATATTTTCAAAGGTCTGTGTACCTGCAAGAAATTTGATGGAGAAAACCTTACCATTATGGTTAGTGATCGTGATATTGGTTCACGGGAAAGTGCCTATAAAATTTTCGGTGATCGACGACTGAAGTTGACTCTTAGCAACGAAGCTATCAAAATGATCGGTGACAAGATTACTCTTCGCAAAGCTTATTCGAGACACGGGAATATTTACCTCAGGTTCACTTCTGAAAATATATTAAAAGGAAAAAAAGTGGATAAGCCGAGAAAGAAGTATGGTACAGGCTATAGCATGAACGAACATGAGTTTGATAAAGTATCCTATGATACATGGCATGAGGACGAGATAGTAAAGGATAAAATAACTTCAGTTTTAGATTGTGTTAAACAGATAGAAGACAATAGAATTCAATACATTGTGGAACAAATCCTAAATAAAAAAACATACAAAGAGATTGCTTCAGAATTGGGTATTTCACCAACGCGAGTCTACCAATTGTCTAATATTGGTATAAAAGAAATACGCACCTTGGTGAGGGAAAAATTCAATTCTGAGTCCTTTGGAATTAATTAAGACACCCCCCCTATTTTTCGGCACGCACAAGGTCGTGTAAGGTGCCTACCGGGGGTCGTTTGTGTGTTTGTTTGTATAGGTATATGTTTAAAAGTCACGATATTTCAATGACTTTTTACATTTTGGAACCTCAACAGAAGAATTAAGTGCAACCGATGCACTTTCTAAAAAAGTGTCTATATTTCGAGCCATTTATAATCATTACAAGTAGGATATATCCCAAAATACCCCCATTATATACACTTATAGAATACTTATAGATACTTATAACATATATCGGAACTATGTCCTGGAGTGTTGAGAACTATTCTAAGGCACTTCTGAATGATATATGCTTGATTGTTTGAGATGACTAAGTAACTCGATTTCGTATTTTATGGCTTCTGAAAGTATTGTCTATCAACGCTTTGCGAGTGCGATTTTCGGTTTTTTCTAGTGGTGCCACACAGAGGCATTCTAAGGCACGAATTACACTATCTTGATGGTTGTGTTCTTTCACCAAATAACTTTTCCATTTTGCTGATTTTTCTATAGTTAAGATCTTTCCATTTACCGCTCTTTTGTACATATTTTTCTACTTTGCCTGTAATCGTATTCCCTCTTATCGTGGATTCGATAAAATGGTATTTAGGATATATCATATAAATGGTAAACCCAGCTATCAGAATAATCAATCCCCATTTAATGACATCGTATAATCTTTCTTTCATTGATTATCTCCCTTGTTCTCATTCTTTGTAACCTTTTTCTATCAACGGAAGATTGTAACTGATTGGTGATAATTGTCAAGTATTGACTCCCGGATATTTTACTGTGCACACTAGGAGAGATGGTACCTACTTTGTGATGAGGTAGGGGGTATATAGACATCCCCCGTACCGGGTACATTCACCTCAGCTGAAAGTCAAAAAATAAGGTGTACACTGAGAGTGAGGTATTGCATTACGCCATCATAGCATGTACAAGACACGTTTTTTTTATATGGGGGTTTAAAAAGGGGTTATATTGTTACTTTCTATATGGGATTCTTACAGCTGCCACAAGTGCTAGAATAATCCAAAGAATATCCAATGGGCTAAATACCAACATGGGATCCTCTCCAATAAGCTGAATAACAGATTTAGAAAATAATGTAAGTGAAGCAGCTGTCTTTGGTCCAATTTCCGACGCTACAAATTGCTTCACTGAATGATAAAAAAAGAAATATTTACCTATTAAAATTCCAATAACAGCACATATCATTGCAACAATTTGCAGAGGTATACCTTTACGTCCTCCTGTAAAAAACACAACAAAAATGCCAACTAAAAATCCAATACCAGTTGCCATAAACCCTATTTCAAAATTAGTAACTACAACAATCAATCCCCATAGAGCTCCCCCTATGACCGCACCTGTTAGACCGCCGATAAGTCCCCGTATCGTTATTGCCACCGCCGAATCTTTTTGATAATCTTGCATTACCACACCCTGATCATAAGCCAATTAGTTTTCTTGCCTCTGGATAAGTTGGACAATCATAATCTAAATCATGCGCTTTTCGCCAATCCTTTTTAGCAAGCGCCATCTTGCCTCTAAGGTAATAAGCGATTCCTCTATTTTCATAAATTAAGGGATCAGATGGATCAAGTTTTAAGGCCATATTGAAATCAGTAACAGCCGCACTATACTCTCCTCTATCCATATATAGGATGCCTCTATTATTGTAGGTCAGCGCCATGTCTGAACCAAGTTGAATAGATTTACTATAGTCCTCAAAAGCTTTGTGGTATTGTCCTGTATTGTGATTACAAACACCTCTAAAGTGATAAGCAGTATAATCATCACAATTTATAATTATTGCCTTGCTTAAATCAGAAAATGCCTTTTCATTCTCGTTTTTACATACATAGCAACAGCCCCTAAACGTGTAAGCATATCGAAAGCATGAATCAAAATCAATAACTAACGAAAAATCTTTGATTGAGTAATCATATTGTTCTAATATACTATAGCACAATCCACGATTGTAATATGCCATAGTATAATCGGATCCTAATTCTATTGCTTTTGAAAAACAGAAAATTGCTTTGTCCAATTCATCATTATCCATATATTGACAACCTTGTTCATGGTAAGTTATTGCATCATCACATCCTGGAAGAATGCTGATGAATAACAAGCAAAGAAGATGGCGCTTAATATTTTTTCTAAAATAACTAATCACTACAACTCCTCTTTATCTACGCAAACCTTCTAGTCTTTTTTTATAACTATTATACTTATCGTACACTGAGTGTCAAGTTTTGGCTGCGAACACCAGGAGAGATGGTACCTACTTTGTGATGAGGTAGGGGCTAGTTGACATCCTCCGTACCGGGTACACCCCCTTGACAGTAAGAAGTAGGTTAGTACACTTACAGAAAGCAAATGTATAGAAAGGAGGACATTATGCCTTTATACTTCTTGGGTATGCTATATCATGAAATCTTGATGAGGTTCTTTTTCCTTTTATGGTTTTTTGTTCTTTCGGCAACGTTATTAATGATTACTCTTTCAATCTATTTATGGAAAAAAATACTGGGAATTGGCATCAACAAATAAATCCAAAAATATGTTACGCATTAAGAGTGAGGTGTGACATATTTGTCACAAGCCAAGCGGGGTACCCCGACCCTTGACATCGACTAATTGTACACTATAATTACCTAGAAGGGAATTGCAGAAAGGGGAAAGATGCAAGCAGATAATAAAAATATTGTAGAAAAAATGAGCGCTCCTTTGGGCGTAAAAATAACAGCAATTGTAGTCGGTTTTATGTATCTTATTACAATCGTTGGTGTAGTCTTTGCCGTTTTTCTGTGGAAAGGGAAAAACTGGGCAAGAATTGCTGTTGTAATAATGTGTGGTATATTTGCTATATTTGAATTTTTTTCTGGAGTGTCAGTAGGCGCTTCTGTACTGGTTCAGCGGGAATCGGACAAAACAGGGGTCTGATTTAAGGTGGAAAATTGGTTATTATATTCCATCCTTTTCGCCCTTGCCAAGGCCAGTTTTTCATACCGCTTGTTAATAATTTCCT
>JBARXC010000057.1:0-14982 GCA_049647125.1 bacterium | reverse complement strand
GGAAATCCAACGATACCTTGAGGTGCTATCAGGCAGAGTCTATATGGAAGGAGGAGATGTTTGGTACGGCGATCCACATTATCATCACGGATATGATTTCTGTCAACTCTTTAACATTCTGGCAGTTACGAATTGGATCGGTTCTGTTTCACATGTATCAGGCGAAAATGGAACTTTTACACAATCAATGGTATTTAATTACTCAGGTGAGGATAATTCAATTGACCGCATTGATCCAAACAGCGGTGGTGTATTGATTTTTAGGAAAACACTCAATAATCTCAACTGTGGTGTTGCCGCAGGTAACCGCACAGTTGGTTTATCCTTTGAGCTAGGTGGTCTGGATGATGGCTCGCCTCCGTCAACAAAACTTGTACTAGTCGACTCAATAATGCGATATTTTGGTATCCCACCCACAGGGATCAGAGACAGTATGGCATCACCACCGTCTGTTATCCCCACTCTTGCAGTCTACCCAACTCCATTCAAGCAAAGCTTGAGTATTGGGATCCAAGGATTGACAGATAAAAAGGCTAGCTTGAAAATCTATGATGTTTCGGGTCGCTGTGTGAAGACATTCTTGCATAACCAAAAACTGAAGAATCAAATCCACAATCTAACTTGGGATGGTAGGGATGATCATCAAAGGCAAGTAGCCTGCGGTATTTATTTTATAAGGATTGAAACAGCAGACTACAAAAAAGTGGAAAAAGCAATCCTTTTGAAATAATTTTATCTAATACTCCAGCGGATTAGCATAACTTACAGGAAAAAAGCACCATATACTTGACACAAGCAACGATCTATTTATAATTAACTGGAGGATCCGTGATTGAAATGATCTTAGCATTGGCGTTACTCAATATAGCAAGTGGCAAAATTCAAGGAGTTGTCAAAGATGCAACTACAGAAGAACCTATTGCATATGCAAATGTTCTCATACTGGACACCGAGATCGGTGCTGCAACGGATGAACAAGGGCGGTTTTTCATCCTGAATGTTGAGACAGGTATGTATACTCTTGAGATTTCTTGTATTGGATATCAGACAAAGAGGCTCGAAAATGTTATCGTAGAGACAGGTTACGCAACTCGACTGGAAATCGACATTACCCAAACAGCCATAGAAATTGCGCCAATAACAGTAACTAGTGAGCTGCCTGTGGTAAAGAAAGACTATGTGGGTTCTACATATATCATCAGGAAAACGCAACTTCCGCACTTGCCCATTGACTACACTAGTCAAATAGTCGCGTTTCAGGCTGCCGTTGCTATGGTTGATACTGCAATACATGTCCGTGGCGGGCGGGCGACCGAAGTACAGTACATGATCGACAATATCCCTATTAACGATCCCCAAACAGGAGATCTTGCAATCAATATATCCAAACAAGTGATTGAAGAGGTTATATTTTTGCCCGGCGGGTTTGATGTGGAATACGGTCGGGCAATGTCTGGTGTAGTTGATTTAGTTACGGAGCGCCCTTCAGATGTTCTCCATGCAGAAACTCATGGCAAGACAGAACGTATTATGCCTTATTACTACGACTACGGATATGAGACATGGCAATCAGCTATTCATTTGCCAATTGCAAAGAAATTGAGAGGACTGGTTTCTCTGGATATTATGCATACGGACGACTGGAATCCAAAGCTCTATATTCAACCACACAAAGAGCGTGATGACTACACCGTATATACTAAATGGTTATACACTCCAACCGGCAATTTAACATTTGGCCTAAGTGGTGCACATTCCCGAACGCAATTCGATCGGTATTGCCACCAATTCAGCTTTCACCTTGACCACTGGAGGTCAGACATGAGATACGGCAATTTTCAAGCTTTGAACATAAGCTATCTTCCAACAACCCGTTCACTTTTCAAACTTACCATGAGTCGACTGTTCACGAGGAGAATGTATGGCGTTCGAGAAGCAGGTCCATACGGTGTTTTCGAGGATTTTGAATTTCGCGATTATAACACTATAGAGAAAGCACATCCGACCTTTAAAAACCCTTTTGGAGTTTGGGCAAGATATTATAGAATGACTGGTGACTACGATGAATATCAGGATAAAACATCTCATTTGTTCAGGGGATGTTTAAGCACTCGTCTTCAAGTGCATGATTATCATGAAGTTAACGCTGGCATTGAATATACCTATATGGAACTAAGCAATTTCACTCATGAAATCAGCGACAGTATGCATCAAATAAACGACGAATATAGATATAACCCTGTAGAATACTCTATCTATGTCCAAAACAATGTTGACTATGAAGGACTATTTGCGAAAATCGGATGTCGGTATGATTATTATGATGCAGATATTGCTAATGTTGCTCCAAAAATACTATTGTCACCACGTTTTGGTTTTTCCTTTATGGTTACTGAAAGATTCATGTTTCGTGCCAACGTGGGAAGATATGCTCAACCGCCCTTATATGATTATATGTACCAGTTCTACAATATAATACCATTACCATCTCATGTGCGGCCTCCGCTAGTTGGAAACCCAGACTTGGAGCCAGAAAAGACAATAAGCTATGAAATAGGATTTCAGGGAGAGTTACGAGAAAATGTTGTGGCAACGGTGAATACATTTTATAAGGATGTCTCAAACCTCGTTGGTACCAGGTTTGTTCCTGCATTGCCGAAAAGCTACACATCGTATTTCAACGTGGAATATGCGAACGTCAAAGGAGCAGAGGCAATAATTGAGTACGAAAATCCAGTTTTCTCAGGCAAGTTGTCATATACGATATCGTGGGCACGAGGCACCAGTTCATTCGCAGATGAAGTATATTATCGATACTATGCGGAAGATTCAGATACGAGTTTGGTTTTTGAAGCCAAGGAATACTATCTGGATTTTGACCAACGGCATCGGGTATTTTTTCAGGGTAATATTAATCTTCCATTACAGAGTAAGGTTTATTTATTCTGTTATTTTGGGAAAGGTTTCCCCTACACACCGCCGGGTCCTGAAGGGAAATATACTGATCGGAACATATTTCTGCTACCATTTCAGAAACGGATTGACTGTGTTATGTCAAAGTCATTCAACATAGGAAAAATGGCTTTAAGCGCGGATTTAGAAATCATCAATGTGTTGAATGCAAGATACATGATCAGGCCTCATGGCACCTGGGTGCCTTTGGAAAGTATCAAGAAAGAAGATTTTGACGATTACATCACATTTACCGCCCCCTATTACAGCCCTGCTGCTGACAAGAACCATGATGGCGTCATCACTCCTCCTGAAGAGTATAATGCATTTTATGAACTTGCGCAGTCTACCGATGATTGGGTTAGCGCTTATACAGCACCAAGGAGAGCACGCATTGGTTTGTCGATAAGCTTCAAGTAAAGGGTGGTGGTGGTGGTGGTTGTGAACTTGGGAATATGGGATCAGGTTACTTCAATTCTTCCCTTCAGTACTTCGGGATCTCCGACAGCACTGTTAGCATCTCGATAAATTCGATACGTTCCGCTGGACATTGGACATTTTTAAGATAGACCGACGGACTGGTGGTCCGTTGTGCATCACATTACAACTACCTCAAATATCACTCTTTTTTTCTCCTCTGCTGCTTGTCACCGCATCTCCCATGTTTAGTAAGTTGTCTATAACCTCTCGGTTTACTCGAGATCTTCGACATCCTAGAGGGTTAAACATATTATTGACATCGTAGTTATGGATTGTACAATACTCCGGAGGTAAAAATGGGTAAAGAAAAAGAACTACTTCAACAAATCATTAATAAGAAGGAAGTAAGAATAAGTGTGCGTAGCCTGTGTTTTCATGACGGAAAGCTGTTAGTGCAACGACCTAACGATGACCCAAATGCTTGTTATGGTACTATTGGAGGTAAGTTAGAACTTGGAGAATCGATGGAAGAGCGCATATGTAAAGAATATGCTGAGGAGACTAATGCGCGAGTGATTTCAGCAAAATACTTATTTGTGATCGAGAACCGATTCCGTTATGGCGGGGGTTTGGTTCATGGTATTGAGCATTTTTTTCTTGTTGACCTTGATACCTATGAGATTGAAAGTTGCGTTTCATATTTGGCTCAGCACTGGCTACCAGTAGATCGATTAATAGAGTATGATCTTCGACCCCATATTCTCCGCGATGCTATAGCAGATGGTTACTGGAGACAAATAAAACATTTAATTGTATCTTTTAAATAGGCATTTACTTCACAGAAGACAGGAAATCAGACCGACGGACTAGCGGTCCGTGGCTTCCAGCGAATAAATTATGGTATCTCAGGTTATTTTTGGCAAGGTACAAACTTTGTGCCAAATCTGTGCCTGTTTGCGGTCTATAACATCCTGGTGAGTTGGACGAGGTTAAACAAATCACATACTCACTACCTGTGATACTCTTCAAAATGCTTTCGATGCTCATCAATATGGGATTCTATCTTATTCCACAACCTTACCCACTCTTCGTCTCCCTCTGGACTACTTCCCTCGAAAGCTCTTAATAATTTAGCATAAGTGACAAGGTCTGCCATTCGTCTGAATAGTGGTAGGTCTTTTAGTACTTCTTTATCAATAGACATTTTTGTTTGATAACCTTCTATGAATGATAGGTAGTTTTCGTTATTAAAATCTACCACATCTACAAATAAATCTCTGAGAGCAAATGCGATATCGGCAACATACCAGTAGTAATCACAATCATCAAAATCCAGTATGCTAATATGATTGCCATTCCAGAAAAGATTGTCCAACTCAAAATCATGATGGATTAACCCATAGTTCATTTTGCTCATTGATAGTTTAGTTAGTTTGTTAGTGACAAATCTCAATTCTTTCTGAACAAGGATTTCTTCCTTTGGCAAAATCTCAGAAATCACTTTAAGGTGATTCTTCCAGGACGGTCTGTGTTTTGTTTCATACCCAATCGAGGCATGATGAAGCATTCCCAAAGCCCTGCCCCACGTATGAAACATTGATTTATTCAAATTCTCGATATCGTATTGCTTTCCTTTAAGAGCAGTAAAAACTACTGCATAATATGTATCAAGTGACGTGTCAACTTTCTCAATATAATTACCAGATAACGATTTCACTGGTTTGGCAACAGAAATATCGCTGTCTGATAAATAATTCAGAAAATCTACTTCAGCTTTGATGTATTCAAACGTACGTTCACTTGGCGAATTGAATCGAAGGAAATGATCTTCACCGGATTTTTTGAAACGAAAAACAGCATTGGCACTTATACGTTGCTCTTTTACAGAACCTTTATCATAACCCCAATAACTGGCAATTTCATTCGCTATCGAACTTTCATAGTTTTTATTAAGCGTATCAACCAATTTTTTCATGGTAGTCATTTTCATCATTTTTTCCTCCAATTTTAGTTTTTATTAATGAAAGTGGGAATAGAAAGACGGAATATTATGTTGTCATATCCCGCTCTAGCAATTATGTGAGTTCAGTCTGTACCGCCAGCACAAACCGAATCATCGACGTACATTCATACTTTATTTTATATAATTATTTCTTATTGTCAAGGTAAGCTTCGTCTGTCAATCTTCTTGACGAAATAGATTTCTCCACCCCAAACGGCACTATTTCTTATCACCGTAATCTTTGTTACAATCACTGTAATCGAATACCGCCGGTATGTTTATTATCCACAACATCCTGGTGAGTTCAAGTGGGGTTGTTCGAGGTCGATTTAGGGGAGAGAATATGGCCATTAACAAAGTAAATCCATATGAGGTAGATAAACATGTGGCAGAGATATACGACCAGGTGGAGACTTATTCTCATGATGTGGAATTCATTCTAAATCTCCTGAGTGAGTTGAAGTGCCAAAAAATACTTGAGCCATTTTGTGGTACAGGTAGAGTATTGGTCTCTCTCGCAGAAGCAGGATACAAGGTTTTAGGTATGGACTCCTCAGGTGAAATGCTTAATCGACTACAACAAAAACTACAGCAGCTACCTTCTGAAACACAAAAAAGAATTGAATTAAAAAAGGACGATGTTACATCATGCACGTGGCCAAAGCCTTTTGATGTAGTGCTACTAGGAGGAAATTGTCTCTTCGAATTAGCGCATCCTGATGAGCAAGATACTATTATTCGAAAAGCTGTTGAGTCATTGGTTCCAAATGGCTATCTTTTTGTAGATAATGATAACATTGAAAGCGAACTTCCTGATTCGTGGTGTATAATAGATGCTGAAAGTAAAGCTTTTCCTTCAGGCATCTGTCAGGACGGGACGAAACTGCAAGAATATAGTAAAGCGATATGGGTTGATAAGAAACGAAAACTGTGGAAAGCAGCGCGACGACTGGAAATAGTATATGCGAACGGAGATATACAAGAAAAGAAATGGGAGATACAGAAACATCCTGTTGGTATGAATGAAGTAGTGGAGTGGTTGCTGAAATATGACATGGAGATTATAAGCATTTATGCTGGGACAGAGAATATCAGAGAATTTGTAAAAGGTGACGGAAGAGCGACGTTTTGGGCGAAACGAAAATCCTGAGTATACAGAATTTTTCATTGCTGCAATTACTCAACATAGATTGTCTGATTCTATTTATTTTTCACCATCCCAAACAACACCTTCAATATTTTAGCTGTTTGTTATCTATAACATCCTGGTGAGTTGAACTGGGCTTGACCCAGTGTCGTTGCTAGATATAATTGAGTATGAATAAGGGCAAGACTAAATCGCAATTTTCTGTTGTTGAACTTCTTGTCAATCCTTTCTGCATGGCTTCTAGGGATGTTGCTACAATCCAGACGATATGCGCTGAACATAATATTGAATTGAAAATCTACAACCTCTGGGAAATAAGTGACGCAGACATTGGCAATTTACCATCGTATATAGCTACTCTCATACAGGAATGGCGGTCAGGGCAACGACCAGGAGGTGTTTACTCCAACGTGTTCGTGAACGGTAAGAGAATCCCACTCAACAACTGGCGCGGGCACCTGAGGACATTAGGAGAGGAAATCATTTCATTCCGACGGAAGGACAACTCATGATTCAGCTAATCACCCGTGATGAGATTTTGAATGGCCTAAAGCAGTATTACTACTGCTACATGTTCGGAGCAAACCTTCATGAGTACAAGTGCGACATGTGGCCAACGATTTTCGATGAGGTAGGCGGGATTGGGTTCCTGGCTCGTGATGGCAGCAAGATTGTAGGACAGATGATTTTCATTCCAAAAAAACATGCTCGACACATTGCGCTACCGACGTCTCCTCAGAATGACAATATAGACAAAACCATGGTTATTGGTTGCCTATACGTATTGAAAGAGTATAGTGGTAAGGGCATAGCTTCTCAAATGATTGAAAAGCTGATAGATTTTTGTCGCAACAATGGATACCAAAGAATCGAGGCTTGTGTGTATCCTAGCCCTCCTGAACAGGTTGGTATGAACATATCCTTTTTTCCTTTCCGAAAATTCGGTTTTGTATTGGATAAATCACAAGAGGGCTGTGAGTATAATTCTGAATCACGAATATGTCATCTCGACCTTAATTAATGCTAATAGTATGGTTGTATCTCAAAAGGCACTCTTATTATCTTGCCTGTTTTTTGTCTTATAACCCCGCTGATCAAGCGGGACAAGCATCCTGGTGAGGTGGACGAGAGTTAGTCGTCAGTCCCATTTATTTCATCATAGTATAGTGTAATTCCCAATACCTATCGTATTCTTGAAAATCAATGGTTTCTGCTAATCCACTTAAGTAGTTCTGCATTTCCTCTCTTGTTGGAAAATTCTTTATTACGAGATATTTTTTCCCACCACTCAGTGTTCTTTCTTCAACTCTGTCACCACTTTCATTCTGAATGACCTTAATCTTCTTGTCGAAATAAGTAGGCAAATGATCAGAAAATATAACAGATGACCCTGGTTGGAGTTTTTTATGTAAATTGAGAAGAAAATCTCTTATTCTTGATTTTGGAATATGTGACCACCACCAATGGGCATATGCTGCATTGAAATTTCCAGATATGTTTTTCAACAAATATGCATCAGATACTTGGAATATTACATTCTTGAGGGATTTATATTTCTTTTGTGCGATTGAAATCATTTTTCGACTTACATCAGTCGCCAATACGGATTTTGCGGTTTCCGCTACAACCTTTGTCCAGTATCCTGTTCCACACGCAATTTCAAGAACATCTTTGTTCATTAATATCTTTTGGTGGCGTTGCTTCATTGCTTTGCGCATTTTTTCGGCTCTTTTATCAAGATACCCTGCAGTGGAATCATACTCATTTGCTATGGCAGAATAATAACGAATTAGATCTTCCATTTCCTTCATGTTTTGCGTCTGAGTTTCTTACTTATTATCTTTTTGTGCTTCGGGTTTGCTAGCCCGTTCACATAATGTTCGGTTTTTTTAATTGCGCAGAAGACGTTGTAGTCGTCTACTTGTTCGATCTGCACTCCTCCAAAAGTTGAGATGAACTTATTCTTATACCACAGGCGCCTTTTGGTCACCATGAAAAAGCGACCGTCGATTCTTAGTCGATTGAATCCCTTCTTAATGAAGCATTTTGGAACTGCAAAGTCTACTGTATAAGGAGGATTACAAAGAATGAGTGAGAATCCTGTAGCTTCCAGGTTTTTAAATCCATCACTCTGTATGATATGCACACCTTCAACCTTATTTAATCTTGCATTTTCTTCTGAAAGACGAGTTGCTTCTGCATCGATGTCAATCATATATACTCTGGATGGATCAATAAATTTCGCAGCTACAATGCCCACAACACCATATCCACATCCAAGATCCAAAATGAGCTCTTCAACGTCAAAATCAACTTGAGAAAGCATTGCTAAAGTGCCAGGATCAATATAACGGGGGGAAAACAGAGTGTTGTTTGTCTGGAACATGAGCCGCTTCCCTTTGATAGTCACTTCAATCATACTTTTGTATAGATAAAGAAATCGAGTTCCTCGATAACATCTGTTTCTGTATCCTGTTCTTTACAGTAAATCTCGAGTTTGGCAAGCCCATCGTGAAATTCTCCATCGGTTATACTAACAAGATCTGATAACCCTCTTGATTTGATTTTTTCAGTATATTCCTTAAGATTATTAGCGAACTTCTGCCGTACTATTTCGTGTCCCTTTAACTTAAACCCGCTACTATGTACAGTATCTATTACATCATTTCTTGATGATAGAAATTCCATATCTTTCTTCAATGCCTGCGGGAAAAACCGAAGGTAGAGAATTGTGTTAAGATTCTCTATGGTTGATGTACGGATACAGAGGAATTTACCTGTTTTTAATACTCTTTTGATCTCAAGGAATGCTCTGTTTTTATCTTCTATGTGATGATAAACCTGCGAGAGAAATACAAGATCGCTGAAATCATCATTCAAAGAAATGTGTTCTGTTGAGCCTTGTAAAAACTTGACTTTTGTTGAGATAACATTCTCTATAGCTTCCTTTAACATTTTTGATGATGGATCTATGCCGTATACTTGAGCTGAGAAATGATCAGCCAGCTCTTTTGTGAATCGACCTGTGCCACAGCCAACATCGATAATGGTGGCGATTGCATTTTGAGGTACATATTTCGTGATCGTTGATAGCCAGAGTGCTATTGTTTCCTTCGGGAGTTTTCGAGCTTGTACATAACGCGAAGGTATATCAGTCTTATCGTATTTCATTCTTCTAATCTGATCGCATATTAGTCGCTTCTGTCATTTCAGAGTATTTTCCTTGCTATCATTCTATCTATGCAATGTTTATGAGGAACTCCACTTGACATACAGTCAAATATATCTTCAGTGCAATACTCTATTTCCCAGTCATTATAATATGTGAATAACTCACCTGATATCCATTTGTGGGCTGTAGCTTCCCTATCAGGTGCTTTTTCAATAAATGGTTTCTTAACAAAAACCCCAAGCACATTTAACCCACCTTTTGTTGTATGAGATTTGTAGTTCATAAGAATCTCTTCCCGCAAGTTCTTTGGAATGTAGTGCAGAACCCCTATACTCAATATGATGTTGTAGCTGTTATCCAATCGATATTCATTAATATCAGCCTGGAATACATTAATTGATACACCGACTTCAGAAGCCATCATTTTAGTTTTCTCAACACCCTTTGGCGACAAGTCAAAAGCAGTAACCTTATAACCATTCCTCGCCAGGAATACGGCATTTTTCCCCTCACCACAACCGATATCAAGCAGAGTTAGAGGTTTATCAGGTGGCATTAAGTCTAGTATTCTATAGCATATTTTTGAAGGGACTTTTCCCCAATAGTAATTTTTCTGATCATATCTCTCATCATATAGATTTTTCATTTTTTCTTCCCCAGCATGATTATAATTGGGTTTTTTTGTATGTCAATGAAAATCAATTTATTCACCGATGTTGAATTTACCACCTCAAACAACACTATCAATATTTTGCCTGTTTGTGGTCTATAACCCCGCGCTGATTAAGCGGGACAAGCCTCTCGATTTACTCGATACTGACGCCTCTTGGTTCACTCGAGATCTTCGACATCCTGGTGAGTTGGACTAGGATAGTTCTAAGGACTGATACTTATTTTACGTAGAAGAAATTAAAACCGCACATTTTCCAGAAGAATGTTGTCTAAATATATAGAATAGTAATAATTACTTGATGATATATATTTACTAATATTGATAAGATGGAAGAAATACGTAATATTATATAAGGGAATGAAAGAATCTGACAATTTTGATAGTAATGATAATTATTTAATCAAACAAGCTGCCGAAGGTAATGAAAATGCCTTTCAGGAGTTGATAATAAGGTACCAGCAGGCAGTATTCAGTACGATTCATCGCTATATTGGAAATTACGATAATGTCGAGGATCTTGCTCAGGAAATCTTCATTAAGGTCTGGCGTAATGCTGGTAAATTCAGGGGGAAATCAAAATTCTCAACCTGGCTGTACCGAATTGTCGTTAATCATTGTTTAAACTATAATAGCAAACACAAGGTGAACCCCATTTCATTGGATGAACTTGTAAAACAAGGGCATACGCCTAAGTCTTTGAGTGTGCAGGTGGATTGGGAAAAAAAGCAAAAGATTGAGCAAGTACAAAAAGCTATTAAGGAGTTGCCGGACCGCCAGAGAATTGCCCTTGTGCTTGCTCACTATGAGCAAAAATCTCACAAAGAGATCGCTCAGATAATGCAAATCTCTCTGTCTTCGGTGCATTCCCTTATTTTCAGGGCTCGATGTACTCTTAAAAAGAAATTGAAAAAATTGTTGGAATGAAAACTGCTGCGCGAAATTTATGGACTTTATCGGTCTAATTTTATAGGAGAAAATATGAAGTGCTTTCAAATACAAAGACTACTCTCAAATTACCTGGATAATTCAGTATCGGAACAGGAAAGGATTGCCATTGAAGAACACCTGAAAACATGTGCTGGCTGTCAGAGAGAGTTTGAAATGCTCCAGAGACTTGGGGAAACACTCGATCTTGTGGGGGACATGCAGGTTTCATCTGATTTTGGAAGCCAGGTGCTCGATGAAATAGGGAAAACAAAGGTACCAGTAAAACTCAGTGTACCGTTTCGTCCGCAATTACAAAAATGGGCATTCACAGGTGCTGCTATTGCAATCGTCCTTTTGACAGTAGTATTTGGTAATTATATGGGTCGAACAATATACACGGAATTTACAGAAAGAGCAGTTGCACAAGAGCTAATACACACGAGCATATACAAATATGGATTATGTTTTGGAATTCCAGATAGTTCTTATTCAGTTATGTATTTACATCTAAGAAATGGAGGTGTAAAATGAAGAAGAGGGTTGTGATTTTTGTGTTTATCGTTTCTGTTTTGCTGAATATCGTGACTATATTCACTTTTGGGTATTTATGGGCATCGGAAAAAGCTGGTAAAAAATCCGAAGAAGAAAAGACAGAATTTATTGCAAAGGATGATAGGTGGATTGTAAGTATAGAACTTGATATGCCGGAGCTTGATCCTCATGCTGTACAGTACGCGTTTTTTGACCACGATCCAATCCCTGGCTTTGTAAAACGTGAAAAAGGGGGGACTAAAATCTATTTTTTATTGCAGGAACGGGGTGAAACCGAAGAGCAGAAACATAGCTATCGTTTAGCTGCCATTCGACACAGCTGGGATGATGCATTTGCAGATATATCTGGTGATGAGGTGTATCTACTTGGCAATAGTGGTGCAATGTCCTCAAATGCACCACCGGGTAGGCAGTGGATCGTGACGAAAGTGATTTATCTAGATGACGAACCTTTGTGCTGGTGTATTCCTGTTCAGCCTGAATTCGGTAAAGTGCTAAGTATCAGACTTAACAAAAACAATGCCTATAACGTTTCAGAGGAATTCGATAAGGCTATCAATGTTGGTCTTGCTAAGCAGGGAACACAGTATCCTGTTGATCCAAATTTTAAAAACGAGCCAAAAGCTCATAAATTGTACGATAAAATGATTAAGACCTTTCAAAATGCACGTACGATATACTATGAAAGTAAATACTGGTTTGGTCAAGAAGGTATGGAACTACGTGAAGCAACATACCGAGTATGGTTGAAAAAACCCAATTTTGCACGAATGGAAGGTCTTGACAAGAATATTGTGACCGGAACTCTGGTGGGGGATGGTGACGATTTCTGGATTTACTGGGGGGACAAAAACATGACCTTTGAAGGAGAGGATTTTGAATCGTATGGTAATACTACGTACATGCTAATACCTTCGCTACAGGGACATCATTCGCTTGCACATATGGCAAACAAACTCAAGGCAGGCATGGCTATGTTGACATTTCAACCAAGCAGATTTCATGGAGGTAAGAGTAGTCTGGATGAGTATCTTGATGGCGTGAGAGGTCTGGGTACAGAAACCGTTAATGGTGTAGTATGTGATGTTATTGAGGTAAGCTTTATGAAGAACCAGCGGAGTCAGTTCTACTGGGTATCACGAAAAGATCATTTACCGCGGAAAATGATGGAGATCGTGCGCGTTGACTTCACACTTATCACACAAGAAGTTTGGACAAATGTTTTTACAAACATAGAACTGCCGAACAGTTTGTTCTCGTGGAAACCACCTGAAGGATGGACACAATACATTGAGCCAGACTGGCAAGACAATCTATTGAAACCTGGTACGGAAGCGCCTGATTTTGAACTTAAAACAATAGAAAAAAGAACCATCAAGCTATCTAATCTTAAAGGTAACGTAGTGCTTCTGAATTTTTGGCGTGTGGGCTGTCCTCCTTGCAGAGAAGAAATAGTACACCTTGAGGATATACATCAGAAATATAAAGACACCGGGTTGGTTATTATTAGTATTAATTCATCAGATGATTATGATATTGCACTGAATTTTCTCAAAGATAAGAATATAACATACCCTAATGTTGTTGATGCGTCACCAAAGATAGAGGATTTACACCACAGGGTTTATGAAGTTTCTTCAGGACGGAGCGCAGTGCCAATGAATTATATAATTGGTCGCGATGGTAAAATAGTGGAGGCGTGGTATGGTTTTGATGAGGATGATGAGGAGGAATCTGTATTGAATAAACTCAAACCACTTGGATTTAAATAACATTTGAGTATGAGAAAGAGGGGAGCGTTCGCTCCCCTCTTTTTATTTGGTCCAGTTTTGGTCCACTTTTTGCGTGGATTGGACGGAATCTGGTAGATTTTTTTCTTCTGGCGAGACAAACAAAAATCGCGCAAAGCTTTGATAAACTGCGATTTCAGCGATTAAGACTAGATAACAGTGATGAAACTATCTCCGTAATCTTTTTGTTAATCATTGTAATCGATGAATCGAAGATTCACGAAGTCCGTCGCTCTATCCGACCTGCCCCGTTAAATACATAGATTGATAAACCTGAACTACAACTATTTAATGTTATGTGTGATTTATTTAACGGGGTGAAAGCTACAGGCGCTTTTTTAGTAAAGACTAGGACTAAGCACTATACACTAGAAGAATATAATAAAGAATACCTAGTAGATTATTATAGATGATAATGGAGTGTAGTCAATATTGGACGATAGTTTCTACTTTCGAGGGCTGACCCCGCCTGCCCCGCGAGGGCTGACCCCGCCTGCCCCGTAGAATGGCAAAGCTATTTTATCGGGGTCATTCCGGGCAGGACTCCGTCTCTCCGATACACCGGTACTTCCGTGTTCCGTCTTTCACCAAAGGGCAACGCCCTATTGACTTGGTTAGTATATTTACTATAATCAATTATGAATAATAAACGATTAAGCGAAAAACATCTCTATGAATTAAAAGTAAAACTTTCATTCTACGATATTGTTAATGCGCTTAAACAATTAAACCCCAAAGCACGGCAGGATTTCATTGAAGACTTACAGGCTGCGACGAGCCCTTCGTATATAGGATCAATAAAAGAGGCAAGAGCCGAATATGATACAGGAAAAGTTCTTTCTCATAAAGAAGTTTTCAAAAAAAGCAGTAATAAGAAAAAAAGAAAGGCCAAACATATATAATTTAGTTTACACACGTCGAGCGTTCAAAGATATCCGAATACTATCTCACAATATGAAAAAAAGAATAAAATTAAGTTTAGAGAAATTGCAGGAGAATCCATTTGTACTCTCAACAAAGTTAGTTGATGAATCCTTAGGGCAATACCGCTACCGGATTGGTGATTATCGTGTAATATTCGATATTCATGGACAGGACATTGTTATACTTAGAGTCGGACATCGCCGCGAAATTTACCGAAAATAATCTCTTCCTCTCACAGAAGCAGGATACAAGATTTTAATCGAAAGTGCAAGAAATGGGGTCAAATCTCAAGGGCGTGTTGCCCAAATCGAATTAAGGCATGTGGAATTCTAAAATGTCATTACGAGGAGCGCCGCGACGAAGTAATCTCATGAAATATAATGAGATTGCCACACCCCGACCACTACAATTCTTAATGGTCGG
>JBARXC010000056.1:0-1702 GCA_049647125.1 bacterium | reverse complement strand
AACCAACTCTGTCTGAAGCAGTTTTGACATTTCGTGGGCAAGCTCGTTGCGTCTTTTCTTAATAGCCTCGAATTGTTCCAAGTCGGATTCATTGATCGCAGACATTTCATGAAGCCACAATAAAGACGCATAGAGTTGACTCTTGTCTTTGCTCAGCACGTTTTTCTTGTACTCATTGCTCACAATCCAGCCATTCTCATTGAATCCGTGGGTGAAAAAATTCTTTATCCTGTCAATGATGCTATCTTTCAGCATCTCAAACGCGGTAATATAGATTGAAGCTACAATCAGATTGCTCCGCAGGATTTCAGGATTCAGAAAGGTTTCCCATGATTTCTTCACGTTGTCATCCACTATTCAACTCCTCTTCGCTTTGATGGCGGGCAGCTAGGCCGTCAATGATCCCGGGCTTGCGCTGAGTCTCGCTGATGAACAGAAGTTTCACGAAATCATCCTTGGTAGCCTAATAATAGCCGATTAATCCGCTCGGTAGCCATTTCCTTCGGCATAGCGATTCGGGCTACAAGATGACTTCCCACCGAGCGCCTCGCCCCCTGCCGACAAGACAAATCTTGCCCTGCTTTTTCAGCTTCGCTAGGACCTTCTTGATGAGTTGCAGGCCGAGCCGCCGGGCACAGACATCAGTTCTCGATATACTTCCCGAGAATCCCGGTCAGGCGGGAGGTCATTCTCGAATTCGGGACTACTTCCGTGGCTCCCGCCGTCCTGGCCGCCTTCATCTGGTCTTTCAGGGCCGCTGGCGAATAGCACACAATCGGTATTGACTGGGTATTCCCGTACGAACGAAGTTTGTTGATCAGCGAAGGCGCCTCGATACCGTTGAGGTTCAGGTCAATGATGATCAGGTCCGGGCTCAGTTCCTGCGCCTTGGAGAAGATGTCGTCCGAACGGATCGCTTTTATTCCCTCGGCTTCCATGCCATCGAGATAAGTCATGATCTTGGAGGTGAAGATCATGTTGTTGGCGGCAATGATTACTTTCTTACTCATAATACCCTGTCATTTCCTTACTCTCGATCCCCACGCAAAGTCCTACACACACTTTGTCAGGTTACCCTGCCACAATATAGTGAAAACGGGAGCGGAATGAAAGCTCTCATTGGGAAAAAGTTGCAGAAGTTGCCGCTTTCCCGAGTAACACGGTGCGCGGTAACGCATTGCGGGCGCCCCACGTGGATGCGGGCGACCGCAACAACACCCAACGGACATCTTTTAGTTGCTTTGAGGCCAACTTCATGTTACCGGGACTTCTGGGTGAGGTCTGTAATCCTACGGTTTGCAGGCCAAACGGGCGTGTGGGGGTCGGAGTTGCAGAACGTGTCCGGCCTTGGCCGTCCCGCCACACGACATTTGACACAAGCTGCAAATGAGCATTGGAACTGACATTTTCCGTTCACGACCCATGCCGGGCCACCTCACGTGGCTCCTGGGCGCGATCATCCTGCTGGGTGCCGGTCTGCCGATCTCTTCACCTGTCCGGGCCTTGGATAAAGCGAAGGCTGACAAGAAGAAAGAGCCTGACAAAGAAATCTGTGTGACCTTTGACGAGCTGCCGGTGGCGTTGGCTTTTCAGGAGGCCGACCGCACAGCGGTCACCGAGCGCCTGCTTGCGGCCCTCAAAAAGCACGAAGTGAAAGCGGCCGGCTTCGTGGTGGGCGGCAATATCGGGGACAGCTATGATC
>JBARXC010000055.1:0-3079 GCA_049647125.1 bacterium | reverse complement strand
GGGGGACTGGAGACGGTGCATGACATTATGACATTTTCCCCACGGGACTATTATTTATTGCTCAAACTAAGAATAATCATCATACCAACCTGGTAGGGTGTCATATTGTCATGCACCGTCCCTCACGCTTAAATTTGTCAAAAGCGGTGACAAATTTGTCACTCGTGTAAAACATTGAACCACATATCTTTGCGGGCTTTTTCACTGATTTTATTGAAAATCGTGTGACAAAAATGTCACAACTTGAAAAATTTCACTTGAAATTTCGAATGATTATTCTGGCATGGATTTTGCTTAATACAAATGCGAAAGGAGAAATGATGATTGAACGTACAATGACACTGCTGATGGTCAGCATCGTATATCTTCTTGCCCAGGATAATTTTCTGCAAGGTGTAAAGGCAGAGGACCTGATGCTGGACAGGATTGAGGCGCCATCTGTGGTGGATACTGTGGGCATAAACGATCGGAGTAAATTCTTTTTCAATATACAAAGGGAACCAGTAAGCCCATATGGTAAATTTACTGCTGTAGTGAAAACAAAGGGGAAATATGCTAATGGAATATGGCTAACTAACCTCGCTACCCGTAAAGAGACGCATATTGACGAATATGGGATGATGCCTCAATGGTCACCCAGTGGACACCTAGTTGCTTTTATTCGGCATGGCCCATTACCCGGTGTGTTTGACTCTCGGGGCCATCAACTATATGGTGGAGATGAACTCTGGGTCTGTACGCCAAGCGGAACCAAAAAGAAGAATCTGACTCCGGATTTACAGTGTGTTCACTTCTTATGGAGTGCTGATAACCAACACGTTGTTTTTGATTACTGGAATCCAGCAACAGACGAACCATTCACATTAGCAGCGGTAGATGTCACAACTGGCGAGATTAAAATTATCGATACCGGTTCTCCATATAATGGTATTGGTTTTGCTGTTTCACATGATGGAAGGATGGTCGCTTATTGCAAATCACTCAAATGGGAATTAATACACGAATGGTGGGTAACCGATGCCGAAATATTCATTGCCAACATTGATGGCACGGGGAAAACACAAATTACCGAAACCAAGACAGTAGAGAGATTGGTTAAGTGGTCAACGGAAGGCAAATCACTAATCGTAGAACAGCATGGACCTAATCCCACTGATTTCTCTTTTTCTCAATATGTGAAGATACTACTAAAAAAAAGTAGGAGGATGAAATGAGGCACTTATGGAAATTCATTTTGCTGATCGTAGTTTATGCGTTGCCTTTACAGGGGATCTGGTTTGATGTTTGCATTGACCCTGGACATTGTGGCGATGCTGATCCTGGATCACTCGGCGCCAACGGTAGTGCAGAACCGGATGAATCTGATTTCAATTTGGATATGGCATTAATTTGCTATGATGACCTTACATACAATTATGGGTATTCTGTTATATTGACCAGGTACACGGAGACATACACGCCAAAACTTGATCCCGGCATGAAAGCAGAGATTGCCAATGGAGCAAGAACTAACGACTACAACGAAAAGACAGATTATCCTGTAGGCAAAGCTGTTAGTATCCACTGTAATGGCGGGGCTCCAAGTGCCCATGGTACAGAAACCTATGTAAGACGTGCCTTAGACTATCCACTTGCACAATCCGTGCATAATAAAGCATTCAACTACCTGCAAATGTTTCCTTACGCAAATAACCGGGGTATTATCTGGGGTTCTATGTGGTTCCTTGCTCGCTGCAAAATGCCAGCATGTTTGATTGAAGTTGCATTTTGCACACATGATCCTTATCCAAATGGCCAATGGTATCAACTGAGAGATAACCAGGGAGGATTCAAGGATTTTGCAGCTTATGGTATTGATGAAGGCATTACTGGTGTATGGTTTTTACGTCCCCCAGTAACTAATCTCCGGATGCCCTGGGAATCCGGGAGGAGTTTGACCTTAGTGTGGCATCCAACAACAGTGCAGGATGCAACGTATTCAATATACAGGCGTGAACACCCCAATACAAACTACATCCTTATTCATTCAGGAACCACCGATTCGATCTATGTCGATAATTCTGTAAATAGCGGTGTAACTTATTCTTATTATGTGCAGGCAGTTCGTGGTAGTCAAACAGGTGCACCTTCAAATGTAATATCTATTCAAACACCACCATTTCATTCTGATAATTCAACGGCGACAGCGTATAACAACGGTAGTAAAATAGTGGCGATAGATGAAAATGTTATTAATATAATCTTTTCAGCCGATACTGCAGCATGGGGCGCTTTTTCAGTAGATTGTGGCACGACATGGTCTAGCAGTTGTTGCCGTGAAAGAGGTTTATCTCCTGCCATTGCAGTTGATGGTTCAGACAATCCACATGTTGTCAATACGAGCTTTGCTGGAATACCAGACACTGCATCAGGTGAAGATACTACATACTGCATATATTATTCGCAACACCTTGCTGACAGCATTTGGAAAAATATCAGCGTTTACAGCACTTCTGATACGATACTATCCATTGGCTTTGCCATTGACCAGCATGACACGGGCTGGGTTGTTTTCAATACCTATGATGAAGAGGCTAACAATGAACTAAAAATAGGGCAGTTCTATACACAATCAGAGCCGGAGAGCCTTGATAACGTTACAATCCTTGATACATATATTCGACACGGGTTAGCTTCTGTGGCGGTGCGGCAATCTGACAGAAGCATCTGGGTTGTCTATGAACGCAATAATGATGTTATGTGCAAATGGCGTGATACAGACGGTATTTGGCAATCCAATGTGATCGCTCATAATGCAGCTTGTCCGAGTCTATCAACAGTTGATAATTACGTCCACATTATATGGGAACAACATTATGAGAATTCCGATTATAGACAAATCAGAATTCTCTATAACAATGGTTTATGCTGGTCCAGGATGCAGACAATCGCTACGGTAACAGGTCGAAATTGTTATCCATATATCGCAAGTGGTGCAGTTGCCGTTTGGGCAGATATTTATCAAGGACAATGGGATGTGTTTTCTAGTCGGCGTAATAAGTATAGCGTGTGGACGACACCACAAAATATCAGTCAGACT
>JBARXC010000054.1:0-1888 GCA_049647125.1 bacterium | reverse complement strand
CGTCTTGTCCAGCGGGTCCGCGATTGCATCCGCGGGGGCTTTTCCATCCTCGACGGGTGGCTGGAGAGTCACGAAGGGACCTTTAGCCTCATCCCGCCGCGGGCGGCGGGCATCGCCTTCCCCCGATGTCACCTCGACATCAACTCGACTGAGCTGGTGGAGCGGTTGATCCACGAAAAGAGCGTGCTCATCATACCGGGGGATCACTTCGGCCTGGATCACTACCTGCGGATCAGTTTCGGCCTGCCGCCCGACTACCTCCGGGCGGGGCTGGATCGCATTCGCGAGTTGATCGTCGAGTTGCAGAGATGAGTGGAGGAATCTATCCCGGCACTCAGGCAGTTATGCGAATCGAAAGGAGGTGAGCCCTATCGCGTGATCATCCACAGTTCAGCCAGATTGTAATTGGAGTTCAATTAGTCAATATAGCAATAGTTTATATGCTTCCAATGTGTTTGATCGTTGCGGCAATATGTTCTTTTATAGCAATTATTGGTGTGTTTACTCGATTATCAACACAATTCTGTTCATTTTTTGCTGTTTATCGGCAGTCCTTCATCAGTTCTGTCCTAGTTCCATCACGGATTCAGGTTTTAGCAAAGGTTCTCCTCGAGCCTATTGAGATGATGAAGTTTCAATCTCTGGGAAAGCAAGCTTAAGCGCTTCCCCATAGGTTTGGATCTGCGGGTGTTTCCGGCGACCAACAAATATTGGGTTGGTGATCGCTAACATGGCTCCGTTTGAATCATAGACATCCAGGCGATACCAGTTGGATTGTGAGAACTTGGTGGTGTCACTATAAAGAAGTCGGGCCTCGCCATCTGTAACGGATCCTTCCGCTACGACCTCTCCGTTTCTCACAATCTGGGCACAAGACCCTTCAGGGCACTCAGAAGTGGTCGAAGTGAAATTGATCTCACCCTCTAATAGTCCGAGATCTTGACCGATGTCATACACTTTGCCATTTACTTCGGCCTGGAAGGACACTTTAGGACTCAGGCTGACATAAACACGCCTACGCATCACCGCCGAAAGAATGGCATTTGATGAAAGTTCTTCAGCGTATACGTAGGTCGTTGGCCATCCGATGGACTCGCGTGTATGGCTGCCAGTATACACGGGGCTTGGCACCGGCCGGTGGTAATCGCTGCCACCGAGGGCGGTCATTCTATACCCAACATTCAACAGTTCCGTCCATAGCCTAATTGCCTTAGGCGTACCCAAATCGCTTTCATGCGAACCGGGGCAATTGCAAACCTCGATGCAGTGGACATAGTTCAGGTCGGTTTGATCATCGAGCCACTTCCAAGATTCTATTAGAGGATGAACGATGCAATTGATCAGTCCCTGTCTAGAAGCGCGGATGAAAATTTCCTTGATCGGAGGGCGATCTTTACCCCAAGCTAAATTATCGTCGTAGGGATACACACAAATATCTTCCATCCAATCATGCCAGCCCCGGATGCCAAGTACATTGAAATGACCAATTAAAAGGGTAACTTCCAAACCTGGAATAATTAGAATATCAGGATGATGTCGCAGCTCCCGCAAGTGTTCGACCGTATTGTGATCAGTTAAGGCAAAAAAATCCATCCCTTCCGATTTCGCGGTCTCTATCAGCACGTCGATAGATACGAGGCCATCAGAAAAGTTGGAGTGGATGTGGAAATCACCCCGATACCAGCCAGCCTGGGGATTGATCGCCTTCATTGGGGAGAGGAAGTGAAACATGGCTAGCCTCCGATGTTGTTGATTGCCAAGCGTGTGATGTTCATGACAGTGTCGGTCATTAATGATTGCATTAATGACTACACTGAAAAAAGGTCAATCCGCTCGATTCGGGGTTTTCGAAGCAGGTCAATATCCGGTGCCAAGCACGCATGTGACG
>JBARXC010000053.1:0-28835 GCA_049647125.1 bacterium | reverse complement strand
ACTTCGTATGGAAATGATCGCCGCACCCTCGCACTTTCTGCTACGTAGCATAAATTCTGTTTCAGTAAACCACGCGTCAAATAATAAAGTGCGGGGTGCGGGATGGAATGGATTCTTCGAATGGAATGATTCAACGGTTCCAGCGCAGCTCCCTTCCAGCGTCAGCTCCTTTCCAGCACGTAGTGCTCACTTCCAATCCGTTAGGATTCAAAGGTTCCAGTAACCCAGTTACCAATAACCAATTACTGTTTTGCCCAATAACTTTCTTTTTTAACTTAACACTTAAATCGTTCTAGGTCTTTGCGGTATTTTTGGGTTTGTTTATAGCCCAGGTCAATTGCCTCTTGAGCTTTTTCAAAATGGCTTAAGCCAATCCCTTTAGTATTAAGATTTATTAAAATACCATCTTCCATGTTCGAGAGTTCATGATCAATCAGCCTTGAAAATACGTAGTCAATGGTTTCTACAACAATTTTCTTTATGGTATATGTTTTATTGGATGGTGTTTTTGATGTGAGTATATTTGATTTATAATCAACCCTGCGCAGGACATTGACCGCAATGACCTTTTTTGCACCAAGTTCCTGAGCAACCCTGATAGGTACTGGGTTGATAAAACCACCATCAATAAGCACACGACCTGCATATCTGTGTGGCATGAACACACCTGGAATTGATATGGCGGCTCTGATGCCTTGAACAAGATCGCCTTTGTCAATAACGACCTGGCAATTTTCCTCAATATCAGTCGCAATGCAGCAGAATTTTACAGGCAGCTCTTCGATTTTCTTGTTGCCCAAGTGAGTATTGAGGTATTTCACGACATTTACCCCGTCGACAAACCCCTTTTTTGACAAGTGAAGTTTGAACAGCCATTTTTTCTTCTTTTTATCTACTTTAACAGAGATATCCACCAATTCCTGAACACTTAAACCAGCAGCAACAAAGCCTCCGACCAGAGCACCCATGCTGGCGCCCACAATAATGTGAGGTTTTATCCCCATTTCTTCAAGTACTTTAAGGACTCCAATATGGGCATAGCCTTTTGCTGCACCACCACCGAGGACAAGAGCGAGCATTGTTCATTATATCTATTTTTTCTGTATAATCAATACGACCCATAATACACGATTACGAATAATTCCTTGACATTTTTCTAAAAATATGCATAATTATTTTCTATGACTAGAGAATATGCAATTCGTGTCTTACGCGAGAAATTGAAGAATAACAATCTTTTCAAGCATTGTCTGGCGACTGAAGCCTGTTTAAAAGAATTAGCCTCTAAGTTCGGGGAGGATGTCGAAAAATGGGGGTTAGCAGGTCTTCTCCACGATATTGATTATGAGGAAACCAAAGCTGAGCCATCAAAACACGGCTTGGTTGGCGCTGAATACCTTGGGTCTTTGGGGCTCGAAGAGGATATTATTCACGCTATCAAGGTCCATGTTGGCCACCTGGCGCCAGAATCAAAGCTTGATTGGGCTCTTTTTGCTGCTGACCCTTTGACCGGATTGATCGTTGCTTCAGCGCTCATGCATCCAGACAAAAGCCTGAAATCCCTGGATACTGATTTTGTCTTGAGGCGATTCAAAGAGAAACGTTTTGCTGCTGGAGCTAACCGGGATCAGATTGAAACCTGTCAGAAGCTGGGGTTAGAACTGAGTGAGTTTGTTGAAATCTGCCTCCAGGGTATGCAGAAAATATCTGATGAGCTGGGTTTATGAGGAAACTACGCACTTTTGAAAATATCATCCTTGATTTGTTCAGATACTGGCAAAAAAAGGGTTGTTTACTTTATTATCCATACAATTCTGAAGTAGGCGCAGGTACTTTTAACCCTGCAACCTTTATCCGGGTACTTGATAATAAACCATGGAAAATCTGTTATGTAGAAATTTGTAAGCGACCGCGCGATGGCAGGTACGCTGAGAATCCACTACGTTTTCAGCAGTTCTATCAACTTCAGGTGATAATGCAGCCGGCACCTACTAACATACAGCGATTTTTTCTGGAATCCCTTGAATGCATCGGGTTTAAGCTCAAAGAACATGAAGTCAGATTCGTAGAAGGAGATTGGGATGCACCTACGCTGGGCGCTTGGGGACTTGGTTGGGAAGTGTGGCTTGATGGGTTGGAGATAACCCAGTTTACTTATTTCCAGCAAGCCGGCGGTCTTGACCTGAAAGAAATCCCAGTTGAACTCAGTTATGGATTGGAAAGGATAGCTATGCTCTTACAGGGAGTAAAATCAGCTTTTGACCTGAAATGGAATAACACTATAACCTGGGGTGACGTGCACCGTCAAAATGAGATTGAGTTTTCAGAGTACAATTTTTTAGCAGCTGATGCCAGACTCCTCGTTTCACTTTTTAATCAGTATGAAGCAGAAGCAGTACGGCTTTTTGAAAAGGGACTGATTCTTCCTGGCTATGACCATGCTATTAAGTGCTCGCACATTTTCAATGTCCTTGAGGCGCGGGGTGGGATCAGCATTTCTGAGCGAGCCAAGATGATTGCACGCGTACGTGCACTTGCTACGCAGGCAGCGCAGCTCTACAAGCAGAAGATGTCTGAGCAAAATGTTCTCAAAGAAGGTGCAAAGCAATGATTGATTTTCTGCTTGAAATTGGATTTGAAGAATTCCCGCCTTCATTCTTGAAGAAATCTGCCAATGAATTATCTGGGAAGGTTGTCAATCTCCTCAACCAACAGAGGATATTCCACCGTTCAGTGCGTACGATCTACACGCCGCGTCGCATCGGGGTTCTTATTCTTGGTTTGACAAGGAAGCAAAAGCCGGAGGTTGTAGAAATTCAAGGGCCACCTAAAAAACTTGCTTTTGACGAAAAGAATCAACCTACGGAAATGCTTCAGGGTTTTATGAAAGCTAATAATTTGAAGCGTTCCCAGATTGTCATGAGAAAAATTAAAAAAGGTGAATACGTTTGCGGAAAAAAAGAGGTTGTCGGCGCAAACACTGAGGATATCCTCTATGAAGAAGTACCAAAGATTCTGAGGACGCTGGAATTTCCCAAGACAATGATTTGGACTAAAGGGGGAACGAAATTTCCTAGACCGATTCGGTGGATCGTTGCTTTGCTCGACCGTCGACCCCTTAAATTTGAGTTTGCCGGGGTACGTGCAGACCGTCATTCAATGCCTAATCAGCACTTCTCTTTTAAGCCGATACGTCTGGAAAAACCGCGTGAATACATAAATTGCTTAAGGCACGGTGGTGTTGTAGTTGACCCAAATGAGCGCCGGAAATTGATCCTTAAGCGCATTAAGAAGGCGGTTGAGAAAATGGAGGGCAAACCTCTGTACACAAATGAAATGATTGAAGAAATAAACTGCACAACTGAATATCCTGAAGTTGTCGTGGTAGGGTTTGATGAGCAGTACCTCAATCTGCCAGAAGAAGTGTTGATGACGGTGCTTAAAGCTCAGGGCAATTTGATTTGGTTAAAGCCAACTAGCCAGTTTGTCTGTGTTTTTAGCGCCAGAAAGAAAGCTCTGCAAAATGTCAAAAAAGGTTACACGCTTGTAGTCGGCTCAAAATTGTACGATGCTCTTTTTTATTACAAAAATGACTCAAAACAGGGGTTAACCCACATGGAAGCGAACACCAAGCGCATGATGTGGCTCAACGGGTTGGGTAGCCTTTATGATAAAGCAAGCCGCCTTAGCGATTTTGCAGATTTCTTCAAGAAAATCCCTGGGCTAAATTTGCAAACATTAAAACGTGCCGCGCGATTATGTAAGGTTGATTTGCTTTCTGAAATGATACGAGAAAAGGATTTTACTTCTTTGCAGGGTATTATGGGCGGTCATTATGCCCGAGTAAGTGGTGAGGAAGAGGCAGTTGCATCTGCAATCAAAGAGCACTATTTGCCTAAGTTTGTCGGTGACAAGATGCCCAGTACAAAAGAGGGTGTCGTTCTGTCGATAATTGACAAGATCGATAATGTTGTCGGTGCATTCTTAAGTGGCAATCGTCCAAGCGGCTCATATGATCCGTTGGCAGTGCGCCGGAACGGTTATGCAGTGGTGAATTTAATAAACACTAATTCGTTCGACATAACATTGTTCAATGCAGTTGATGCGCTTTTGAAATTCTATAAAAAGGATATTGAACACGAGATTTTGTTTGAGTTTTTTACTGAGCGATGCACTCGTTATCTCCAGGACAAGAAGTACCGATACGATGAGATCAATGCCGTACTTGCGCGCTGGAAAGGTGATATTGTTGATGCGCGTATGAGGTGCGCGGCACTGAAGAAAATGAGCGGTAAAGCAGAGTTCACTAAGCTTGTTATCGGGCAGAAAAGGGTTAGGAACATACTGAAAAACGTAAAGGGACTGGGTAAGGTCAGTACAGAATTATTCAAGCAGAGTGCAGAGAAAAAGCTGTTTAAAAAGGGTATGGAAACCGATGGGCAATTAAAAACTTTATTTGAAGCGCGTGATTATCAAAAGATACTTGATCTTCTTCTGGCAATGCGGCCAGATATTGATAAATTTTTTGATGATGTACTGGTAATGTGTGAGGATGAAAAACTAAGGAAGAATAGGTTAGCCCTTGTCAGTTTGATCAATAGAATATTCCTGCGATTTGGTGATCTCTCAAGGATTGTAATCGAGGGCGAGAAAAATTAGGAGATAATATCAAAAAGATTTTTCTGAAACAGGTGCAGAAAGATAAAATAAGTCAAGAAGTCGAAGCATTCGGGTGGGTTGACCGGATCAGGAATCTCGGTGGCCTGGTCTTTGTGGATTTAAGAGACCGCACCGCGACGCTCCAGATTGTCATTGATCCCAAGGCAATACCTGGTGTAAATGAATTAGGCTTACAGGATTGTATTCAGGCATTTGGTAAGGTGAGGGAAAGGCCTGATGCACAGAGAAACCCCAAGATGGCAACCGGAGAAATTGAGTTAGAGGTAAGTAAGATAGAAGTGCTCGGTAAGTCAAAGGTCCCGCCTTTTGTAGTAGAAAGTGATGTCAAAGCTAATGAAGACCTCAGATTGCGCTACCGCTATCTTGACCTGCGCCGAGAGCCAGTACAGCACGCTATTATGTTTCGACACCAGGTCATTACTGCAATCAGGGAGTACTTGAATAAAAACGATTTTATTGAGATTGAAACACCGATTTTGACCCGGTCTATGCCCGAAGGAGCACGCGATTACCTTGTGCCTTCAAGATTGTACAAGGGTAAGTTTTATGCGCTTGCCCAGTCACCGCAGATGTATAAACAGCTTCTCATGGTTGCAGGGTTCGAGCGGTACTATCAGATCGCCCGGTGCATGCGTGACGAAGATCCGAGACATGACCGGCAACCTGAGCACACGCAGATTGATATGGAAATGTCGTTTGTCAATGAAGATGATGTGATGACTATGGCCGAAGGTATATTTGCGCATGTCTTTAAAAAAACACTCGGTCAAGAATTGAATACCCCATTTCCCAGAATGTTTTATAAAGACGCCATTGAGAAGTATGGAACGGACAAGCCAGACCTTCGTTTTGGTATTGAAATCATCGATCTCAAAGCAGTATTTAAAGACAAGGATTTTCCACCGTTCGAAGACAAAACAGAAATCCGTGGTTTGGTTGTCAAAGGGGGAGGAGCATTTTCTCGAAAGACACTTGATAGCCTGAATGATCGTGCAAAAGAATTAGGTATGTCGGGCATTTTCTGGGCAAAGCGCGAAGAGAAATTCAGCGGCAGCATTGGTAAGCTTCTCGATGAGGATATTGCTGGGCAACTGCAAATTGAAAAGGGTGATTTGCTCGTGATTACAGCTGGCGACAAAAAGGTCTTTCCTTTTTTGGGAAATCTTAGGAATGAATTCGCTTCTGAACTTGGACTGTATGAGAAAGGGTTCAAATTCTTGTGGGTGTGTGACTTTCCAATATTCGAGGTTGATGAGAAAACCGGTGCGTTTACTGCCAGCCACCACATTTTTACCCAACCTAAGCCAGAAGATATCAAATACTTGGACACTGACCCTTTGAAAGTGCGCGGCAGGCTCTATGATTTGGTCTGTAATGGCAACGAGCTTGCTTCTGGTAGTATCAGGAATCACAATCGCCAGATTCAGGAGAGACTCTTTGGCATTGTTAATATGGACCCGAAAAAATATACGATGTTGCTCGATGCACTTGAATACGGCGCACCGCCGCACGGCGGCATCGCACCAGGCATTGATCGTATTGTAATGATTTTGGCAGGTTTGAAATCAATCAGGGAGGTAATCGCTTTTCCCAAGACGACAACGGCTCAAGGCTTGACCGAAGGCATTCCTGACCAGGTAACCCCGCAGCAATTGAAAGACTTGCATATAAAACTTGATGAATAGAAAAAGAGTAATTGGGTTACTAAGTTACTGAATGATGCTAAGCATAGAAGAGATACTTCGTATGGAAATGATCGCCGCACCCTCGCACTTTCTGCTACGTAGCATAAATTCTGTTTCAGTAAACCACGCTTCAAATAATAAACTGCGGGGTGCGGGATGGAATGGATTCTTCGAATGGAATAATTCAAACTGTTCCAGCGTAGCTCCCTTCCAGTACTGTGTACTCCTTTCCAGCACGTAGTGCTCTCTTCCAATCCGTTAGGATTCAAAGGTTCCAGTTACTCAATAACTGAGGTTCTTTTTCCTGATTGACATCTTGCTTATATTTTGCTATACTTATAATTGAACCCCGCGCCTATGCATAGATGCGGGGTTGCGGAGGATAACATGAATAAAAGAATATGGATTGTTTGTTTTGCATTGGTGATATTGAGCACGACCTCGCTTTATGGATTGGTGGTCAGAAGCGGCGATGATGTTAAGATAAAGGCTGATGAAGTAATTGATGATGACCTTATTGCTTTAGGACAGAACGTCAGCATCAAAGGAAAGGTCAATGGTGATATCTATGCATTCGGTCAAGAAGTAGAAGTCACCGGTGATGTTGCGGGTACAATATTCTGTGGTGCGTCAACTGTAGACATTAATGCACAGATCGCTGGGTCAATATGGGCAGGTGCAGGGAACGCGAGCATTAGCGGGAATGTCAAAAACAACGTACTGACATTCGGCGGCACGCTTGATGTTGAGGAGGATGCAACAATTGGTAATGATCTTATCGTATACGGCGGAAAAGCAAAAGTCGCAGGTGAAGTTGATGGTAGGATAAAAGGCGGCATGGGCACATTTACTATGAGCGGCAAGAGTGCTGAGGTGGATATTAATGCGGAGCAGATAACGATCAAATCAGGCGCTTTGATTGCCGGTGACCTGGTTATTGAAAGCGGTCAAGAACCAGTTATTGAAGAGGGTGCTGAGATCCTCGGTAAAACAAAGCTAAAGAGTATTGAAGAGGTAGATGAAGAAGTTGCCTTTGCCATTGCGCCAATAATTGCTTTCCTTCTTATTATGTTCAAGATAATTGTTTTTGTTGCCAAGATAATCGTGGGCATTGTGCTCATTGTTTTATCAAAGAAATACGTACGCTGGATAATGGATACGGTGATAAGTAAACCATGGCATTGTTTAGGTTGGGGATTTATCGGATTGATTGTGATTCCGGTAGCAGTCATAATTCTGTTCTCGATACTGATTGGTTACCCCTTTGCGGTCTTTGGTGCATATGTCTACACCATTATCTTTTATCTCGCTTCGATTTTTGCCGGTTTGGTCATCGGCGAAAAAGTCATCCGTCTTTTTAAAAAAGAAGGAGAGATATCGTTCTATCTTTCACTCATCATTGGTTTGATAGTCCTTTTTGTGCTTGGTCTGATACCAATCTTTGGTTTCATTGTCAAGATCATTGTGTTGCTTTTTGGCTCAGGTATGGTGCTGTACGGTTCCTGGAGTCTGATTAGAGAAATGAAAGCCAAAGAACTAATCTAGGTTTATGCATATTCTTATTGTTGATGATGACGAGACGCAGCGCAGTCTACTCGCCGGTTACCTTAAGAAGCGGGACTATACAGTAACAACCGCTGTTTCGGGTCTTGAAGCGATTGAAAAAAATCAAGTGAAAGGGTTTGACCTTGCAATACTGGATTTGAAAATGCCGGAGATTGACGGAATTGAGACTATGGCAAAGATGAAGGAGATTGACCCGGAAACGTATTTTATCATCCTCACTGGTTATGGTACAGTTGAAACCGCAGTCGAGGCTATGAAGACTGGTGCCTATGATTATCTGAGCAAACCGATCAACCTTGATGAACTGGAGCTGATTGTTGAACGCATCAGCGAGGAACAACATGTGCATTGGGAGCTTGAGGCGCTCAGAGAAGAGGTTGATGAAAACCTGGAGACTGAATCATTTGTCGCTCAGGATAAAAAGATGAAAGAGCTTTTGAGTTTAATTTCGCGCGTCGCGAAATCAGATTCCACTGTGTTAATTTATGGCGAATCTGGTACGGGCAAAGAAGTCGTTGCCCGTTTGATCCACAAGGCAAGCCGGCGCAAGAATTGTCGTTTCATCCCGATTTCCTGTGCTGCACTGCCTGATACGCTCCTTGAAAGCGAACTATTTGGTTATGAACGAGGTGCTTTTTCCGGCGCTGAAAAACGCAAAATAGGGAAATTCGAGCTTGCCCATAAAGGAACATTATTCCTCGATGAAATAGGCGATTTGTCGTTGAGCATCCAGGTAAAACTCTTGCGCGTGCTCCAGGAATTCACCTTTGAACGGCTCGGGAGTAACACTCCGATAAAAGCAGACGTCAGATTGATCTCCGCGACGAATCAGGATTTGAAGAAGAAGATATCAAGCGGTACGTTTCGCGAAGATCTGTTCTATCGTCTGAATGTTATTTCAGTAGACCTGCCGCCCCTACGCGAGCGCAAGAAGGATATTAAACCGCTCATTGATTTTTTCATAGACAAATTCAACGGTCGCTGTAACCGCAGGATCAACACGATATCAAAGGATGCCCTTGATAAATTGATCCGATATGATTGGCCGGGTAATGTTAGAGAACTCGAAAATGTAATAGAAAGGGCAGTTGTACTTTGCCGCGGTTCAGTTATTGAAGCAAAGGATCTACCTTTGAGCGCTGAACCTGACGAATCTGCTGGTGGTGCTGAATCAATACAGCAAATGGAAAAAATACACATCAAAAAGGTTCTTGAGAAAACGGATTGGAACCTTTCCGAAACTGCCAAACGCCTGGATATCCACCGCAATACATTACGTCTAAAGATGAGAGAATACCATTTACAGAAAGACGCAGGAAACGCTGGATCGTCCGCCACTTAACAGGGCGGACTTGTAGAAAACACAGAATTATCCCGCACCTATGCATAGGTGCGGGATTCGTCCATAAATACTTAACACCAATGGCGAGTCCCGTAGGGACGATACTGCGAATGAAATGATCCTGCAGATCCCGTTCCTTTATAAAATGACGGGACGATACTGCGTGCGGAGGGATCCCGCATTTTGATGTCCTTGACATCAACACGTTTATAACTATACTTTGAAACATGGATACTAAATACATCTTTGTCACAGGCGGTGTTGTTTCTTCACTGGGTAAAGGGGTTGCTACATCCTCCATTGGTTTACTTCTCAAATCATATGGTCTCAACGTGTCCCTGCAAAAGATCGATCCCTACATCAATGTTGATCCAGGTACTATGAACCCTTACCAGCATGGCGAGGTTTTCGTTACCCGAGACGGTGCTGAGTGCGATTTAGACCTGGGGCATTACGAGCGGTTCCTTAACAGTCCGTTGGGCAAGGAAAATAATATCACAACTGGCCAGGTTTATTTCTCGGTTATAACCAAAGAGCGACGCGGTGAATATCTTGGTAAGACTGTACAGGTTGTGCCGCATATCACGAATGAGATAAAATCGAGAATTACTCAATTGGCCAACAATGGCAACATTGATGTAGTCATCACGGAAATAGGCGGGACAGTAGGTGATATTGAAGGGCAGCCGTTTCTTGAGGCGGTCAGGCAGATGAGACTTGATTACGGTAAAGAAAATACCATGTACATCCATCTTACTCTGGTGCCATTCATCAAGGCGGCGCGAGAATTTAAGACAAAACCAACCCAGCACTCAGTGCGGGAATTGCGCGCCATTGGTATTCAGCCGGACATACTGCTGTGTCGCAGTGATTCATGGTTAACTGCTGATGAGCGGAAAAAGATTTCTTTGTTCTGTAATGTGCCGCTTGAGGCGGTGATCGATGCGGTCGATGTTGAGTGTATTTATGAAATACCGCTCATTTTCCACCAGCAAAATCTTGACCAAATGATTCTCACGAGCTTAGATATTGAGCGCGATGAACCTGATCTGGCCGAATGGGAGCTTTTTGTGCAGAAGGCGAAAGCTCCAGCCCGGGTTGTGGAAATAGCCATATGTGGGAAATATGTGGAGCTCAGAGATGCCTATAAGAGCATCATGGAGGCGCTATATCACGCGGCAGTAGCTAATGACGCAAGGTTGAAGTTGAAATGGATAGACACTGACCGGATCGAAGATGAGATCGCTCTGGAAAATGTCCTGGGTATGGTAAATGGCGTTATTGTACCGGGCGGATTCGGGATGAGGGGCGTTGAAGGTAAGATAAGGATTGTCCGATACGCGCGAGAAAGGAAGAAGTCTTTCCTGGGTATATGTCTTGGTATGCATTGCATGGTTATTGAGTACGCGCGTAATGTCTGCGGCATGAAAGGAGCAAACTCCACAGAATTTGATGATAGTACTGCCTATCCAGTAATTGATCTTTTACCAGGACAGCGTAAGATCAAGAACATGGGTGGCACCATGAGACTTGGGAATTACCCGTGCAAGTTAGAAGTGCGTTCACTTGCCCGTAAGATATATGCCAAGAATTTAGTGGAAGAAAGACACCGTCATCGATATGAGGTGAATCCCAAGTACATAAAAAAACTAAACGAAAAAGGTCTGGTATTCTCAGGTAGATCGCCGAATGGCAAACTTATGGAAATTGCTGAAGTACGCGGGCACCCATTTTTTATGGCAACGCAGTTTCATCCGGAGTTTACGTCAAGGCCATTGGCGCCAAATCCGGTATTTTATCATTTCATAAAATCATCATTAGAAACTCTTTGATACAATTTTTCGCAGAAGCGTTTGCGCTTTTGGGGTTGATTACATTATACTGGCTTCAAAGAGCACGCCGTGAATATCTTAAGCAACGCATTGGAAACCAAGCGATTAGAAATGTTTACAGTGTTGCGCGCAATATCGGATTTATGTTGAGTCGGCAAGATATCAGGGTGCAAGGCGATGGCAAAATTTTGGAAAAAGGTAGTATTCTATATTCTTTCCATTTTGGCATCTGGGAACTGATGCCCCGGGCACTTGAGAAAATGGGTTATGATTTAGGGGTGTTGGTTAACCGGTATGCTGAGGATAACCACTCACGCGCCAGTAGATTTCTCGATAATTTCCTGGAGCGCTTCCGGTCTTCAGGTAAAGTAAAGGTGTTCTCCAGGCGCGATACCATGAAGATCGTGCGTTTCCTTAATTGTGGTGGGATATTGGGCGTCCTTGTTGATGGCAACCATTTCTATGCGAAATTCGGTAAGATGCAGAAATTGGGCAACCTGTGTGGTGTTCCACTTGTGCCTTTTGCAGCTTACCGCAAGAATGGTAGCGGTGTACTCGATGTCGGGTGTGATCTGGACCGCATAGTCGCCCAGCGACCACTTGATTATGTCTGGTTTTACAAGTCAAGAATAGACTGAGGGGTATTGAATATATGAACCATCGAGTTCTACAGATAATCTTGATTGCCGGGTTGTTTCTGTTAGGTGGTTGTAAGGAAGACATGTCGCAAGAGCGCTTAGACGACGACGCGCCCAAGATAACAATCGATACGTTCTCACTTACTGAAACGAACAAAGGGAGGAAGATTTACATCCTTGATGCGGTACAAGCAAAGGTGTACGATGAAATAATCAAGGTTGATTCTGTTAAGATACGATTCTATGATAAAGAAGAAGTCGAATTTTCCGTACTCTACGCACCGGCAGGTATACTGAACACGAAAACGCGCAACGTCCTTGTTGGCGACAGCGTTGTGGTATTGACAAGTGATTCAACTGAGCTTTACACAGATTCTCTTTTCTGGCAGAATGATTCACAAAAGATTTTAACTGATTGTTACGTGACGATAATTAAACAAGACAGTACAGTTATTAAAGGTCGGGGCCTAAAAGCTGATCCGTATTTGAATAAAATCGAAATCCTGGGTGATGCCAAAGGAGTATCGCCCATTGAATTGCCAGACATCCGCAATTGAGAAACGGAGATGGGGAGAATGGAAGTTATGGAGTATCGGTATAACGGTGACAGAGCGTAAGGAGTAACGCGCAGAGTGGGTTTGAGGTGATTCTATTTTTCTTATTGTCCTTGACGCCTTTTTCCGCGGATAAGGTTGAGATAATCAAAGAAGAGGGCACAAGCGTGATTCATCTTTTGGGCAATGTCAAGATTGAAGACGAGAATTTGAAGATAACATGTCGAGAAGCAAGTTTGCACGAAGTCGAGGATTACGTAGTCCTCATCGACGACGTGAGTATTATTGATGAAAATGGTAAAATACAAGCAGCGTTCGCAATCTATTACTTTGATGAGAAAAAGGGATACTTGAGGGATAGTGTGGTTCTTTTTACGGGTAGTGAGATTATCAGGGCGGATTCACTGTACTACGATGGGGTAGAAGAGCTGGTTCAGATGTTCGGGAAGGTGATGATCGAAGACAAGAAAAATAACTTGGTGGCATACGGTGAGCAAGGTTGGTATAATCTGAGCGAGGATGAGGGTTGTTTGTTTAAGAGACCAAGCCTGGAGATAGTGCGTGAAAATAAGGAACCGATGAAAGTCAAAGCCCGGGAATTCAAATTGCTAGCCGATAGTAACAAGTTTCTCGGTTTTGACTCGGTGACTGCGGTTATCGATAGTATAACAGTATATTGTGACACGTTTTCATTTGATCTCAAGGAAGACCACGGCACGATGCTTAACCCGCTTATTCTTGAGAAAAACAATGAGCTGAGAGGAGAAACCGGTACGTTCAAGATGAAGGATAAGGAGATTGAATCATTCAGCGTGCACCGGGGTTGGTCAACGTATTATACTGATAAAGGATCAAAGAACACTGTTGAGGGCGAAGAGATAAACATTGTATTCCGTGATGGAAAGGCGATTAAAATCATTGTTAACGGAGAGCCCAATGGAGTACTTCGACTAAAGAAAAAGGAAGAAGATGCTGGCAACGAATAACCTGACAAAAATATTTGGACGTCGAGTCGTTGTGAACAGCGTGGACCTGGAGATAAATCAAGGAGAAGTGGTTGGTCTGCTTGGTCCTAATGGTGCTGGTAAAACAACAACCTTTAATATGATAGTTGGTCTGTTGGCTCCTAATAAAGGTGATATTACTCTCAATGATGTTGTTATAACTGATCTGCCGATGTATAAACGGGCGCGTATGGGCATATCATTTTTGTGTCAGGAGCCAAGTGTCTTTAGGAAATTAAAAGTTATTGAGAATCTCATTGCGGTATATGAAATACTCGGCGTACCACGCAAACAAGCTGATGTCAAGACAACCAAGGCATTGGCGGATTTCAACCTCGAGCACGTGAAAGAACAGAAAGCCTACACTCTTTCCGGTGGTGAGAGAAGGCGTGTGGAGATTGCCCGGGCACTGATAACCGAACCCAAATTCTTGCTTCTTGATGAGCCGTTTACAGGTATTGATCCGATTTCACGGACGGAGCTCCAGGATTTGATACTCGATCTGAAGAGCAAAGGTATTGGTGTTTTGATTTCTGACCATAATGTACGTGAGACACTCGAGATAACTGATCGCGCTTACCTGATGTATGATGCCAAGGTTCTTCTATCGGGAGATGCCCAGACATTGATAAATGATGCACGAGCAAGAGAATTGTATTTAGGTGAGAAGTTTAAGATTTAGTACATAAACACACATCGTTATTACTCCTCAGTATGTTTAGTAGCTCTTATTAGTTGACAAATATAACAAAAAGCAATACAATGGATTAGTGTCAAAAAAGAAATATCATTCAGATCAAAATTACATCAAAAAGAACAGGTTCTTGCTGTTTTTTTTACTTGGCTACTTAGTCCTCTCAGTTCTTTTATTTGATCCGAAGATCTCATCGGGTGGTGACAACGTGGTCTACATGATACTTGCTGAATCCATGATAAGCGGCAAAGGATACCGAGATATCCACTTACCTGATGAACCTCAACATACACTGTACCCGTTTGGATTTCCCTTGCTTCTGGCTTTACCGATGTTGCTATTTGGCAGGAACGTGTTTGTCTTCAAATTGCTCATTCTATTAGCTGGTTTGGGTATGATGTATTTTATTTACGCAATAGGAAGACACCTGTTTAAGGAAAAGGTGAATATCATACTAGCCTTTTGCCTTTCCATACCTATTTTTACAGTCTATAACCACTGGATTCTTACGGAAATACCATACCTTTGCTTATCTTTGGGTGCGGTGTATTTCTTCTTGAAAGCCTCGACAGACAACAGGATATTGTATTACATTTCTTTTTTCCTTGCGACTTACGCGACATTCATTCGTACCGTGGGTGTTGCTCTTGTGATAAGTATGGTATTGATTCTGATCTTAAAAAAGCAATTGAAATATGCCGGTATACTCGCAGTAATGTTCCTCTTAATATTCATACCATGGCAGATCAGAAACGCTGGCATCTCACACGAAGCAGGTTACATCGAACAACTACTTGCGAAATATCCATATGATCTGGAATTGGGTGTGGTTGGTTTCTCTGATTTTATAAGGAGGGTGTGGAACAACCTGATTTTTTATTCACTCCTTATCATACCGACAACAATGATGCCAATCATCAAATCAGGTATGATATCTATTGGTGTTGGTTCTTTTCTTGTTATGGTAACAGTACTCGGTTTGATAACGCGGTTTAGGAAAATGAGTGTTATTGAATTGTATTTCATGCTCAGCTGCGTGATATTATTAGCCTGGCCCAAGATATGGTCTTCTAAACGACTGTTTCTACCCTTTTTACCTTTGTTCATTATCTATTTCTATTACGGCTTGGTATGGTTAGGGAAGAAGGTAAAGTTTCGCCACCTCATTTATGTCATTACCGTGATTTTTCTGGTCTTTAACGTAATCAGTCTTTTTGGCGAAGCCAACCGATCATTCACTGACAATATTTCCTATATACGCGGTGATAAGTATGTTGGCTATAGGGTGCAGTGGCGCCATTATTGCGAAACCGTAGATTGGGTCGGTCAACACATTTCAAAAAATTGCATTATCATGGCGCGGAAGCCAGAATTCGTCTACATCATGTCTGGACATAAGTCGCTTGCATATCCTTTTAGCACTGATTCTGCAATTGTAAAGACAGCGATTGAACAGAGTGATTTTATAATCTTTGACAACGTTTACCAAAAAAGTATGGCAAGACGCTGGTTGCTTCCGGTTTTGGAACAGGACCCGGAAAAGTATAGGATCGTGTATAATACAGAAGAACTCGATTTCTATGTGATTAGGGTACTGAAGTAATCAAACCCCAATGTCCGGACATGGGTTCATGGCAATTTCTTTACTGTTGTTTTCATTACCATTACTGTCCTTCGCTTCCTCAAGCTCGATCATATTTTTCAGCGTGTCAATAATACAACCAGCTTGTTTTACGGTTATTTTCAAGTCACTCTGTAAAAGCTTGTGAATATAACCTGCATAGCCTGGATAGCTTTCACTGAGCTGACTTGACCAGTCAGCGCTTAATGATTTCATATTACATTATCAACTGCAGGTAATATAGTGCAGTCGGAGACCAAAAGAATTAAAAGGTTAGCCGAACAGGTGAGGTGCCTTTTATTGCTTTTGCTTCAATATCAGAGCTGGTAACTCGATATTGAAGTGCAGTAAACCTAGAAGTTACTCTATGGTTCTTATAAAATGTTCTATGCCAGTGAATAATTATTATCTTATTCAGCTCTAGAAAGTGTACCGATATCAGTATGATTTTGATGGATTTGAATGTTAACTGATGGTGTAAATGAAGGAAGCTATTTTATTTTCACAACTTTCTGAATTATGACCTGATCCGGAGTTTTAAGCTGAACAAAATATATACCAGCAGCAAAGGCAGTCAGACCTATCTTCTGTGAATGACAGCCAGCAGTTTGTCTGCCCGCGTAAATACTCCTCACTCTTTGCCCCAGGTTGTTGTATATGTTAAGTGAGACCTGAGTTTGTTGCAGTAAAGTAAAAGAAAGGTGAATATCGTTTTCAACAATATTTGGCAAACATGTAAAACCAATGTTCACAGACTTTCCTAAAGTATGTTCCTCAATACCACCAGGTTCGTATTCGTAAATGTGGGTTTCGTTATTGCCAGAGATTACGATCTCTGCCAACCCGTTATTATCAAAGTCAAACACCCGCACATTTGAGCCTGTATTATGACCCGGCAGAGTTTCCCAGACATAGAATGAATCATTCCCTGCTGCCTTGAGAATGAACACGTTCTGACACGCCTCAAGTACTATTTCTGGAATACTGTCGCCATCCACGTCACCAACGTCTGAATGACCACCCGAATACTCATTTAAACCACCATAACAGAAAAAGGAATCAATTATCGCAAACGTGTCATTGCCCACCGCCTCAAGAAAGAACGTCTCAATGCGCCCGGTTGATGGTATATACCCTTTAAGTACAAACTCGAGCTTACCATCCTGGTCTGCATCCGGGACCGTGAAACAGTCCTTGATGTTACCGGTAGGAACGTATTGATGAATAACTCTCTCATACAGATTATTACCAGCGCATTCCCAAATATTATATCGACCTCCAGAATATCCCAAAACGAATTCATTTCTTTCATCACAATCAAAATCTCCAAAGGCTAATGTGGACATTGGACTATCCCCACCCGGGAAGGTATCTCTAAATATTCTTCCATAACTATTATTAGCTATCCTTTCATACATATCAAAATCAGTGGTATCACCTATTACTTTTGCAATCTCCGGATAACTATCTTGATCAATATCATAGGTGCATATGGGTGATACCAACGGGAACCCCACTGTATCCCGCCACACCTCCTGAGTAGGATAGGAAAAAGAATCAGGCGATTCGTAGATCGTTATACCATCTGCCAATTGTGGATTCTCAATATGAAATTGGATAAGCAAATCATATAACCCATCAACATCAAAATCACCAGAATCCCACAAAAGATCACCACCAGGAGTCGAAATTGAATCAACTTCCCACACATCCGGTAGGTGCAGCTCATAAATAAATATCTTGAAAATCACACCATAGGTAGAGAAAATAAGCTCGTCATGCCCATCACGGTCGGTATCGCCAATACACATCTTGCCTCCCCCATACCGGGTTCCCTGCGGGAAATACCATTTCTGGGTGAAAGATGTAAGCAGCAATGGTATCAAGAGTATGTGAATCATTCTCCTATATCCTCCATTATCATTGTAGAGCCAAACAAGCCAGTTGTCAAGGGAGAGCAGAGTTTCCCCTGCTCTCCCTTTTGATTCTACCTGACCCTCAGTACCTTGTGTACAGTGGTTTCGTTTGAATCGAGGTTTCTTACCTGCAGGAAGTAAATACCCTGGGAGACTGCCCTGCCACAGTCATCATCGCCATGCCACCTTAAAGTACTGGTGTTACAAATTGCACCGTTATGCAGATTCTTTACGAGGCGACCCGTAATATCGTATACCTTCACACTCATCGGATATTCAGCTTGATTCTGGAACGCAATCTGGAGAGAGGTGGTGAAGGGATTGGGGGAGAGCACAAGAGAACCCTGGTTTAAAGGTTGACTTCCTTTTGCCATTGGACCACCACCACTGCCTCCTCCACACTCTTCATCTTCGTATCTGTAAACATAGATTGGACCAGCAGTTGCAAAACCACCTGCAATACGCTCAATCGTTACCTCGATAACACTATCCTGGTAAAACGCCGGCGGTATCCAGAATTCAAGCGTCTCGGGCTCAAAAGCGTTGTACTTGATGAGATGCTGCGGATGATGATCAATTACTACCCACTCACGCCACTCACCGGAATTTTCGTGATAGGCAACTGCCTGCAGTTTGTACTGGTAATCTGGTAGAAGTGGGAACTGATAAGTGATTGTTTCATATCCGATGTCTACTGGAATCTGCCAGTCGGATATATATCCATCGCGTTCAACCAAATAAGGAGAAGTGGGATTATGGCCGCTGATTGAAGTAAGATATGCTGTTTCCAGATCATTGGGATCTGAGTGACGAATCTTCTTGAAATTTATCTGATAAGGCGATGCATCACCTTCAAGCCATGCAGTATACAGATAGTTATAAAACACAGTAAATCGTGCTGCAGCATGAGAGTAGATAGATGTCACGTCTGGTGTCTGGCTGATGTTGTACCGGGTATCAATTGGATTAACTTTGTAGTATATTTCGTAGGGATTGCTTACTGACGGTTCCTCAGTATACACAGTGAAAAACCCAGATGCATTGACTGGATAAAGCGAAACATAGCTTGCAGTCCAACTCATATTTTCCCGATGAAAAGGAGACATGAGATGACGCCAGCCTTTGAATGCCTCTTCTTTTTGTGTTAATTCGTGCAAGTGCTGCCATGTAACATACACCTGATCACCATAGGTTTCAACAAAGGGATGGGCGGATTGAAGGCCTTCATTATAGAATTGCCAGCCCCACACATTCCAGGCTGTGACAGATGGTTTTAATGCATAACAGACGGTATCACGACGCTGCCAGACTCCGTGGAGCGTATTCCAGTCGTCTTTTACCAGTGAAGGATTGCTGCGACAGGGATTATTCGGCTCACTCTCGCCCTGTTCAATAGTAGTGAATGTCCTCTGCCCAGGATTACTGATGGGAAACGAACAATCGTCAATTGTATGTATGACACCATTAGTCTGAATCCTCCCGGTGCGGGCAACCAGGATATGCACCCAGCGATTACCACCGCCACGGTCAACAATGGAAATAGATGGCGGTGAATTCAGATACGGGTCATAGGGTCCCCATGGATTATAAAGATGATAGACATCCCACATCGGTGGCAATTCTGATTGCCTCTTCGCATACCATAAACCACCTACGTCATCGGTCCAGGCTACAGCAGGTGTATAATCGCCTGGGCACAGAGTTATTGCAGGATATTTACCATCACCAAGTGCGACAGGCAGTGTCCAATCAGTGCCACCGTTTGTAGACCAGCGGTAGATTATCTTACCATTATCTGTATAAACCAGGTGCAGAGTTTCATTATTCGGTTGTTTTCGTATGAGATGGCGGTTGCCATTATAAGCCATGGCCAGTGGATCATCGGTCCAGATTTTTGGCATGAGATAACCCCAGATATCCCAGTGTGACCCATTTCTGTAATCCTGCCAGGCAACGAGCTTATTCAAACCATCAAAAGCGACTTTAGGAATAGCTTGATCATTGGTTGCCGTGCTCACACTGACTTCGCCGCCAAAAGGATCTCCATTCTGATCAAAATGCTTTCCGTAAATGTTGAGATTAGTTGAACGATTGTCCTGCCAGGTGATAAAATAGCATTCGTTTTCCGCCATAATTGCTGACGCATATTCATTCCTTGAAGTTACCTGTGCGATTGGTATATTGTTTTCGATAATTGCTCCATTAGCAGGATTTATACGCGCTCCAATTAAATTCAAAAATCCGGTTGTAGGCGGATCTTCCTCAAAGAACTGATACGCACAGAAACATTCTGTGCCATTATACGCAACCGATGGCGGATACAACATGAAATTTCCCGGAACAGGTGACAAGGCCGTCTGACTGTATTTTAGGGTGAATACTTGAGTATTATTTGGTGGTGTGACTAAGGCGTATCGCACATAATAGGATTTATTTCCAAACATGTCTTCCACGCGTTTAGGATAGACAACCATATATTTGTTATTGGTTGCAGTTATCATTGCATCTCCAAAGCCGTCATACTGATTGCCTGATTCAATCAGAAAAGATGAATACGCAAGATATCCATCAGAATCGTAAAAAATTCCGCATACAGTAGGACTCATAATAGTATTCGTCACAATCAGGTACAAATCATGGACTGAAGAAAAGGCAACGGCTGGGCGGTTACGATAATGACTGGACATTTCCACATCAAATCGTCTTGTTACTGAGGTACCTTGAATGATTGCACCCTGTACAGGCCAGGCTCCGCCACTACGATACCAGACAACACAGCATTTGCTGCCGTCAGTTGCAATTGCTGGCAACGAGTCACTGTATATCTGATGTGCGTCAATGACAAACCTTGCAGTTATATTTCCATCTTTATCGACCCTCGTACCCCAAATATCACCCACACTATCATATACAACGGTATATGCTGTGCCGTCAAAGGCAACATCGGGTCTTGTTTGATTACCTGCGCCCCAGCATATCGGGAACTCGCTTCCATAGGCGAATACGGCGCAGAGAACCACCAGGAGTGATAAATATATACTCTTCATTTTTTCCTCCTTAATATACGGTTAATCTTGCTACTACAAACCTTTAATTACAATGTTGATACATATATAAAACCACATAATCCTCAATTGAATTATGCCTTGAGGAGTTGAGAATAATTTACTCCCTCAAGGCTTATCAAACCAGCGATAACCTGCCCGCTCGGATTTATCTCTTTATAATCCAGAATATATGAGACTCTTATCATTCTATCATTAATATTAAAGGGTCTTCTCCAAACTGAGTGGGTAGATTTGAGCAATTAGTGCACCAGTACCCGGTGTCTTTTCCTTTTCTTTTTCGATAAATAGGCATTTTTCTCACCTCCAACACAAAAAGTTACAACCACCGCACAGAACAGACTCTGCAAGGCAATTACACCTTCTCACCTATCTTATAATATAATAGTAGGCAAAATCCGTGCCAAGCAATAAACTATCGAAATTTCAGAACATTCCACAAAATCTACTGAAAAATCTCGTTGTAAAGTGTGTCATTTTGACACATCTTAATTGGAATGTCGCACTCTTACTAGAATATTATGACTAATTGAATAGAAGAGCAACTAATTGGGGCTCTCCTGATTTTCTATTTATTGTTTTAACAATTACATATCTCCCAATAGAAAAAAGGGCCGGCTTTCGCCGACCCCCCTTCTCTTTTGTGCGGTATTTCCCGATTACATATTAAACTTAGATGTAACGGGACAGGTGTGCGGTCCATTTACCAAAATAGACCGCAATAGACAGAATTCCCAGCAATAGACAGAATGGTGCAAAACCTTATCTGGAGTGCATTTGCTCGATTTCCGCTGTGATTTCAAGGGTTATCAAAAATGCTGGAAAAGGATTAGAAATCCGTTGTTCTATTTCTTCTTCAAAAACTGCTCAATTCTTTTCAAATATCTCTTACTTGGCTCTTTCCTCCCTTTCTCCCACAAAGTCACAGTATCAGTCACAACACCAACAAATCTAGCTACATCCTTTTGAAACAAACCTAAATCCATCCGATGTTTCCTTATCTTTTGACCAAGGGTTTTAGGTTTTATCGGATAGCCTTTTGGTTGCATTTTTGAGCGTATTATGGTTAATTTAAGTTTGGGTCTTGTAAAGAATTTGCAACGAACGGGCAGTTGTTCACGGGTTTTCAGAGCATGAATATACAACGACCATCAGCCTGTTTGTTGTCTACAATATCCTGGCGAGGTGAACTGTCACTATATTAATCAGCGCTTGAGTGTCGGAGTAGCGTAAACAATAAAAAAAAACATCTATTGAAAGTTGATTTACTAATGATAAACTTACTCACTATTGTGATGAAAATGGCAAGACGCGTCTGTAACGCGAAAGACTGTGGATTCAGTCCTGACCCCGCCTTCACCCTTGGTGAGGCTTGTGGAAAAGTGGGTCCTTGAAACAAGTGTAAAGTACGAATGAGGGGGCTGAAGGAGACTTGACAAAAAAAGAGGAATCATTATAATATGGAGGAAACAATGAAATACATAATCTACAGCATATTCCTTCTCGTTTTCTGCCTTACTCTTAGCTCAGCAGACGCTCCAATTGGTATTTCCGGGTTTGTTTATGATAACATTGGTGAAAAAGCCGGAGACGCTCTTGTAGATATCTATATCATAAATGTAGTTACTCATGGTACAGCTAGTTATTATTACAGTTCTGAGACTAGCTTTTATCTCACAAATGACGAGTATGGGTTATCAGACGGCACATGGCGTCTCCAAGGTGAAATTGAAAAGGACGGTACAACATACTGGTCACAATGGTATCGTGTAAGCTGGGAATATCCACAATCGGTACAGCAGGACATCCATTGTACGGATATTTCAAGACCAGCATGGCCTGAGGACAAATAAACCACTAAGCGAGGGGTCGGTGAACTCACCGACCCCTCTAAATAGTAAAATAGAATGATTGTTTTAATTTTTTTAATTCAACTTCCTCCAATAGGTCAACAATCTGGGTGGCCGCAATCATATCCCTCTGAAGCACGTGTTTCTACAGGTATATCGTTTGCAGATATAAACGGTAACGGTAATCTTGAAGTAATCGTGCCAATTATGTATGGCAGTGAAAAGAATGGCACGTTATATGTGTATGATCATCAAGCACAAGAGCTATGGAGATTCAGCAATGATACGATTATATGGCTACCCGCTTTTGGAGATTTGGATGACGATGGTGTTGACGAAATTGTCATTGGGACATCAAAGGGATTGTATGCATTTAATGGTGACGGATCATTGGTGTCCGGTTTTCCTCTGCTGTTTCCAGGATGCTACAGAATTGAGGTTGCGATTGCCGATGTAAATGCCGATGATTCTTTGGACATTATTTGCTTTGTTGATTTTCTTGGCGACAGTGCTCTCCTCTACGTCTTAAGCAAAGATGGTCAACCATTATCAGGATGGCCCATAGTAACACCACAATATATTTATACCCATCCTGCAGTTGCCGATATTGACAATGATGGTTATAAGGAAATTCTTTATAATACATGGTCAGATTCTCTGCACTGTTACCGATACGATGGAACAACGCAATCAGGGTTTCCGGTCCAGAGTATTTTCACTTCAGACTGTGGACCTGGTGAAATCATCCTCTGCGATATTGATCATGACAATTTCCTGGAAGTTTTCGTAGGTTCCTGCACACCCTGGGCCGATACAGGATGTTTATATATTTATCGACACGATGGTTCGAATCAACCTGGATGGCCAAAATACTTCTCTGACCATATTGTGTTCCACCCTAATCAATACCATTTTGCGGTTGGGGATCTTGACAATGATCAGGAGATCGAAATTGTTATTACGGCAACTGGTCGGCCCATTCGTTTATTAGACAGAAGCGGCAATTATTTACCTGGTTCAGGTAAAACGCACAGTTGGGGGGCGATGAATCCTGTAATTGCAAACATTGATTTCACACCTGAGAAAGAAATCATTGCCCAATCTGATAATAATTGCACTTCAGCATTTTATCATAATGGTGAGATGTGTTATGGCTGGCCTATTCGTTCTCAGGGAAGCATCAATTACTACAATTCCTTGACTGTTGCTGACATCGACAATGATGGGTTTATAGAATTGGGAGTAGTTACCCGGGCGTTCGGTATCGGTATATCGATACATATCTGGAAATTGCATGGTGCTCCTGCAGATATCGAATGGGGATGTCCTTATTTTGATCTGCAGAGAACCTGTCACTATCGATGATCGTGCATATAGTCTTTCTTATTTTGACACTTTGGCCTGTCAATGGCATTCTAATATATGATAGTGATAGTACTCAAGTTGATCCGTGGATTTGCCATGATGGTTCAGGTGGCGTGTACTATGCCTGGGATGATAACCGTAATGGCAATTATGATGTCTATATGCAACGAGTGGACAGCACTGGTAATTTGCTCTGGAATCCACAGGGAATTATAATCTGTGATGTTCAGGGTCATCAATTGGGCGTGAGGGTTATAGAAGACGGTACAGGTGGTGCCATTTTATGCTGGATTGATGCCCGTGGTGGCGATGATTTTAACCTCTATGCTCAGAGGGTTGATGAAAACGGTAATTTGCTATGGGGAACAGGAGTAGTAGTCTGCGATATCGCAGGCTCACAATTCAATGCAGTTACGATTTCCGATCAAAATCAGGGCATGGTAGTAGTGTGGCAGGATTGCCGCAGTGGTGATAATGACATTTACGCGCAACGTCTGGATAGCCTGGGTAATCAGTGCTGGATTTCCACGGGACTGCCTTTATGTACGTCACCTGGAGAACAGTATCAGCCAGCACTTGCCGACTTGGGAAATGGCTACTTTATCATATTGTGGGAAGACCGAAGAAACGGCAACTATGATATATATGGCCAAATATTCGATACAACCGGAAATCTTTACTGGGAATTAAATGGCAGACAACTAATCTCTTTTAACTCTCATCAATTTCAACCTGAAGTCGCAGTGGTTAATGATAGTCATTTTGTGATAGTGTGGGAAGACTGTCGCAATGGTGATATTGATATAGACCTGTATGTACAGAAATTCGATTGGCAGGGCCTAGCATTATGGGATCCCAGTGGAGTTGAGCTTGGCATTGGACTGGACTACCAGAGAGACGCGCAACTCGTTGCCGACGGAACAGATGGTTTGTTCATCTGCTGGGAAGACGCACGTATTTACCAACTGCTAATACACTGTCAGCATCTCGACAGTGCGGGTAATAAACTATGGGGACCTGATGGGATAATAGTAACTGTTGATAACTGGCTTTTTCACAACCCGCGTATGCTACAAAATGATTCTGGTGGTGTTCTCATTCAATGGACCGAAATGAACACTGAGAAGATCTTAGCGCAGAGTCTGGATAGCTTGGGTACCTTCCTGTGGCAACCACCTGAAGGTGTATCAGTATGCAGTCTCAGGAAAAATGATCAATGCAGGATAATCACAGACGGTCTAGGAGGTTTTTATTCAGCATGGGTACACCAATATCAATATGATGATACGTCAGGATTTAGTCCTGATGTATACTTACAGAGAATTTATGCCGATGGATCACCGGGCTTTTACGAAACACATGAAGAAGATGTATCTAACTTCGTGCTCATGCAAAATCCTGCATCCAAGACACTCTCAATTACAATACCAGAGCAATATGATTATTTTGTCTTAAAGATTCAAGATGTTACGGGTCGAATCGTTTTTGAAAAAAGGGTGCATAGTAACTCTTATACTTGGTTGTGTTTAGATAATAAAGGTAGAAAAGTACCTACCGGTGTATATTTTCTAAGTCTTGAAATAGACGAAAAGTGTTTTACTAAAAAAGTAGTTGTACTAAAATAAATAAACATCTAAGAATTCCTCACATAACCCACAATGCGTGTCAGCAGATTGAGTGTGTTGTTTCTGCACATGTGGGACACTTTAGCTAAAAAACCAATAGACACAGATAGGTGAGATAATAGTCTGCATAAGTTGATTAATAATAGAAAGGGGCCGGCTTTCGCCGAGCCCCCATTTATTTAGGTTGGCAACCTTGTGCCAAATCTGTGCCAACTTTTGACCAAAACATATGGTAATAAACAGAATTCCCAGTAATAGGCAGAATTGTACAAAATGTTATCTGGCTTGAGTTTGCTCGATTTCTGCTGTGATTTCAAGGGTTATCAAAAATGACTGAATCGGATTTTGAGTCCGCCGCTCTATTTCTTCTTCAAAAACTGCTCAATTCTTTTCAAATATCTCTTACTTGGCTCTTTCCTCCCTTTCTCCCACAAAGTCACAGTATCAGTCACAACACCAACAAATCTAGCCACATCTTTCTGAAACAAACCTAAATCCATCCTATGTTTCCTTATTCTTTCACCAAGAGTTTTAGGTTTTATCGGATAGCCTTATGGGTATTTCTTCGGTCTTTTTACTTTAAATCTGAGCTTCGGTCCTGTAAAGAATTGGCAACGAACGGACAGGCGTGTGAATTTATTTTTACAGAGACAAACTACGGTAACAGAATAAATTTTTTGGTTTTTCGTACATGATCGGCACTGAGTTGGACAAAATAGATACCTGCCGAGACCGGGCGATCAAATCGGTCTGTACCAGACCAGTTGATTGAAGTAGGCAGTAAGGAGTAGGCAGTAGGCAGTAAAAGATCTTTGACTAATCTACCGGTGGCATCAAATATTTTGAGCGAGGCATGCATTACTGATGGTGCGAGTCCAAATGCGATATTTACGCTTTTGTGTCCGGGATTCGGATATACAGTTAAATATGTGTATATTTGATGAGTTGGGTTAATATTTTCTTCGATGCCCGGTGCGCTGCCAAAGAAACGCATAATCGAATCCAGCAATGCGCCACGTGTTGAAGGCGGTGTTGCATCATTGAGCAAACCCAATTCAAAATCAGTGCCAACCGTCCGATAGGTCCCAGCATCATGAGCTACTGCGCAATAGTAATAATCATCCTGGTCTCGAAAGACTGCATAGCCATTGCCAGTTGGTTGAATATTATCCATGTACCAGTTCTCTCCACCGTATTCGAAATACATCCCATTTGTAAACGTACCATCCTGACCCGCAAGAGGTCCCAAGTTGGCAAGACTCCAGGATGTACTATTGATGCCGAACAAGGGTCCAAAGTTGTGTCCATTGAAGTAATGGGGATCGATGAACCAGGCTGAACTTCCTTCTAAGTATACTTTTCTACCGCTATTCAAGTAATCAATGATCGTATTTGCTTCTGCGCTGCCCTGGGTTATCACATGGCGGTTAGAGTAGACACCGAGACAGATAAAGAGTGTTTGGTACAGATTGAGTTGCGCGGGTAAAGCTGTTCCATAATCGCCGTCATAATGGAGCGCCTTGAGTATTGAATCGATGTTCTCGCCAGACGCTGGTGTTGGGTCAGGGTTCCACACAAAGTAGTTTTTCTGGCCGACAATCAGTGGAAAATAGAATCTCGCATTGCAGTAGTTGGAAACGATAGATAGGTTGAATTCTATGATCGTGCCTATGGGCACGAATGGATCAACACTAATCACAAATGGATCGGCAATATTGCTCTGGCTGCTGTCAGCGCCGATATGTCCAAACGTTGCCGTGCTGTCATGGATGACGACCTCGTATGAATTAGTACGCAGGATTGCGCGTACACTATCAGCAGCAGCATTACCTCGGTTTATCAGGGTTATTGCCACGTCGACTGTTTCCGCAGGTTCCAGTATATTATTACCATTACCACCGCTGATTGCAGCTGATTTAAAAATGAACTCAGGTGCGTAGATGACTTTACTGAATTCAGATATCCAGACCGAGTCATTGAGGTCTTGACAGGTCAGGATAAAGTTAATATAGTGCTGATTCGGAGCAGAATGCGCAACCGTAAAGTTGTATCCATCCGGACCAGTAAAAGCAGTGTCGCCACTTAAGATATCACCGAAGTCCTTGATTGAATCGGTTATTACGATATAGCCGTCATTGGACTTCAGTATTCCGGTAATATTTACCGCAGTGCTCTGTCCCAGATTGACGACAGAGAGGGGAAGCTCTATTTCTTCGGTGGGGTTTATTTTGCCGTCATCGTTTCCATTGATCGAATCGTTAATAGATGAATCGAGGTAGATTACGTAAGAGGCGGTGTGGATCACGCGCATGCTGCTTTCATAAGGTTGGAGGTTCTTGCCGGTTACAGTTATGAATATAGTATCGTCGACTACCTGGGGTGCAATATCAAAAACTGCGTGACCATTAGTGTCGGTGGTGTCGAGGTGATAGATAGTGCTGTCGAGTTTACCGCTCAGGCAGACCAGTCCATTTTGGATTGGGGTGCCCTGAACAGCATCAGTGACACTGACTGTGACGTGTGCGTAACCAAAGGTCACAAAATCAGGATGGCTTACTGCGAGAGAACAAGGTGTGTCGGTCCAGATACGCATTTCTGGATCACCCAGGGTTGTGAAACCCAGGTATTCATTCAGTCCTCCTGAGCCGGGATAAAGGTCGTAGACATTATACCTGCCTCCCTCACATGCTTCGCCAAAAGTCTCAGCACTCTCAGTGAAAAGCGATCTGTAAAAACCTTTTGCTACTGCACTTCTCAAATGGGCGCCGCCGCCAATGACAGTTGTCGTGGCAAAGTATCCTGCGCCACCTCTTGAAAGCGTCGGTGTGCCGGTGAGCAACCAGCGTTCAGCAGTTGCCGGCGTTGACCCTGTTCCCATACAAGAACAAGTAATCGACATCACAATAGGTAATTTGGTTCCATTCTGGGTTGCATCAGGGTTTACATTAAAGGGCGTCCACCAATTATTTATTGCTGAGCCCCGGTACATGAAAAAAGCCCGTCCGTCGTACGCAGCGTCGAGTAGATCATTTACATCGTTTCCATATATATCACTAAAAGAATCTATTTCTACAAACCCGTTATTAACCATTAAGCCTGCAGCAAAGTGCAGATCTGACCAGTATATTGAATCATCTGGAGGATCGTAGTCCTGACGGACCATGAGGCACGCTTTCTTAAACCAGAGCGTGTCTTCCCGGAACGGATGTCTTTCATAAGCAAGGATCTTGTTGACCACGGTGAGTGCTTCAGTTGTATTATGTACAGTAAGCCGTCCAGACAGTATTTCATTATGTATATCACCCTGCATATTAGTATAGTAATTGTCTGAGTAAGTGCCATTGGTTGTGGGGAAAGGGATGTAATTGGGTGCGCCGACCAGGAGTAGATATTCAGGT
>JBARXC010000052.1:0-28444 GCA_049647125.1 bacterium | reverse complement strand
GTCTGTGGCGATAAAGCGAAATTCATTTTTTGGGTTTTGATTATGATAATATCTTTCAGACTCGTTAATTGACAATTCATTTCTCCATATTCAGCCGTGGAGAACAGTCCATAGAAGCCAAACAACCCACCATTGCCAAAGGTCCGCGCCACTTTTAACTTGGCGAAATTCGGCACCCGGATATAGGCTTCTATACCGTTCATCGGTATGGTGATTTGCCTGCCGACGACTTTTTCGATAATCAAGGCGGAACCTTTAAACACATACCTTTTTGGACTCAATAGATAGCAGCAAAGTGGGATGAGCATCATGAATATGGCAAATAGCCACCCCAAAGGTACTTTGACAACAAAAAATATGGAAAGGACGGTCAAAAAAGCAGTGGTTACTATTGATACGATAGTTGCGGTTCGGTCCAGCTTCGCGACTTTGAACTCCATGATGGATTATAATAACTATCTCCAGGATGTCAATTGACAATTCGTAAATTGAAAGTATAATTGTCCATGCCGTTAATATTCAGCATATCCGGACTTAGAGGTCTTGTTGGCAAAGACTTGACACCAGACATTATCTATCAATATGCCGCCGTATTTGGTAAGTACATTGGCCCAGGCAAAGTCATGGTTGGTCGGGATGCGCGAAAATCAGGTTTCGCATATACCCAGGCGGTTAGCCATGGGTTAGGTGCGGTAGGTTGTCAGGTTATTGATTTGGGTATTGTGCCGACACCAACTGTGCTCTTCATGGTCAGACAATGCAAGGCAAAAGGCGGTATCGTAATTACCGCCAGTCATAATCCAATCGCATGGAATGCGCTAAAGTTCATTGCTTCAAAAGGGCAATTCTTGAATCAACAGGAATTCAATGCCTTTTCTAAGAAGCTTGGGCTGGCTGATTTTCCTTGTAGACCCAGGGTAAAGCAGGTTCAGAGCAAAGCGCTGGCACATGGTGTTGATACGCACATTCATAAAATAATAAGTATCCTAAAGCCAGTCAGTGAAGAATTGAAAGTTGGTGTTGATGCGGTGAATGGCGCTGGGTCAGTTGCTTTACCAAGGATGCTTGAGACAATAGGTTGCAGAGTGTACCGTATGAACTGCAAATTCAGTTCGAAATTCCCTCGGCAACCTGAACCAAGACCAGAGAATATCAGCGCACTATGCAATTTCGTGAAAGAAAAAGGCTTGGATTTGGGCGTCGCATGTGACCCTGATTGTGATCGTTTATCTATTGTTGATGAAAGAGCTAAGGCAATAGGTGAGGATAAAACATTGGTGCTGGCTACTGATTTTATATTGGCGCACAAACCAGGGTGTGTTGTAACCAACCTTTCGACTACTGCCTTAATGGATTATATCACGAAGAAATACCGGTGTCGGCTTTACCGGACCAAGGTTGGTGAAGCTAATGTCGTATCAAAGATGGTGAAAACGAATGCCGTGATAGGCGGTGAAGGCAATGGAGGGGTTGTTTATCCGCGTATAAATCGAACCAGAGATGCTTTGGTTGCTGCGGCGATTATAATTAAGCTAATGGTCAAACGGGGTCAACAGCTGTCTCAAATAATCGCTCAGTACCCCAAGTATTACATGAAAAAAGAAAAGCTAAAGATCTCAAAGGAAAAATTTGAGGCGAGAAAGGGGCGGCTTGCAAAAATCTTGAAAGGACAGGTTGACCGTGTTGACGGCATAAGAATAACGACAAAAGACTATTGGCTACACATTAGACCGTCCCAGACTGAACCGTTCATTCGAATCATTGGCGAGGCGAAAGATAGAAAACAGATTGAGGAATACATCAGGACCGTCAAACACATTTTAAGTTAAAGATTGCTTATTTATTGACATTTCTAGAAAGTATGGTAAGATTGAATGTGGATTTAGAAAATATTGGTGTTGTAATCCCAGTGTTCAATGCGGAAAAGACGATAGGTGCTTTGATTGATGATATTATCAGACAAGGCACTGAACCAGAAAATATCATTGTGGTTGATGATGGTTCCTTTGATAGAACCAATGAGATTGTAAGGTGTTTTGGGGTGACCTGTGTCACCCACCAAAACAATTTAGGTAAAGGAGCAGCGCTAAAACATGGTTTTGACATTGCCAAAGATAGGGGCATTGATTGCGTGTTTACGCTCGACGCCGATGGACAACATAGGGTTTCTGAAATGGGTTGTTTTCTGAAACACAAGGATGACTTTGATTTGATAATAGGCTTCCGTCACAATATGAAAAGCATGCCTATGCTCAGGCGTCTGGTTAATCGAACAACGTCGCTTGTTGTTTCCCTATTTGCTGATTCCCTTTTGGTGGATGTCCAATGTGGATTTCGCCTCATTGATTTGGCGATATTCGACAGACTTATCCTGAGAACGAATAATTATCAGACCGAATCAGAAATGGTTATCAGGGCGGCACGGCTCAAGTACCGTATAGGTTCCATATCAATAACAACAGTTTATGATAAGGAAAAAAGTTATATTAATCCTTTTGTTGATACATTACGTTTCTTGAAAATGGCGGTGGGGTTTTTATGGCGTTGATACTATTGACTAATGATGATGGTTATGATGCCCTTGGTTTTCAATCTCTATACAAGGGGCTGAAAAAGGATTTCGATGTTTTCGCAGTCGCACCGCGCTTTCAACAAAGCGGCGCGAGTCATTCGTTAACATTGAGACGACCGATAAGGGTTGAGAAAATCCGCGACAAGTTCTATACCATTGACGGAACACCAACGGACTGCGTTCTGCTTGCGTATCATGATCTAATCAAGGAAGATATCGCCATGATTATTGCCGGCGTCAACCACGGTCCGAACATGGGCAGTGATGTTTTCTATTCAGGGACTGTAGCTGCTGCTTTACAGGGGGCTTCTTTAGGGATCAACTCTATTGCGATTTCTGTTTCCTCGCGCGAGTACAGCAACTTTTCTCGTGCCGTATCATATTCCTGCAATCTGATAGCACGCATAATTGCCTCCAAGGCAAAAGGTTTCATCCTCAATGTAAATATCCCGGATGGTGTAATCAAAGGTGAAAGAATTACGAAGATGGGGAAGCGGATTTATCGCGATAAGGTTATAAGAAACAACCAACAAAAAAATGTGATGTACAGTGTCATAGACGGTACGCTTTCCTACAAGATTGCCGCGGACACTGATTTCAAAGCAATCAAAGAACATTATGTATCGATAACCCCGCTTAAACTTGACCTTACAGACTACGAGGGTATGGAGATCCTGCAAGAATATCTGAAGCATTGACATAAATTTGATTTGGTTTATAATAAAAGTAGAGGGATAAGATGGTTATTATTCTTATACTTGCGCTAATTTCATTCTCCTTTGCCCAGGATACCTTAATCTACTGGGAGCCGGAGCAGAGATTGACCTATGATAGTATACCACAGTTACACAGCCAGGTATGGGCTTATGATTCGTTTGTGCATATTTTGGTAAACTATGATGTTCCAACTATATATTTGAGAAGTTGGAATTATGGTATGACCTGGTCGGATACAATCTGTGTGGTGGGATATACTTCTACAGGATCTCAAACTCTCGTCCAGCAGGATTCCGTAGTCTATTTTTCCTGGAGTGAGCATCGGGAAGGACCGCCGAAAGTAACATTGATTGACACTCAGTATATCTTCTTTAGAAGAAGCAACGATTATGGTGCGACACTGGATAGCGCGATATTTTTGGGAAAGGGTTGGGATTTAGATATTAGTGCTCTTGGAGATTCTGTATTTGATGTTACCTGTTATTATATTCAACCACCTCCTCCTATTGGTGCTTATTTGTGTCAGAGCTTTGATGGTGGGTTTAACTGGTCTGGATTTTTACCCATAGTTGATTCTTCAGAAACTCCTAACATCGTTTACCGTAATAATGTTCTTCACTTTGCGGGTTGGCGGAATTATAAAATTATCTACACCCGTTCCACTGACCTTGGTAACACCTGGTCTACTCCAACCATTATAACTGCACCTAACACAGTTTTGCCCAAAAGGCCAAATCTTGCGCTTGGGCCCAATCAGGATTTATACATTGCCTGGACTGACAATAAGTTTGGGGGTGGGATGCAGTTTGATGATGTGATGTTCCGTAAAAGTACGGATGATGGTTTTACCTGGGGTCCCGAGCAGAGATTAACCCCGGATTCTCATTGTGATGCTGGTGGTGCCCTGGATATGGTCAGTCAGGATAGTATGATATTTATTGTCTGGGATTATAATGGGATAGGTTATCCTGCCCCTTGCTCATTATTCTTTCTGGCAAGCACTGATCATGGGGAAAGTTGGCGAGAAAGAGAACTCATTAAAGGTGGATCTGGATTCGGTTTACACGATGCTAATGTGGCTACCGCTCAAGATTATGTATATGTAGTTTGGGAAGATAATGAAGATAGCTTATACACATACAATGGAGATCTTCGGATCCGTCGTGGTAGCTTTACACCTCCTGGTATTGAAGAGAGAACACCAGCATCTGTTTCTTCTGTAAATGTTTATCCTAATCCATTTCGGGAGAAGATACAAATTAGATATATGATGCAGGATACAGGATCTAACATACAAAGTTTTTCTCTGAAAATTTATGATGTTTCCGGGAAGGAGGTGGTGGTATTAGGACATCAAAATATCAGAGAATCAGGTTATCAGGGGAATCAAGTTGTTTGGAACGGGAGGGATAAAAATGAGTTTCAGGTGCCTGCAGGAGTTTACTTTGTGCAAGTGAAGACAGGCGATGAGTGTATTATAAAAAAAGTTGTAAAACTAAAATAGGAGGCAATCGTGTTTAAGAAAGGAGTAATCTTTATATTATCTCTGGGTCTATGTGTTTTGCTCTCAGGGGACTGGTCCTTTTATGGAGGACCCTGGTGTGCAAAAAACTTGGTTGATGTTGCGGTTGGTGAGGTAAGTGGTTCACCAGTTATTTATGGGGTGAATAAGGATTATTCATTGGTTAAAAGCACTGATGAGGGACAATCCTGGATAGTGCTTTTAGAAGATGTTGATATTAGGTGCGTTACTTGTGACCCTAATAATGGCAATCTGGTTTATATTGGCCGACTGAGTAGTGATGGTGGGATGAGGTATAGCACCAATGGTGGAACTAATTGGACTCAAATAAATTCAGGACTTCCTGCAAGTTTTACGCCATCTGCCATTGCAATGAGAGATGCCCAGCATATTGTGCTGGGGTTGGACCCTATTAATGCAGACGAAGTAAGCATCTACTGGTTGAATGTTGCACTTAATCAATGGATACCAGCGGATGTGGGTATTAAAAGAGGTTTTCGTGTCACTGATTTGAAATGGGACCCGAGAAGTGAATATCCCTGGATTATTTACGCATCATCAGATAAAGTTGCTTCCGGTGGGAATTCAGATTATATTGGCGTATACCGAAGTGGAGATTATGGGCACAGCTGGTCACAGATTGGTCAACCAGACCCTGAACAGCCCGGTTATATGATGCGTGCCGGGGCGCTCTCTGTTGCTTGTGCCCTGGGCGGCTATATCTTTGCCGGGTATAGACCTGAGGGTGATAATCATAATGGCGGTGTAATGAGAACAACTAATGGGGGTACGAATTGGACAAGAGTTCTTCATCAGGAATGGCTGCCAGTGACAGATGTTCTGGGTGATCCTGTTAATCCTGACAAAGTTTATGCTGCATTCGGTTCAGGAGATTATTCTTATGATGGTTTGGGTGTTTATGAAAATATGAGTAGTGGTGAAATTGCATTATGGCATCCGTTTAACCAAGGTTTGACTGATTTGTACACCAGTGTTCTTTTAACCTTTGAAGTCAATTTTCAACATTTTTTGTATTTAGGCACTGATAACAGTTTCTATGTAAGAAATCTCAATGTTTTTCCTAATTACTGGATTGAACGCGTAAAAAACATGCATACGCCAAAAGTGATTGCAGTTGAGTCAAGGATACCAAATTTCTTTTCTTTCTCAGATAAAGCAAATTATGCTTCATCAGATGATGGCGATCACTGGTCTACGATCTCGACTGAAGCAAGAAGCACGGCAAATGAAATAGCCGAAGTTCATCCAAGTTCAGACAATGAGATGATTAAGTGGATGGGCGTAAATTTACCTGATCCTGAGGAGCATCTCGAACTTTGGCTTCGTCACAGTAGTAACGGTGGTTCGGATTGGGAGACTGCTTATTCTACTACTAGTAGTGGTGTAATTAATTTTGACTACTGTTATTATTCACCTTCTAGAGTTTATACATCGGAGCCATATTATTCGTTGCGCAGCGATAATCAAGGTAGTAGTTGGAATCAGTATGAATTGCCATCTGGATTAAGGGCGACTTCTGTGGATTGTGATCCTAATGATCCAGATCATATTTTTGTTGTCGGTCAGAGTGGTTGCTATGAAAGTACAGATGGTGGGGGGCAATGGGTTATGAAGAACACTGGCTTACCCCTCTTTGTTGACGCAAAGATTCTTTTTAAACCTTTTAGCAGTTGTTCACTTCTTCTTCAGATTACTGGTCCAGTAGTTGTCGGACCACCTGAATTTTACCGCTCTGGACATAACGGCGATGATTGGAGCTATTTATCGACTATTTTAGACCATTATCCTGGACCTTTTGCGATTGACCCTGAAGAACCGAGTTTAGTCTATACAGCACTGTTTAATTACAATACGCATTATAACGATTTTTATTTTAGTGTAGATTATTGCCGCGTGTGGATCTAGGGAAATAATGAACTTCTTAATACTCGCATCTGGGATTTAGAGGTTGACCCTAATGCACCAGAATATCTATATGCAGGCACAGACTCAGGTGTTTATTATTATGATGCAGGTATCATTAATAAACATCTGGTTTCTTCATCTGACACCGCGACTGCTTACAACCAGAGTAAAAAATTAGTGAGGGTGCAAAATGAACATTGGCTCTGTTATGAGAGTGGCGGTGTAATTTATGCTGTTCATTCAACTGATTTAGGTCAGACATGGTCCCGTAAAATGGAGGTTGGAGAAGGATATTATCCGACAATCAGCATGAGGACTGATGTTCCAGGTGCCCCGCCAGGTATTGTCTGGCGGGCAGATGGTTCACAAAGAGATACCATCTATTTTGCAAGATATATCAGTGAAGAGAAATGGACTGCACCCATACCAGTTGTTATTTCAGACCAGGGTGTTGATTTTAGCCCTCCATCTTTTGCTATCGGCAGTGATAACTATGGACATTTAGCATATTCGGATGGCACGAATGCCTATTACACCCAATTTTACATATATAGTCCAGAACCGGGAATACCCGAAGAGATTGGTTCGGGAGAAAATCCGAGCATTGGATTTATGCTACCAAGTCCAAGGACCCCAGAAATTCATATATACTGGGAGAATAATGGTGCGGTATTTTATCGGTCAAGGACGCTTTCCGGCGTATGGGGTGACCCGGTCACTGTTATGGGAGGTATTCATCCAAGTATTGAGATAGTTGGCAATGCTGCCCATGTCGTCTGTGAGGCATTTGACAATATTTACCGACGTTATGTCTATTATCAGCATGGTGAGCCAATATGGTCAAGAATCGAGCGGATATGTTGCACACTGCTTCCTTCAGTCTATCCTGAACTTACTGGTGGCAGTGCCTGTGTTTGGGTTGAGCAGCTTCTGGATGACTATGAAATTTATTTCAGCTATTACGACCCTGAAATTGGTTGGGTATCGCCGATTAATATCAGCAATACAAATGAGTGTTCAAACTATCCACATATTACTCATCGACAGACACTGAGGAACACGACCGTATATTTTATCTGGACAGAAAAAGATGAACCACCTTATGATATAAGATTTGAATTTTATTCTTTCGGTGGCGATGAGGACCTTGCATTTTATGTAGCCGATGCAGGTGAGGAAGATCCATCACCCCATAATCTTCAGCGTGGAGGTTTTACGCAATACGGTAGTGAACCTTACAAGCGGATAGACCTTGATTGTGAATATCTCGAATATCAATTTGGTGACTTGAATCCTGAAAATGAATATGCATTAGCTGCATATGCATATCAAGAAGGTTATAATAATCTGCCGATTACGGTTAAGGTTGATAATATTCAGATTGGTGGTATTAACTTACCTCCAGATACCCTGATTATCTGTAAACACATGTTGCCATTAGATTTCTACGCTGACAGTGCAGTCAATATCAAGATATTTGGTAACGATGCAGTGAGTGCAGCATTGGTGATCTATGAATATGAGAATGATTCAACCGGTGGTGGCGGCCCACAATCTCTTGGGGATTTACCACTTAATTTTGACAGTCCAATAATGAGTGTCTTCCCCAATCCAGTACAGAAAGAAATTAATATTCAGTACACTTTGTTCAGGGAAACTAAAGTCAATCTGTCGATCTTTGATGTAGCTGGTCGATCAGTTAGAAATGTTATTAGCAAGAATCAGGTATCTGGTACTTATCATAAGAGCCTCAGTATAGCTAATTTGCCACAAGGTGTGTACTTCATCAAACTGGATACCAGTAATGATGCCATCGTACAGAAAGTGATTTTCATAAAATAACTTCAAGCAGTATTGGATTTGCTATAGCTCTATTTAGTGAACTAAACCTGGTAAAATAGTAGCTTGACGCGGCGAAGAAAATGTATATAATAACAACTATAATAGAAAGGAGAATGTAATGGTATTATCGCTTTTTCAGCAACTATGTGAACAGGGTGGCCAACAGCAAGGTAACCCCCTGCTCAGTCTGTTGCCGTTAGTTCTCATCTTTGTTGTATTTTATTTTCTTTTGATTATGCCTCAGCAAAAGAGGCAGAAAAAACATCAAAAACTTCTCCAGGCGCTTGAAAAAGGAGATCGTATCATCACCTCTTCTGGCGTCCATGGCACGATAGCCAATGTAAAAGAGCGTACCGTCATCGTTGTAATAGCGGACGGTGTAAAGGTTGAAATCGAGAAAAGCCACATTGCTGGTAAATTGGATAAAACAAAGGGTTCCTAACAAAGACTTGGTTTTAAAAATAGTGAAATATCCCGAGAGTATTTTGAGGAATCGATGTGCTCCAGTTGAGAAAATATCAAAGGAGATAATTGATTTAGCTGACGACATGATAGAAACCATGAAAAAGGCAGACGGCATAGGTCTTGCCGCTAATCAGGTGGGTTCACATATGCGGATTTTTGTTATGAACACAACACCTTATGAAGATACACCAATACCATCAGTTTTTATTAACCCTGAAATTCTTAATCAAGAAGGGACAATCGTTGAGGAAGAAGGTTGTCTCAGCTTTCCTGAGTTATACTTGAAAATAACAAGATATGAGAAGGTGCGACTGCACGCAAATAATTTGTATAACGAGGACATCGTTTACGAAACTAGCGGGTTGTTGGCAAGGGCGATCCAGCACGAAATCGACCACCTAAACGGTATTGTGTTTATTGATCGTGCGATGCAAGAGGATGAGCAAGTGATAAAAGATTATTTACGTAATTTGAAGACCAATGTAGAGACAAAATGAGAATAATATTTTTTGGCTCAGGACAGTTCTCATTGCCCATTGTAAAAAGATTGCGCGATGGCTTTACGCTCCTCGGCGTCGTTGTGACGAAACCCAAGCCAAGAGGCAGGGGGTTACGCAGATCATGGCCCAGCATTGCCGAATGGGCAAAGGGTGAGGGCATAAGCGTTTTTGCTCCTGATGATCCAAACGATGGCGCGTTTATTAGCGACCTTATTAAACTTAAGCCTAATCTTTTTGTTTTATCAGCATACGGATCCATATTGAGCGCCAAATTGCTTAACGTGCCGAGCTTGGGCGGTATAAATATCCACCCTTCGCAGTTGCCGAAATACCGTGGTCCAGCACCGATCCAAAGGGCAATCATGGCCGGTGAGAAAAAAACCGGCATCACAATTTTCTTTATGGATGAAAAAATCGACCACGGAAAGATGATTCTTCAAGAAACATTGGATATCGAAGCTAATGAGAATTATGGTTCACTCCAAACACGATTGTCAGAACGCAGTGCTGATTTGATAATCAAAGTCATTGAATCTATTGGGGCTGGAACATACAGGACGATACAGCAGAACGAGGGAGAGATGAGCTATGCTCATAAAATCAAGAAAAGTGAGATGACCATTAATTGGTTTGAAAGCACTGAGAAAATAGTAAATCTGATAAGGGCTTTATCACCCTGGCCTGGAGCGAAGACTCTATTTCGGGATAAGGAAGTCAAAATTATCGACGTCGTAGCCGGTCATGAAAGGCTTGAACCGCGTACCATACATGTTGATAAAAAAAAACTGTATGTTGGAACCGGTGATGGTTCGGTAGTTTTGAAACGTGTGAAACCTCAGAATAGATCGCTCATGTCGGGTCTCGATTTTAAAAATGGTTTTCGTGTGAAAAAAGGAGAGGTAATTGGATGAACGCACGACAGGCAGCACTTAATGCTATATGTGAAGTGGATGAAGGCGTTAATCTGAAAGATGCACTTGGTAAAATATTTGAAAAAGACGAACTGCAAGAAGAAGAAAGATCCCTGGCTAATGAACTTGCTTTTGGTACATTAAGACACCGGGAAGATATTGATAGCATCATTTGGGAAGACTATGATGGTGATTTTGCATCGCTTAATATTATCCTGAAAAATGTATTGAGGATCGCCGTATACCAGTATCTTTTCTTGGATCGAATACCGATCTACGCGATTGTAAATGAAGCCGTAAATTTCGGCAGGACGATTAAGGAAAGGGGTTTGATAAACGCGATACTAAGAGGTATTATTAGAAACAAGAAAGTCCAAGCTTTGAGGATACCCCGAGCATGGGTCTTCAGTAATATTGTTGCTGCTTATCCAGTTGAGGGCGAGAAGATAATAGAATCATTTAAGATCAGACCAACCCCCTACATTAGGGTTAACCTATTGAAAAACAGTGTTGAAGAAGCCCAGCAGAAACTAGTGGAAATTGGTCTTGATTACAAACAAGCTAATTGGTTTTCCGAATTCAAGGCAGTAAGCCGTCTTGGGAGTGTCATCAACAGTCAGGTAATGAAAGATGGCTACATTTCGATACACGATGAGGCGCAGGGGTTAGTGTGTCACCTCATGGCTCCTCAATCAGGTGACAAGGTTGTTGATCTTTGCGCGGCGCCCGGGAGCAAGACGACATACATGGCTGAGATGATGAAAAACCAGGGTATGATACTTGCTATTGAGATTAGCGAAGTAAGGATGAAGATGGTTGTAGAAAATGCCAATCGACTCGGCATTAACATAATAAAGCCGGTGCTTGCAGATGGTAGGAATTTTTCAATTGAAGGTATTGATAAAATTCTTATCGATGCCCCATGCAGTAATTCGGGTGTGATTGCGAAGAGGCCAGAAGTCAAAGACCGGGTCAACAGCAAGGTGATAAAGAGATTAGCAAAATTACAGTACGATCTGATTTCTAATGCTGCTACCTTTCTAAAAGTTGATGGGTCTTTGGTCTACTCTACTTGTAGCATTTTACCGGAAGAAAATGAGGATGTTATTGAACTGTTTATCAAAAACAACCCTAACTTCATGCTTGAACCAGCAAGTTCTTTCACCCCCATCGGGGATACCTATTTAAAGGTTTTACCCGGCACATATTATACCGATGGTATTTTTGCAGCCCGTTTGAAAAAAGTGAAGTAATTAAGTAAGCATCATTGAGTTCATCAACAATTTGATGCTTACTTTTAACAAAAACCATTTTCTCTATCAATTATTGCAAAAAACCCGTAAAAGTGTAGAGAAAATATATCCCCCACAAAAAAAGTCACGAAATATAAAGACTTACTCCCTAATTCAAGTATAACTAACCCTTGACAAATATCAAATAATGTGTAAAATGGTACGAAATGGGGACAAATGGGGAAAATACGATTTAGGGGTTTTTACAAACATGTCATTGATGACCGGAAACGCTTGGCAATCCCAAGCCAGTTTCGCAGTGTGCTTAACAAGGAATCTAATGGCAAGCTGATTTTGACACCGGGGTATGACCGCGAGATTGCCATATACGCATTGAAGACTTGGGAGTCGGTTGAAGAGAACGAGTTGTTAACACTGTCTATGGACCGCTTGCAGTCACGGCGCTACCGGCGTCACTTCACCTTTAGGGTTAAAGAAGACCACCTAGACAACCAAGGTAGAATTTTGATCCCCAATTTTCTACTCGAGCATTCAGGCATCGCAAAGGATGTTGTTATCGTTGGTGAAATAAATTACTTCACCCTATGGTCGCCAGAGCAATACGAGTTATTCAGTAAAGAGATAAATAGAAGTTATCTCGACGATTCAGAAAGCATAGAAGATTTAAGAAGGAGGTAAAATGAAAATACAGGCCGTTGAAGCGGTAAAGGATAAAAAGGTCTCATTCTTCTTGCCCACCGGCGAAATAAACGAAGAAGAATTTGGGACAATAGAGAATCAATTCAAGAATATGATACAAGCAGATGACCTCAATATAATCTTGGACCTTTCACGGGTCAGCCACATCAACTACAAGATCGTCGGACAGTTGATTGATTACCAGAAAAAATTTAAAGGACTGGGTGGCGACATCAAACTGGTGAATGTATCACCTTATCTATATGATATTCTAAGGTTGTATGGTTTTTACCCCTTTGAGATATTTCCATCCAAACGAGCTGCTCTGAAAAGTTTCATGTAAATCCATGAGGGCGTCGAAGAGATATGTTCTTCCATCAACCTGTTTTATCGGTTGAAATCCTTAGATTTATGAATGTGGAAAAAGACCGTGGCTACTTCTGTGACTGTACAGTGGGCGGCGCTGGTCATCTTCTTGCCATGTTGCAGAGAACTAAACGGGCTAACTTCATAGGGATTGAGTGGGATCGGGATGCATTCGACTACGCGCAGCAGAAGATCGAACCTTACCGAGATAGATGTTTGTTGTTCGAAGATAACTTTGTCAACTTAGGTTTAATTCTAGATAAGCTCAGGATCAAAGGTTTGGCTGGTGTTTTATTTGATCTTGGCGTGTCCTATTTTCAGCTCACAACTACGGCACGAGGTTTCAGTTTTGAGCGAGATGGAGTTTTATCGATGGCTATGTCGTCAAAGAGCCCATCTTTACTTCAGAAACTAAGATTTGCGCCAAAGCACGAGATAATCAAGGTGCTCAAGGAATACGGTGATGTACATAGTTGCCGGAAGATCGGTTCTAAGATCTACGAGCAAAGAAAATCATTGAAGACAACCATGGATCTACGCTGGATAGTAGATAGCGTGATCCCTAAAAGGTTTCTTAAGAAGAATTTACACAAGGTTTTCCAGGCGTTGCGGATTTGGGTCAACGATGAAATAGAAAATCTTAAACTGGGTCTTACTGTAGCGTTAGACCGACTCGAACCTAATGGTCGGATAGTTGTGATTTCTTATCACTCAGGTGAGGATAGAATCGTCAAAAATACTTTCCGGAATCTACACCGCGATGGCAAACTATTATTGTTGAACAAGAAAATTTTGAGGCCAACCGAAGATGAGATCAAACTCAATCCCCGAGCGCGCAGTGCAAAATTGAGGGCTGGTGAGAAATGCGTGTTGTGTTGATATTTCTTGCCATTGTTTTCTTTCTTTTTTCTCTTGTTTACATCGAAAGTGAATTGGTGAAGTTAGCAGTGAGAAAGGAGAATTTAGAGAACCGTGCAATCGAATTGTGCAATCAGGGAGAAGTCCTCGAATTAGAAGTAATGAGTCTATCAAACCTGGCAAAGATTGAAAAAGATGCTAAAAGGAAGGGATTTTTCTTCCCCGGCGAAAATGACATATTGGGGGTTGTGAAATGAAACGAGCCAAGGTATTCAATTTCTCTATTTTCTTTCTTTCCTTTTTTTTCTTCTCCTACCTTTTCTACATCCAATGTGTAAAGCACCGGTATTACGACATGAAGGCAAAGAACCAGCACGAAAAGAAATTCGTGCTGGTAGGATCTCGGGGTAATGTTTATGATCGAAACGGTCGCCCTTTGGCGATGTCTCAGCAATGCTTTTCGATATTCTGCACGCCGCGCTATTCGCGTGACAAGAAATCATTGATTGATAATCTGGCAATACTTTCTGGCAAATCTAAGAAGCGAATAAAGGAGTTGGTTGACAAAGGACATTTCTTCTGGGTTGAAACCAAGGTAACTTTTGAAAAACGAGAGCAGTATCTGGATCTCGGCGACCGGGGTGTTGGTTATACTCATGATCTGAACCGCCAGTACAATATGCCCGAGGCATTTGCCAGTCTCATTGGCAAATGTGGTACGGATAATCGGGGTATTGAGGGCTTGGAACTGCAGTTAAATGATGTTCTTAGCGGAAGGTCTGGCTTCATCATCTATCAGAAAGATCCAACTGGAGAGGTATTTCCTTATTACGCTCATCCGGAAAAAAATCCTCTGCCTGGTCAAGATGTGTATTTGACTATCGATTATCAGCTTCAGGCAATTCTTCACGCAAATCTCAAAGTGGCGATGGCTAAGGAAGATGCAAAACATGTAGCTGGTTTGATCATTGAACCCCATACGGGCGAGATTCTGGCAATGGTGAACATTGACCATAACGGTGATCAACGCAATCACGTGTTGTGTGATGAATTTGAGCCGGGTTCGACATTTAAATTAGTCACTATGACCTATGCACTATTAGAGGGTTTCAGCGAGGACGATGTTGTTGATACCGAAGGTGGCAAAGTGAAAATACAGGGACATACTATTCATGATTATCGCGACTACGGGACAGTAACTTTCAAACAGGCAATAGCACATTCCAGTAATGTTGCGATGGTGAAAATCTCGCAGGCATTCGACCGTCAAGACTTTTTCTTGCTGATGCGAGATTTTGGTTTGGGTCAGCTAAGTGGCATAGAATTCCCCGGTGAAGCAAAGGGACACCTGCCAGTGTCTGAGAAAATCAATGATGTGGAATTTGCAACCTTGGTCTTTGGTCAAGGCTTAACTGTTAACCTACTGCAGCTTGCCTTTGCATACCAGTCGATTGCTAATGGTGGTGTTCTCAATAAGCCGATAATTATTCAGGAAATCAAAGATGGAAATAAGGTCGTCTATCAGGCAAAATCTCTACGCATTCGACGAGTCGTTGATCGGCAGACCGCAGAGCGGGTTACCAAAATGCTCTGCGGAGTCATTGAGCATGGGAGCGGCACGGAAGCTGCAGTCAACGGTGTAAAAGTAGCTGGCAAGACAGGTACTGCACAAAAAGTAATTGATGGTAGGTATTCAAACACTATGATCATAACAACCTTTGTTGGGTACTTTCCAGCCGATTCTCCTGATTACCTAATCGCTATCATGTTCGACGAACCCAAGCGAGGTCTCTGGGCCAGCACAATTGCCGCACCCGTTTTCAGAAGTATTGCCCAGAGCATTTATCAAATAAACGCCCAACAATATGCAGTTAAGTGAATTAATCAAAGTGATTGCTGGTGAGAAATACCAAATGACCGAGGCTGAGGTTGATGCCGTGGAATTCGATTCAAGACGAGTCCGACCAGGAACGCTGTTTATTGCCATGAAAGGAGAAAGATTTGATGGTCACGATTTTGTCGAAGCAGCCATCGAAAACGGCGCAGTAGCACTTGTTACCGAAAGAAAAGTGGCTGCCAATATTCCGCAGGTTGTCGTGACCGACACCAGGGCATCATTGGGTAAGCTTGCTCACCAGTTTTACGGAGGTTTTGCAGATTTGACAAAGGTTGCAATTACCGGGACCAATGGTAAAACAACCACATCTTTCCTCATACGCTCGATATTGGAAACGAGCGGGAAAAGGACAGGTTTGATCGGGACTATCTACTATATCGGCAAGACCCGGACCAAAGCCGTCAGGACTACGCCGGAGAGTTTAGATATTTTTAGAATGATTAATGAATTCAAAACAGATGGTACTGAAGCTATCGTGATGGAGGTTTCATCCCATGGTCTGGCTTTGAAGAGAGTTGATGAAATGCGTTTCCATGTTGTTGTTTTCACAAATCTCTCCCAGGACCATCTCGATTTTCATCAGACAATCGACCGCTACCGTGCGGCAAAAATGAGGATTTTCTCGCTGCTCAATCCTGACGGTTGTGCGGTCTTTAATATGGATGATGCAACAAGTCATCATATCAAGCAATTGGGTTTGAAGCGTACTATGACCTATGGCATGGAGAATAAGAGCGATGTCGGTGCCGAGATAACAAGTGATACAGCTGACGGACTAAACCTCGATATCTCTTACCAGAACCATAAATACCGTGTCACCTCTAAATTAATCGGAACTTATAATGCCTACAATATTCTCGCTGCTTTCACGGCGGCGGTGGCTTTGGGGATTACCCGGGATGCGATTGTTCAAGGTATTGCGAAAATAACTAACATAAAAGGGAGGATGGAACGGGTGACTGATAATATATTCATTGATTACGCACATACCCCATTGGCCATTGAGAATGCCTTGAGTTCATTAAAACGTTATGCACAAGGTAAGCTTCTCGTCGTCTTTGGTTGCGGCGGCGATCGTGATAAAGATAAACGTCCAAAAATGGCAGCCGCGGCAACAAGCCTTGCTGATTTCACGATTATAACAACGGATAATCCGCGCCGCGAACCTCCAGGGCGCATCATAGAGAACATCGTTAAGGGGGTTACAACTGAGCAGTATGAAGTTATTGAAGATCGCCGAACAGCGATCAAACAGGCAATTACGAAAAAGCAAGCCGAGGACATACTTCTTATCGCTGGTAAAGGCCATGAAGATTATCAGATCATTGGTAACAGGGTATTGAAATTCGATGATGCTGAGGTTATCAGGGAATGCACCGAGAGTTTATGATTCGCAGCGTTGCCGCGATGATCAACGGTAGGACTGCACTGAACGGTCGCGACCTGGTACGCGGTGTGTCCATCAATTCAACGGTCACAAAGCCCGGTGATCTGTTCTTTGCCTTGAAGGGTGAACATACAGACGGTCATCATTTCGTATCTGAGGCACTGCAGAACGGTGCGGTTGCAGTGGTCGTTGAACACGGTAAGGATATTGAAAAACAGATTACGGTTGCTGATACACTGTTTGCGCTTGGACAATTGGCAAAGAAATATCGGGAAGCGTTTGACCCAAAAACAATTGCGATTACGGGCACGAATGGTAAAACAACCGTAAAAAATCTGATCGGAGCAATTTTAGGGAGTGAACATAGAATTCTAATTACTAAAAGGAATTACAATTCATTGATTGGCCTGCCGCTGACTTTGTTGGATTTATCCGGTGATGAAGAATACCTTATTGTCGAAATGGGTACAAGTAACCCCGGTGAAATCCAACGGCTGTGTGAAATCGCTGAGCCGGATATCGGTGTTATCACAACGATCGGCCCCGGACATTTAGAGGGACTCGGTTCAATGCATGGTGTAAGGGAGGAGAAATTATCCTTGATTAAAGCACTGCCCAAGGACGGCTTTGGGATAGTCGGTGAGGGGGTTGGTGACGTTGGTTTAAGTAACGTCACAAGTTTCAGCATTAACATGCTTTCCGACATCCAGTTGACCGAGTTCGGTTCACATTTTGTTTTTGATGAGCATGTGTTCTTTACCCCTCTTCTCAGTATAAGTAATGTCATGAACTGTCTGGCAGCCATATGTATATGTACAAAACTTGCTGTGACATATGACGTTCAACGTACGGCGCTTGAGCAGATAAAACCGGAAACAGGTAGGTTAGAACCTATCTACCGAAAGGGGATATTTGTAATAAATGATACGTACAATGCAAACCCATTTTCTATGAGGGCGGCGATCGATTTCACAACTGGACTTCCACGTCGCAAAATATTTGTCTTGGGTGATATGCTGGAGTTGGGTAAACAATCTGCTGACCTGCACAAGGAGATCGGCGATTATGCACGGGACCAGTGTGATTTATTACTTTCCTATGGCGAACAATCAAAAATCTACCACGGGAAGCACTTTGATGATAAACAAGGGCTTGTTAGATATCTGATTAAAAATCTCAGAGGCGAAGAAGCAGTTTTGGTTAAGGCATCAAGATTACTCCATTTTGAACATATTGTGCAGGATTTACTACGCTTACTGTGATGAAGAACCATAATGAAATGAGAATAAGTAGCATGACAAATTTCAAATGTCAAAGTACAAATGAAATCCAAATGCCTAATGTCAAATTTTGTTATTGGGATTTCCCGACCCGTACCGTGTCGGGACGGGTTGACATTGATTTGACATTTGTTATTTCAATTTTGACATTAATCTGTTAAGGTAATATGTTATATTGGCTTTTATATCCTCTGAAAGACATTTTTGGCCCCTTTAGGCTCTTTGGCTATATAACATTCCGTAGCGCTTATGCTGCGGTAGCTGCGATATTCATTGTACTTGTTTTTGGTAATCGATTTATTGCTTTGCTTAAAGAAAAATCTATCAAGCAGCAAATAAGGGGTGTGGTTCCTGAGAGTCACAAGATTAAACAGGGTACACCATCGATGGGCGGTCTAATGATCTTGGGGTCGATAATTATTGCTTCACTCCTTTTCTGTGACCTGACCAATCCCAATATCATAATCCTTTTGACTACTACCGTATGGTTTGGCATCTTGGGGTTTTTTGATGATTATATAAAAATCTACAAGAATAAACCAAGAGGTTTATCGATAAAAACAAAGCTCTTTTTTCAAATACTCTATGGCATGGCATTAGGATTATATCTATATTTCTATGGTCCTGAAGGTTATGCCACGAAGACCAATCTGATATTTTTTAAGAACTATATCATTAATTTGGCGATACTATATCCACTGTTTGTCACGTTCGTTGTCGTGGGTTCGTCGAACGGTGTCAATTTCAGTGATGGACTCGATGGACTGGCGATCGGTCTTATCGGTATTGCGGCGCTCGCCTATAGTGCTTTAGCCTATGCGGCTGGTCATATAGGCATTAGCCAATACCTAAATATTATCTTTCTTGCCCAAGGTGGCGAAGTAACCGTGTTCTGTGCATCAATTCTTGGAGCGAGTCTTGGATTTCTTTGGTTCAATTCACATCCAGCGCAAGTCTTCATGGGTGACACGGGCGCTCTTAGCTTGGGCGCAATAGTCGGTACTGCAGCGATTCTTATCAAGCAGGAAATACTTCTGATTCTAGTGGGTGGTGTGTTTGTGATCGAGGTAGTATCAGTGATATTGCAGATAATATACTTCCGATGCACCGCTGGTAAAAGGTTATTTAAGATGGCTCCCCTGCACCATCATTTTGAATTAAGCGGGTTGCGTGAGCCTAAGATCGTCGTTCGCTTCTGGATTCTAGCAATAATCTTCATGATGATCGCTTTGTCTACATTGAAAATCCGATAAGGAGAAGAATGTCAAATTACAAATTACAAATTTCAAATGGATCCCGCTCATCTGCGATGGGCGTGGATGGATGTCTAAACAAAAATAACAAACTACGAACACAAATCACGAATACGTTTCTTTATTTTCTGCTTTTTACTTATAAAAAATGAAAATACTTTTATTAGGTCTTGGTCGAGCAAACCTTGCAGTCGCCGAATTCCTGGTAAACCAGGGATGTGATTTGTACTTGTATGAGGAGAATATCAACATGATTTCAGATACTGCACGTGAGCTTATAGAAAAGGGTAATATCAAAAACTATCGCCGAAATAATTACGATTTGGCAGTTACGTCGCCAGGTTTTCCTGAGCAAAATGAAATCATAAAAAAGTTGCGTACCAAGGGAATACCGATAATCGATGAGATTGAATTCACCTACCAACAGCTTAACAAACCCAAAATCATTGCCGTGACCGGAACTAACGGCAAAAGCACTACGGCTTCGATAATCAGCAATATCCTGAGTTCTGCTAATGTAAGGAATTTTCTTGGCGGTAATATCTCCCCGGGCAGACCATTCTCAAGATCTCTTTCTGCGGAAACTTTTGACTACTACGTTTTGGAAATATCATCCTTTCAATTGACGAGGGTTGAGAAATTCCACCCCTACATCGCAGTACTTACAAATATCTCAAAGGATCATCTAAATTGGCATCGGAACTTTGAGGAATATCGAAATGCGAAATTGCGTATTTTCCTCAATCAAGAAAAATCAGACTATGCTATCTTGAACAAAGATGATAGCAATATCAAACGGTCGCTGAATGACATTAGGTCGCAAATCGTCTTTTTTGGTTCCGACGCGCACACTGGAGCCTGGTTCAACGGCATGTTCGCTTATGCACAGGAAAAACTGTTCTCGGTTGAGAAACTTCGCTTGAAAGGAGAGCACAACAAGATGAACGCTTTAGCGTCAATCGCTGTGGCAAAGATCCTTGGGATCGATAACAGTAAAATCGAGAAGGGGTTGATGACTTTTGAGCCGTTACCACATCGTCTCGAAGACGTTGGCATAATACAAGGTGTAAGATATGTTAACAACTCAATGTGTACGAATGAAATTGCGGCAATTGTTTCGTTTAAAGCAATAAAAGGACCTAAGATTGTCATTGTTGGCGGTAAACAAAAAGGTGATAAAGCCGAGGATTACCTCTTGGTCTTGGCTAAGGAAGCCAAAGCGTGTGTTATACTTGGCGAAAACGCGGCGTACATTGCCAATTTTTTTGAAATGAAAGGATTTGCGGCTTTTACTATTGCCAATAGTATGGATGATGCACTGGTAAAGGCTAGACAATTTGCTGCAGTGGGCGATACAATTCTACTGAACCCAGGTTTTGCTTCTTTTGACTACTTCACCAATTTTGCAGATCGAGGAGAGGCATTTAAAAATGCAGTCCAAAAGGATTGATCGAACATTAGTATTCTGCTTGCTGGCTCTTGTTGTTCTCGGGTCAGTATTTGTGTACTCATCATCGTATTACCGCGCGATGTGCCGTGGTGAGGATTCAATATTTTATCTGTTGGGTCACCTCAAGCGGCTTGCTATCGCGAGCATATTTTTTGCATTAGGTTTATTTTTTCCATATGAGATTATCAGAAAACTGATTTTTCCTATTTTTATTTTTATTGTTATTTTCTTATTTGCTACCCTATTAGCCGGGCGTGTTCAATACGGGGCACGACGTTCTATATCGTTACTCTCCTCATTTGGTCTCCAAATTTCTGAGTTCGTGCGGATTTGGCTTGTTTTCTTCTTGGCTAATTTCTTTGATTCTCATCGACAAACTGCAAATACTCGTTCGGGTATGCTGACCACCATTATGCTTTGCCTTTTTGTTATTCTACTGGTTGCAATTCAACCATCGATTTCGATGGCGGTTATATGTGTCCTTGTGATTACGGCTATGTTTATTTATGGAAGTACAAAGTTAAAGTTAGTATTCCCAATATTGGCGACGAGCCTGGTCATGCTTGCGATCTTTGTCCTTGTTTTTCCACATGCCAAATATCGGCTTACCGGTTTCATGACAAATCCAGTCTATCAGGTGCAGCAATCGCTCATTGCTATTGGTTCTGGCGGATTTTTTGGGAAGGGTCCTGGTGCCGGTTTGCAGAAGTTCCTATTTCTGCCACGCATACACAATGATTTCATATTTGCACACATTGCTGAGGAATTTGGTTTTCTTGGTAGTTTTGTTGTTTTCGTTCTTTATTGGCAGATCTTTTTCCGTGGCCTTTTCATTGCTGATAAGCTTGACGATGATTTCACAAAATTGCTTGTCTTGGGGTTGAATACTTCGATATTCATTATTTTCCTCGTTCATGTTGGCGTTAGTATGGGACTTTTACCGCCGACTGGCGTACCGCTGCCATTTATTTCATTTGGTGGTTGGTCACTTGTGGCAAACCTGTTTGCCATGGGAGTGATTCTTCAAGCTTCAAAGAAGCGGGTTGTATGAAGGTGGTTATGCGGCAGGAACAGGTAACAAGCAAAAAGATTGTTGAGAGAATGACCGAGCTTTTGGCCACTCGTGGAAGAAAACCCGACATTATCTGGGATGCAGAGAAGCGAATTGCCGATATGGTTTTGAAGGAGACACGTAGTGTTTGGGAAAACTAAACATATTCATTTTGTGGGCATAGGTGGCATAGGGATGAGTGGTTTGGCTATTGTCCTGCGTAATTTGAAATTCAAAGTTACTGGATCTGACCTTGCTCGTTCCGAGATAACGCACCTTCTGGAAAAGATATCCATCGAGGTGATTTATAAACATAGAAAGGAAAATATCTCAGGTGCGGATGTTGTGGTCTATTCCACCGCGATAAAAAGAGATAACCCTGAGCTTGCTGAGGCGAGGAGGATAAATATTCCAATTATACATCGTGGTGAATTGCTTGCTGAATTAACAAGAATGAAAATTGCTATTTGTATTTCTGGTACCCATGGTAAGACAACGATAACATCGATTATCGACGAAGTGTTGGAAAAGGGTGGATTTATGCCGACGACTGTTGTCGGTGGTATAATAAAAGGAAAGAGCCAGGCGAAGTTAGGTAAGGGTAATTATTTGGTGTGCGAAGCAGATGAATCGGATAAATCATTTCTGCGTCTTTATCCATCATATGCGGTGATTTCTAATATTGAGGCTGAACATCTTGATCACTACAAAGATCTGGATGAGATAAAGGAGCACTTCTGTTATTTCGCGAACCATGTACCGTTCTGGGGGTGTACGTTCTTAGGCGTGGATTCACCGGGTAGCTTTGAGATAAAGGATAGCATCTACAGAAGGACGATAACTTATGGATTTAACGAACGGGCTGAGTTCAGAGCCGAGAAAGTAACAAAGAGCAGTACTGGTTGCATGTTTAATGTCACATATCAAAATAAGCTGGTGGGCAGTTTTAATATCAACCTGTTGGGTTACCATAATATTAATAATTCACTTGCTGGAATCGGCATTGGGTTAGAGCTCGGTATCCCCGTAGTCAAGATAAAGAAGGCATTGAAGGAATTTGTTGGGGTCCATCGCCGTATTGAATATCTCGGTGAGGTCAAAGGCACGAAGATTTTTGACGATTATGGGCATCACCCAACAGAAATCGCCGTTACCCTGGAAACGATCCGTGCATACTTCCCACGCAACAGGATAATCTCGGTGTTTCAGCCCCATCGCTATACACGCACGTACCATCTTTTCGACAATTTTGCCTTCTCATTTCTCTATGCTGATCTTGTCATTGTATCAAATATCTATGGGGCACATGAAATTCCCATCCCTGGGGTTAGTGGTGAGGCTTTAGCCAAAAGGATAAGTAAAGAGCAGGATAATGTTCATTTCATCGGCGCATTTGATGACATCGTGGACTTTTTAAAGAAAAAAATCCAACGTCATGATATTATCGTGATCCAAGGAGCCGGGTCTATTAACCAGTTGGCAAAAAGGTTGGTCAAAGAGTTGTTATGATAAACCCTTTTAGATCCATTGTTGGCGTAGACGTATTGGCAAATGAATTACTAAGCAGACATACATCTTTTCATATCGGCGGCAAGACAAGATATTTAATCAAGGTATATTCACACCGTGCTTTGAAAAAGGTACTCGATATCATAAGGAAGCAGAGGATAAGGTACTATGTGATCGGTAGTGGTACAAATGTGCTGGTAAGTGATGATGGTTTTCCCGGTGTTATTATTAAGCTTTATGGTATTTTTCGAACCATGAAAAAAAGGGGAGATATTTTCTACTGTGGCAGCGGTTTATCAATTGAACACCTTTTGCAGAAAGCTAAAGGTTTGGGGTATGGAGGGGCTGAATTCCTCGCCGGCATTCCGGGCACGATAGGTGGTGCAATAAAGGGTAATGCTGGTGCTTTTGGTAAGTCAATGGCAGAGATCGTCATAGGTGTCACAGTGATTACTGACCGAGTTATCATCAGCAGGTTGAATAATCGAGAGATTAGATTCGGTTATCGTCAGACTAAGATAAAAGATGGAGTGGTAATTCTTTCGGCTGAGCTCAAGCTGACCCGTAGAAAGCGTTGGGATATCACCATGGAGATCAGAAATAATCTGGCGTACCGCAAGCAGCGACAACCCACCGGGTATTCAGCGGGGTCATATTTCAAAAATATCAAGCCCTATGTAGCGGGTAAATTGATTGAAGATTGCGGTTTGAAGGGGTTGAGTGTAGGGAATGCTGAGATTAGCAGGAAACACGGTAACTTCATTATAAATCGCGGTCATGCCAAAGCTTCTGATGTGTTGGAATTAGCAAGAATAATAAAGAAAAAAGTGAAGAATATAAAAGGTATCATGCTTAAAGAGGAGGTAAAATTATTAAACTGATTGCTAGCGCAATAGTCATCGTAATAATGGTTATCGTCGTTGTACAGCTAGCAAAGACAAGAGAAACTTACATAACCCTTGAGCAAGTTATCTCTCAAGCGAGGATTATTTCACAGGAGGAGGGGATAGTCGAGTACAAAGGTATTGAATTTATGTTAGGGGTGCATGATTTAAAGAAAAGAAAGCATTTAATAGAATCATTGAACCTGCTTGAGCTTCAAGGTCCATGTGTTGTTGACTTGAGATTCAAGACACAGGTTGTTATCAGACAGGAGCCCGGTTTACATATTAAGAAAACGGGTTCTGGGAACACTCAATAAGGAGGAGATAATGCCAAAGAAAGAAAGGATTGTCGGCGTTGATCTTGGGACGACAAAAGTTGCTGCGATTATTGCTGAAGTAGATAACGATGACTTAAAGGTTGTTGGTGTAGGATCGACTGCATCGAACGGGCTGAAAAGGGGTGTGATAATTAATCTTGAGAAGGCAGTAGAGTCGATACAAAAGGCGGTTGAGGAGGCGTCCCGCATGTCGGGGTTTAAAGTTGACGCCTGTTATGCTGGGATCTCCGGCTCCCATATTGAGAGCATAAATGCCCATGCAATGATTGCAGCATCGCGTGCTGGAGGTGTAATCACAAAACGCGACATTGAACGGGTAATCGAACAGGCACAGGCAATTGCCTTACCGCTCGATCGTGAGATCATCCACGCGATACCTATTGAATATATAGTTGACAATGAGCGAGGTATAAAAGACCCGGTTGGCATGAGCGGTGTTAAGTTAGAAGCTGAGGTTCATATCGTAACGGCGGCAATAGCATCAGCTCAGAATATCTACACGGCGTTGGAAAGAGCTGGGTTAAAAGTCAAAGACCTTGTTCTTCAACCGTTAGCGTCATCTTATTCGGTCCTGCAGCCTGATGAAATAGACCTTGGCGTCTGCCTTTTAGATATCGGTGGTGGAACTACCGATCTTGCCATATTTTATGATGGTGCAATCAGGCATACCGAGGTGATACCACTTGGTGGTGGGTACATAACAAATGACATCGCAATCGGTATACGGACACCATATAAGCAAGCAGAGACAATAAAGAAGAAATATGCAACGCTTTCAATCACACCTGAAGAAAAGAAAGATGAAATCAAGGTCGCTGGCATTGGTGGACGTGAAGACCGTTTCATATCCAAGGAGAATCTGTACTCAATCGTCAGTCCGCGCGTTGAAGAAATCCTTATGATTACAAACAAGGCGGTGAAGAAGAGTGGTTTTGCAGATGTTCTTGCCGCTGGTGTTGTTATTACAGGCGGCACTGCACGGCTGCACGGATTGGCAAAAGTTGCCGAGGAAATCACCAATTTACCTGTAAAAATCGGTATTCCAAAGAAGATCGGTGGACTTACTGATATCATCCTTGATCCCATATACGCGACTGGGGTAGGTTTGGTCCTCTATGGTTATGAGAAAAAGAATCAGACTCTTATCAAAAAAACAAAGGGTGGCGGCGTGTTTGATGCCCTTAAGAAGCGTTTTGAAGACTGGTTTTCAAAATATTTTTGAGCGTAGAGATTTCTACAAAATAAGGCAAAGTTTATTCAGAAAAGGAGGAAACATATGTTGGAATTGGTCCAGGAACCAAAGTACATAGCAAAGATAAAAATGATTGGCATAGGTGGTGCTGGTTGCAATACTATTAACTATGCTCAAGGTGCTGGTATTGATGGCGTTGAATGTATCGCGGTTAATACCGATGCACAGGTTCTTAAAATCAGCATGGCTCCAGAAAAACTACAGATCGGGCAGAACTTAACGCAGGGTCTTGGTGCCGGCGGTGACCCAGAGCTCGGTCGAAAGGCAGCTGAGGAATCTCGTGAAGAGATCCGAAATGCAATAAAAGATGCTGATATGGTATTCATTACTTGCGGTGAGGGTGGCGGAACTGGTACTGGAGCATCATCCGTGGTCGCTGAAGAGGCAAAGAATGCCGGTGCTCTGATAGTTGCGGTTGTAACCAAACCTTTTGAATACGAAGGTATCTGGCGTATGACAAATGCTGATAAAGGGGTTGAAGAACTAAAAGAACATGTTGATACCTTGATCTGCATTCCGAATCAGAAACTTGTTGCCGTTTCACCAAAGGAACAATCAATAATTGAGGCATTCAAACTTGGGAACATGGTTCTTTTCAACGCGATAAAAGGTATTGCCGAGATGATCACAAAACCCGGTCTTATCAACTTGGATTTTGCCGATATTAGAACTGCGATGATTGAAAAAGGTACGGCAGTTATGGGTTTGGGCATAGGTGAGGGCGAAAATCGGGCGATACAGGCGGCTCAAGCTGCGATTTCTTCACCTTTGCTTGATGACATTTCCATTAAGGGCGCCCGCGGAGTGCTCATCAATATTACGGGCAGTGCTGATCTTACCCTTGCTGAGACTAATGAAGCGGCTTCACTCATCGTAGCGGAAACAGATGGTCAACCTAAAGTCATTACCGGCGTTGTCGTTGATGATACGCTTGGTGAAAAAGTTAAGGTTATGGTTGTGGCAACTGGGATAAAAGAGAAGATCAGTGAAGAAGCACTTGACATCTCGAGCAAAAGAGAGAATCTTGAGTTTCCTACATACAAAAGACGCGAAATCAAAAAAGACAGCAAAGAGAGGGTTTATAATGAGAATGATTTAGAAGTTCCGACATTCTTAAGACGGCAGATAGATTAGAGAAGGCATCAGATTATTAGGTAATCAGGATGAAGAATATCAGAATATCAGTAGATCAGGTCATATTTTCTTACTGATATCCTGATAACCACTGTCTGATACCCCGATTTCCTGATATTCTTATAAAAAGGAGATGCTTTGAGTGAAGATAATTATGATTTAATTATTATCGGTGCTGGTCCCGCTGGTCTAACCGCTGGTATCTACGGCGCACGAGCAGGTTTGCAAACTGTAGTATTGGAGAAGGCATTACCAGGCGGGCTTGCAGCAACTACTGATTACATAGAAAACTACCCTGGATTTCCTGATGGAATTAAGGGTTTGGATTTGACCGAGAAGATGAAAAAACAAGCCCAGCACTTTGGTGTAGAGCTAATAAGAGCTGAAGTTACCTCATTGGCAAAGAAGAAACACATTACCGTTGTCAAAACTAGTGCGCGGAGCTTTAAAACACTTGCGGTAATCATCGCAACGGGAACAGTTCCCGAGAAACTCAACATTCCGGGCGAAAACGAGTTAAGGGGCAGAGGCGTATCATATTGCGCGACATGTGATGGTCCTTTATTCAAAGGCAGGCAGATTGCGGTTATCGGTTGTGGAAATTCAGGTCTTCAAGAAGGGAAGTTCCTGCTTAACTTTGCTCGGCACATAACTTTCATCGAATTCTTGCCTCACATGACGGCTGACAAGATACTACAGGATCGACTCAGTCAAGAGCCGAAAGTCAATTTTCTCCTTAATCATGAATTATTGAGTATTGACGGCAAGGAACGCGTTGAGACAATCACGGTCAAGGATCGTGTAGTCAAGAACAAGAAGACTATAGAAGTGAGTGGCGTCTTTATATATGCGGGATTGGCGCCTAAATCCGATTTTGTTAAAGGAATTGTAAAAGTTGACAGTAAAGGTTTTATTATCATTGATGATAAATTGGAGACATCACTTCCTGGTGTTTTTGCAGCGGGCGATATTTGTGCCCAGGCAGTTAGGCAGGTTATTACAGCTTGTGCACAAGGTGCTGCGGCGGTAATAAATGCCCATCATTATATTGAATCTTTGAAAACATAAAGTCATTGCACTCAATTAAATATCTTTTAAAATAATTATTTTTTTGGTCTATGCAGGGCCGGGTACGCGAAATTGCCCCGCACCTATGCATACGTGCGGGGCAATTTCAATTGATTGGTTTTGTTTTACTTACTTAAGCCAGATGATTTTAGAAGTTGTGGTGTTATTTTCAGCATCGATTTTAACGAAGTAGACACCTTGTGATAAGGATTTGAGGTCAAAGGTGAACTCACCTGAACCATTGAGCCGACCATAGTCCTGATGTACAACCAAACGACCCAGGGCATCATAGACCTTAACCTGAACCGGCGTCTCCTGAGCAAAACCATAA
>JBARXC010000051.1:0-6949 GCA_049647125.1 bacterium | reverse complement strand
TTTTGATATTCAAACACATGACTGAGCTTATCTAACCGTTCGCACATTAAATCGCGTGCTCGTAAGTACTTTTCTCTAAAATTTCTAACACAATCCTGCGATCCTTTCAAAGCGCCCAATGCTGCGTATTGAGAAACTACCGGCGTGCAGATTGAAAAAGGAATATGTGCCTTGTTAATCTGAGGAATCAATTCTTCATGGGCATGGAGATAACCAATTCGCCATCCGGTCATAGCATATGTTTTTGTAAAGGTAAAGCAACTCACTACATTCTTTTGCATTTCAGGTATCGAACCAATACTAAAATGTCTATGTCCATCATAAGTAAAATATTCATATGCCTCGTCAGTAATAACCATTAAATTATGTTCCAGTGCGATCTCGGCTATTTGACGGAGCTGCCCTTCACTGAAAACAGCACCGGTTGGATTGCTTGGCGAACAATACATAATCGCTTTTGTTTTTGGAGTCAGAGCTTTTTTAATTGCCTCGATATCGAGGATAAATCCTTGTTTTTCAATAGTCGGAACAAAGACTGGTTTTCCTGAAGCAAGAACAACCTGGTTAATATGAGTAGAATAGGTTGGCGAAGGAAGAATCACCTCATCACCTGGATCTATACATGCCATTATTGCAGCTGCCAATCCTTCAATTGCACCAACACTTACTATTACCTGCGAAATATCGGCATCAATATTGTTATCCCTTTTGAGTTTTTTGACAATCTCTTGCCTTAGCTCTATTAATCCCAGACTGACAGAATAACCATCAACAAATCCTTTATTAATAGCCTCAATTGCTGCCTTACCAATATGCACAGGAGCACCTGAAGTAGGTTTTGCCCAGGATAGAAATGCAACATCTTCCATCTGTTGTGACAACCTGGTCATCTCATGAATTGCCGACTTAGGTATTTGCGATACTCTCTTTGATATTCTCTGGGCATGATTCATTATATTCCCTCCTTTCCATATTTAAAATCTCTTATATGCATACCATATATTTCCTGAAATCCATGCTTTTTACCAGATAGGCACTCACTTCGTTCGTGCTCTATCTTCCTTCGGGCCGCCCCTTTTATCAAAGGGGCTGGGTCGTATTAGACTTACGCCTATCTGAGTCCAGCTTCTTATCTGATAGATAAGGGGCTGTTGGAATTTCAATTTATTGAAATTCCAATACGATAAAACAAACCTTTATCTGGATCAGTTATCAAAACAATATCATAATAACCTTTTAAATAATCAACTGCGCGTTCCATTAGATGCGAGCCAATGCCTTTGCTCTGATGTACTTCTAAAACTTCAACCAAACTGATAAAGGCATGCATTGCTCCATCACTAATTGCTGTAAGAAAACCCACTAAAATACCGTTTTCTCTTGCAGCAACAATTAAATCAGAACCATTCAAAAGTTTTTCTTTGATTTCTGTTGATGGCGGCGATTTCCAACCGTGAAAAAAATTGTCAAGCTCGCCTGGTTTAATATCATCATTTATTTTGTATTCAATCATTACTATATTTCAAATTCCCCTTTTCCAACGTAAACAGACTTACCGCCAATTTTTATAATATATTTATTATCCTTGATCTCACCTTTCATCAATATTTTTGATGGCCGACCCATTTCAATTCCCTGTTCGTTTTCGACTTCAAAAGATTGTCCAAAAACATTATGTTTTAATAAATATCCTGTTAAAGGTCCTGCTGCAGACCCGGTAGCCGCGTCTTCTATTATACCCAGATGTGGAGCAAAGAATCGCGTGTGGAGCTCAGCGCCTGGCTTCGTTGTTTCTCGTGTAAATAAATAAGGACCTCTGGGTTCATTACCGAAGATTTTTTTTAACTCATTCGCATTCCCTTCTGCACCTTGCACTGCAGAAAGATTTTTAACCGGGATAATAAGCATTTTATTCCCTGTTGACACCTCTTCAACAGGCAAATCATCTGAAATATCTTCTGAAGACACATTTATTAAACTGGCAATCTCTTTTTTATCTGTGTACTGATCGAAGAACTCTGGTTCGTTCTGGGTCATCCAGATAATGTCATTCTTCCTTTCAAGAGGAATAATACCAACTTTAGTCTTCAGGTTTAATATATCTTTTTTTTCTTGCCATATATCTAAAATATTCATAATGGAAAATGCAGTACCCAGTGTTGGATGACCAGCAAAAGGTAATTCTATGTTTATTGAAAATATCCTTATATCAAAATCTGCTAATGGATCACTACCTTTGAGAATAAATGTTGTTTCTGAATAATTGATTTCATTCGCTAATTTCTGCATTTGTTCAGTAGTCAACCCATTGGCATTTGGAAATACTGCCAACTGGTTGCCTGAATAAGCTTTATCTGTAAATACATCAATAAAAATACATTCTTTTTTCATAATTCCTCCTAATTGAATTTTTATTTCTTAACTAAAACCCTGCTTCCTTTTTTTCTTGTTTCGGTGCGTAATGGAAAAATTGCATCGTTGAAATACCGTGCCCCTGGCTGACTGACCTAAGATCAGTGGCATAGCCAAAAGACTTAATTAACGCCAGAGTTGCGGTGATTATTTTTTCTTTCTTGTTAGTTTCAATATCGAGGATTTTCCCTTTACGGGCACTGAGGTCGTTTATCACATCACCCAGATACACTTCCGGCACAATAATTTCCAAGGACATAATCGGTTCAAGGAGTATCGGTTTACCACGCATAAAAGCATCCCTAAATGCCATCTGGGCCGCGATCTTGAAAGAAAGCTCTGAGGAATCTGTAGGATGATACGCGCCGTCAATAAGCTCGACTTTCACATCAATAACTGGATAACCCCAATACACCCCTATTTCAACCTGCTCGCGTATGCCCTTTTCAATCGCTGGTATAAACTCTCTCGGAATAGCACCTTCTTTTATCTTGTTTCTGATTAATACACCTTTACCTCTTTCAGTTGGTGTGATTTTCATTGTCACAATACCGTACTGTCCCCGGCCTCCAGTTTGCTTTATAAATCTGCCTTGTGTTGTCACTGGTTCAGTAATTGTTTCACGGTAGGAAACCTGAGGTTTACTGACATTACATTCAACCCCAAACTCACGTTTCAAGCGGTCAACAATAATTTCAAGATGCAACTCACCCATACCTGATATAATGCGCTGTCCAGTTTCTTCATCCGTCTTCACTTTGAATGTCGGGTCTTCGATCTGTAAGTACCTGAGGTTGTTATCGAGTTTTGAATCGTCCATTTTTGTCCTGGGTTCTAAGGAAACAAATATCACGGGTTCAGGGAATTTCACCGATTCAAAAGATATCGGATGTTTGGTACTGCACAAGGTGTACCCTGTCTTGCATTCTCTGATACCGATGACCGCACCAATTTCTCCAGCGCCAAGGGTGCGTGTTTCTTCTCTCTTATTGGCATGCATCAGCAATAATCTACCAATACGGTCGATTCTTTTTGGTGGATAAACCAAGATTTTGTCACCGGCTTTTACTTCACCAGAATATACCCTAATGTAGTAGAGTAAACCAAAATGAGGATCGGTCTGCGCCTTAAAAATAAGTGCAGAAAAGGGGTCGTCGAGTGATGCTTTCCTGATTTCCTCTTTTGAGGTTTTTGGATTGAATGCCTTTACCGGTGGCAAATCAAGTGGTGATGGAAGGTAATTTAATATGGCATCAAGGAGTAGCTGAACACCCTTGTTTTTCAAAGCACTCCCGCACAGAACCGGGAAGAAACTTAGATCGAGAGTCCCTTGCCTTATGGCTGATTTCACTTTTTCAAATGAAAGGTCTTTTTTGGCAATGTAGGTATCAAAAAGATACTCATTATGTTCAGCCAGCGTTTCATAAGTTTCAGTACGATAAAACTCAATTTGTTCTTCGTATCCTGCAGGAATTTCCGCTTCTTTGTATTTAGCGCCCAATGTTTCTTCTTCCCAATAATAAGCTTTTTTCCTGAGGACGTCGATAATGCCATAGAATTTGTCATCTTTGACAATGGGTATCTGAAGTACCAATGGACGCATTGATATCTTGTCTTTCATCTGCTTGATAACTCGTTCAAAATCAGCGCCTATCCGGTCCATTTTGTTTACAAAAGCAATGCGCGGTACCTTGTACTTATCTGCCTGATGCCATACTGTTTCGCTCTGCGGCTGTACACCACCCACTGCACAGAAAATCGCAACCAGACCATCCAAGACTTTCATTGACCGCTCCACCTCGACCGTGAAATCAACATGACCCGGCGTATCAATGATATTAATACGATAATTTTGCCAGTATGAAGTCGTCGCCGCAGAGGTAATCGTGATACCTCGCTCTCTCTCCTGATCCATCCAATCCATAGTTGCCGAGCCCTCATCGACTTCGCCCATCCTTCTTATCTTTCCCGTGTAGAATAGTATCCTTTCAGTAGTAGTTGTCTTACCGGCATCAATGTGCGCTATAATCCCTATGTTCCTTATTTTCTTCAGCTCAGTCATGTTGTTTAGTATATTTAAAAATGTGGTTTAGTCAATGCGTGGAAAAGATAGAGTCATTGAGTAACTAAGTAATTAAGTTATTAATAAATCTCAAATTAGGACGGTATCCTGCGTTTCCTTTTGACCGCTGATTTTATTTCCTTGCCATTAAACCGACCTATGGCAATGGGGAGTTTCTTGTACGATAGAATAACAAATCCTTTTTCAAGACCTGGGATTGGATTGACCTTGACTATTTCTCCTCTTAAGAATTTTTTCATTTGCCATTCCTTAACCTCATATGAATTGCGTACAGGGTTATTGCCAAATAATTGAACAAAATCATTGTCTGGTTTGATCTCTTGGTCGTATATCTTGCCGACTTCTAACCCTCTTCTGATTGCCTTCATTTCCCAAAAAGAATAAACTTGAGGTGTTGCTATATATGATACGTCATCTTTTTGGAAAACTGCATAACCTTGAAACCGCTTCACGTCAATACCAAACCTCCGGCAAAAATAAGCAATGGCTGAACCCTCAAAGCCTATCTTTCCCATGTAATTAACCCGGTGTCGGCATACCCCCATCTTTGTAATCTTGGCGATAAAAAATGGTGCGGTATCATTATCTTGGGGAAGAATGCGCGCACAAGAACCTAACTTCTTGTCAAAAGTCTCGCCCTGCCATTTTGTAATACCTGAACGTGTCTTGAAATGCGGAATGGAAATTGGCATAAGATCTGCTTCTGGAAACTTCTGCAGTAAGTAGGCAACGACTGCCTCGTTTTCTTCCGGCGCAATCGTACATGTGGAATAGACCATGGTCCCGCCGGGGCGTAATGCCCGGAACCCGGATGTGATTATCCCTTTTTGGATCTTCGCCATAACCGCGATATTTTTCAGCCCCCAATGAAATAGCACTGCCTTGGACTTCCTTATTGTACCCTCCGCACTACACGGTGCATCGACCAGTATACGATCAAAATAATCAGGGAAAACTCGGTCAATTTTTTGTCCGCGTAAACTTATCACTGTTTCGTTAAACAAACCGCATCTTTTGATATTATGGATCAGACCAACCATTCTCTTTCGGCTCATATCATTGGCAACGAGTAAACCCTCATTTCTCATTGCTTGACCGATCTGGGTCGTCTTTGAACCCGGTGCGGCGCATAGATCGAGCACCACCTCGCCGGGCTTGGGATCAAGCACAATAACTGGAACCATCGAAGCGATTTCCTGGACATATATCAAGCCCAAACTGTGGGTGATATGATTACCAAGTGAATGTTTTTCCTGAAGGATATAACCGTCACTGTAAAAAGGGAGTTGTTTTGTTTTTAGATCTTTTAAAAGCAACAGGATATTATTTCTCTTTGCTTTTAGTGTATTGATACGGAAAGATTTCTTCAACGGTTTCTCTGCATACTCCATAAAACCGCTCAAGTCAGGAATGATATCCTTATATCGAGAATAGAGTTGTTTAATCTTCACGCGTCCGCAACGCCTCTTTTAAACACGACAACTCATCATTGGTCAACCGTCTAACCTCGCCCTTACGTAAACGTCCCAATGATAAAGGACCTATGGCAATCCTGCGGATTGTACGTACTGGATGACCGATACGTTCAAACATCTTTTTCAACTGACGATGCCTACCCTCTATTAGAATTACCTTGAACACAGTATTGCCTTCAGTCTCGCGTTCCCTAATGATTTTTGTCGGTAAAGTCTGTACTCCTTGAATTTTGATACCTTTACGAAGCTTCTTCAACGCCTGTTCACTCGGATGCCCTTTAACCTTAACCCGATAAGTCTTGGGCAAGTGAGTACGTGGATGCATAACTCGATTGGCAAACTCACCATCGTTAGTTAACAAAAGTAAACCATCAGCATCCCAATCAAGCCGACCAACTGGAAACACACGCACCCGGATTTTATTAGCATGGAGCAGATCAGTAACCGTAGTCCTGCCTTGCGGGTCATCAAGCGATGTGATAACCTGGACTGGTTTGAATGCAAGATAATAACACCTGGGCACATTAAGTGGTCGTAACAGCTTGTCACTAACCTTTATGTAATCCTTTTCTGCATCAGCACGCGCGCCGAGCTTGTCAACCACTTTACCGTTAACCTTAACCCGCCCCTGGACTATCAACTGCTCAGCTTTTCTACGAGATGCAATACCAGCCCGTGCGATTATCTTTTGCAAACGCTCAAGCGCCATATATGCCATTATTCTACTAGCAAACTACAAGAAGTCAATACTCTACAGGGTGACCGAGAATAAAGAAACAAAAACCAAATCCATATTACGCAAACACAAGAAGATCGACTCGTGGTTCCTATCACGTTATGGAATGAAGCTGTATAGAGAAGGACAAAGTTATCTTACAAGCGGCACTACTATCTTTAACAGCTCACCGTCATAAACCACCTTCGCCTTTTCTGCTATAACCGCTCGACGAAATGCCATATACTTAAGATAAATCCTATC
>JBARXC010000050.1:0-3713 GCA_049647125.1 bacterium | reverse complement strand
GTAAGAGCCCAGGGTTTCAATAACAACCCTGGGCTCTTTATATTTCGTAGTGGTCGAGCTTGCTCGACTAATACAAAGAGCTTTATCCTACTTACTCTTCGAACAAATGAATAAGTCGAGAGCTACTGCGCAACAAAACCGGTTCACAAATAACCATTGAAATCTGTGATTTCTTATATATAATAATTTAGGCGGTTGAATAACAAATAGGATTGAGAAAATGTCAGGAATTGAGGTAAAAACGACCAATAAGAAATCGACTTTAGAATATTTTAAAAAACTGCAATTTCTTTTCTCCTTTTCCATCTTCCCAACTTCCTAACTTTAAAACTTCCTTTCTCTCTTTGCTGTCCCTCTACTTACTGTTCGAGCGACCCCGCACTTTTATCAAAAGTGTGGGGGAGTCGAGAACATCAAAATCGCCCTACGCCTTACTCACCGCGCTCTACGCTTACTTCTCCATTTCGCCCATTCGCCCTTTCTCCGTATCTTATTCAAAATGCTTGACATTTTAAATATGGTGTGTATATTTATTTTGAGAGAAGAGAAGGTATGAAGGACCTTATCGTGCTGATATTTTTCAGCAGAAAGGGGTGCTTTATACCTTTTTATTTTTAGAAAGAATGATTACGGAGATGCGATTAGATTACGAAGATGGAACATTATATTGGTGATGTAGCTAAAGGGAGATAAAATGATGTACCGAAATGTCAAAATGCCTGCCCCGTGCAATTGTTGTTTATTTCACCGGGGTCAAGCCGAACGTATCGAGCTTAATGAGATGTCGAAGATCCCGAATATTTGTATTGAGGGGTACCGTTCCTCTACACCCAGGGGGTGGTAATTTACCCCATTTAGGGAAAGTAACAAATAGAGGATAATCTCATGGAAGAGATGAAATCTGGCAAAGAATTGTGTGATGATTTCTTTGTAAATCTGTTAGATAGCGTTGATGTTGATAGGCAAATTGCAATCTTGCTTAAAGATTTATATAGTGAAGGGAAGTTTACAAAAGAAGAGATTCTTCAAGGTCTGCAGACTTTAAGACAAAATAGAATAAATGAACACTAAAACTAAGTTAAAAAATTTGGTTATAAAAGGATTTAGAGGAGTTAGAAAAGAAATCTGTTTAAACTTTGATGAGGATAACAAAGGTATTGTTCTGTTTGGGAATAACGGAGATGGTAAAAGTAGCTTTAGCGATGCAATAGAATGGTTTTTCACGGACAAGATTGTTTATTTACAAAGAGAGGGGTGCGGGAGAGATGATTATTTTAATAAATACATGCCGCATGAGGATGATGCAACTGTTGAAATTAATTTCAATAATAACATATTAGACTCCCACAAGATATTGAAACGAAAAGGTGGTTACACTTTTTCAAACACCACTGATGATTTCAAAGAATATATTACAAATAGTCTGGAAGAATCTTTTATTCTACGTTATCATACAATGCGTGATTTTATCGATAAGACTAAGAAGGATAAACTTGAAAAGATTGAGGAAATAATTGGTTTTGGTATTGTAAAAGAGTGCAGAGATACTTTACTCAGAGCGATGAACTCGTTAAAGGATGATAGCCGATTAAGAAGCCTCCAGGGACAACTTACTGAGAGAAAAAGAGATTTAGTAAATAGAGTCGAAAAAGATGATTTTGAAGAAACCGACATTTTGAATTACGCTAATCAAACGGCAAACCGATGTGATGCTAACCTTTCTATTTCTAATATTTCTGATTTTAGAGTAATTTGTGAAACTCTTGAGAAAAAGGTTAAAGGCAGCGACAGAGGGAAGATGTTATCAAGATTAGACAATGTTAGGGAGAATGTTATAAAATTGCTAGCCTTAAGAACCCTTTTTCAATTAATACATGATATTATAATACATCAAAATGAGTTAGCCAAACAGGTAGAGACAATAAAGGCTTCAGCTCTTGAAAAGCTCTACAAGGCTGCTATTGATGCAATAGAAGATAATTTAGTAAAACCAGGGGAATGTCCTGTCTGCAAACAGCCTATAGATGATACTGAGTTATTATTAAAATCCCTTAAGAATGAAATAGAAGAAATTAAAAAGGTTCTTAAAGATCGTGAGCAAGTTATTCAAAATGCAAAATCTTGTAAAACTCGTGTCACATCATTTCATGATTTACTGAATGATCTATTAAAAGATGAAACAGCGAAAAAATATGAGATATTGAAAAACTTATCTATTCTTTTATCACAATATAAGGAAATTTTAAGCAATATTCAGGAATCTCCTGAGCCAGTATCTATACCGAAGTTCTCGGATGTTTCTGAAGGTTTGGATGCAAAATTAACAGAAATTAAGGTAAAAATTGAGTATACAATAAAAGAATTGAGTGCCACAGACGAAGAGAAAAAGTTTTACAAGAATGTCCACAATTTACAGAAGCTATATAATGATTATATACGATACAAAGACATAGAAAAAGATCTTCATATATATAAAAAACAAATAGATTCGGTAATAAAAATCTATCAAGACTTCGAACGTATGGAACGAGAGAATGTTGAAAAAGTACTAAAAACAATATCATGTGATGTAAATGATTTCTTTAGATTTTTACACCCAGACGATAATTTTAATGAAGTTGAATTAATTCCAACAGAAGAGCGCGGTATAGAATTTAAATTAAAATACCATGATGAGGTGATATCACCACCGATGAAAATATTAAGTGAGGCGCATTTAAATAGTCTTGGTATTTGTCTATTCCTTGCTTCTGCTAAGCATTTTAATAAAAACAATGGGTTTCTGATCTTAGATGATGTAATAGCAAGCTTTGATACAGGACACCGCAGGCCATTGGCACGATTAGTGAGTGAAAAATTCGGTGAAACTCAATTTATGCTCTTTACTCACGATGATCTTTGGTTCGATATACTGAAAAAAGACTTGCCTACTGAAAAATGGATTTTTAAGGAGCTAATAAAATGGACAAAGAATAATGGGTGTGACCTCGTAGATTCATTGATGACATTACACAAAAAGATTAAAAATGCTTTGGATTCAAATGATATTCAAGGTGCTGCTAACAAATGTAGGGTACTAATAGAGGCAATTATGAAAGAAAAATGTGAAAATTTAGGAGTTAAGGGATTAGAATTCAAGAGAGGTACTAAAAATGATCGACGAGAAGCAAATGAGTTAATAAATGCTTTAATTTCCTACTTGAAAGGGAATGAATCATTACGGGACAAACAATCTAAAAAATTATTTAATCAATTGCGGGCAAGTCAATTAATAACCAATATAGGTTCCCATCATAAAACTCTTGAAACAACTTCTCTTTCACGTGGGGATATAGAAACAACGCTACGAGATATTAATGAATTCGAATCTTTGTTTATTTGCAATGAGTGTAATACAGAACCCACTATAAAATATTCGCCACGAGATAGTGAGCTAAAACAATGCAAATGTGGTAAATTATGGATTTAAGAGAATATTGGGGTGTAAATTGTTAGATTTGATATTGCACAAAAACCAAAGGAAGTGAATTATATGTTTATGTCAGTAATGGAAGTCACAAAAAAAATAGAAGAGTCAATTTTGCAGCGTGAAATATTACATGTCCGATATCAACATGTTAAAGACTCTGAGATTGTTGATAGAAAAATGGCACCATTTGATATTGGAACTACAAATCCTAAAACCTATGAGCAGAATAAAGACAATATTTACA
>JBARXC010000049.1:0-25121 GCA_049647125.1 bacterium | reverse complement strand
TCACGGATATCTCTTGTTTGTTGATCAGGAATATACGCCCTCGGCAATAAATCTGCCCGCAGCAGATGCGCAAGTGTTTCCGAGCTCACCTTGTCGTTCATGAGTCGTGCTGAAGCAATGGCTTTGGTCTTGAGTGGATGAGCGAGCGCAACTTCCAGATCATGATCTTCAACTAGTTCATAAAAATAGTACCAATTACAGGTTGCCTCAATGGCGATTTTAGTCTGTGATGGCAGTGTATCTACATAGCCTTTTAGGGTATCATAATGATTTGATAGTTTTACCTGGCGCTGAATTGCACCACCCTCGTCCATTTCTGTCACAAACGAATAATTTTTGTGGAAATCGATTCCAACGTACTTCATCTTTACACCTCCACTTCATAAAGTATAACCCTATCTGCCGGAAGTGCAATTTTTTCATAACATCAAATCTCTACATGCTACTGAAAGAAATCGGTTACGATTTTTATCATCCAGAAAAATATGCCGGCGCTCAATTCCTCGACAGGTAATATGATAGAAGGCACCTGGAAACTGAATTCTTAAAGCCCTCACCATTACCGCATGATACTCATTCTTCCACAAACATCAATATCTTATGTAGAATGTAGAGATTTGACCCTATTTCTCCCCTATTTCTCCCCTATTTCTCCCCTATTTCTCCCCCATTCAGGTCATTTCTATTCAACATCAGGTACTGTTCTTATGAGATAAACATCCCGAGAACCTTCACCAAAAGAATATGTATGACCTGTTATAATATAACCACCGTCTGAAGTCTCTTGCAATGAAGAACCCCAATCATAAGTTGCTCCGCCATATGTCTTACTCCATAAAGTATCCGGTGTCTGGGCAGAGATTTGATTCGCAACCAACAAAACAGTTACAACAATAAGTATATAATTCTTCATATATACTCCTTCCGTATCAAACACACTTACCTAATACAATTTTAAACTTATCATGACACAAAGTAATATCATCATGAATTTGTTTAAAAATAAGTACACAGATCAATAAATCCATCTTCTTTTACTTACGCCTTGAAATGATATTCAACCCTTTGATAACTATTCAATAAAGAATGATTTCAACTACTGAGTCCAATAAGCATACTTGAGATCAACATTTGTATCATCACAATAAGAGATATGTGGTTTGCCTGCGTATTCCACCGCAATTGATGTATATGCAATATTATTTCCCGTGGCATCAACGGTCTGTAAATCCCAGGATGATCCTGTCCAATGGGCGTATTTTAGTCCGAGATTTGTATCATCACAATAAGAGATATGTGGTCTATCCGAACCATCAAGAACAATGCCTGTATAGCTACCAACATCTCCTGCGGCATCAATAGTTTGAATGTCCCATGTAGAACCTGTCCAATAGGCATACTTGAGGTTTCCGTTTGTAGCATCATAATAAGAGATATGTGGTCTATCCGAACCATCAAGAACAATAGACGAAAAGTCACCAACAGATCCTGTAGCATCAACAGTTTGAATGCTCCAGGAAAAGCCAGTCCAATAAGCATATTTGAGATCTCTATTTCCCCAATTCAAATAAGAGATATGTGGTCTACCGATAGATGAAATTGCGATGTCCGTCCAGTGTGAATTATTTGTCGTGGCATCAACGGTCTGTAAATCCCAGGATGATCCTGTCCAATGGGCGTATTTTAGGCTGAGATTGGTATCATCACAATAAGAGATATGTGGTCTATCCGAACCATCGAGGGCAATGGACGTATATCCACCAACATCTCCTGCGGCATCAATAGTTTGAATGTCCCATGTAGAACCTGTCCAATAGGCATATTTGAGATCGTCAATGCCATAATCGTGATAGGAGATATGTGGTCTATCTGAACCATCAAGTACAATTGCACTACACCATCCCACGTATCCTGCAGTATCTACTCTCTGAATGTTCCAACCATTCGAAACCGAGATTGATATGGAATGACTATTTGACCAATCAGACAATCCCATAGTAACATCTCGGGCTTGTGCTCTGATGTAATATAACCCTGTACTTGACCATGAATGGGTCATTGAAATCGTTGATCCACTTGGTCGGTACGAACTCCAGCTTGATGTATCGTCATCACCCCAAGCAAAACGAATTGCTATGTTATCTCCATCTGGATCGGTCGCGGATGAAGAAAATAAATATGTCGAATCAACATATCCACTTGCAGGACCAGAAGGAGTTGTAGGCGTATTTGGCGGGGAATTGCTTGAACTATGGAGCACCATTGAGTAATCCAAGAATGTGTAATTGTATTCTACCAACGCCCAACTGAGTATTTTAACCTTGAAATCAAGACCAGCTCCTATCCCACATCCCATTTCAAAATCAAGCGGCGGATAACTGATTTCATCATACAAGTAAGGTTTGATGTACAATGAAGGTCCAACAACATTGTATAGTTTGCATGCCAAATTACCCTTGAGGAATCCTTCAGCTCTTGCGGTTACAGAACCAGATGGACTGTATGCCCAACTTCCGTTACCATCCAGTGAATAATCCCAGACAGGTTCCCAAGAGCCCTCTGAATAGATTGCCCCTGCTGAGTTGCTTGAAGATATTGAAAGATCATTACTGATGCTATTCTGAATGGAAAGAGTTAAATCGGCCCCAATTCCACCGTACATTTCCAACGTGAAAGTAAAAACAACAGGAAACGGTCCGATAAAAAAGACGATAGTGCCTAACGGTATAGGGGGAATAAGTTCAAATTCCTCTGTGTTGGATATTGATTTAACCAGATTTACTGTTACTCCTCTAAAATCAACATTATCACCAGATGTTCCAATTAACTGAAATAACACAATTTCAGAATCTTCAATTTCTAAATCCAGATCGATGTCAATATCTTTAGTCAGAATGATAGTGTCGATGGTCATGGAAATTGCAAGTTGATTACCCGCATCATAGATTTCAATTACAACATCAGGAATACGAATTTCAAAAAGCTCTCCCATTGGTTTGACCTGGGGATTTCCACTCCGGATTTTTTGAATCATGCGATTATGATTTTGATCCTCGATATCAGTTTCTTGTTTGATTGGATTCAGTTGTTGTTCTTCAGGTACTAATGAAAATGTTATGTCCAAGGTTCCTCGCTCAATGGCGTCGGTTAGAGCTGCCTGCTCAGTTAGAAGCACAAGAGTGTCTGTCTTTTTGTTGATTGACTGAACTTCTTTAAGATAACCGTCGTTTTTTTGACCAACAACGATATCACCCTGCTGGAAAGACGGCAAAGTTGATCCGGCTTTGTAAATAAAATCTAATGTATCGCCTTTAACAACGACATTTAGTAAATCGGTGTTTTCCTCGGGGTATTTTACATTATCTTTTATTATTGTTTCTTCATCATCTTTACCGCAACGAGTTATTAATACTACATATAATGCGAGTGCAATGGCAATGATTATTGATAATTTGGTCTTCATTTTTCCTCCTCAACTACTTATCTTATACCATCAATTACTTTTAACGAAACGTTAGAATCAAAGAATTATAATTAATTTGCACCGATTGTCAACTCCGCGGACTCGCAGTGCGCAGCTTGACATTTCGGATGATATACTAAGATCCATACTTATTCTTACCACAACATTTTTTATATTTCTTACCAGAGCCACATGGGCAGGGATCATTTCTAGCGATTTTCGTTCTATATTTATCATTTTTTTCTGTAATGTTGTTTGTATTTTTTTGATTATTGACTATATCGATAGTCTTATAAGTATCGGGGAATCCCTTTATACCAGTTACAATCTTATTGCCCTGCCTTTTTACCTCTACGTAATAAGGACCTTTCCTATCATTATTCTTAATAGGATATTTTGCACCATGTTCAGTGAAGTAATGTTTGTCAAAAATCGAAGTGTTAGTAATATCGAAAGAAATCTTATCTGCTTCATCGAATGCGTGAAAATTCCCAACTTCAAGAAAGTGATTAGATATTTCGAGTTCATCAAGTGTATAAATTTTGCCATGTAATTTTTCGCGCTCGTCTAAATACTTTAAAAAATCAATTTCATTCTTTTTTTCTTTTCCAAATCCCCAAAGAAGAGTTTCAAACTCATAGAGGTTAGTGACAAAAGGGTATTTCTCCTTCGGTGGTTTTCTTAAAAGTAAGGAAAGGTCTGTAGCCAATGAACCAAAATCATCTAAAGTGATACAAATGATACTGAAACCTTGTTTATAGTCGCTTCCATCTATTGTTACAACTGTATTGCCATTTTTATCATAGAGGTTAACTCGCTTATTGTTTTCTATTAGGTGTTTCAGATTCAATCCCTGGTCATAAGCTTTTTGTATACCCGTGTCAGAGTTGCAGAACGCACGATGAATTCTAATAAAAGCTCTCTCTGGATCTATTGGAGGTGGTTTCGGCGGGCTTGTTTTTACTTCAATAATCAATATCCTATCATTCAACAAAATTAACATGTCGTGCTCATTTTGGGAATTTGGTGATTCATAAATATTTCTATGCACTTTGGACTTATTGAGATATTTATTTACAATTTCGGCTGTTTTATCCTCAACCCATGCGCCACGGTGGGCAAAGAACGATTGCGCTTTTGAGGAACTTTTTATTATATTTTCCAAATGACTTATTGCTGCCACATAGAGCTGTCTGATTGACAAACAAATAGCCTGTTTATCATTAATTTTAACGATTGGCGACAGCATTGCAGGATTAACGTCGGTAATGTATCTAAAATCATATTTGTTGTGCAATTTACATACGAATAGGCTAACAAAACCAGCCGTAATATCTTTACCGAATGTTTGAGTAAAATCCTCCAAGTCTAAAACGAGAATATTTGCTGTTAATTTCATTAGGTTTGCTAATATGGTCTCTAAATTTGTCCCTCGGATTGCTTTTTTAGCATTCTCCAAATCCCACTTTTCTTGTTCCCATCTATTTATGAAAATGTCTTTCTCGCTTTCCGCCTTGACCCTAATTTCATAGAAATCATCAAGTTTTTTCTGTTCTTTAGCCTCAATCAACTCGATAATTTTTAGGATGTCTTCGACGTTTAAACCGGCTTTCTTATATATAACATCATCATATTTCCTAAACAGACAATTAAAACGTTCGATAATCTGATCGTTATATACAAGGATTGATTCATTATAATATTTGAGGAAAACTACCATTGAAACTTCACGAATATGAAACCATTCTTCTGATGGTTTTTTGTGCGCCTGCAGTGTATTAGGTAGAAATAGATTCAGATAACTTGAAAAGATGTTCTCAAGTAGTTGTTCAATCTCCCTCCATGATCCATCATCGATTCGTTTATTATTTCTAGAGGGATTAGCCAGTACTAATCCCGCTAAATAAAATAATTGATTATAAAGTGAGCTTAATGTCCTCTTATATGGATTTGAGTAATCAGGAAATGAAAGTTTATCAGCAAGGATTCGTAGTATATCGATGGAATCGTAACTCTGCAATTTGTGTATAAGTTCATCTATGCAGGCATTCAGTTTTAGGTTGGTACTATTAGTCACTGTCACTATTCAGCCGAAATTGGAAGAATTGACTTCTGATGTTCGTCCTTTTTGAAATCCTTCAGATATTTGACATCGGCCTTACTCAGCTTTACGAGCAGATATGTACTGCTTTTCTTTTTAGTTAGTTCCACGATACCTCCTTACCATTCTTATTATTAATATTATGCAATAACTCAAGAGCTTCTTTTAAGCTCATAACCATATTATTTTGTGATGATGATGCGATCATTCTCCTAAGTCGTTTATCGTTAGTGATGAAATAAAAACCATCAGCTAAATAAATGAGTTGGTGTAAATCATTATGATCATTTATTTGACTACCACCTGTTAATTCAGCAATTATCATACTCTTATAGAATTCATAAAACGCATCGAATTTTTTAATTTTAACTATAAAATCTTTTTGATTGCTTATACTTCCTATTCTTCGATAAGGGCCTTCGGAACCATAAATGAATCCGAGAGCACGGTCTAACAGTGCTTCTGCGAATATCATTCTAAAGTCATCTGATTTAAAAAACTCAACAATTGATTGCCTGTTGAGTTTTTTATTTCCGAATTTAATTGCACGCTGTTTTAAATCCGTCATAACAATTTCGTACATTACTTTCATCACATTATGCCACCTTTCTTCATACCGTTGGCGGAATTCTTTAATTATTTTTAAATCGAATTTCAGCTTATAACGAGGTCCTTCCATTGTTTGGACTACCATAATTAAAGCACTCTTAAGTTCCCTTTGATTTTCGATTAATCGTCGTATATTCTTCGAACAGGTATTTTTATTAACGACAACAATTTTGGTTAAATCATCTATTGTCTGGCAATATGTTGAGATGTAATCTGGTGTACTTTTAAAAACTCTGTAGTTGTTTTCCTCATCCTTAATCATTTTTTCCGGTATGCCGTCCGAACTAAGAAGGTGTCTAACAATAACTAATTCAGAATATTGCAAGATATCTAAATCAGCCATCATTATTTTCTCAAAACATAATCTGTGATCCGCAAATTTTTTGAATAATCCTGAGACTATCTCTATATAAGCAATAGGAGAGTAATACCCTCTAATATTGGCCTTTCGTGCTAATTGCCAAAACTCATGCCAAGTTTTTTTACTTACTGAATATATTACATTTTTATCAAAATACAATTTAATTTTATTTAAATTCACTTTTGACCTTGTTTTCAAATTGGTGCCAATCATCCCATCCTCCAAAATGATTTTTATGAAGATAATGGCCGTTTTTTCTTTTTGTTAGGGTCATTTTTGGGCTCCTATGGTAACAGCAAGATTTTTATTACGAAAGCCGTAGTTTGTCACATCTGCCTTTTTCTACCATTAAATACTATCCCGCTGTGTCTTTCAGATCTTTTGGAACTTGGTACCAAGAACCCTTCATTCTTCTCACATTACGTTTAATTAACACACTTTTTGGGTCAGTTGGATCAAAGTCACTATCATTAGAGGATAGTCCTTGTGCGTCTGCCATTTTCTTTACCTTTTCAACAATCGTTGGATCATCAGACGATTTCTCAGCAAGGTCAGTGTTTTTTTCTTCACGCCACCCAGGAAAGTGTCGATCCCAGAGTTTAGCTACATAATAATCACCGTCTTTTGGAGGAACGCCAGCGAAGGCCATTACACCTTTATTCTTTATGTTATTGGATAATTGTAAGTAAAAATCATTTAACTGGGAGAGTCCGTTCTTAAGCATTGGGCCCCATACAAATTCCTGATTTTCACGCAAAAACGAAGAAGCACATCTGCGATGTAATCTATCCGACGATACAAATAATTTGCAGAATGGTAGATAGAACAGATAAGCTATGTCAACACGATTAGAGGGTGGTTTGCTAGAAATTAAATTTGCAGCCAAAGCGATCTGGAAGAATAGCTCAACAGTTAAGACATGTGCAGCATATGGCGCATACTCTGTTAAAGGTTGATAATTTGTGGTGCTCCAACGTTCCCAAATTGGTTTTCGATACTGCTGCGGAATACTTAGAAATTGAAAAATTAATTCCATAAAAACTACTGGTTTATCCCGTCTTGCGACAATGTGTTCCGCCAAAGCCTTAGCATCTTCAAGTGTGTTACAGGATTTCCCAGTAATACCCAATGTCCGAAAATTTTCTGCTATTGCATTTAAATCAAGTGTTGATAATGCCACGCGCCAGCCTCTTGCATATCGGCGTTCAATTTCCATAAATTCACGATTATGCCAACGTGAAAAGACCTCGGCTTCTGGTGATGGTTCGAAAACCACACCTGTTTTGCCATCCGACTTCACAGGTCGTCCACCTGCAACTGGAATTTGTCCAGTCATTGGAATCTTCGACCCAAGGAGATCATTAATGTAGAGACGTGCATGGTGTACATTTGGTGCGCCATGCATTTCTGGAAACTTATCTGCTATTATACCAACTTCCTGCTCAGGAGTACGCTCTTTAATCACAGCTTTATCCAAGTCTGCCAGGGTTTCAACATAGAATAGTGGACAGATATTAGCTAAAAAGAAATGATCAAACCAAACAGACTCATCAATACTGAGAGATTGAAGAAAGGATTTGTCGAATAAAGTATTTGGTCCCATGGTCCTGATTTAATTATCAATCCATGTTTCTGGATGGTTTTGCATATGTGCAATCTCCACCATTACTTCGTTAATGTTCGGAGGAGGCTCAAAGATAATCTCAATGTCATACTGCCCTTTTGGGTCAGGTCGTTCAAATGGTTTCAGTATTTTCCCTGGTAGAGCTTCTATTTGTTTAAACGACTGTAATGTCCAACCCGCCATCTTTTGCTTTAGTGGTGTAAATGAACTGGGAGGTATAACAGAGCGTAAATCAGATTCCCACTCTAAAAGTTCATTGCAACCAGAAACCACTTTCCCAACGGCCCGCTTAATATCCAATGGATCTCCTGGTTCCCCTGATTTTCCCCACGATTTGGGTACTTCTTCAGTAGTAGCAGTCTTCAGCAAATCAATTAATGATGTTAAGTCAGTACACTTCGAAGCAATCCAGTTTAAAAAATCGACCTCACTCATATGCTTAGCTTGCTTATAAATAAGTCCTCTTTCCAGATCAAGAAAGTTACGTTTAATCACAGCTACTTTCGTTTCTAATAACTCTGCTGTCAGTAAATACTCCCAATAATCTGGTTGGTTCAAAGCAAGTTGAAGTGCCTTTTCTGTTTCGCGCTCGAACTCTTTTCTTAATTCACACCGAAAAACCTCCTCCAATTCAGACCTACTAATCCCGACGACCCTATCTTCATGGCGTACATAAATAGTGCCCTTATGAACTCTAACTCTTTTTCGATCATGTTTATTATGGATTATATCTCGGGCAACAATGTAGGGAGGATTACGACCAATAATTTCAACAACTGCGTACTCATTTCTATCAATTGTGAATTCTTGATAGTCAACAACGATTGTTGGATCAATCTTATCAACAAGAATCTGATTAAGATCGTTCTTTGTGTAATGGTGGTTCAATGCGCCCTTAGGCAATAAAGTCCTATCTTCTAATCCAATAACCAAATAGCTCGGCTCCCTGTTATTTGCCATAGCCACAACATCTTTCACAAACTCTGCCTTATCGCCTAATTCTTGGAGAATTAACTCTCGTTTAACCTCTACAGTCTTCCACTCCTGCTTTTTTGCCTGAATCCTTTTGATGATTTCTAGAAGCTCGTTTTTTTTCACTTTTTCCTATTTTTTACATTAATTATAGCGGAGTTTATCTTTTCAGACAGCGCTCGAACCAATCACTCATTGCAACTTCCAATCGTTTCTGCTCAACTTCACTAATGGTAGCACAACAATGTGCAATCGGTCCTCGTAGTGCATTAAAAATACTCATAATCTTGTTGTATGCCTTCTTATCTACCAATATAGAGGTGAAATCTTTCCAGTTTTCATCAACAATAACTTTCAAATCGCCAAAAGTAATGTAGTCAATATTAAATGGTGAACGTGCTGTAATTCCCATTTCGATTTCACGCCTTCTTAATAAATTCACATCATCTTTAATCTTCTGACTGACACACTTATCCCACCAATCAACTCCGTGCTTCTGCTCAAGAATATCAGAAATAAGATTGCGCATGGAATTTTCAAGACAAAATAGGATCTTATAGTGCTTAGCCATATTTTCGGCTTTTTCTCGTAAACCATCCGGGAATTGAAAGCAACTAGTTTTAGGTTCTTCAATAATGCCTTTTTTCCTATTTGAAAATTCTATAATCAGAGCATTTTCCTTCTTGTCATATTTATAAGAAAATTGATTTACGTTTTTGAATAAATGCTCCACTTTTGCTGTGCCAGATAATCTATTTGTCTTGTCCTTTGCATGATATAGAAAGAACTCCTTATCATCAATTATTAATTTTACCATACGAGATTCATTTTGTATTCTATCTAAATTAATCAACTTGTTACTGATACCGATACTACGATTTGAATAAACGTCCTGTGCGGAAGTAACATAATCGGTCATTCCTCCTCCTATTATTTATTTATATATTAAAAAATATGTTTTTTCAACCAATTTCAACTATTTAGCAATTGCATCCCTTATAATTTGCTTGATATCAGTTGGGTGCTTTGAAACTGCCCAGGCCCATTGTCCAAAACCTTCATGTTGATTCACTGCTTTTATCCATTCGTCTAAAAATTGTCGTTTCGTTACATCCTGATGGCTATCTTGTCCTTTTGTTTCAAGAACGAAATATTTTCCATTGCTTAACTTCAAAATGAAATCCGGTCGATATTTACTAATAATGCCATTATAAATATATAGTATCTCAAATCCAAGATGGTCGTTCTTCACCCATGCTAAAACATCTTTATTCCGATCAAATTCCCATGATTCGCTGGCTTCCCAAGTGCTATCAAAAACGCACATGTTGATATGCGACTTAACTGTATATTCACACGGCCTGCCGGTAAACCAGGTTCGCATGTCACCAGTGGATTTTATAGGTCGATCACGATCAAAAACAGGCTCTATATGTTCGGTGTTTTCAAACCGAATTGCTTCCCAAATATGTTGTACAATTTTATTCATGTTCAATGTCAACAATATGCGTCTTTTTAGTTCATCCTGTTTAAATATTTGTTGTGTAAAATAAACTTTATCGGAATTTAAAAATTGCTCAACGATATGTATAATCTGTATCAATAAATAATTCTTATCTGCCTTCCAAACTGGCTTCATTTGGTCATATATGTCACGCGCTGACTCAAAAATTATTTTCTGCATACGGAATTTCCTGCCTAATTCCTCAAGGTCGATTGTTGTAATCTTGGTAATATCTGGTTTTCCATCGATAACCGGCGCCAAGTCTGCTAATGTTGCTGTTTCGTAAGCATTCAATTCAAGAGTTTTCACTTTTGTCATATCTATTTGCAAGGTTGGTTTATAAACATGATCGATTCTTATTATATTTGGCCATGTTATTTCATGCTGCTGTTTTTTAGGATCCGGTTCAATACGACTCTTTGGACTCGGTGGAGGTGGCGGGGGACCATCTTTTGCTTCGTGGGGTAGAAATGTAAACGGAATACCAAAAATGTTTACATACTCTGCTTCAAATAAACCCGATTCTTTATCAACTTCATATGAAGTTCTTCTTAACCCTCGGCCGACAACCTGCTCACACAGTAATTGGCTGGTAAATGCGCGTAAACCCATGATATGAGTCACAGTTTTTGCATCCCAGCCCTCGGACAGCATTCCTACTGATATCACCTTTTGAATCAACTCACCTCGTCTTCCGACTTGCCCGACCGTATCGACATACTCCCGCAAGCGCTCCGCCATCTCTTCTTTTGTGTATCTCCGTTCACTTTTGTCATTTTCTTCTTCATCAGTGGACGCGATAACGATAGATTCATCTTTTTCTTCGGCCCCTTTCAATACCTTTGAATCGATATGTAAAATCCGTTCCGGTACACATAATTCCTCTATTTTTATTTTCTTCTTATCAAATGCATTTTTAATTCTTGCTGCAGTCTCTGTCCGGTTCGCAACCGAAATCATCACCGGAGGTGTTTGAAAGCCTGCCTTTTTCCATTTTTTCACTGTCTCCAGCCAATCTTTCCCCAATAAATAATAAGCATTCATCACCAGATCAGGCAAAGGTTCTTCATCATCAGCTTTTCTGTTTAAATCATCTTTCACTTCAGGGTCTGCATATATATGGTATAATCGCGATTTATAATCTGGTCCTAATTGTGCATCATCCCGAATGATAACGCGTGGCGTCTTAACCAAGCCTGATTCTATTGCATCATTAAGTCCGAAATCAGATACAACCCAGCCATATAGTGTTTCTTCTGAACTTTGCTTACCTGATGGCATAAATGGCGTCGCAGTAAAATCATAGCAGCAAAGTATTTTTCGGGTATGATGAATGCGGTCCAATCCCCCAACCCAGATTGTTGCTTCCTCAGCACTATCTTTAAGGTCGCGCTGTCTTAAATATTTATCTTTAGCGGCGGGATTGATGCGCCACGCATGGTGGGCCTCATCATTGATTACTAAAATATTGGATCCTCTTGCTAATTCCCGTAAAACTTCCCGAACATATGCTTCATCGCTTATTGGACCCCGTTTGTCAACATGTCTTTTCCTTTGTATTTGCACTTCGGTTTCCCAATGCAATTTATGCCAATTAATAACCCTGATTCTACCTTCTCTCAGCTTCTCCCATAAGCCACTGGGGACAATGTTGAATTCTTCGTAATAATTCCCCAGTGTTGCAGGCATTAATACTTGTAGCCGATTTTTTACTGTCAATCCCGGGGCAACGACAAAAATGTATTTACTAAAACGCGGGTCCTGTGGATAAGTTATTTTATTAAGGACCTGCCAGGTTACAAGCATTGCCATGACAACTGTCTTACCAGAACCAGTCGCCATTTTTGAGCATATCCGTTTGAAATCACCTCCATCACTTGGTATATCTACTCCGGTTTTTTCTGATTCTGAGGCTTCTGTTAACCAGATCATCGTTTCGATTGCTTCAAGTTGGCAAAAAAAGAAATTTTTATTTTCTCTCTCTTCAGGATTATACCAATATTCCAATAATTTTTTGGTGATGCCGGTCACGCCTGGATATCCGGCATTACGCCATTTCTTGATGCGCGTGCGGATTTTATTCGGCAATGGCAATTCAATAAAAATCCCGGGGTCATCAAAGGATTTTGATTTTTCTGAGGCGACCACATAACCTGCTGGTCTTCGACCAGTCAGTTTTTCAAATGAACGCGTCTCTCGGTTATAATGCCAGTGATACTTAGGTTCTTCGTATGGCGAATTTATGATTAGCTTATCAATTTTTTCCATTATTTCAAATAGATGATTTTCAAACTTTCAATTCCTCGATCGTCAACGATTTTAACGGCGATGCGTTTGTGTTCACCCACTTCAAACGGTAATGAAATAGTTCCCCGGTAAGCTTCTATGAGTTCTTGATCAATTTCCGCTTTCAAGGATTTTGTCAACCTTGCCCAGCCTTCATCTTTTCCAGCCATCGGGAAGAAAACCTGTCTTGGATACAGACTACGACCGTCATAGTCAACGTCGAGCATCCACACTGCAATTCTATCCGTACCACCAGATTCAATTGCACCAGTTCGCGTGTTGTAGTAATCAAATCCCAATACTTCCACCTGATATTTACCCTCCTTGAGCTTCTTCAATACCACATCAGGTTGTCCCATTAACCAGAAGCTTTCATTGCTGGTTCTTTCTTTTTTAAGATCTTCGGTTAGTAAATCTGCATTCATCTGGGCTTTTAGCAGAGTAACACCGGGCCAATTAGTTTCATCAATGTCTTTTGAGGCCTCAGGATCAAATTGGAACGCGGCGAATACAACCAGTTTTGGTTTCGGTACCAGAGTGCGAGCCTCCTCCAAGGCCAGTTCAACTTGCTTCTGTTCGAGTGGCGCATGTTCCGGACCGAAGGAAACAACAACCCGTTTTGGTTCTTTCTCTTTGGTTTCACCATCGACATGCAGCCAGCGCGTCCCGGGGATTGTTTCCAAACGACTGAATTCTATTTTCCGCCCACCTTTAGCTCTGATTCCTGTTCTGAACAACTCGTCTTTCCATTCTGTCTGCCTTAATGTTTCTCCCTGCCGCACGATCGACTCATCTCCTGGCAAATCCTGTTTAACTTCTGACAATGATTGCACAACCGGTGCAGGAACTGCTTCTACAGTGAACGGCCCGGTAACACGTGCACGAGATTTATCTATGAAGGGTTGATCGTATAGAACTTCCTGTCCCGGTGGTTCATCGTTAGCAATCGATTTCAATGTGATGTGCGGGACCGTTTTATATTTAAATCCACTGCCCACACCTTCATTGGGGTGCGCCAATTCATAGTAATCGTATAACGCAGTCATCAAACGCTGTTTTGCTAATGTTATCGCAACACGCGATGTATCACAAGTAATCCAGCGCCGTCCCCACTGTTCCGCTACATAAGCTGTAGTTCCTGAACCACAGGTTGGGTCGAGGACAAGGTCGCCAGGGTCGGTGGTCATGAGGAGGCAGCGCTGAACAGCAGACAGAGCTGTCTGCACGACATATATTTTATCTGCGCCTAAAGAACTCCCAGTATCCAACCATAAATTATGAACCGGCAATACAGGAAAATCGTCCAAATAGCGAATGTAATTTAGTCTTTGCCCAGATATCTGCAATCTATTCAAACTTTTTAGCCTATCTAAACCTTCTCTTGATGTTGTCCAATGTCGATTATCAGGTGGAACGAATTTTTCCCCATCAAATTCATATTCAAACCAACCGGTTTCAGTGTAACCCTGTGATGCCAAATCACTTAACCGGTATATTTTTGAGCCTTTCGGAATCTTATTCAGGTCATTCTTTTCTTCATCGCTTAATTTTCTATTCTTGCCTTCGGGTAATTCGACAAATTGGTAAGATTTTAAAGAATCTTGCCCCATCCCTTTTTCAATAAATAATTGCCTATATTTTATCTTGGTTTTTTCTTTGCAGTACCAAATTAGATAATCAGAAACGGAAGGAATAAGTTCTGAACTTTGCCCACTTGTTTTTGAAAAACTAATTAGGCTCACGAAATTCTCCGGCCCAAACACCTCATCCATAAGATCCCTCACATGATGCACATTCTCATCACTGATCTGCACAAAAATACTCCCGCTCTCGGTCAGCAACTCCCTCGCTATCAAAAATCGATCCCTCAGATATGTCAGATACGAATGAATCCCAAGTTCCCATGTATCCCTATAAGCCTTAATCATTTCGGGCTCCTGTGACAAATCTTCGTCCCTACCGTCCTTGACGTCGCGTTTGTTCACAAAGGGCTGGAAGTTCGAGCCATACTTAATTCCGTAGGGTGGATCAATATAGATCATCTGCACTTTACCAGCCATACCTTCTTTTTCAAGCAGGGAATTCATCACGAGCAATGAATCACCGGCAATTAAGCGATTACTCCAACCATGTGGATGCTTATAAAACTCGATCGCCTCACGTAAAGGTAGATTCTCTCCTCCGGATTCGAATAGTGATGTTTGGTACACCTGCTGGCCATTTTTCTTTCTGACCGCCTGAATTATCGTCTTAGGATCGATTTTCTCGTGCACATGAAGAGACACTGTAGGAACCTCAAAAGATGTATGTTCTGCTTTTCCCGCCCAAATTAATTGTGGATCCAAATGCGGATCATATGAATATGTTGTTTTAGCACTATATTTATCTGAAGTCGAAGAAACAAGACCAACCGGAGGATTGTTCAACCTCTCCTTATCACGATGTTCATATTGTTCAATTGGCTTTTTTACGGATTTTTTTCTCCTTGGCATACATTACTCCCCTGCAAATGATATGCGGTAAAATACAAAAACATTATGTAGAATTATCACAATAACTTCCTTTTGATCTGCAATGTACGTCCAAAAATCACTGCATAATCATAATTTTGATAGTCAATAATATATAAAAATAAGAATAAGTCAAGATATTCAACAGTTTCATAAAATTCACTCCATTAAAGATAGGAAACGCTTTAGTCTATTCTTCAAATAACGCTTGCCCATGCCTGTCTTCAAGTATTTCTCACGTGCTCGAGCATCTTGTTCATTAAAGCAGGCTTCGTAATAAATGAGTACAAAAGGACCCATGTTCTTTGTTGCATTAACCTGACCGGAATTGTGCATTTTAAAGCGTTTCCGTAGATCCTGGGTTGATCCCGTATAGAATTTTTCATATTTTTTACTCTTAAGTACATATGTATAGAACACTACTCCTCCTCATATCTCTAACGGGGTAAAAAAAGGCATCGAAGTCTCAGGAGGGCGCAGAAAACGTAGACACGCACCATCTCAGACTACCTATACCTTCTTCCATCACTAACAACGGCGGACAATGCGTTGTTTTGTTCCTAGCATATTATATGGATGAAAAGTTATTTTGACCTTGAAATTAGTATGTTTCGTCACTGACTTCTAGTTATTGACTATGTTCATTAGAATGATATAATTGCTAAGATAATAAAGAAGGGGAGTAATTTAAGGATGTTTATAGATAATGCATATCGTATACTAGGATTACCAGTAAAAGCTCCGCGTCGTGAAATCATAAAAAGAATTGAGGATTTACATGTTTTTATAGCACTTGAACAGTTACCTTCATATAGCACAGATCTCGTATGGATAGGTGAGTTGTCGCGAGATGAAGAAGCTGTGAGACAGGCTTCTTTGAACCTGGAAGATCCCAAGAAGAGGTTGGAACACATTTTATCTTGGTTTTGGATAATTAACGATTTTGACCTAAAAGCTCTCGATGCCCTCAATAGAGTTGACATAACAACAGCAGTAGAAATATGGGGAAGAAGGTGGCAGGTCTTGACATGAGACATTTATTATATGTAATAGATGTATGTCGCGACCGTTGAGGATCGAGTACCCGGGTGCATTATATCATGTGGTTTCTCATGGTAATGGCAGGTTATGGTTATTCAAACACGATGATGCCTATAGCATGTTTTTGGATGTATTAGATGAGTATATAAAGAAGTACTATGTAGTAATTCATAACTTTGTTGTCATGCGCAATCATTTTCATCTTATTGTGGAGACGAAGTTGGCGAATCTGGGTATTTTCATGAACCAGGTATTGCGTGATTATGCGATGTATTTTAATCGTATAGGTCGGCGTCGGGGCAGTGTGTTTCGGAGTCGTTATGGTGCTTTTTTAGTACAGAAGGACGTGTATTATAAGCAATTGACCAAGTATGTTTTTTTCAATCCGGTGAAGGCGCGTTTGGTTAAGCATCCTGATGAGTATAAGTGGAGCAGTTTGTGGTATATCATGCGTCGGGATAAGAGCATACGCTGGTTTGATCTAAAGGTATCACTTTCCTTGATTGGCGGGCGACGGGCTCTGGTGGAGTTGTTGGCAGACCGCGGTATTCCGGCATCAATGGAGCCGGTGTATAATCAGTTTTACGGGGATCGCAAGTGGGCTGAAGATATGATCGACAAGAACAAATTAAGTGAGGAGATCCGTGGTCATGGGTTAATGGAAAAGGGGTATATTACAGTTGGTGAGATTCTTAAGGCAGTTGCCAAATACTATGGTTTATCTGAAAAAGCTGTTATAGGCGGTAATACGAAAGATGCAACGATGGTAGCTATCTATTTGGTAAATGTGCATACGCCGAGGAGCTTGAGCGAGATTGGTAAGTTGTTCAAAGTGGAGAAGTTTGCTGTTGCCCAGCGTCTATACCGGTATAAGCAAGGCCAATTAAAGCAGCGAAGATTTCAAAAAGCTGTGCGTGCATTAGAGAAAAAACTGTTGGTGAAGTAAATGTCTCATGTCAAGACCTGCCACCTGTTCCTATATGTTGATGGCTCCGGAATTTATCAGGTCGATCGCGAATTCCAGTACGCGGTCTCTTCCATCTTCCAAATCATCTTGAGTATTGATGATTCTAAAATCAGGAGGTATTTCTATTCCTTCCCAGCAGAAACCGTTAAGATCAACAAATAGATTCATTGAGGTTGAAAAGGACCAACCGTTCGGCAATGTGTCTACGTCAGCATCGGCAAAGCATTGAAAAACATGGATAGCCCTGTAGCTCAGTCGGATAGAGCAACGGATTTCTAATCCGATTCAGTCATTTTTGGTAATCCATGAAATCACGGTCAAAATCGAGGAAGCTTTTTTCTGGCTAATAGATACTGAAGATTGACGAATGCGGTAACAATGAATATACTTGAGATGAAAATTACGGCGGAAAATGTTAGCGTGTTGATGAAAAGGACATTATGAATCGATACAAACAAGGTAAGGAGAATTTAGATAGTGCAAAATTATTTATTTATTCATGCACAATTGCGGTACTGATATGAGCAGCAATTCTACCATTTTGAGAATAGTAATGGAGGATATTCTAAGAACTATAGGAGAAAGAAAAGGGGCGGTTTCCTTAGACATTATAAAAAGCGAAATTAAAGTTTACTTTTCTTTTATATCAGAGGCAATCGAGATACTTGAAAAAGAAGGATTCATTCGATCTCAGCAAGGATCTTTTAAATTAACAGAAAAAGGAGAAAGAAGAGCAAAAGCAATTTTAAGAAAACATTCTGTTTTTGAAGGTTATTTTGAAAGAACCAAGACCAAAAAAGAAGCACATGAAATAGCGCACATTCTTGAGCATTATGTTTCCGAAGAGGTCATTAACAATATAAAAAAATTATCAACATTTAAGGGAAAAGGTAATTCTTTAACAAAGCTTAAAATTCATAAATCAGGGTTAATCACTAACATCGCTATCCCGAACAGTAGACTATTTGAGAGAATGGCAAGCATGGGGATATTCCCGGGAGAAGAAATAACGATAGTAAACGAGGTTCCTAATGCTATAATCATCAAGATAAAGAATAACAAGTTCGCACTGGACAAGGAAATTGCAGAAAGTATAAAGGTGTTAGAATATGAAAAATCTTAGAATACTTTTAGTTGGGCAACCAAATGTAGGGAAGTCGTCATTGCTCAATGCATTGGTTGGTCAGAAAGTTACCGTATCTAATTATCCCGGAACCACTGTTGAGATAACAAAAGCCAGAAAGAAATTTAACAATACGGAAATTGAATTCATTGATACGCCGGGAATATATTCCATTTCAGATAGAAGCGATGAAGAAGAAGTTACTGAAAAAACTTTGTTTAATGAAGAATTAGATGGCGCAATAGTCCTTGCTGATGCGACATCTCTTGAGAGAAGCCTCTATATTGTATTGCAAATATCAGAGAGTCAAATTCCTGTTGTTCTTGTTCTCAACTTTATAGAGGACGCTGAGAAAAAGGGCATCAAAGTTGATTGTGAAAAATTGAAAAGATACCTCAATATTCCAGTGGTTTCTATCAATCCTTTAACTAAGAGAGGTATAAGTCAGCTTGTGGATTTAGTAGTAAAAATCAAAAGAGCACCAAAACAAAGTTATAAGATTGAGTATGATGATCATATAGAAAAAGTAATAAATAAGATTTCTGGTTGTATTGAAGGAGATCTACCGAAAAGATTTATTGCTTTGCGAATTTTGGAGGAGGATAAACATTTTTATAGATATATGGATAAGAAAAAAATATTTGAGACCGTAAAGGAAATTCTGGACATACATCCAAATCTCAGTGAAGACATCGCAATAACTCGATATGGTACAGCTTCATTTATAGCAAGAGAAGTAACGCATATTTGTACTTTAAATAAAGGAAAAATAAGGCGTGAGGGGCTTGATGATGTTTTTTTACATAAAACATTTGGTCCACTTGCTACCGGTTTGTTTTTTATTGTTATTTTTTGCATACTATTATATCTTGGCAAATTTATCCAGACCGTTCTTATGAACATAACAGAGAATCTCTTCTCTTCATCCAGTATGGTGGAACATTCTATTGTTTCTCAAATATTAATGAGCGGCTTAACAGGACTTGCAACAGGTATCTCTATCGCTTTACCTTATGTTTTTTTGTTTTATTTGCTCTTGGGTTTCCTCGAAGACGTGGGTCTTCTCTCCAGATTTATTGTTAATGCGGAAAGGTTTTTGAAAAAAATAAGGCTACCCGGAAAATCGTTCATCCCATTATTATTAGGACTGGGTTGTACTGCACCGGCAACTCGAGCAACTCGAATTTTGTCATCCAAGAAAGAACAAATTTACACTGCTTCCTTGCTTGCCTTTGTGCCCTGTTCTTCAAGAATTGCCTTAATAATGGGGATAGTTGGATTTTACGGAGGCACAATGATGACTTTTTCGGTTTTTGCAACTCTATTTGTTGCTGGTTTGATCTGGGCACTTGGGATAGCAAAAATCATTCATATTGAGAAAGAACCCTTGCTTTTGGAGCTACCTCCTTATAGAAGACCCTTGGTTAAAAATATTTTTGCCAAGAGCTGGCTCAGGATGAAGGATTTTGTATATATCGTTGTGCCTTTGCTAATACTGGGAGGAATTGCTTATGGTCTTTTGGAAGCAGTAAACCTCACGAGTTTTATAGTGAAACCACTTTCTCCGATCACGAATTGGTTGGGACTACCCGCGGAAACCATTGTTCCACTAGTCTTCGGATTTTTACAAAAAGACCTAACCGGCGCGATGCTCATAACTGTTCTGGGCAGCGATATATCTACGGTCCTTTCACCGCTTCAAATATATACTTTTGGAACTGCATCCGCAATTGGTATACCTTGCATTATTTCCTTAGGGATACTCATAAGAGAATTCCGGTTGAAGAGGGCCCTACTATTAACAGCAGCATCAATAATCTATGGCATTCTATTCGCAGGTGTAATTTGGAGAATAATTTCTGTCTTCTGAATAATGATCAAAAAAACATTGTTTCTTGGCGGGATATGATATGTTTTTGCTAAAGAAAGCATTTTCTTACTCAAGGAGGCGAGTATGTCAAATAAAATGATAGCATTTGGACCGGTCCCATCGAGACGTCTGGGGCAAAGTTTAGGAATAAATAACATTCCTCCGAAAATTTGCACGTACACCTGTATCTACTGCCAGGTGGGAAAGACTTTAAAAATACAGGTAGAACGCGAAGCATTCTACAATCCAGAAGAAATCCTACACGCTGTAGAAAACAAAGTCAAAGAAGCCAAGAAGAAAGGAGAATCTGTCGATTATCTCACATTTGTGCCTGATGGAGAACCAACACTCGATATTCACTTAGGTGAAGAGATAGAGTTACTCAGACAGATAGGTGTCAGAATTGCAGTTATTTCAAATGCTTCTCTTATATCGAAAAAAGATGTACGCGATGATTTAAGTAAAGCAGACTGGGTATCATTAAAGATTGATGCAATTAGCCAGGATATTTGGCATAAGATCAATAGATCACATAAATCTTTAAGGTTAAACGAAATACTGCAAGGCATAACAGACTTTTCACACACATTCAATGGCGCATTAGTGACCGAGACCATGCTAATTAAAAATATTAATGATAACACTGATGAAATTAAAAAAATAGCTAATTTCATTGCGGGGTTGAATTCTAAAAAAAGCTATATTGCTATTCCAATAAGACCTCCTGCAGAACAATGGGTTAAATCTCCAACCGAATATAACATAAACAAGGCATACCAATTATTTAGTGAAAAATCGATTAATGTAGAATACCTCATTGGTTATGAAGGAAATGCCTTTGCGTTTACCGGAAATGTCAAAGAAGATTTGCTAAGCATTACGTCGGTACATCCAATGAGAGAAGACGCTGTTAACGAACTGTTAAAAAAGGCTAAGTCAGATTGGGAAATAATTACAAAGTTAGTAGCTGAGAATAAACTGGTTGAAACAGAGTATGAAAACAAAAAATTCTATATAAGAAAATTACCAGATTCAAAGAGAAGCATTAAACCTGATTAAACTCGGCAAATCGAAGAAAGAGGCTATAAATGAAGAATGTTGGACGAAACAATAACAAAAAGCAAAAAAATATTTTAATTGCCCTCTGGAATGCACTTAAAAGCTTTGCAACCACATTTCCATTGTTGCTGGGAGTCTTTCTTCTTTTAGGACTTTTTCGGACATTTATGTCAAAACAGATGATTCAATCTGTATTTACAGGAAATTTACTGAAAGATACTTTAATCGGTGCAGTGATTGGTAGTATCTCGGCTGGTAACCCTATTACCAGCTATATAATTGGGGGAGAACTTTTGAAAGAAGATATTAGCCTCTTTGCAGTCACAGCATTCATTGTAACATGGGTCACGGTTGGCGTAGTACAACTTCCTGCTGAAGCAGAAACTCTTGGAAAAAGATTTGCCTTTGTAAGAAACATTCTCAGTTTCATTCTGGCCATCTTGGTTTCGATAGCAACTGTTGTGACACTGAGGATAATCCAATGAAAGGAATGGTAGATAACGAAAAAGGTGGCAAGAAGAAAGAAGGAAATAAGTTCCATGGAATATATTTTCTTACCGTAGTTATTGTGTTATATCTAATTCTCTTCATTTTCCAACAAGAAAATGTATACAAATCTCTCAAAGCAAGTGGAGGTTTGTTTATACAAATAGCTCCACTCATCGTGCTTGTAGTATTTTTTATAGGTGCTATAAACTATTTTGTAAAATCCAAAAAAATATTAAAATATACCGGTAAAGAATCCGGGATCAAAGGCTGGTTAATAGCTGTATCCACAGGGATACTCAGCCATGGTCCTATCTATATCTGGTATCCTTTATTAAAAGAGCTCAAGGATCAAGGTATGAGAGATGGTCTAATTGCCGTCTTTCTTTATAATAGGGCAATAAAAATTCCGCTTTTGCCATTGATGATTTATTATTTTGGACCGATATTCATATTGATACTGCTTATTTATATGATTATCGCTTCTATTATTGAAGGAAAAATTATTGAAAAAATAGCCCCGAGTTAAGTATAAGTAAGAGTATATATATGACAGAAATATTGATTCCAAATTTAAAACATGGTTTAATGATAACATTTTTCGTGTTTGTAATGATGATGTTTATAGACTATCTTAATGTTTTAACAAAAGGGAAAATAAGTGGGATTATAAAAGGTGGATTATTAAGACAATATATTATGACCTCATTTTTAGGTGCAACGCCTGGATGTTTAGGAGCATTTATGAATGTATCTTTTTATTGTTCTGTTCCAGCACATGTGGGGAAAATTGCACTTTCAGGATTTTAGATTATACTATTATTTAATGGAGGTGCAATTATGCAATACGTTGGCATTGATTTTCACAAGAATTATTCGTTCATCACCGAGATGGACGAAACCAGCGTCATAAAACGCCAGGTAAAGCTCTCGAATAATCGTGATACGCTTACCAACTACATAGACCTTCTTCCAAGAAATACGAAGATCGCTATTGAAGCGACCTGCAATTGGTACTATTTTTATGAACTTGTTGAAAACCATGATTTAGATGTCTTTCTGGCTCATCCGCTCAAGACCAAAGCCATTGCTTCAGCACGGTTGATGAATGATAAGGTAAGTTCAGAAACTCTGGCGCATCTGCTACGGGCAGATTTACTGCCCACGGCTTACATCCCTAATCAATCAACCAGAGATATCCGTGAGGTATTGCGCATGCATGCCTTTCTGATCGCCCAACGCACCCGTTTGAAAAACAGAGTCCATGCTATTTTGCTAAAGAACGGGCTTAACTGTCCCTACACCAACATCTTTGGGAAACGCAGTCTGCGCTGGCTTAATGATCTTGCACTACGTGACTGTTATCAAAATGCCATTGCCAGTTATACCCGGTTAGCTGAAGCATTCAATGAAGAAATCACCCAACTCAAAAATACCATTGAAGCACTCGCCTATGATCATTCCTATGCAAGGATCCTTGATACCCATCCCGGTATCAGTTATTACTCAGGCCTGCTTATTGCGGTTGAAATCGGGGAAATCGAACGTTTCCCTAACCATGGCAAATTATGTTCCTATGCCGGTCTAGTACCGAGTATGCACGCCTCAGGTGGCAAAGTACGTATGGGTTCGATCACCAAGCAAGGTTCAAAATGGCTCCGTTGGATCCTGGTGGAATGCGCTTTACATGCAATAAGAAAGTCAGACCATTACCATGATTTATATACACGAGTTGCTCATAAACACGGTAATGGAACCGCCCGAGTTGCTGTAGCCCGCAGTATGCTCCGGGCGATATACGCCATGCTCAAATTTAATCGACCTTATCAAGAAAGACAACTCCGGCCAGCGCCTTGGGGTCATAACCTTATAAGAGGTTCTGAGATTTGATTGCGCGACCGGAGTCGTATAACATACTGTACCACGAGTACGCATAGGTGACTGACTCATGGTCCTAAATGATTATATAAATAATTAACCAGGAGGTCAATATTGACAATTAACTGATTATTGAATATAGTCAACCGGAAACAATTTTTTCATAGGTGACCCCATAATTACTCTTTCTTTTAGTGACTCAGATAATTTTACAATTTTTTTTCTGAAAAGTAATTCATAAAGCATTGCCGCCATTATTATTAGTACATCACCCTGTGGTAGACTGATATAGTAATCCTTTCTAATGTGCTGATATTTTTTCAATAATAAATGAGATTCAGCTCTTTGTAAAAATTTATTTATCAAATCATCTATTTTCTCCATTTGTATCTTTATTTCAATTTTGTCTGATTTCTTTTCAAAAATCCAATGTGAATAAGCATTACGGATATCTCCAGTTGTGTGTAAATTGTTACGAAATTCTTTAGTAATTAATCCAATCCTATGAGCCAATTCAACTTTGTGATGAAAGGAATATTTTGGAATTGGTAAATCTTTACTTGAAGAAACAAGACGGTTGCTTATTAGTTCCTCTAATACACTTTCTATATAACCATGTAACATAATAAAAGCATCATTTGTTCTTAGATTTTTTATACTATTCCCAAGACCTTTTAAATATTGCTCGAAGTCTTTGAAATTAATGGGATATCGCTTTTCTTTAACCATAATATCTTCTCCTTCCTACTACATATCCACCACCTGGGGTATCAAGATCGACAGCTTACGATTACTTCTTTGACGCAGTTCCCCACCTTCTCTTTTGCCAAACATTGATCACAAAGCTCGTACGTCGTGGGTCTAAATTCTCTCGCTACCACTATGAAATCCTTCTCAGGCCAGTCAGTGCAGTTGGTACACCAGTGCCATACATCTTTACCACTCCTTCTACGATAGGTAGTCATATTACCTCCCTCTACAATTACAATTGTTCCACCTCAAATATACAAATCAAAAAGGTACATCACTCACTACATTGCTTGATGCAGTTCTTAGCTTTCTCCAAGGCCAAACACTGCTCACAAAGTTCGTACGACGTGGGCTTGAATTCTCTCTCTATTTCCACATAGTCCATCTTGGGCCAATTGGTGCAGTTGGTACACCAATGCCAAGTGTCGGTGTTATGCTTTTTACGATAGCTGGTTGTTTTAGTAATCTATGTTGTGCAATCGTTCGCTTTTTCCTTGGATCTGCATTGATTACATAG
>JBARXC010000048.1:0-2118 GCA_049647125.1 bacterium | reverse complement strand
GACAGAGATTAAATTTAGCATAGCACAGAATGTAAGGAGCATAAGGCTACAGATTTACGATACAGCAGGACGACTTGTGCGGGTTTTCCCTATTGTTAATCTGTGTAATCTGAATAAATCTGTGGTTCCTGTATGTTGGGATGGCACTAATGATAAAGGTCAGAAATTGCCGGCCGGGGTTTACTTTGTACATCTTATCGTAGGGGAATTTGAGGGCACTAAACAAATGCAAAAGGTGATATTCCTGCACTGAGATGGAAGACCAGAAACAAATAGAGATTTTTACGTATACCCCTCCTCGATACAGGACGTCCAGGATAATCTTGCGAACCACGCTGGGCGTTCTATTGTCGCTGGCTATACAGTATTTTCAGTTAATAATGCATGATGCGAACCAGTCGTAGTGGAATGTACATTTATGCTAATAAGAGATGAAGCGAAAGAAAGTAAGAGGGCAAAGAAAAGGGAGGTTGTATGATTAAATATCTTGCTCCATTGTTTTTGATATTATCCATGGGTCTTGGAGGACCTGAATACATTGATGGTATTCTCATTGATCCTGCTGGTACTGTACCGGCAGATGGTAGACCGTTTATTGTTATCGACTCCATTCCTACACCAACCACCAATTATGTTGTCGGACTCACATTTGATGGCCAGTGGCTCTGGAATAATGACAACGACTGCGCGTTTTTCCATATCGATACTGCAACTGGTGCAGTGATCGACACATTCTACCCAACATATGGTAACCGTGATATGACCTTTGACGGTCAGTATCTATGGGCAGCAGACTGGGTGACTGCATCGATAAATCAGTACGATACTTCAGACTGTTCAATCATCGAGACGTATTACCCACCATTCTACGCCGGAAAACCTATGGGTATGGCATGGGATGGAACACATCTTTGGGTTGGCGAAGAATCTGGGCGGATCTACCAGATGACGACCACAGGTGATACTGTACGCTCAGTCCCGCGTCCTGCTGGAGGCGGCCTTTACAATCCAAGGGGTCTTGCCTTTGACGGTGAATATCTCTGGGTTGGTTATCAGGAAACCGGCATAGTCTACAAAATTGATACGATTAATGGCAATGTTCTTGAATCCTATTCATCACCGACTGGTGGTATGCTACAGGGATTGACATTTGATGGCGAATATCTCTGGGTAACTGGTGGTTGGGGTGAAAGGTGGATATACAAGATTGATATCGGGCTTGGAGTCGAGGAATCTAATAGTAGCATTCACGATGGTATAGTACTCAATAGCCATCCAAATCCTTTTATTAACACAACAAGAATTTATTTTACGATCCACAAACAGACTGCAGTATCGCTGTCTATAATCGACATTGCTGGAAGGTTTGTTGCAAAACCATTACATCAAACGCTTGCTCCAGGGACCTACATTGTTGACTGGCGTAGAGGCGATCTCCGGACCGGAGTCTATTTTGCTGTTCTGCGTACAGCGAGCGGTTATGCAAAGAACAAGCTTATTATCATCGATTGATAAGAAGGTTATTACGTAGTGTTCTTGTACTGGGGTGGAGGGAACAGTGGAGAAATTACGCATATCACCTCCTCGGTGATGCAGGGCGTCCAGTGTATAACCCACATACTGAATGCCCTGCTTTCTTTAGTCTTATCCCTAGAAGGAAGTGAAAAGGCATGCATTGTGGATTTGGTTAAATCATGATTTGTTTAGATGTTATAGGTCACAAAGAAGTGATTGGCGTACCAAGGATTTAGCTTCCTATGACTAACGAGCGAATTCTGGTCTCCATGGGGTATCGCTGACACAATGGCAAAATCAAAAGAACTGAATCTTGAGGAGAACAGGGTAACGGTTCTTACGAAAAATATCATACTTGTGATATCCTCGCTTCTGGTCGGTTCAGCCTGGATGTATATTCTATTCTCGGGATTGCTTAGGATCAGAGATATCCTTTTCGGCAAAGGGAAAAATTAATGAATGATTTAGAGCTTGATGAAATAATTGAATGCTTAAACCGGATTGCCAAGATCCTCCATGATGAACCGGAACTAGCACTAGAAGAGTTACAGAAAATAAGTTCCGTTATTGACAGTCAGGTGCCATATCGTGATGGCCATACGC
>JBARXC010000047.1:0-6527 GCA_049647125.1 bacterium | reverse complement strand
GACAGAGATTAAATTTAGCATAGCACAGAATGTAAGGAGCATAAGGCTACAGATTTACGATACAGCAGGACGACTTGTGCGGGTTTTCCCTATTGTTAATCTGTGTAATCTGAATAAATCTGTGGTTTCTGTGTGTTGGGATGGCACTAATGATATCGGTCAAAAATTACCGGCTGGTGTTTATTTTGTGCGGTTTCTTGTAAGCCCCGCAGGGGAATCTGAAGATTCTAAACAGATTCAAAAAGCAGTGCTTCTATATTAAGGAAACACATTACGCATATCACCTCCTCGGTGATGCGGGGCGTCCAGTGTCTCCATCCCACATAGTGGACGCCCTGCTTTTGAGAAAAGGATTAGTTGTAATTAATGTAAATGGAGGTAAAAAAATGAACAAAAAAACAAGTAATAAAACCATCAAGAGCATCAACCAAATAGGGAGTGAGACAATAGGAAGAGTGATCCTTATGGGTCTTTTATTCTTCTTTTGTTCACTTTCCTTTGCTTTTGCCCAGTGGGAACCCGATATAAGGCTCACCTTTGATGCCTCTAATTCTGAAACTTCTTGGAACGATGAGTGGTGTGTAGCCGCGCATGGAGATAGAGTTCATGTTGTATGGTTTGACGATCGTGATGGAAATGATGAGATTTACTATAAACGTTCTACTGACGCAGGATCAACATGGGGGACAGATACCAGACTCACCAATGCCCCTGACAACTCGTGGTATCCTTCTATTGCAGTTTCAGGCTCAAATATCCATGTTGTATGGTTTGATTACAGAGACGGTGATTTTGAAATTTACTATAAGCGGTCTATTGATGGTGGTACAACCTGGGAAACAGACATTAGACTCACTAATATGCCCGGCTTTTCGAATTATCCTACTATTGCGGTTACAGACTCAAATCTCCATATTGTGTGGCATGATGGTCGTGATGGAAACTCGGAGATTTACTATAAGCGGTCTATTGATAACGGTACAACCTGGGAAACAGATATTAGGCTTACTGAAAACGGAGCCTTCTCGTGGAATCCTACGGTTGCGGTTTCAGGTTTAGATGTTCATGTTTTGTGGTATGACAAGCGTGATGGTAACTATGAGGTTTACTATAAGCGTTCTACTGATGCAGGATCAACCTGGGGGACAGATACCAGACTTACAAATGATTCTTTCGTCTCAGAATGGCCTTCAGTTGGTGTTTCAGGTTCAAATCTCCATGTTGTATGGGATGACAGTCGTGATGGAGTAACCTATCAGATTTACTATAAGCGGTCTACTGATGCTGGCACAACCTGGGAAACAGATACAAAAATTACAAACAGCTCTCAACTTGCAGATCATCCTTCGGTCAATGTTTCAGACAGTAATATCCATGTAGTATGGAATGACTGGCGTGATATAAACGCTGAAATATACTACAAACGCTCTACTGATAGTGGAATAACCTGGGAAACAGATACCAGACTTACAAATAACCCTGCTACTTCCCAATGTGCTTCGGTTGCGGTTGCAGACTCAAGTGTCCATGTCGTATGGTTTGACACGCGTGATGGAAACCGGGAGATTTACTATAAACGCAACCCTACTGGTAACCCGGGACCAGGAATTGAAGAGCATTTATCTGGTGTCGTTACAGGAACAAAAGGATCTTTGAGGGTTTTACCAAATCCATTCTCAAAGTCGACAAACATCAGCTTTGGCAAAGAGCAAAGCGCAGAGGGCATAGAGTTGAAAATATACGATGTTACAGCACATTTGGTTAAAGACTTCTCACGCCTTACGCACGATGCATTACGCTCTACGCACATCACCTGGGATGGTACTAATGATGTAGGTCAAAAACTGCCGGCTGGGGTATACTTTGTGCAATTAGCAATAAATTCTGTAGGGAAGAATGGTAATTATAAGAATATACAAAAAGTGATATTGTTAAAATAGATGAAAGGATATGGTGGTAAAGATGAAAAAATTATTGTACCTTGCTATTGGCATTTTGGTTTTCGGGATTCCCGCAATCCTGAATGCTCAATTGGAATACCAATATGCGATTATCGTCAGCGATAATACGCTGGCTGACTCAGGTTGGGCTGAGGTTGTGGATAGTCTTGTGTCGCGGCATTCAGCCCAGGTTTTTTCTTATACAAATAATGTCTGGGAAACCCAAGCAGCAGTAGCCGCCTATGTACCTGATTATATCGGCTTTGTCTGTCAGGTAACCGAAGCTTCACCTTATTTTGTTATGAATTATTTTTGGCCTTATATAAGGCAGCTGGATTCGGATCCGTATCCTGATGCAATCAGTGGTATTATTACGGGTTGTGATGCTGCAGATGCTTTGAGGATCGTAACTGGTCCATCCCAGATTACAATAAAGACCATGCTCGGTGGCACGAGTTCGTGCAATGTTAATTTCTATCCCCAGGGTATAGGAACCAATGAAGCGACATATGGCAGGTATTATGTAAAATATCCTGATTCAGTAAAGACAGTGACCTATAATGATGGACCCCAGGACAGGACCGAATGGCTTGTCAATATGATCAATGGCGATACTCTGATCTTTGGTGATTCAGTCGATATCTTCGTGACCTCGGGTCATGGCAGTCCCAATTCATGGATGATGCATTATGGTTCTCCTAATTATGAGGGTTATTTCCGCTCAAATGGTGTTGGTTATCTTTATGGAGACCCGTATTCTGGTCCTGATATTGATATAATTTCTCCCCATGCCAAGATCTATTTTGGGTTGGGTAATTGTCAGATCGGTAAAATTAATAATACTGGCTGCATGGCACCAGCATGGATCCACAATGGTGGTGCCTATCTCTACACTGGCTATGTTATCAATGAAGGTTCATACAGTTACCAGCACGGTGCGACCAAGGCATACTTCTGTTTACAGGATCATTATTCCTGGCCTACTGCGTTTATGCTGGGTAACTGCTGTTTTGTCTTTGATCTGGCGAATAATACTCCAGGTATTGGTAGCCCACCGGATCTGAGTGGTTCTGGGCTCTACGGTGATCCGGCAATCGATGCCCGAATACCTGAAGGCGCTGGTTATGTCTATGATACACTACTGTATACCAAGGAACTGATTGTGAATGAAGGTATGGAACGCGATACTATTACCTTCCGGATAACGATGAACAAAGATGGCAAACCTGGCTATACGAGCAAATGGGGCTATCGTTCACCAATCTGTCTCTTTCCGTTCAGGATCGACCCGGATTCAATTGAGATTATAGACACGAATGCAGACACATCGGTTATTATGGACAACTTCGTATTAATGTATATCTGGCATCAAGGTCAGGATTCACTTCCGATCGGCACCCAGCGCTGGGTGACCTTTACTGCCAAGACAACCGGGATTAAAGAAAAAGAAGTTGCTCTCTCCTATCCTGGTCGGGCAATTCTCTTGGGTAACTATCCCAATCCATTTACCCAAAACACAGTGATAGAATTCTCTCTGAATAAAAAATCAAAGGTAAACTTAGACATTTATGACCAGAGCGGCAGATTGGTAAAGACGCTCATTAATGGTGTGATTGATGCGGATAAAGACGAGGTAAGATGGGATGGTCGCGATGCCCAGGGTAAGGAACTCCCATCCGGCGTCTATTTCCTTCGTATGGTTAGTGAGGCAGTTACACAGACCAGAAAACTCGTGTTGTTGAGATAATGCTGGTATGTAAAAATTCTGTGTCTTAACCCCTTATTCCAAGGAAATTCGAAGGTAGAATCAAGGGTTTTAAAGGAGACAAGATGTATAGTATAATAAAATACTTCGTGGTTTTTTTTACATTAGTAGGGAGCCTTGTAGCACAGTGGGAGGTTGTGGATTCAGTCTCATTCATAGTGCGCATTCCAGCCGATGATGATTGTTACATATATTGTGATTATGCGGCTGAGTCCTTGTGTGTTGTTATGCCACCCAATGATGTGATTCAGCTGGCTCGATCTGCGATAGATTATGCTCCAAACTGGTTAAAGATTGAACTCGCGGACAATTTTTCAAGACTGGACAGCATTTATCAAGACCTATATGCGAATATGATTTTAAACACTCAAGATCCTTATGTAGATGAGATTGGTTTCTGTATTGTTCATTTAGCCCCTCAGACCCTAACCAATTCTCAATTCTACCCTGATGTTTTATTAGAAAACGCCGAGTATCTCTATCGCAATGATTCAGTTCTTGAATATGTCGCAATAATAGATTCAGGCAGCGCATCAGTCGGCGGTAATTACTTTTCCACGACCCAATATCGCATCTATGAGAATGGTGATACAACTGATTATCTCATGCCCAGGGATATTTACTACTGGTTTATTGTCCATCCAAAATTACAGGAGGAATTACCGACCTATATAGACCCGGCGAGCGGCTCACCGGCTCTGCCACCTACGGGTAAATTCTGGCGCAACTATCTGTTCAACCATGCAGATGCAGGTTACCCTTTACTCAGGGATACGCTGGTGGGATTTCCGACATTGTGGAATTGCCTACAGAACAATCCGGATTCCAATGGTGCGCTTGGTCGTCTGAGTCGATGGATCAATACGGTCCAGCCCTGGGGCAGTCCGCATTATCCGAGATTGCCTCAGCCAGTGTATCAGTATCACTGGCACACTGGTACCTGCAGTGAACATGGTTGGTTTGCTGATGGTGCGGCGCGCACTGTCCTGATCCCGGCGACGCTAACTGTTGCTTACCGATACAATCACAAGTGGAATGAGTTCTATGAGAGAAGATGGATCCAGTGGGAGACGATCAATGGCTGGATTGATTACTACCCGTACGATCACTGGGGCAGCGGCGACAATATCCCGGGCTGTTTTAATTGGCGGGGTGATGGTTATATCTGGACCGTGACCGAACGCTATACGCCGGTATGCACACTCAATGTCCATGTCAGTGATGCACTGGGAAGCCCGGTTGACGGAGCGAAGGTTACCATTGACTGTCCTGGATCTCCCGGTCCCTGGGCAACGGTCGGCTGGACCACGAGCACCGGTGATTGTCAATTCCTGCTCGGTGATTCAGTTTCGTACTTCACTGGTGCGGTGCAGAGTTCGCTGGGCAATATTCCGACGACAACAATTATTACTAACAGTCAAACGAATGTCACTTATTATTGGAATCCTGTTCTTTCCGGAACGATCGATCAACTGAAGGTACAATCTGATACCCTACCCTCAAGTCCGCTTGATGATTATAAATTTGAATACACGGTTGAAGCATCAAATGAGATTCTCTATGGAACTAACCCTATTGACGGCAATACCTTTTCTGATTTTTCCGATGCCGGGAATATTGATTTCTTTATCTGCGATCAAACGAACTTTACCGCATATGCGAGCGGAGATTCATTCTATGCTTTTCAGATTATTGATGATGTTTCGAGTCTGGACAGTTCATTCAGCATCCCTACTGAAGAATCCTGGTATCTCGTTCTATCTAATGAAGACCAGGTAGTGGATAAAACAGTGGCGAATATTACCGTAAAATTGCTCAAAGATATTACCGGTATTGCTGAAGTGGTTGGTAAAAGGCAACCTGCTGGTCTGTACATAACTCCGAATCCGGCCATAAATCACGTTGAGTTTTCCTATTCGCTAGCAAAAAGAGGTCGTGTGTGTCTAAAGGTATATGACGTGCAGGGCCGTTTAATAGAAAACCTTTTCACCGGCAAAAGGGAAAAGGGGATTCATGCTGTTACCTGGGATACTCGAGGTCTTTCCAGTGGCGTCTACTTTGTGCGGTATCAATCTGAAGAATCTGAACAGATGCATAAGGTTGTGCTTTTACAATAAGAATAAGGCTGAAGATTAAAGTGGTGGAAATAGAGATTTCATATACTATCCTCCTCCTACATGGAATATGCAGGACATCCGGGATCATTTATCTCCTTGGAAACCTGGGCGTCCTGCTCTTACAAAATCTTTATGTGTCGTAGACCCTGTCATTTGCGTCATGGACAAATTCTGATTCACTTAGGTGCTATCACGCGTCAGCAAACAGATGATGAACTATCCCCTGAGATTCATCCGCGAAATCATGATTGAATTGGGTTTCATGAAGGAAGACGATCTAAATAGAGCATTGAGTTTTCAAAATGAACTATATGAGAATAGTTAGCCAACGACTTTGCATTTCTATAGAGTGTTATTAACAAGATGGCAAAATCAAAGGAACTGAATCTTACAGGAGAACAGGGTACGGGTTCTTACGAAAAATATCATACTTGTGACATCCTCGCTTCTGGTCGGTTCAGCCTGGATGTATATTCTATTCTCGGGATTGCTTAGAATCAGAGATATCCTTTTCGGCAATTGAGTAATACTTACCGGTTGTCTTAAGGGAAAAATTAATGAATGATTTAGAGCTTGACGAAATAATTGAATGCTTAAACCGGATTGCCAAGATCCTCCATGATGAACCGGAACTAGCACTAGAAGAGTTACAGAAAATAAGTTCCGTTATTGACAGTCAGGTGCCATATCGTGATGGCCATACGC
>JBARXC010000046.1:0-1585 GCA_049647125.1 bacterium | reverse complement strand
GCTTGCCCGCTTCTTGCTGCTCGCGGATGAAGGCAATGGCCCGGTCGGAGGTCTCATCGTCAACCGTTTCCATGCGCTTCTTGGTAAGCGGGCCGGTATCTTCGATTTTTTGCGTGCCGTCTGGCAGTGCCCAAGAATGAATCACGCCGCGCGGCCCGAACTTCTTTCTGAATTCCGGGTTTTTCGGATAATCTTCGTTCTCCGGTTCCTCTTCAGCATTCAGGTGATAAAGGTTGCCGAAGAACTCGTCGAAGCCATGATTGGTCGGGAGATGTTCGTCCTTGTCGCCGAGGTGGTTCTTACCAAACTGGCCTGTTGCATACCCCTGAGCCTTCAGGAGCCCAGCAATGGTGGGGTCTTCTTCTTTCAGGCCGAGATCTGCGCCTGGCAGCCCAACTTTAGAAAGCCCGGTGCGGAATACGCTTTGTCCCGTAATGAAGGAAGAGCGTCCGGCGGTGCATGACTGCTCGCCGTAGTAGTCGGTAAACAGCATGCCCTCATTGGCGATGCGATCGATATTCGGGGTCCGGTAGCCCATCAAGCCTTTTGTGAAGGCGCTGATGTTGGATTGGCCTACGTCATCTCCCCAAACGACAAGAATGTTGGGTTTATCGGTTGTTTGGGCGACCGCAGGGGCGATAAACGCGAAGATCAGCGTCATTAACCAAACTAGCGGCCTCGTGAATGAGTACATGGGCATCCTTTTGCTCCGCAATTCTCCAACGCTTACTTGGCAACGCTCAGGACGCCGGCGTCCGAATGTGCCAACTCTCCATTAGGTCACCACTATTGTCCCGATATTCATCAGGATAAGCATCGAGTAATAGGGAACATACTGGGTTGCAAGCTGTGATCAATATCAACTCTAGTCGACATAGTTCCGGATGATGAATCGATGCCGTTTCTCGATCAGCATATCTCCGCATAGTTTCCGCTTATGGGGTGAAGTAGATTTGTTTGCTCCGTGCTCCCATGACCGGTTCTAAATCAAAACGGAAATTGTCGATTTCCAGATCACTGCCCAATAGCGTTCCGAGAATCTCCCCCTGCGCAGTCACATCTGCAAGGTGGATAACAAAATCCATTCTGCTAATATTAATTCACTCATGCGCGCTCGTGTGGCGTGTCGAACAAAGAGCTATGGAGGCTTCAATGCCGGAAAGCATGTACAAGGTCATCGAGTTGATAGGCAGCAGCTCAGTCTCGTGGGAGGCCGCTGCCAAAACCGTGGTTGATGAAGCGTCCAAGCATCTACGAGACCTAAGGGTCGCCGAGGTTGTAGAGCAGGACCTTGTGATTGAGGACGGTAAGGTGGCAGCCTACCGCACTAAGTTGAAGGTCTCCTTCAAGTATAAAGGTACGAGCTAACCGGCGCGGGGCCGGCTCAGCCCCCCGCAACTGCTAAAGCAGGGTTCAGCATCGGCACCTGGCTGACGTGACTGCACACGTGGGCGCATGTGTGCTAGTGGCCTATTGCAGACATATCTGACCAGGCTCCAAGCTTCGCTTTCGAACCGAAAGTAAACTTGGGGTTGAGCAACGTCTATTTATGCCATTTTAGGCGGCCCAGATAACGACACTGCAA
>JBARXC010000045.1:0-3289 GCA_049647125.1 bacterium | reverse complement strand
CCCACACCAACACAGGGAGAGTATATGCATGCGGCTCTCCAAGCGCTTGGTTACTCGGGTGATTATGGTACGACCCTGGCGGCGGATCTGAATTTGTACCAGGCCGTGCTCGTGACCTCGGGTATTTATCCAAATTATTATAACATCACGGCTGGTTCTGGTGAGGCAACGCAGATCGAAAACTACCTGCAGAATGATGGCGGGCGTGTGTACATGGAAGGAAATCCATGGTACATCAATCCATACTTTTTTGGCGGTCATGATTTCGGACCAATCTTTGGTATCGATGGATTGAATTATTACTACAATCAGATGGGTCCCATGACCGGGCAAACAGGGACCTTTACAGTAGGCATGTCATTCAGTTATACCCAGGAAGGAAGCGAGTACAATGACTATGTGAATGCGATTGGCACCGGGTATGTGATCTTTGATGATACAAACAATGGCTACCACGTTGCCGTTGCCAATGATGCGGGCACGTACCGAACCGTGGGTTCGTGTTTCCATCTTGCAAACCTGGCCGATGCGACACCACCCAGCACACGTTCGGCTTTAATCGATTCGATCATGAAGTTTTTTGGTATTGTGATCAATCCGGGTGTTAAAGAGGGTGGTCTTGCTGGTTTGCCATTAAAGACGCTATTAGGGGTGATGTATCCTAATCCGGGTTTAGGTGTAATGAATATTCGTTATCAGGTAGCGGGTGTGAGTGATGTTTCGTTGTGTGTGTATGATGCCGCGGGTCGTTTAGTGCGTACCATTACAAAAGGTGCGTGTGAGCCGGGGTGTTATACTCAGGTTTGGGATGCGCGTGATGATTTAGGTCATCGTGTTCCTGCGGGTGTGTACTTTGTGCGTTTTGAGACTGACGACTACAAGAGAACAGAAAAGGCTATTTTGTTAAGGTAAGTTATAAAAATAGGTTAAGGTTAGGATGCTAGATATTATTCTTTATTCCAGTGTCCTAACCTTAACCCAACAACGATGTTTTAAGGAGGTAGTATGCGTAAAACAGTAATATTTTTAGTCTTGGCAGGACTTGGAATCTGGAGTATTGTTCAAGCGAGTGGAGTGGATGCAAGAGTTCTCCAAGATCATGGTTCAAGCATAACCCTTGAATTCCAGCTCAACGATTATACTATTGAACCAACCCAGATCAATGGTAATACATACTCAAAAGTTCTTATTCAAGGACAACCACCTCTTCTGGAAAAAGGTATGCCCGAACTACCAATATTCGTGAGCAGTATAATCATCCCCAATGATGCGCACATGGACTACCGGATTATTGATATTGAGTATGAAACAATCAAGATTGATCCAGTAGTCTCTTCAAAAGGCAACTTATATCGAAACATCAATCCGGCTGATATCCCTTACACTTTTGCGAAATTCTACCAGACCAATATATGGTGGCCAGAAAAAACCATTGAACTCGATCGACCATTTATCCTCCGGGACTACCGGGGATTATCAGTGCGTTTCAATCCATTCCAGTTTAATCCGGCTACCAAAGAACTAAAAATCGCAAAACGTGTTATCATAGAGGTTTATGAAATGGGTAAAAGCAGCATTAATGTTCTGACTGAAGCAAAGAACATAGCAGCCCGCGAATTCGTCAATATCTACGATGATTTCTTCCTTAATTTCAGACAGGCTCGCTATGACTCTATTTCAGAACGTGCTGGTCGCATGGTCATTATCTGTGCTGACGCATTTATGAGTAATATGGAGACTTTCAAGACATGGAAACGCATGAAGGGCATTGACACAAAATTAGTACCAATCAGTTCTATTGGCAATAATGAAACTGCGATAAAGAACTTTATTCAGAATGAATATAATGCCGGTGATCTGGTTTGGGTGCTGCTCGTTGGCGATGGCAATGAAATCGTACCAGCAACTGGCAATATGGGATCAGCAAGTGGTGCTGATGCTGACCCGGTCTATGCATATACATCAGGTGGTGATTATTATCCCGATCTATTCATTTCCCGGTTCAGCTCACGGAGTGGCACGGCAGCAAATATCGATAAACAGGCAAGCCGGTCCATAGGTTATGAGCAAACACCTGAAACTGGTGCCAATTGGTACCATGTTGGTTTGGGTGTAGCCAGTAATCAGGGTAGTCCACCTGATTACGAACGTTGTAATTGGCTACGGGATTCGCTATTACTCTATTATTATACTTCGGTCGATAGCAGTTATGATTCCTGGGGCACGTCTGCAATCATAAAAAGTAAAATCGAGGCTGGCACAGGCATTATAAATTACATCGGCCACGGTGGTACAACGGGCTGGTTAAATGGTGGAGGGTTTTCTATCTCTGACATCAACAGCCTGAACAACCCCTGGCTATTGCCCTTTGTTTTATCAGTAGCCTGTCTTGTTGGTAATTTTAATGGTTCTGATTGCTATTGTGAAGCATCCGTGACTGCTGGTACAGTGAGCGACCCTGATGGTTTTCTTGTCCACTGGGGCTCTTCAATCAACCAATCCTGGGTGCCGCCATGTTTTGGCCAGGAAGGCGCTGATAACCTGCTTACCCACGATAAGAAGAACACGTTCGGCGGTATCTGTTTTAATGGTGCATGCTATATGATCGAGTATTATGGCGCATCCAGTGCTACTGGCATTGAGATGGCACAGACCTGGCATATCTTTGGTGACGCATCGGTTCAGTTAAGAACAGATACACCTGGTTCCATGACTGTGAACCATGCCGCAGCTATTTTCCTGGGCCAGACGACATTTGATGTCAGCGTACCTGGTGTACAGAATGCCCTGGTTGGTCTGTATATCGACACTCTACTGGTCGGACACGGTTATACTAATCCCTCAGGTAATGTTACGATTACTCTCAACCCGCCGCCGAGTTCGCCTGGAACAATGTATATCACGGTGACTGCATATAACCGGATACCGTATCTCGGCTCAGTACCGATAACCTCATCTGCAGGCCCTTATATTGCACTCGGTGCTCAAATTATTGACGATGCATCAGGTGGTAATAATGACGGTGTGGTCAATCCGGGTGAAACAATAGACTATGGTATCTATGGAGAGAATGTCGGTACATCAACTGCTTTTAATGTCTACGGTTTGCTTTCAGAAACTGACCCCTATGTATCATTGTCAATTGATTCATCCTGGTACGGGAATATTGCAGCTGATGATTCTTCACTTTCGAATCCCTATTACCAGTTCACAGTCGCAGCAAATTGTCCTAATGACCATGCCGTGAGCTTCCCCATGGAATTCCATGATACTAATGACACGGTGTGGA
>JBARXC010000044.1:0-3447 GCA_049647125.1 bacterium | reverse complement strand
GTAGCGACTGTCTTTCATGTCAAGTGAGTTTTGGGTTCCAGTTTTCGTTTTTTGTGAGCATGGTGTTGATTATTGTAAGCATTTTTCTCATCGCCGCTACCAGAGCAGTCATTTTGCTTTTTCCTTGTTCGAGTAGTTTTTGGTAGAAAGCTCTCATGACGGGATTATGGTGACAGGCCACAAGCGTTGGCATAAATAAACGGGTCCTGACCGTTCGTCGTCCGCCCCCAGTCATTCGTTTGCCGCGGAACGATCCGCTGTCACGGTTGATTGGGGCCACACCAATCAAAGCGGCAATCTGACGTCGATTCAACTGTCCCAACTCCGGTACTTCGGTCACCAGCATGATGGCGGTGATCTCACCAATGCCGGGAACCGAAGTGAGTGCTTTTACTCTCTGGTTCAATGCTCTCGAGGCGCTGACAAGCGCCTGTAATTGCTGCTCAATCTTCTTCAACTCTCGATCAAACATTTTGATTACGGCAGTGATAGAGCGGGCGATGGCTTTGTCATGGCTGTGTTCCCGACGATTGCCTTCGGCCGTCCGCATCTTGATTAATTGATGTCGGCGAGTCACGAGAGCCTTCATGAACCGATTCTTACGATCACGCATAGGACGTTCTGGTGGCTTCATGGTGGCAGCATAGTTGGCCAGTAGCATAGCATCAATGCGATCCGTTTTGGCTAGCCGACCAACGGCACGACCAAAATCTCGAACCCGACGGGGATTAACAACCGCCACCGGTAACCCCGCGGACTGCAACGCAACAGCTAAAGAAGTCTCATAACCGCCGGTGTTTTCCAGTACGATCAACTCAGTATCAAGAGAGATCAGATAGTCCGTGCATTGAATGATACCCTCAGGTCCGTTCTCAAACTGGCGATGAGTTTCAGTGCGCGTGTCAAACAGGTCAACGTGTGCTTTGGCGACGTCGATTCCAATAAACGTCTTCATGGCATTCCCTTCCTTGCAAATACGGGCTCATGTTGTTAACATGTCCCAGGCGACTGTTCGGGCTTAGGCCTGAATAGATGATGTCGGATCACGCTACAAACGGGCTCAAAAGGTCCCAAGGGTGGGCCGATCTCGACATCACCAAGAGATCTCCGGATGTGACCGGAGATTTCTTTTTTCTCATACTTCAGCATTGATAACAACCACCGGAGCAATATACAAGGGTGGGTCCGTCCTCGGACCCGCCTTTGTTCGTGGGCGGCAGACGCCCCGTCTGCCCCTTGGCATGTCTGTCACTGCAAGAACACCACGACTTCCTCCCAAAACGCGACTGCCGTCCGTTAGCTGATGAAATACGCCTCGACCGACAACTCTCACGCGCCTTCCCCTCCCTGTTTCACCTCCAACTCATGCAGACCGCAAAATCACTACCGATCCTGCCAACCGAAAATGAAAACGCACAAAACGAACCCATTTGCCTTGCGGGACAACCTCCCCTTCGTACACCGGCCCGATTTGCAATATGGTCCGCGTTATACCAGCAGTTGGCAGGTTTGAAGACAAACCTACCATACTACTGCTATGCTGGCAACGAGACGCGCGAAGCGCAAAAGACAGGTTTGCCTGCTGCCAGGCACGGCAATGACGATGGTGTTACAGCGGGGTCCCCAACGCGAAAGAGCCTATGTCGCAAGAAACCGGTCATTGACCGGTCGTTGGCCCTCACCAACCCAGAATCTGCTCCAGGTTCTTGTTCAGCTTCTCGATTCGCTCCTGGTAATCGCGCTTTTTGCCCTTCTCGCGTTCGATAACTTCACTCGGAGCATTGGCCAGAAAATCGGCGTTGGCCAGCTTCCTGGATATCTTCTCCAGTTGCACTGAGAGATTCTTCAGCTCTTTCTCTGTCCGCTTCTTTTCGAGCTCAATATCGATCAGGCCTTCCAGCGGCACGAATATCTCCGCCCCTGAGATCACGGCTGAGGCCGACACGGGTGGTTTCCTGATGTCGCAGCCGGTGTGAAGATTCTCAACCCGCACCAGTGAGCGGAAGTATTCGATGTGACTCTCAAGCAACCGGCCGAACTCAGCGTCATCGGTTCTGATGTACAGGTCCGATTTCCTGCCGGGAGGTACGTTCAACTCGGAGCGTACCACCCGCACCGCGGTAACCACCGCCTGGATCTGCTCGAGGCTGAGTTCCAGGGCGTCGTTGATATGCTCGCCCTTCGTCTTCGGCCATGGCCCGAACGTGAGGGTCTTGTCGGAGTCGTAGTCCGCACCGCACAGATCAAGATAGATCCTCTCGGTAACAAACGGCACTAAGGGGTAAAGAAGTTTCAGGATGTTGTACAGCACGTAGGTGGCAACGTTGAGCGAACCCTCTCTTATCGGAGCGGACGGGGAATCGGGCTTGATCAACTCGATATACCAGGAGCAGTAATCGTTCCACACGAAGTTGTAAAGGGTTTTGGCCACCGACGAGAGACGATATTCGTGGAATCCCTTCTCGACCGTCTGAATCGTACGCTCGAGGCGGGAGAGTATCCAGCGATCAAATATAACCAGGTCGTTATCGTCAACCGCGTCCAGCACCGGGGAGCGTCCGTCAAGGCGAATCATCACGAACCGCGAGACCTGGTGCAGCTTGTTTACGAAATTGCGGCCGATCTCAAACGTGTTTTTGATGATCCAGGGGTCCTGGCCGTCGGGAGTAGCCAGAACCAGCGACATGCGCAGGGCGTCGGCTCCGTACTTGTCTATTATCTCAAGCGGGTCGATCCCGTTGCCGAGCGATTTCGACATCTTGACGCCGTTGGCGTCCCGCACCGTACCGTGGATATAGACGTCGGAGAAGGGCGCCTCGCCCATGAATTCGTAACCGGCCATGACCATGCGCGCCACCCAGAGATAGATGATTTCTGAAGCGGTACTGAGCACCCTGGTGGGATAGAACTTCTTCAGTTCGGGCGTCTTCTCCGGCCAGCCCATAGTGGAAAAGGGCCACAGCCAGGACGAAAACCAGGTGTCCAGAACATCCTCATCCTGTACGAGGCTCTCCGGGTCGCAGCCCGGGCAGTCCTCAGCCGAGGGTCGGTCGATGGAGGCAAAGATGGTGCCGTCCTCGGCGTACCAGATGGGAATCCGGTGCCCCCACCAGAGCTGGCGGGAGATACACCAGTCACGGATGTTCTCCATCCAGTGCAGATATGTCTTGGACCAGTAGTCGGGATGGAACCTTATTTTGCCGCTCTTGACCGCTTCGATGGCCGGGGCCGCCAACATACTCATTTTCACAAACCACTGATCGGACAGGTACGGCTCGATGACCTGGTGGCAACGATAGCAGGTGCCGGCAGACAACCGGTACTTCTCGGTTTTCTCCAGCAACCCCTTTGTCCTGAGTTCATCGAGCAGTTGCTTGCGTGCCTCGTAGCGGTCCAACCCCTTGAACTTGCCGGCATTCTCGTTGAGTGAGCCGTCGGTGTTAAGAA
>JBARXC010000043.1:0-18864 GCA_049647125.1 bacterium | reverse complement strand
TTTGTACTATGTACACTGATCTAGCGTTCGGTCATCACCATACAGATTAAAAAAGGTGTGTGGGTCCATTCCATCCCGCACCCCGCACTTTATTATTTGACGGGTGGTTTACTGCAACAGAATTTATACTACGTAGCAAAAAGTGCGAGGGTGCGTGGATCATTTCCATACGAAGTATCCCTTCCATGCGTAGCATCATTTCTCCCTACGCTCCGTTTCATATATTCAGCGGGATGCCTTAGTTTTTACTATTGTTGCAACGAGCAAGAGCGTTGCGATAAGCAAAGACAGTATCGGTACCGTATTACCGATGTATCGAAATACTGTTTTGTCTTGTTCTATTGATATCTGGTGGAGTATAAAAGTTCGGGTGAAGAGTGAGCTTTCTGTTAATACCCTGCCATACTTGTCAACAACCATAGATATGCCTGTGTTTGCACATCGGACAAGGGGAACGCCATTCTCCACCGCGCGCAGAATTGCCATATCATTGTGCTGCTGGGATCCGGATATTTTCCCGAACCAACCATCATTTGTGATATTAACGAGCAGACCGGCGCCGTCATTTACAAATGTACGTGAAAGTTCTGGAAATATTGATTCAAAACAGATAAGGCATGAGAACTTCAAGCGTCCAGTTTTAAATACCGTGAACCGGGTACCGGGTGTGTAATCACCGCCGCCGACATCGATTTTTTTGAATAAGGTAATGTGCTGGTCAAAAGGTATGTGTTCGCCAAAGGGCACGAGGTGGATTTTTCTGTATTCTTGGGTAATACCTTTTTTTGGTTCAATGAGTACTGCACCGTTATAGATTTCACGGTCTTTACGGTCATAGATCGGTGTCCCTGTAAAAATGGGCGAGTTTATTCTTTGCGCGAGTGCATAGACACGGTTTTGATAATCGCCGGGAAACGTAAGAAAGATGGGCGTTGCGGTTTCCGGCCATATCACGAGGTCGGGTGATTGATCAAAGCGGTCCAAGGCAGCCTTATTACATTGTTCTGATAAGTAGATGAGGCGGTCAAATGTGACTTCGCGCATTGCTTTGGTAAATTTCAGATTAGGGTCGATATTTGGTTGAACAATACCGATCAAGATCGGTTCATCAGCTGCACGGTTCATTCTTATCACGCCGAACAGAAGGGGGAGAGTAAATGCCATAATAAAGGCGATTACATACTTCAGGTTTTTTGATTTTATCAATTTATATACTATTACATTGATCAAAATAAGCCAGCCAGATAGTCCGTATACGCCGTAGAGCGACGCTTGTTGGATGAACAATGGGTACCGGGCTTGCGAATAACCAAAGGCAAGCCAGGGGAAACCCAGCTCACCAGCACCGCGGACAAATTCTAATCCAGCAAGAATCAATGGCAATGACCAAATGCCGATTTTATTCATAAAAAGAAAGCCAACCCCGTAGTAAACACCTAAATAGAGAAATAACAGAATTAGACCAAAGAGCATGAGTATTTTTATATTGGTTTCGATCTGCAGAAAAACAAACCAGAATAAAGAGAATAAAGAGAATAAGAACCCGAAAATAATCCCTGATTTGAAGGCATAAGATGGCCGAACCCCAGTAACGGCAAAGAGAAGCGGGACAAGACCGAACCAGGCGAGAAAATAAAGACCCAGGGGGTGAAAAGATAAGGACATCAATACAGCTGAGAGTATGATTAAGTATATTCTGATCATTGGTTAAAGGTTATCAGGATACCAGGATACTAGGGCACCAGGTATATTTTTCCTGATAACCTGATAATCTAATGTCCTGATATCCTTCATTCTATATCCTCACTAATTTCTGCTTCTGGGCAGATTCATAGAAAGCTTTAGATATCTTGGCAATAAACAAACCATCTTCACAAGTAATGGGTGGTGTTTGGTTTTTCGTAAGGAAATCCAGAAAATTCTTCACCTGGAGTTCATACGATTCGCGGTAGATGTTAGTATGTTCCAGTGTTGGCGTAACATTGTACAATTCGTTGTGAAGTTCTTTCTGTATTTTCAGAGGATTGAGCAATGCCGCACCTTTTTTGCCGAACACGTTGCAGTAGAGAAAATCGTCTTCGAATAGCAGGGACCAACTTACTTCAATAGTGAGTAGCGTGCCGTCAGTAAAGTTAATGATGCACATTGCAGTATCTTCGACTTCAGCTGCAGGTTCCCGTTTATGAATTGAAGCAAATATCGATGCTACTTTTTTGCTTATTAGGAAGTACAATCCAATCTCCAATAAATTGGTCCCCAAACTTAGAAAAGCACCACCTCCGCTTTTGAGTTTTTCTAAACGCCAGGGACTCAAAATCCATTCTCTACGACCGATCAGCCAACCTGATTTTATGTAATAAATATCGCCTAAATCACCTTCTTTGATGAAATTTCTCAGGGTTTGCACGTCAGGTCTCAAACGATTGCTGGTGGCTACAGCCAGTTTTTTCCCTGATGATTTGGCAACCTTTACCATTTCTGCCGCCTCCTCAAGATTTGTTGCCATCGGGTTTTCACAAAAGACATGCTTGCCGTATTTGAGCGCCGCGATTGCCATTGGGGCGTGGAGATAATTTGGCGTGCTGATGATTACCGCATCAATCCGTTCATCCTCAAGTATTTTCTGGAAATCCTGATATTTGTCGGGTATTTCATATTTACTACAGAGGTGGTCGATTATTCTAATATCAGAATCACATAATGCAACCAGGGTACAAGCTGGATTTCTTTTGAAAAAAGGTATATGAGCGATCTGCGCGTGGGCGCCGCAACCTACAATACCAACCTTGACTGTATCTTTCATGTTTGTATCTACTCCCTTCGAGTTAGTACAGACTTAACGAAGGCGGAATTCTTTGAGAAAGACTCTTTTGAGCATTCGAAATTTGAATTTCGATATTGTCTGGGATTTAGGATTTCGATATTAGGATTTTTCAGATGACCATTGAAATCACCGGGTCGGTTAATACTGGTATCCAATGAATACCTGCTCGACATATTCTTGATACCTAATTCAGGTCCCGAAGTACAGTGTAAACTCGTAGGGGTGTGGTCTAATGTGGATTTCCTCAAACTGCTTGGTTTTTACTTCAATCCAACTTTCAATGAGGTCTTTTGAGAAAACGCCACCTTGGAGCAGAAAGTTGTGGTCTTGTTTTAATGCATTGATCGCTTCATAAACATTGGTCGGTAGTTTTTCGCGCTTATCAACTTGGAAACGGTTTTTAATACCATCGATGCCAGCAAGGAGTATCGCGGCGAGGGCTAGATAAGGGTTAGCAGTGGCGTCCGGGATGCGATATTCCATCTCCATCATTTTTTTGTTTTTCAAGTATTTGGGTAGGCGGATTGCTGTTTTTCTGTTGCCCACAGCAAAATCAGTATAGGTTGGTGCTTCAAAACCGGGGATGAGTCTTTTATAAGAATTCGTACTTGGGTTGGTCAAGGCGCAGAGCGCGCGCGAATGGTGGAGGATGCCCGCGATATAATAGAGACATAATGGGGACAAGTATTTTTTCTTTTTGGGATGATAAAAAAGCGATCTTTTTCTGCTGCCCAAATACTGATGTAGGTGGAGTCCACTCCCTGGTTCAGCAAACAGTGGTTTGGGCATAAAAGAAACATATTTTCCATACTGTCGGCTCAAGCATTTGAAGACATATTTGGCAAGGAATATATTGTCAGCGCTTTTGCGCAGTGGTTCAAAGAGCAATTCAATCTCCATTTGTCCTTTTGGGCCAGTCTCTGGATGATGGTATTTGGTTTTTATATTACAGATTGATAAGGTTGTGACTAAAGCATTACGGAAATTTGCAAAGCGATCTTCAGGTTGTCCAATATGATAACCGCCTTTTTCTCTTAAAGGATATGAGGGTTGATCTTGGTCACCTGCTCCTACATGGTAATAACTATATCCTGGTCCCTCGCCAAAAGTGCAATTGTCAAAGACGTAAAACTCCAGCTCAGGTTGAAAAAAAGCCTCGGTCTTGCATTCTTTCTTCAAATACTCGACTGCCATTTTGGCGATGTGCCGGGTGTCTTTATGAAACGGTTGTAAAGTATCAGGTGTGTATACGCTAGACAGAAAAGAGGCGGTTTTTTCTTTAAAGAATGGATCAAAGAAGAGGGTTGTTAAATCAGGGAATAATAACATGTCACCCTTTTCGACCTCTTTGTAGCCAGGTAGACTTGAGCCATCCGCCCCGACCCCTTCGCGGACGATGATTTCAAAACGTTCAATCGGTATGGTAATATGATGCATTGTGCCGGTCAGAGATGCATATTTCAAGTCAATAAACTTGGTGGCAGCGGCTTTTAGTTTGCTTTTCAATTCGGTTATATATGTGCGCTTCACCATTCAGAATTATAGACAAAAAGTAATCCATGTCAATTGAAAAGAGTTTTTCTGTGCACTTGACTTTCAGTTGTTTTTAATTATAGTTTAATGAAGGAGGTTCCATATGGCAATGACAAAGGCGAAATATATTTGGATGGATGGTAAGTTCGTTGATTGGGATGACGCAAATATCCACATACTTTCCCACGTAATTCATTACGGCAGTGGAGTTTTTGAAGGTCTGAGATGCTACAAGACGTCCAAGGGTCGGGTCATTTTTAGGTTAAGCGAACACACCGAGAGATTAAAGAATTCCGCAAAGATATACCGTATGGAAATCCCCTACACAACTAAAGAATTAAACGAAGTGGTAATTGAACTGATCAAGAGAAATAACCTTGAAGATGCTTATATAAGACCCCTTGTCTACCGCGGCTATGCAGAACTCGGGGTCAATCCTTTTGACTGCCCGGTGCGTGTTAGCATAGCGACACTGCAGTGGGGTAAGTATCTCGGTAAAGAAGCTTTGGAAAATGGTGTTGATGTAATGTTCTCCACCTGGAATAGGATGGCACCCAATACATTTCCAGCGATGGCTAAGTGCTGTGCCAATTACATGAATTCACAATTGATAAAGATGGAAGCAATATCGCTTGGTTTTGTTGAGGGTATTGCTTTGGATACTTCTGGCCATGTGAGTGAAGGTTCAGGCGAGAACATCTTTGCCATTGTAGACGGTGTTATTCATACTCCGCCTTTGCATGCAAGTATCCTGCCGGGGATAACGCGTCATACCGTGATGACGCTTGCTCGGGAAATGGGCATTGAGGTAATCGAAGAAATGCTGGTAAGAGAATACCTGTACATAGCTGATGAGGTGTTCTTTACTGGTTCTGCAGCTGAGGTAACACCAATAAGATCAATAGACAAGATCACAATTGGAAAAGGAAAATGTGGACCGATTACCAAAAAACTCCAGGATGCATTTTTTGATGTGATTGAGGGTAGAAAAGAAGATAAGCATGGTTGGCTCACGAAAGTCGGTTAAATGAAGATTAAAAAAAACATTTATTGGAAGAAAACACTACGTGTTGGAAATGAATGCCATGCATTAAAAGAGAGCATTTCATGCTGGAAAAGTCTATTACTGGAAGTAAATGATGAACAGCATCAGTGGTCAATTTTTTAAGTGCTTACTGCATAGTGTTTAGTGCTTACTTTTATATAGTGTCTGTGTCAAGCAATAATCCGTGTCATCTGTATTTTCATCTGCGTAATCGTATAATCCGGTACGGATTATGAAGATCGGTATTGGTGCTGATCATCGCGGGATTAGACTCAAAAGAAAGATTACTAAGTTCTTACAAAGTTTGGGGCACCAAGTCATAGATTATGGAACAGATTCTGAAATTTCAGTTGATTATCCGAATATTGGTTTCCGTCTTGCGCAGGATTTGGTGCAAAGAAAAATGCGTTTTGGTATCCTTATGTGCTATACTGGTCAAGGTATGGCGATGACGGCGAACAAAGTGCGCGGTATCAGAGCCGCAATCTGCACGGGAACTGAAGTTGCGGCATTGACGCGTGCTCATAATAATGCTAATATTCTGGTCTTACCCGCGGGTTTTGTCGAATTCAAAAAGGAGACAAAAGAGATAGTTAAAACCTTCCTTAACACAAAATTTGAAGGTGGTCGGCACCTTCGGCGCATTAAGCTAATAGAAAAATATGAAAACGATCATCACGAATGAAACGAATGAAGTTAAGAAGTTCCGAAGTTAGGATGTTAAGAAATTCGCAGTCTCTGCGAATTTTCTACGTCTTTTGCGGTTGCAATTCTGTGTTCGATGATAATCTGTGGAATCTATTTTTAAAATTTGTGGAATCTGTGTAATGAATATCCTTCCCATTGCGTTTGATTCATTAGGTGTGCGCAGTATGGCAACCTTTGTTGAAACGAATGATGTCAGGATTGTTATTGACCCAGGTGTGTCTGTTTCCCCGGACCGTTACTCGTTACCACCGCATCGAATTGAGTTAGACCGCAGGCGCGAGATGCTGGCGGCAGTTAAACGCTGGACCAGTATTGCCGATATTGTGATTATCACACACTACCATTATGATCATCATAACCCTGACGACCAGGAATTATATGAGGGGAAGGAGATTCTTCTAAAACATCCGAGAGAGTCGATTAATCAAAGCCAAAAACAGCGGGCTCAAGCACTGCTCACGATGATTGAACCCGGTGCCAAAGAAATCAAATTTGCCGATGGCAAGGCTTTTGAATTTGGCGGTACGAAAATTGTTTTCTCAGCGCCAGTATTTCACGGGCTATCTGCGCGACTCGGCTACGTCATAGAGGTATTCATTGCTGACCAGGAGAAATTTCTCTTCACGTCTGATGTTCAGGGTTTATTAGATGAAGCGGCAATTGATTTTATTATTGATAAAGCTCCTGATACGATTATCCTCGATGGACCCGCTACTTATTTGATTGGTTCACACTATAAAAAGAACGATATTTTGCAATCGATTCAAAACATGAAGCGAATTGTTAAACAAACACCAGTGAAGCACCTCATTATTGACCACCATCTGTTGCGCGATGCAAACTGGGCTGATTATATCAGCGAACTTCATGAATTGAGAAGCGACGTCAAGGTATGCTCAGCTGCTGGTTATTTGGGTAAGCAAGAAGATATACTCGAGGCAAGAAGAAAAGAGCTGTATGAGGGCTCGACTTGTGGGTAAGTATGCGAAAACAATGTGGATAAATACTGAAAAATTGTGGATAAATGTGAGAGCATTATATTTCAAGCCTTTTGGCGGTTTATTAATAAACCACTTTACAAGTTATCCACAACCCGCTAATAATTAGGACAAATGAAAAAAAGCGATATTTTACAAATAAATGACCTCAAACTGGTTCATAAGAAGATATGTGCAGAGATTAGTAAGGTGATAATCGGGCAGGTGTTTGTAATTGACCAGGTGCTAATCAGTTTGTTCTGTGATGGTCATGCTTTGATAATCGGCGTCCCTGGTCTTGCCAAAACCATGCTTGTTAACACGACCGCCAGTATCCTTGACTTGTCGTTCAATCGAATTCAATTCACTCCCGATCTTATGCCGGCAGATATAACTGGTACAGAGGTGATCGAAGAGGATCTAACCACTGGAAAGAGAAGTTTTCGATTTGTTCATGGTCCCATATTTGCCAATGTAATCCTTGCTGACGAAATTAACCGGGCGCCTCCCAAAACTCAATCAGCTTTGCTTCAGGCAATGCAAGAGTACCAGGTTACTTATGCCGGTCATACGTATGATCTGCCGCGACCTTTCTTTGTATTGGCGACTCAGAACCCGATCGAACAAGAAGGTACGTATCCACTACCTGAAGCACAGCTTGACCGGTTTATGTTCACAATAAACATTGATTACCCGAGTTCTGAGGAAGAGGTTGAGATAGTTAAAACAACGACCTCAGCTTATGAGGCTAAATTGGAAAAAGTTATTAGCGCGACCCAATTGAAATCCTTGCAAAGGTTGATAAGGAAGATGCCAGTAGCTGATGATATCATAGAACGATCCATAAAATTAGTCGGCATGACCAGACCAAGACAGGAAACGAGTCCTGGTATTGTAAAGAAATATGTTGGTTGGGGAGCCGGTCCAAGGGCATCTCAATATCTTATCCTTGGCGCTAAGGCAAAGGCAGCGCTTGACGGTCGATACTCACCGAGTTTTGATGATGTGAGGTATGTTGCCCACCCAGTAATGCGGCATCGTATAATTACCAATTTTGCCGCGGAAGCTGAAGATATAAGGTCAGATGATATTGTTGATGAGTTGTTAAAGTTGGTGTAGTCGTTTGATTCATCAAACGAAAAGGGGACGGTGTGACCGTCCCCTTTTACTATTTCGAGCGCTCTACGCTTTGCGCATCACGCCCTACAGTCTTTTGTCTTACCTGACAATCGTCATGGTCTTGCCAGTTGTACCTTCTGGTGTTTCGATACGGATAAAATAGATACCAGCAGCAAGATTCTGATTATTCATATTAACCGTATATTCGCCAGCAGGTTTGGTTTCGTTAGCCAGGGTAGATACTGATCTACCAGCTGCATCAAATACAGAGATATTCACATTACCTTCTGTTTTAACAATATAAGAAAGTTTTGCAATACCATTTGAAGGATTTGGTGCAAGGTTGACAAAACCGGCTGATATTTCGTCAGGTATTTCCTCAACCCCAACATTGCCAAACCAATCCAGATAGCAATTATAACTTTGTGTCCAGCTTGTATAGACGATAGCCGAGTACCCGCCGCCATCAGTTATCCAACCAGCGGTTGGCGGCCAGTATCCAGTAGCACTGTAGTCATTGACTCGTACCGGTGTAGTAAAGTTAGTAGGGTTTGATGCAGTTGTCCAGCAGAACATTGTTGAGTCTCCAGCAGGTGCAACATCTTGATTGTACGCAACAGTGACCGCGCCACCAGATTTACGGCAACGCAGTGAGCTTAAATTTTCATCATCACCTGATGACCCGATGAGTCCGCCATAGGTCCAGTCTACGCCGCTGTTTACACTGTAGTAATAGACTAGATTATCATTGTCAACAACATAGAATGTGGAGGTAATCCAGGCGGTCTGGGTAGAACCGTGCGAATATGCAATATCAGTTTCGGATATGGCATAGCCACCACTGTTGTTACTAACTTGCTCAGAGCCTATCCAGGTTGAGCCATAATTTGTGCTTCTTTTAACACGCATCTCGTTATTTGTGGTTATCCTATCATCGACAAAGGTAACTGTAACATTACCACCTGCACCAGCTGCAATCGCTGGGTAGGGTTCTATTTGAGGATCATCAAACAGATTGGTTATATTCTGCCAACCCGCCCCGGCCATTGCGTTACGAGCAGCATAAATACTGTTCCATGAAGCTCCTTGCCTATAATATGTACAATACAACCATGCTGAAGAACCAATATCTGCATCTATATCAGCTACCAGAACACTATCATCTAGCAGTTCCCATGTGGCGCTTCCACCACTGGCCGGTATTCTCCTCATATATAAATCCCGTGCCCCGGTCGTTTCAACCCAGATACCGATAAAGGCAACCCATGTTTGACCACCAGCTTCAAGGATACGGACCTTTGGATTCTCAATTGAACCATCTGTATTAGTGCCGATGAAAAACACACTCCAGGTATTGCCAGTATCAGTTGAACGGAGGACGACTACGCTATCCATAGTTGAGTGGTCGGTATCCAAGGCAACATAGATGTCTTCGGTAAGTGGATCTTCATCCATGTCCTGCCCGCTGCCAACAGCACCATCGTAAACGAGTAAATCATCACCCCAATCTGACCATCCGAATGGAGACTCCGCTTTCCTTGATTTTGGTATCTGAAGTTGATATGGGTAAGTTTGGTTTGATGTAGGGTCATCTGGATTTGGCAGATCCGCATTATTGATCGGTGCGAACGCTGGACGGTGAACCGGTCCATTTATTAAATCCATTGGTTCACTGTTGACGGTGACGACCTTTGCTGTTTGTGCGTTTGTATTGCCGTATACGCCTTCTACCTGATGGCTAAAGGCGATAGCAACACACACTAAAATAAGAGTTACTAATATTTTATTCATTTGTTTTCTCCTTTGCGAATTTTGCTCAAATTTTAATTTGGTTACAAAATTCAGTATCCCGCTTTTTCGTATGAAAAGGCGGGATTATAGTTTAACCTACCATCCATCTTTTTCCCCTACGTGGTTTTTCTTGTTCAGCAGCACCTCCTTTCATTTGTTTCACATAAAACATACACCATCTGAAATTAACTATTCATTATACTGACAATTCGAAAATTGTCAAGAGTTTTTATATATACTTTATGGTATTTAAGTCTCAAATGAACTTATTGCTGATCTCTTGGTATTTACTATTTATTATTATCCGGCTACATCGTAGAAGACCAGCCCGGAAATGAGTTTGGGGTAAAAGTCAGTCGATTTTTGAGGCATTCGTTCCTTGTTCTCGGCGATTTTTTTTACTTGCTCAGAGCGCGTGGGGTTTAAGAGAAAACAGAACTGAAAGGCACTAGTATCAACCCGTCTCATAGCGTCCTGCGCACTCCGTTCATAGCGCACGTGTTCTTCTATCTTCTCAGGATTTATATCAAGGACATCTTCCATCAACAAGGTGTGGAGTATTGCGACATCAAGATCACAGTATTCCTTACTACGGTCAGCCAGTAATTCCTTCATGGCTTTTTTTGACTTTAGCCTTAGGATGTAGGCAGTTTGCGAGCTATAAAAACCAAAAGCCTTAGACTTCATTTCTGCCAGATCATGGAGGATATTATCTTTATCGGTTTTTTTTATGTCAAAGTATTTCTCCGTTTTTTCAAGAAAGCTGCCCAGACTGAAGTCGCCAAGATTTCTAACGAGCCGGTGCGTCGGCAAAATGACTAAACCCGGGTCTTCGATATTGACGAGGGCGATCATCTTGAAATATGCCGGATTGTTCTTATCAACGTTGCCCAGTTCCTTGCTGTAATTGAAAGCAGTTTCATAACGGTGATGTCCATCAGCAATTACAAAAATCGATGGTTTCAGGAACTCAGCAATTTCTTCAATTGGCTTGGTTTTGTCGATTCGCCATAATTTATGAGTTACATTATTGTTATCCTTGACCTCGACGAGAGGTTTGTCTTTGCAGTGCTTTTCGAGCAAGGCGTTCACGTGATTCTGGGTGTCCGTGTAAAGCAAGAACACTGGTTCAAAGTCCTTTTTCGTGATGTTCAGCAGGTTAAGACGGTCTGCTTTTGGTTTTGAAAGCGTCTTTTCGTGAGGGAGTATATTGCCTTTGCCCAGTTCCTCGAGTCTGACCAAACAGATAAAACCTTTCCTTGTATATTCGGTTTTATTAACTGTAAACTCTTGCCAATAAGGGTATATCGCCTCTTTATCTTCGCTCTTGAATATTTCTTCTTTTAACCATGTCTCGGCATGTCTTTTAGCATCCCGGTATTCCCGTTGGCGATTGTGTCCTTCAGAGTATTTGGTGAGGACGAGACGAATGAAGTTGTACGGACTTTGGTTTTTGTATACGCGCTCCATTTTGTTTGTTACTTGATCATAAGGTTGGCAAATAACATCAGTTAGACCAGGCAGTTTTTCAAGGTTATATCTTATTCCTTTGAATGCTTTTATCTCAGGCATTTCTTCTCCTTATCTAATTTGGTGTTTAATAAACCCCGCTCATCGTGCATGGGCGTGGGTAAATCAGGCAACTACGAATTTGTGGAGACTATTCGACTATCCAATTACCCGACTACTTCAGCGCATCCCTCACCAGTTCAGCTATTTGCGTACCGGCGCGCGTCTGTCCTTCTTTGGTCTGTGCACCGATATGTGGTGTTACAATAACCTGTTCGAGTTCGAAAAGTTTGTTTTCTTTTGCTGGTTCACTTTCGTAAACATCAACACCAGCGATACGTACTTTGCCAGAAGTGACCGCGTCATACAGGGCGCCTTCATCAACGACACCGCCGCGTGCACAATTGATAATCACAACATTGTCTTTCATTTTTTCAAAGGCAGCTTTGTCCAGGATGTGCTCGGTCTCATTTGTTTTAGGGATATGCAGCGAGATGTAATCAGCTTCTTTGATGAGTGTATCAAAGTCAACAATGTCCGCATGGTCGCTCGTTTTTACGTAGGGATCATATGCGCTTACTGACATACCCAGAGCTTTGGCGCGTTTTGCTAATTCTGTTCCAATCCGACCGAGCCCGATTATGCCGAGTCTCTTACCGTACAATTCAAATCCCTTGAATTTCTTTTTTTCCCATTTCGATGCCCGGGTTGATAGATTTGCCTGGGGGATTCGGCGTGCCGCCGCAAACATCATACCCATCGCAAGCTCTGCCACTGAGATTGAAGTCGCGGTCGGCGTGTTGACTACTTTTACCCCTTTGTTCTTGGCTGTTTCTTGATCGACATTGTCTAAGCCTATACCTGCTCGACCAATGACCTTCAGGTTTTTTGCCGCTTCGATCACCTCTTTAGTCACCTTGGTTGCGCTTCTCACAATTATTCCATCATAATCAGATATGATTTTGGCTAGTTCTTCAGGACTCAAGCCGGTTTTCTCAACGACTTCAAAACCAGCATCCTTTAATATCTCAATGCCTTGTGGAGCAATTGGGTCAGAAATCAAAACCTTCATTTTTTATCCTCCTTCACGAACTTTACCCAAATCTTTGATTTGGTTGTAAAATTCAGTATCCCGAACCCTGTCCTTTTATGAAAAAAGTAGGGTGAGGGAGTTCAACTATTTTATAGCTTCAATAGCGCGTTAATATTATCGATTAATTCCTTAATTTCATCAACCGTCAAATCACCCATATGGGCAATTCTAAATGCTTGCTCCTTTAGTTTGCCGTAGCCATTAGAGATCGCAAAGCCACGTTTTCCGAGTTCGCTATTCAAATCCGCGATACTTACGCCACGGGTATTGTTCATGCACGAGACCGTGACTGATTCATAGCCAGGTTCAGCAAACATGCTGAAGTACTTCTTGCCCCAGTCTTGTACATACTTAGCCATTGCAACGTGTCTCTCGTAGCGTTTTTCCATACCTTCTTCCTTAATCTTCCCGAGTTGCTTGTCCATTGCGTACATAAGTGAGATGGCTGGTGTTGAAGGCGTCTGTCCTTTTTTATCGAAGTAGTCTTTGAGTCCGACAAAATCGCAATAATGACCGCGACCTTTGACGGTTTTCGCCTTTTCTAATGCTTTATCACTGACTGCACAGACCGCTAGGCCTGGCGGCAGAGCAAAGGCTTTCTGGGAGGAAGCCAGACAAACATCGATCCCGAGTTTTTCAATCTCAATCTTGTCACCCATCAGTGAACTGACTGTATCAACCAAGAAGAGTACATCCGGATATTTTTTCAACACTTCAGCGATTTCCTCAATAGGGTTGCGTACACCAGTAGATGTCTCATTCTGTACAAGGGTTATGGCTTCATATTTCTTCTCTTGCAACTTCGCTTCGACCATCTCAGGTTTTATCGCCTTACCCCAGTCCAAAGTAATCACCTCTGGATTTCTGTCGCATTTTTGAGCTATTTTGAACCACCGGTCACTAAAAGCTCCGTTCACGCAACACAATACATCTTTATTCACGCAGTTTCTAATCGCACCTTCCATAAAGGCAGTGCCTGAAGCGGTTAGTACAGTGATGAAGTTGTTCGTTGTGAGCAATTCCTGGAGTTTTTTGATAATGCCGGTATATAACTCAGTAAATGCTTTGCTGCGATGACCAATCATTTTTTCTGTTTGGGCATCAAGTATATCCTGCCTGACTTCAGTCGGTCCAGGGATGAATAGTTTTTTATGCATCGTTCCTCCTTTTTTTGCTTCGCAAAGATTACTCCATAATTATCTTAACCCAGACCTCACGGGTTCTTGGGCCGTCAAATTCGCATAAATATATGCCTTGCCAGGTTCCAAAAGAGATATTACCACCTTCTATGAAAAGGGTTCTTGAAGAACCGGTGATAGCTGATTTGACGTGGGCATCAGCATTACCCTCGGCATGTTTATACCCGGCATTGGCTGGTATGAGTTTGTTTAAGGTGTCAGAGATATCGCTCTGCACAGCTGGATCGCAATTCTCATTAATGGTGAGTGCCGCAGTGGTGTGTGGACAGAATATGTGCAAGATGCCATCTTTGACCTTTTTTTGGTTTATTATATGCTGAATTTGCTTTGTGATATCGCATAATTCATTTCGGCGACATGTACTGACGCTTATTTTCTCAACCATATAAGATATTATACGTATTTTTCTGGTATTGTCAATTGATGAGACGGGCTATTGACAAGCGATAATTTTGGTGCTATACTACTAAAATTCGACATGAGTAGGGAGAAGAAAAGAGTACAGCTTTTCACGAGGATCGACAATATCCTTGGGTCATCTTATGACCTGACTAAGGTTATCAGGAAAATCTACCAGGAAATCAGTAAGGTTCTTGACTGCAGCAATTTTTATATTGCCCTGTACAACCATAATGAGAACATAATTAGTTTCGAGATCTACACGATAAACGGCGTGGAAAGGAATGTCGCCCCCCGGGTTTTGTCAAAAGGCATGACTGAATATGTTATCAAGACAAAGAAATCAATTCGTATTAATTCTAATCTGAAGCAGTTTTGCGGCAAGATCGGTGTCAAACCGCTTGGCAGGAATGCCAGAAGCTGGTTAGGCGTTCCCATGATTTTCAAGAACAATGTTGAAGGCGTAATGACAGTTCAAGATTACAAGCATAATAATGCTTATAGTGAAGAAGATGAGTATCTACTGAACGGGATTGCCGCCAGAGCAGCAGTCGTCGTTGCCAATACGAGGTTGATTGAAGAGGAAGTGAAAAGAGCCAAAGAGCTTGAGGTGATGAACAAGATCGCCCACCAATTGACTAAAAGCCTTGATATCGGAGAGATATGTGAGAGCGTCACAAAGTCTATTCTTGAATATTTCAGTAATTTCAATATTTCGATCTTTTTAATAGAAAAGAATGTAGTCATTCTCAGAAGACTATCCAAAGGGTTTCGGGATGAAGTACCGAGAGACCTCAAACTTGAAATAGGTTCTGGTATTGTGGGCAGTGTTGCAAAAACTGGCAAAAGGATCGTGGCAAATGATGTCTCTAAGGAAAAGCTCTATCGCGCCTATGGCCAGACCAGTACCAAGTCAGAAATCGCTTTGCCGCTCAAGGTTGGAAGAAAAATGATTGGCGTGTTGAACATTGAGTGTGATGAGCTAAATGCCTTTAACAGTAATACGATCAGAATTCTTGAATTGATTGCAGACTGTCTGAGCGTTGCTCTGCACAATGCCCATCTTTATGAACAGGCAAAAAACAGCGCAAAAGAACTGACTGTTTCCTTCACGATTGCCAAATCCCTGATTTCGACCCTGGAACTCGATGATGTTCTTAATACTATACTTAAGGTAATACGCGACACGTTTGGTTACGCACACATCGCAATCCTGCTCAATGAAGGAGATGAATTGTACGTCAAGGCAGCCCATGGTTATGGGACTCGGGTTTTCAAGAAGGTCAGGTTGAAAATCGGCGAGCAGGGTATCTGCGGGCATGTTGCTTCGACCGGCGAGTTATATTATGCACCCGACGTCTTAAAATCCCCTTTTTATCATATGTTTAAAAAGTCAATCAAATCCGAAGCAGCCATTCCACTAAAGATAAAAGGTGAGATGATTGGTGTCCTCGATATCGAGAGCGATAAGCTTGAGGCCTTTACTGAGAAAGACCTGCGCATGTTCTCGGTTTTTGCGTCGCAAGCTGCTATTGCGATTGAGAACGCTCGGTTGTACGATCAAACCAAGGAGCTCTCATTAACCGATGCCTTAACCAATACTGCTAATCGAAGGCATTTCAATCTTATGTTTGATAATGAACTAAAAAAAGCAAGGGGTTATTCTAGGCAGTTGAGCCTCGCGATGATTGATCTGGATGATTTCAAGAGTTTCAATGATCGTTTCGGTCATGTCGCAGGCGATAAGATGTTAATTCACATCGCAGATACATTAAAGAAGAATTTACGCGATACTGATTTTGTAGCACGTTACGGCGGTGAAGAATTCGTGGTAATATTCCCAGAAACGAGTCATCCTTTGGCTTTAAAGGTTTCTGAGAGGTTGCGTAGAGCGGTTGAAGGAAAACAACTAATAATAAAAGGCAGAGGTCGAAAAGAGATGACTATATCAATCGGCATTGCGACCTACCCGGGTAATACAGAAACCTCAGTAGAATTAATTCAAATCGCCGACCGCGCGCTTTACCGGGCGAAACGACTCGGTAAAAATCGCATTGAGTCGGCTTAGGAATTTTGTTAGTTCCCACTTGATTCAATATTCAAACTGTGTATAATACAGGACAACTTCAAAAGGAGGTATCGATGAAAAAGTTGTTGATGCTGGGCTTATTGAGTGTTTTTTTTGTAGCTTTTTGTGGTGCACCACCTGAAGGCGAGACTGAAGCCGAGCCCACTGGAAGCAAAACAAGTAGCGAAGTAGCTTATGGTAGACTGACTGAAGGAGAACTCCAGAAGTTTATGAAGGCGTTTTCTGTTGCCAAGGTTGAAATCGAGAAAAGCGGTAAGGAATTCAAGGGTGAAGTGGAGAATTGGGAAGGTTGGATGGGGCAGTTTTCGACCATAGACAAGGAAGTTCCTGGTCTTAACGCCAAATTAACCGCCGCTGGTATGCCGTGGAATGAATTTTGGCCTGCCCTTGCCAAAACCTGGATGGCTTCGGTTGCCAATATGATGTCCGAAGAAATGGATGAGATGGAACAGAGCTTGGCGGAAGTTGAAAAACAGCTGAAAGATCCCAATATCCCTGAGGCTCAGAAAGAGATGATGAAAACAGGATTGAATGCAATGAAAGAGATGAAGAAAATTGCCGAGAAAGTCCCTCAGGGTAACAAAGATCTCGTCAAGAAACATTGGGATGAGCTCTCCAAACTGTTCGAAGCAGAAGATTAGTTGACGTATACACAATCTGAAATGTGGGCAGGTTGTTCTACAACCTGCCCACATTTTGTTTTTTGTTTAATGACGAGTGATGTTTAAAAAAACAATAGACATTCTTGAATCGCAATCACTGACCCGTGCGTTTATCTTTGTAATTACCTGGATTTTTCTACGGAACTTTTTCGAAGGGGTTCTTGAAAGCTCTCAGCGTCTCGGCTTTTATTCTTTTTCTTATAAGACGCTGCTGATGTACTTGGTCCATTTCCCATTGTTCTACCTCGGTCTTTTTTTCATCCTGGTGATTCTCATAGCGCTGGTGACTAAAGAGTCAATAACTCGAGTAACCGGCATCGCTAGTTGCGGTCTCGGGTTTATTGTTTTAATACCAATCCTCGATGCATGTTTAGGCGGTTACCTCCTTACCTATCCTTTGCGCATAGAGCCTTATCTCATTAACTTTCTAAACCCCTTTGTCGATCTTGGCAATATAGGCGTCTCACCAGGCCAGAGGATAATTACTGTCAGTATAGTACTCCTCATTGCTGTTTACGTATACATCAAAACTAAGTCAGTAGCAAGGTCGTTGCTTACTGGTTTATTCAGTCTAATAGTCATTATGCTCTGGGGCGGGTTGATCACCATGCTTGCTGGTAATCGTCCAGAGCATTATTTTCTTTCTCGAGGATTCCTCTATTATGACACACAGAAATTCTCGGCAGTTTATGGGTTGCTTTTATTGCCGTTATGTTTTATCTTCTGGTATTTATTAGACAAAAAGAATTTTTCTTCGATACTCGAGTCGATGCGCCTTGAGCGCATGTTTCTATTCGGTGGTATGGGGATATTTGGTTATCTATTGGCAAAACATCAAGTACCTATAATTCAAGCCAATGTCTTTGATCCTTTAGCTATCGCTTTGGTTTTCTTGACACTTGCGTTTGGCTTCTGGACAGTTCAGGTAATCAATGATTTCTTTGACATAAAGAGTGATCGCATCGCGCGCCAGAGAAATCCATTGTTAAAAGAGGGGATTAGACGATTTTATGCCATGTGGGGTTTTACCTTAGCTCTGCTTGTATTTGTCTATGCGTTTGTGCTTAACTACACAACCTTTCTTATTATGATTACGTTTGTCTTGCTTGGAGTTGTCTATTCAGTACCGCCGATTCGATTGAAGCGTATTCTTTTTGTCTCAACATTTATCCATGCCTTAGCTATTGTCCTGGCTATGGCCATTGGTTTTTCACTCTTTTACAAAAACATGGCGTTGCATGCAATACCAAAACCACTTGTTTTAGCTACGCTCATTGGGGTAAGCTTGGGCTTTACTGCCAAAGATATACACGACTGCGAAGCAGACAAGAAAGACCATGTTTATACCTTGGCAGTTCTTTTCTATAACAGGGACATGCTATTGTTGCGATTGCCCATGGCAATGCTTGTCGGATTTTCCTATTTGATCTATGCATTTTTCATTCCCAAGGTCTTGCCCGGTGCAATTATGTGGTCATCGGTCACTTTTTTGGTGACGCTTTTTACCAAAAAGCCAAAGGAGTGGATTTACTTCTTGCTTGTTTACACATTTGGTTTTTATCTCCTTTATATAATGACGAGATAAAGAGCGTAGGGCGTTAAGATAAGAATGAAGTTAGGAAGTTATGAGGATAGGAAGTTAAGCAGAAAGGACAAAATAGACTAAAGAAATGGATGAAACGATCTAAACGTCTTTTACTAACTCAATTACTGTTTTACTAATTACTCAATTACTTAATTACTTAGTAACTGCTTTGCCAATAACTTAGTTACTTAATAAATGATGCTACGCATGGAGCGAATTAATGAATGAAGCTGTGAAAATAGGAAGTTATGAAGATGATGATAATTATGGAAATGAAAAAAGCTCTTCTTTTTCCCAACTTCTGAAATTCATAGCCTCTAAGCTTCGTATT